>NZ_CP157278.1:0-604969 GCF_040026395.1 Pedobacter lusitanus
CAGGGTTGTCTTTGGCTAATGCAAGGCAAGTAGAATCCTGCTTGTTAAGTGTGCGCCATGCACCTTTAGCAGTTAGTTCAGGATACTTTTTAATTTCTATACGCCAACCCTGATCGTCAGTCAGATGCAGGTGAAATTTATTAAACTTATAAAGCGCCATACGGTCTATCATCTTTTTCAGATAGGCGATGTCGAAAAAATGACGTGATACATCTAAATGCATCCCCCTCCACCCAAAACGCGGCGCATCGGTTATTTCTACACAGGGAATACGCAGTTCTTTAACAGGTTGTTTCGCAAATAAAGGTGCGCCAATAAGCTGTTTCAGTGTTGATACAGCTGAAAATGCACCCTCAGTGGTATTAGCGGTAATCGTTACAGACTGAGTGGTTACAGAAAGCATATATCCGCCCGGTGGTAAAGGGCGGTCTGTGGTTTTAAGGACTATCTTTCCTGCAGTTTTTCCCCCTGCAGCAGCTTCACCAGCTATATGACTTAATTCTGTTACAGCAGCAGCAAAGACAGTTCCCGCAGAACTTATAATCCGGGTATTTTTACTCAGCAGGAATTTTCCTGCGACAGGTTTCAGGGCGGTTGGTTGCGGGATAATGTTGTACCCTGCATTGGCAGATTGAGCTTTTGCGTTTTGAAGGTTAAGGAGTAAAGAAAGGCAGGTAATTGTAAATAGTTTAAGTTTTATCATCATGAGATCTGGCTTGTCTGAAACCAAATGTAGCTAAAACGTATTATTTATAATTGTCAATTTAATAGGCAATATTGTCTTTTCAGATAGATAGCACAGGATATCTTTCGGAATTTAAAATCGGAAATTGGTAGATTAGCATGCTTGATTGATTATGAACACTGTTATAAACAGAGACAAATCTAATATTTATGAGTACTGAAACTATAAAGCTGCATACTGCAGGACTGGTGGTGATCAAAGAAGGAAAATTACTGCTGGCCTTTAGCGGAAATAAAAATGCCTGGTACTTACCGGGAGGAAAAATTGATGCAGGGGAGACTGCGTATCAGGCTATTCAAAGAGAGATCAGGGAAGAACTGAATCTGGAGATGAATCCGGATTTGCTGGAGTATTATTGTCACATCACCGCACCGGCTTATGGCGAACAAAAAAATCTTCAGATGGAGCAGGAATGTTTTATTTATGATTTAAAAGAAGAAATAGCAGCCAGTAATGAGATTGATGAAGTTGGATATTTCGACCTGGAAACTTACCTGAAAGAACCTGCACAGGTCCCGGGTGTGCTGACACTTTTCAGCAGACTGCAAAAAGATGGATTAATTGCCGGTGTTTTAAGTACAGGTAATTAATATCAGCAAGAATCGGGTTTTACACGGCTGTTTTATCAGGCAGTTTTGCAGCGGTTTAATATTTACCTGTCTATCAATCTGAATTATGGAAGAATCTGTTAATCTGAATAGTACACTGGACCCCAAAGACTGGTCTTCAATGAGAAGTATGGGGCATGAAATGATTGATGATATCATGGATTACCTGGAAGGCATCAGAACCAAACCGGTCTGGCAGGAAATCCCTGCAGCTGTAAAAGACAGTTTTCAATCGCCTGTACCACAAAAACCTTCCACTATTGAGGAGGTTTATCACGAATTCAAAACCAATATATTTCCTTATACCAAAGGGAATATTCATCCCCGTTTTTTTGCCTGGGTACAGGGAACCGGGACCCCATTTGGCGTATTGGCAGAAATGCTCTCTGCTGCGATGAATCCTAATGTAACTATCGGTGAGCATGCACCTATGTATGTTGACCAGCAGGTTGTAAACTGGTGTAAACAAATAATGAATTATCCGGAGTCGGCTACAGGAATATTATTAAGCGGCGCATCTATGGCCAATATTACGGCTTTAAATGTAGCCCGCAACAGTCAGTTAAAACTGAATATCCGTAAAACAGGCGTAAAAGCTGTACCAGGTCAGCTGGTTTTATATTGCTCTGCAGAGACACATAGCTGTATACAGAAAGCCGCTGAGGTTTTGGGATTGGGAACCGATGCGGTCAGGAAAATCAAGACAAACAGCGATTATCAGATAAATATCAATGAACTGGTTAAAGCTATAGAAGCTGATCTGGCTGAAGGATTTTATCCGTTTTGTGTGGTAGGAAACGCCGGGACGGTAAATACAGGAGCAATTGATCCGCTGGATGAGCTGGCAGCGGTATGCCTGAAATATAATTTATGGTTTCATATTGATGGCGCTTTTGGTGCGCTGGCAAAATTAGTCCCTGCTTATTCAGCCAGGTTAAAAGCGATTGAAAAGGCAGATAGTGTAGCCTTCGATCTGCATAAATGGATGTATATGCCTTATGAAATAGCCTGTGTGCTAATCAAAGATAATCATGCACACAGATCTTCATTTGCAGTTACCCCTGAGTATTTGTTGCAGCAGGAAAGAGGACTGGCCGGTGGTCCGGATCCGGTTAATAATTACGGAATGGAGTTATCCAGGAGTTTTAAAGCACTAAAAGTCTGGATGTCTCTGAAAGAACATGGGCTGGAGAAATATGCTGAGGTAATCAATAAGAATATTTTGCAGGCATTTTATCTGGAAAAGCTGGTTCAGCAAGCGGATAATCTGGAACTGCTCTGTCCGGTCAATCTGAATATTGTTTGTTTCAGATATGTACATCAGGGTCTTTCTGTGAATGATTTAGAGGAGTTGAATAAAGAAATCATTATACAATTGCAGGAGCAGGGAATAGCTTCACCTTCATCGACAATTTTAAATGGTATTTATGCAATCCGTGTATGTATAGTCAATCAGAGAACTTTGCAGGCAGATCTTGATTTATTAATTGAAGAAATTATAAGAATTGGTGATCAGCTGATTGTATCTTTAAATTTTGCACTTTAAAAATTCATGGTAAATTATCAGATTAAAACTCCGGTGATGTTGTCAGTATCAGAAATTAAAATGATTCTGAAACATTGGGCAGTAGAAGAGTGGATCAACTTTACAGTAGCGGAATTCAATGAAAGATTTTGTGATTCTGAATTTCATCTGCTATCGGATGATAAGTTCAATATCCTCTGCGTAACACGTATCAATTTTGACTTTAAAATTGAGCTGGATAATACGGTTTATGAGCTGCCGGAATTGGTTGGTTTAGTTGCTATGGAAAAGATGAAAGGTTATGCCAGGCAATTAATCGGCCATATCGTTCATAATCTGAGCAGCAGGGCGATTGCCTGTATCGGTTTTTGTGAAGCAGAATTAAGACCTTTTTATGAAAAATGCAGTGTACCCATACTATATGATCAGGCTAAATATCTTAAAGAAAAACCAGTAAGTGAAGAGTTTGAGCCCAATACCGATGACGATATCCTGGATATCAATTTACCTGCTCATCTCAGGGACTTGCTGGCAGGTCTTAACGCCGGGCATACAGGTTATATCTTATTTGAAGATTAAAAAAACAGTTTGATTTGTGTATGACTTAGCCTGTATCTACACGTGATTCAGACCGTACCTGTATAGCCCAGTGTGCTGCTGTTTCTTTTACGTTTGATCAGATAATGATGCCATAAAAAATAGGTAGCCAGAGATCGCAGCGGTTTCCATTTTTCGGCCAGAACAAGCATTTCTTCTTTTGTTGCTGCACCAGTAAGCTCTTTGATGGTATTGACAACAGCAATATCTCCAAGAGGTAAAATATCTTTAGCCCCTAAACAAAACATCAGATAGACATCGGCCGTCCAGTGACCAATTCCCTTGATTGCTGTTAATTGTTTTCTGATTTCTGTTTCATCCAGATTGTGCAGTTCTTCCAGATTTATTTCCTGATGCAGGATTGCATTAGACAATTCGCGGAGATATTTTGCTTTTTGCCGGCTGATCTGGCAATTCCTCATCTCATCATCACTCAGTTTGAGTATATTGACTGGCGTAAATTCTTTAATATAGGCGTTTAGCTTAAGAAAATGTGCATGGGCAGAAGACAGGCTCACTTGCTGTTCCAGTATTATTTTTGATAAGGTAACAAATCCTGCAGGTCTGGACCAGTTAGGAGGCGATTGAAGCCGGCTGTATATCCCGGCAATTACCGGGTCGGCTTCAATCAGCAGATTAATATCTTTTTCATTGACAATGACATTCATAATCCTGAATAACTTATAGGTTTAGCGTATCAAAAATCTCTCCTCTGCTTAGTTTATCATTAATTTTGGCAATGACATCAACTTTGGCTTTCAGATATAAAGCACCATCTGATACATTGAAAATATCCTCAAAAAATATCAGTTTTGCTCCCTGGCGTTCAATTCTTAGCTTTACTGCGAAAGTATCTCCTGATGTCAGTGATCTTTTAAAATCCATCTCTATCCGGGATACCATTAACACAATTCCATCAGCTGTCAGTTGTTTAAAGGAAATGTTTTTGGAATGCAGATACTCATGCCTGGCATGTTCCAGATAGTTTTGATAAACGGCATTGTTTACAATTCCTTGTATATCACATTCATAATCTCTCACTTTTAACTGAATCTCAAATATATAGTTCTGCATAGTATTTTGTATAGCGCATAATATCATTTTCAGGAAATTCCTGATTAAACAGTGCAAATTAATAAAATATTATTATAATTGCATAATCATTGAGTAGTCAAGTATATGTCAACAATAAATCCTTTTCTTAAAACATTAATGAACCTGGCAAAAGTGCAGGCTGTTATAGCCAGACGGTTCGATCGTTTAAATATCCATGGTATTGGTTTTAATGATTTTATGATCCTCTATCTGTTACAGCAAGCTGCTGGTGAAAAAATGAGAAGGGTAGACCTGGCCGATAAAATAGGGATTACTGCATCGGGAATAACCAGAATGTTATTGCCAATGGAAAAAATAGGTCTGGTGACAAGAGAAGCAAATGAGCGTGATGCAAGAGTGAGTTATGTTGTTCTTACAGCGCAGGGCAGGCAATTATTTGAAGACGCTGGGAAGACGGCCAGCTTATTGTCCCAGGAAATAATTCCGGCAGAAAAACCAAAAGATATCCAGTTGTTAAATGATATGCTGGCCAGGCTTGGTGGTAATATTACCTGATCCCTATGCAAATCCCTGAAAATTTGATACCTGCTGCAAAACTGGCAGCAGTTGAAAAGGCATTGTTTAAAACCTTTGATACCACTGCAGTAGAAGAAATCATTTTACTAACGGGTGGCCTTTCTGCCTCTGCAGTATATAGAATAAAAGTTAACGATCAGTATTATGTACTGAAACTGGACAATCCTGTGCCAGTCATTCAGGATGATCAGCTTAGCTGTATGGAAATTGCAGCTGCAGCAGGCATTGCACCTGCGGTTTATCATCTGGATAAGGCAGCGGGTGTCACTATCACCGGTTTTATTCCGCCTGTGCCGCTTGTTTTTGATCATCCTGATAAATTACTGTCTGAACTGGCCAAAACTATCAGAAGGATACATGAACTGCCATATTTTCCTCATGAAAATAGTTTACAGGATACCGTTGACGGACTTATAGGGCAGTTCAAAATGTCCGGCATGCTGACGGGACCTGTTTTTGATGAATGTTTTGCTCATTATGAAACTATCAGACAGCAATATCCATGGTTTGATACTGATAAGGTATCAAGTCATAATGATCTCAATCCCAATAATATGGTTTTTGATGGTAAAAAGATATGGATCATTGACTGGGATGCAGCTTTTAAAAATGACCGTTATGTGGATCTGGCTATAACAGCCAATTTTTATATCACTACACAGGAACAGGAAGAGTTGTTTCTGGAAACCTACTTTGGCAGGGATCTTCATAGTTATCACCGGGCGAGATTCTTTGTCATGCGTCTTGTATGCCGGCTGGTATATGCTATGCTGATGTTTAAACTGGCAGACGGTTCAAAGACCGGCGGTATAAAACACAATCCTGAGATGAATAATATCAGTTTAAAGGAGTTGAAAATCCAGCTGGGCAGCGGAGCATTAAGTCTGGCAGACTATAATGGGCAAATGTTTTTTGGCAAGGCCTTAATGAATGAAGCACTGCATTATATGCAATCCCCGCGTTTTGCTCAATCCATAGCGCTTCTGTAAAAAAGTTCCGGTGAATGCCGTGCAAAATCCATCCAATTAAATGAAGACTTTGCACGGCATTGGTGTATATCTGGTGAAAAAACCGGGATCAGACTGTAATAACAATCTTTCCGAAGTGTTGCCCTTCCTGAAGTCTTCGATAAGCGTCATGAACAGTATCCAGTGTAAATACTGAATCAATTACCGGATGTATATCTGCAATCTCAATCGCCCGGTTTAGTGCAGTAAAGCTTTCAGCACTGCCTACAGCGAGTCCCTGTATGCGCAGAAAAGACAGATTTATTTTATGCCGGTGGATATCCAGTGGCAGAGCAGCCCCGGAAATAAAACCGGCGGTACCTACAAAACCATTTTCTTTAACTGACAGCAGTGATTGTTCTATGGTTTTTGTTCCGGCAATATCCAGCGTAATATCAGCGCCCTGGCCATTGGTTAGTGAAAGTACCTGTTTGTGCCACTCAGGATGCTGGGTATAATCGATGACTTCATCGGCTCCGGCTTTTCTGAGTTTTTCGGCCTTTTCATTACTGCTTGTGGTTGCAATGACTCTTGCACCCGCGGCTTTTGCTATTTGCAGGGCAAACAGGGAGACACCTCCGGTACCCTGGGTAAGTACTGTTTGGCCAAGTTGCAGATTGGCCTGGTTAATCAGCCCATGCCATGCTGTTAAGGCTGCTATGGGCAGGGTTGCCGTTTCTTCAAAACTGAGGTTATCAGGGGCTTTTACCAGGCCGTAATCAGGGATACAGACATATTGGGACAGGACTCCAGGAGTTTGCCAGGCTACACGGACTGAATTACTTTCCTGATCAATCTTTCCCTTTGTCCATTTCTGTACGTATTGTATGGCAACCCGGTCACCTGCTTTCCATCTGGTTACATTTGAGCCTACCTGTTCTACAATACCGCTGCCATCAGAGGCTGGCGTATAGGGAAAAGAGAGATAGGGATCAAAACTTCCCTGTGCTAAAATTACGTCGAGATAATTTAGGGAGACCGCCTTGATTCTGACCAGTACCTGGTTTGCAGACGGGGTTGGAATTTCTACTTCGTTTATGGTGAAGTTATCGATGCCGAATTTAGTTAGTTGTACTGTTTTCATCTTAATTTAATTTTTTTCAGGTGTATCACTTAGTGTAATCCGAAGACGGTTCAGGGTATTCATTAAGGAGATGGAGGCTGTAAGATCTACCAGCTCTTTCTCGCTGAAACTGGCTTCCATCCGGCTTCTTAATTCCTTAAAATCGCCATGCATTCTGGTGATTGATTCTGTCCATTGCAGTACAGATTTTTGTCTGTGATCAAATGCATCACTGTGTTTCCAGCCTGGTAATTGATCAATAATGCTTTGATCCATTCCTGCTTCACGTAACTCGGCTGAATGGAAACTGCAGCAGTAAGCACAGCCGTTTAGCTGGGATACGTAGAGTTCTGCCAGTTTAATCAGCATTAAATCTGCTGCTGATTTCCTGATGCTCTGATGCGATTTGTATAAATAGCCTATAGTCTCTTTTGATATTTCCTGATAGTTCATCTTTTAATTATCTGAGTTGTTTTTGTTAAGCAAAAGTAGGTTTACAGGTATCACTGTAAATGGTAAACAGCGGTGAAAAAACAGTAATATCCTTGGATTGTGATTTAATGCACCACAGAATAGTTAATTTTGGATTATGGATTTTTTACATGATAGTTTTGCTATAGAGGTTGTCAGCTATGCAGAATGGCAGGAGAGAAGCAAAACCAATAACTTTTTTGAGCTGGTATACGTGCTCGAAGGAAAAGGTATGCAAAGCGTAAACAGTATCAAATTGCCGTTTCAGGAAAACGATATTCATTTACTTCCTGCTGCAAAATGTTATCAGTATATTATTGAAGAATCTACCCGTTTTCTATTTGTGAGGTTTACCAGCAATTATTTTATTCCTTTATCAAATGATCAGGTTGACTATAGTTCGTGGTTTAGCCGTCTGAATTTTATTCTGGCTAATCATATACATCATCCTGGTGCACTTATTCAGGATACCGGAGACAGGGAACAGGTGAAAAGATTACTGGAGGCAGTGCTTTATGAGTATGAACGCAGGGATATTTGTTCTGCGTTTATTATCAGAACTAACCTGGTATCTATACTGGCAATTCTTTCGCGCAATGCGCAGAAAGGGATTTTAAAAGGAAAAGTAATTGCTGATTCCAAATTTGCAGACCTTTTGTATTTTATTAATTTCCATATGATTAATAAGGATATGATCAGTATAGAATATCTTTCGGCAAATTTTGGTATTTCAGCAACTTATTTTAGTGAATACTTCAGGAGAAATGCCGGAGAAAGTTTTCAGGATTATGTGCTGAAATCGAAACTGCGTATTGCAGAATCCCGTGTGGTTTATACCACTTCTTCCATCAAGGAAATTGCCTGGGAACTTGGCTTTACAGACAGCAGTCATCTGAACCGGATGATGAAAAAACATTTTGGAAAAGGTATGCTGCAAATCAGAAAAGGAGCCTGATACGGTTGATTTTTAACGGAAATAATTGCAATTGCGGTGCATGACCTGTGTCATTTCCTGAAAAAACTGGTATGTATAACCAAATTACAATTAATTTCAAATCTGTATAGCTAATATAGGACGTGACATTGTGCGGAAGTTTATGAGGTGTTTGTGGCCGGTGTTGGTATAGGGTTGGTATACCCCTGGGGTATACCAACCCTATACCAACACCGGCACGTTACAAATTGTCCTGTACCGGACGGTTTTCTATTGCTGCAAAAATTTCAGGTGGCCTTTAATCAGCTGATCATGTGCTGGCCTGTGAACATGCTGAAGCATATTTAAAATGATTTGGAAAACAGATTTGGTAATGTCCGGAAATAGATGGAAATTACTGTGAAACACGTTTAAATATGAAAAAAGTAACAGGTCTTGGCGGTGTATTTTTTAAATGCGATAATCCGCAAAGTATGAACGAATGGTATGCCAAAAACCTTGGATTGGCTACCAGTGAATATGGAGCAACATTTGAATGGCGGGAGGCCGGTGATCCATCGAAAAAAGGAGCTACAGCCTGGTGTACCTTTCCAAAGGATACCAAATATTTCAATCCGTCAGACAAGCCTTTTATGATTAATTACCGGGTAGAAAATATCGTTTTACTGGTAGAAGAACTCAAAAAGGACAACGTGACAATCATTGATGAAATTGTGGAGTATGACTATGGAAAATTTGTCCATATACTCGATCCGGAAGGTAATGCTATTGAACTTTGGGAGCCAAAGGATGAGGCAAATGATGATAGCGTAACAGGATAAATGCGTAACAAATTATCTGTGATTATAGATTTATTGATTTTTGAAAAATTTATATTTCATATTAATAAATAAATTACATATATTGTTGTTGAAGGGAGACCCGGTTTGATCTTATGGTAACCGGTTATTCTCAGGCATTAATAACCTTTTATGCTGGAAGAGATAAACAAAAAAATTGACCTGCTGATTAGTCTGATCAACCAGGTCGTACAGCTGCTCGGGCACGGTGGTGCCCTTGAAGAAGCTATCTATTTAACTTTAGTTGAAACAGCCAGTATGCTTAAGGTAACCGAAAGGACAATCAGACGGTGGCATACTGATGGGCTTATCAAGGCTGTTTATATCGGAGGTTCGATGCACTTTTCAAAAAAGGAACTGCTGGAAACCATTATGATTAATAAGCTGAATAAAAAATAGCTATCTGCAGTCATCCGGTGCGAAATCCGGCCAGTAAATCCTGTATCCTTTCCTAATTCCGGACAATCCCGGACAATTGCGGACAATGCCGGACATCCGGGGTTGATTATTAGTTTGTTCGCATTTTGTAGCCTACATTCGTTCAACGAGTCCAAAAGCTTGCCGGCATGCAACGACTTGAATTAACAGATTTTTTAACATTTCAATAATTCAATTTATGGCAATTTTAAAGCAAGGCCTTATAGGCACTTTTACAGGAAAAATGGGATCATTGGTTATCTCTAAATGGAAAAATAGATATGTGGGCAAGAGCAGACCAAAAGCTTCCTCCAAACCGGCGACAGTTTTACAGCTGGATTACCGTTCCAGGTTCGCACTGATCGGACAGTTCTTACGCAGATTTCAGCAGATCATCCCAATCGGGTATCAGGATTCGCAGGTAGGGACAACTCCCGGCAATGAAGCGATGAAATATAATCTTCTTCATGCTATCAGTGGTGTTTATCCGGATTACAAGGTGGATTTTGCCAGTGTCAAACTCAGTGAACCCGGATATGCCGGTGAAATAGATGGTGGTACTGATCCGGTCTTAAGTGTATTACCACAGGCAAAAATCAAACTGAGCTGGAAGAATCCGGCCAGGTTTAATTATCCGCATACCAAAGATACAGATATTGCTTATGCTGTATTTTATCATCCGGAGAAAAAGATGTCTGTTTATCCGACCCGCCCATTAAGAAGTAAATTGGAGCTTGAGCTTGATTTACCGGGCATGTTTCTCGGTGAAGTTCATGGATGGCTTTTCTTTGGTTCAGCAGATCGTAAACTGGTCTCTCATACCCAGTATCTGGGTAAGGTAACAGTGATCGCTTAATTTTTGAGATCCCCCGGAAGATTGATCAGATCCCCGGGGGATCTTTTAGTTAACGGACAGCAGTTTTGAACTCGTATTTATAGGAATAATGTAAAATATGATGCTTTTTTGAGATGCTGTAAAAGGGCAGATAGGAAAAAGGGAAATAAAACGTTTAAATTTATATCGGATATACTTATAACAGAGATAAATGACTGAGAAAAAATCACACTGGGAAAACGTCTATAATTCAAAACAGCCTGATCAGGTAAGCTGGACTCAGGATATTCCGCAAACTTCCCTTGACTTTATTAATAATTTTAACCTTCCTAAAACTGCCAGTGTTATTGATATTGGTGGTGGTGACAGCAAACTGGTTGATTTTTTACTGGAACAGGGATACCAGGATATTACAGTACTGGATATTTCTGAAAAAGCATTGGAAAAAGCCAAAGACAGATTGGGCGATAAAGCCCGGACTGTGAAGTGGGTTGTTTCGGACATTACTGAATTTAAACCTGCCCGGAATTTTGATATCTGGCATGACAGAGCGACTTTCCACTTTCTGACTACAGAAAACCAAATCGGTAAATATCTGGACATTGCCCAAAAATCAGTTACCGGATATATGACTATTGGTACTTTTTCTGAAAACGGACCTGAAAAATGCAGTGGCCTTAAAATTAAACGTTATTCTGAAGAGGCTTTGCAGGGACAATTAGATAAGGGCTTTGAAAAAATCCGCTGTATTACCGAAGATCATACTACACCATTTAATACAACACAGAATTTCCTGTTTTGCAGTTTCCTGAAAAAAGGAGCCTGACCCAATTCATTTGATATGCTGTTTCCTATATTTAGATGGGGGTATTTTAGTCACCATTTTGAATTGTTTACTAAAATGCGCCCAGCTATTGTAGCCACTGTCATAACAGATGTCCAGAACAGGCCGGTTGGTTTCTCTTAAAAGTTTACAGGCATGGCCGATTCTGATCTCTTTGATAAAATCAAAATAGCTTTTCTTAATGTTCCGTTTAAAAAAACGGCAGAAGGCCGGGATAGACATACTGGTTATACCTGCTATTTCTTTTAAGGAGATGGGATTAAGAAAGTGCTTAAAAGAGTAGTCAATGATAGTTTCAATAACCGGATTTTCTTCGCCACTTGTAATGGTATCAAAGGCTGTTGTAATGACTTTTTGTTCTGCGGACAAACTAATCGTCTGTAAACAGTTTAATAATAACTGAATCCGTTCAAGCCCCTGTGCATGCTCCAGTTGTCTGATTAATGATTCCAGATCAATTGATAAGTTACCTTGCAACTGAATACCGGTATTTTTATTTTCTACTAATCTGGCCACATTTTTCATCTCTGGTAAGGATAAAAATCCTTCGCCCCAGAAATCTTTCATAAAATGAATGACAATGGCACTTCCTGTCATTTCTTTCTGTGATTTTCTAAACCAGTGCGGTACATTGGTGCTGAGCAGAAAGATATCTCCCTGTTTATATTCTCCAATATAATCGCCAATCAATGCAGTGCCATTTCCCTCAGTAATCAGAATTAATTCGCATTCGGGATGCTTATGCCAGGCAGTTTCAAAATCTGGCGTTTTGTAGGTCCGGCAAGCGAAAGAGTAATGTTCCTCCACGTGAATTTTCTGAATCAGTGTTTTCATGAATTGGTTTTATATTTTTTTCAACTGCTATCTGGACATGAAATATCTCTGCTGAATCTGATTGTTGATCAGATAGCATATTTTTTTCAATAAATAACGGTTGAACGGGGTTTCTCTATTTCTGTAGATTTAAATTAATGATTTCGGCCGGGGTTATAATAATTTTTAGCTGAATAAAAACCAAATATATTTTATAGATCAATTTTCAATAAAAACTGATGATGGACGGTAACACATATGATGCAATTGTAGTTGGTTCTGGTATCAGCGGAGGCTGGGCAGCAAAGGAACTTTGTGAAAAAGGGTTAAAGGTTCTGCTATTAGAACGTGGTGGCCCTTATGAGCATATCAAAGATTATAAAACAGCCCGGAAAAACCCCTGGGAATTTGAACATCGCGGACGTACAACAGCAGAGCAGAAGAAAAAATATCCTGTTATTCATCGTGGCTGGGCCGCCTCAGAAGCTGTTATGGATGGCTGGGCAAATGAAGAAGATTGTCCGTATACTGAGGTAAAGCCTTTTACCTGGTGGCGCAGTTATCGTATGGGAGGGCGTTCTGTTTTATGGGGAAGACAATCTTATCGCTGGAGTCAGCTGGATTTTGAAGCAAATGAAAAAGACGGTATAGCTACTCCCTGGCCAATTGGTTACCCTGATCTGGCACCATGGTATGATCACGTAGAAAAGTTTGCCGGAATCAGCGGGTCTGCAGAAAGCCTGGCTCATTTACCTGATGGGCATTTTTTGCCACCCATGGAACTGAATTGTGTAGAAAAGGATATAGCGGCAAGAATAAAAAAGCAATACCATGAAAAAAGACATCTGATTATCGGAAGAGTGGCAAACCTGACTGCTGAGATCCCTGGCAGAACCAAATGCCAGTTCAGAAACAGGTGCTGGGAAGGATGTCCGTTTGGCGGGTATTTTAGTACGCAGTCTTCTACTTTACCGGCAGCAATGAAGACAGGAAATCTTACCGTACGGCCTTATTCTTTAGTAAAACAGGTTTTATATGATAAGAATACCAAAAAGGCAAAAGGTGTTGAAATCCTGGATACAGAGACTAATCAGACTCACGAGTTTAAAAGCAGGATAGTCTTTTTATGTGCGTCTACGTTAAATACTGCATGGATTCTGTTTAATTCTGCTACTGATATCTGGCCGGGTGGTTTGGGAAGCAGTAGTGGTGAATTAGGTCATAATGTAATGGATCATCATTATAATGTAGGTGCTTCGGGAACTGTTGAGGGCTTTGAAGATCAGTATGTTTTTGGCAGAAGAGCTAATGGATTTTATATACCCAGGTTTGTGAATCTGGGTAGTGATAAAAGAGATTATCTGCGTGGTTTTGGTTATCAGGGCGGAGCAAGCAGGGAGGGATGGGGAAGAGAGATCGCTGAATTAAATATCGGTGGTGATTTTAAGGATGCTTTAACGGAACCGGGTAAGTGGACAGTTGGGGCAACAGGATTTGGCGAAATACTTCCTTATCATGAAAATAAAGTATCTCTGGACAAGAATAAGAAAGATAAATGGGGACTGCCGGTTTTGGCTATGGATGCAGAATTGAAAGAGAATGAATTGAAAATGCGTAAAGATATGCAGGAAGAAATGAGAGCAATGTTTGAAATAGCGGGAGTTAAAAATATAAATACCTGGGATAATGGTCATGCATTAGGGCATGGTATCCATGAGATGGGGACGGCCAGAATGGGCCGCGATCCGAAAACTTCGGTTTTGAATAAATGGAACCAGGTATGGGACTGTATGAATGTATTTGTCACAGATGGTGCGTGTATGACTTCATCGGCCTGTCAAAATCCTTCGCTGACTTATATGGCCTTAACTGCCAGAGCAGCAGATTATGCGGTAAATGAATTAAAGAAAAATAATATCTGAGCTATGGAAAGAAGAGAACTTTTAAAAATGATTGCTATGCTTACCGGGGGGGTAATAATCGGAGGGAACGCTTTCCTGGCAGGCTGCAGTCCTGAAAAGGGTAAACTGACTAATCCGGTTACTTTTAGCCAGCAGGATCTGGATTTTCTGGATGAAGTTGCGGATACCATTTTGCCCGCTACGAAAAGTCCGGGCGCCAAAGCTGCTAAAGTTGGTTCCTTTATGGCAGTTATGGTTAATGATTGTTATGAAGCAACTGATCAGAAAATTTTCATGGAAGGAATTGAAAAATTGAATACAGCCTGTAAAAAGATGTACGATACTGAGTTTATGAAAGCTGACCAGCAGCAAAAACTGGCCTTACTGACAGCCCTTGATCAGCAGGCTAAAGCGCATCAGGCGCAGAAAGAGAACCAGCCGGCACATTATTTTACGATGATGAAGCAACTGACGCTGCTGGGTTATTTCAGCTCAGAAGCGGGTTGTACAAAAGCTATGCGTTATATCGCTGTGC
The DNA here is from genome assembly GCF_040026395.1 of Pedobacter lusitanus. Lineage (NCBI taxonomy): Bacteria > Pseudomonadati > Bacteroidota > Sphingobacteriia > Sphingobacteriales > Sphingobacteriaceae > Pedobacter > Pedobacter lusitanus. Next base: position 14,767 of record NZ_CP157278.1, read on the forward strand.
CAGGCCGTTATGAAGGATCAGTTGCTTACAAAAAAGGCGATAAAGCCTGGGCTTAGCGGATATGTATTTATTAGGTATTGATATAGGTACATCCTCTGTAAAAGTTTCGGTTATTGATGCAGAAACCAGAAAACGGGTTGCTGCGGCACAATATCCTGACCAGGAGATGGAAATAAAATCTGTTAAACCAGGCTGGGCAGAGCAGTCACCGGAAGAATGGTGGCAAAATGCCGTCCATGCGATCTTTAAGGTAAATGCTACAGGGATTTTTAATCCAAAGGCTATCGGGGCTATCGGCATTGCTTACCAGATGCATGGACTGGTTATTACAGATAAAAATCAGAAGGTATTACGCGATAGTATCATCTGGTGTGACAGCAGGGCTGTTGAATTAGGTAATGATGCTTTTGCAGCTATAGGCCAGGAGAAATGTTTGCATAACCTGTTAAATTCTCCTGGAAATTTTACCGCTTCGAAACTGGCCTGGATAAAGCAAAATGAGCCTGAATTGTATAAAAAGATAGCTCAGGTCATGCTTCCCGGAGATTTCATGGCCATGAAACTTACCGGAACGGTCACTACTAGTATTGCTGCATTGTCTGAAGGCGTGTTCTGGGATTTTCGCAAGGATGAATTATCAAAAGAGGTCATGGAATATTATGGCTTTGATCAAAATTTAATTCCTGAAATCAGACCGCTTTTCTCTGTACATGGGCTGCTCAAAGCTGATATTGCGCTGCAACTGGGATTACAGGAAGGAATTCCTGTTGCGTATAAATCGGGTGATCAGCCTAATAATGCGTTGTCTTTAAACGTCATCAGACCTGGTGAGGTAGCTGCAACTGCAGGAACATCGGGGGTGATTTATGGAGTTAGCGATCAGCTGACTTATGACCCGCAATCAAGGGTGAATACTTTTGCTCATGTTACTTATTCCAAAACGAAAAAACATACTGGTGTATTGTTATGCGTTAACGGAACGGGAAGTATGCTCAGATGGGCAAAACATAATTTTGCACCTCATCTTACTTATGAAGCAGTGAATGAGCTGGCGGCAACTGCACCTATTGGCAGCAGAGGTTTAACTGTACTGCCTTTTGGTAATGGTGCAGAAAGGATGCTGAACAATAAATATACAGGAGCACAATTACTGGGGATTGATCTTAATCTGCATGGGCTGCCGGAAATTTTCAGAGCTGTACAGGAAGCTATAGCTTTCGCATTTCGTTATGGCCTGGATATTATGAGGGAAAATGGAATGCAGCCTCAGGTAATCCGGGCAGGAATGGCTAATCTGTTTCTCAGTGAGGTATTCGCGCAGACATTTGTAGATGTGACCGGAATTCCTGTCGAATTGTATGAGAGTGATGGCAGTACCGGAGCTGCATTTGGTGCGGGAATTGGAGCCGGTATTTTTGCAAATGCAGAAGAAGCATTCATCCGGCATGAGCCGGTCAGACAACTGAAACCCAAAAATACAACAGCATATAATTCTCTGTATGCTGAATGGAAAGATCAATTAAATAAAGCACTAAACAAAAAAAATTGACCCGTATGACCAAAGTAATTATAGGAGCAAGAGAATTTTTTAAAGGAATTGAAGCCATACAGTTTGAAGGTTTGCAGAGTGACAATCCTCTGGCTTTCAGATGGTATGATGCAAACAGGATAGTTGCAGGCAAAAGCATGAACGCGCATTTTAAGTTTGCCTGCGCCTACTGGCATTCCTTTAATGGTAATGGCAGCGATCCCTTTGGGGGAGCTACCCACGTTTTTCCATGGGATGAAAAGAAAGATGTGATAGCAAGAGCTAAGGATAAAATGGATGCTGCTTTTGAATTTATCACCAAAATGCAATTGCCATATTATTGTTTTCATGATGTAGATATAGTTGATTATGGTAATGATATTGCCGAGAATGAACGCAGACTGCAGGCAATGGTTGACTATGCAAAGGAAAAACAGGCCGATAGCGGAGTAAAATTACTTTGGGGAACGGCCAATTTGTTTAGTCATCAACGCTATATGAACGGGGCATCAACCAATCCTGATTTTCATGTGCTGACTCATGGTGCTGCCCAGGTAAAGGCTGCTTTAGATGCAACTATTGCTCTTGGTGGAGAGAATTATGTTTTCTGGGGAGGCAGAGAGGGCTATATGAGTTTGCTGAATACAAATATGAAACGTGAGCAGGAACATTTAGCCCGGTTTCTTCATCTGGCTAAGGATTATGCAAGAAAACAAGGTTTTAAAGGAACATTTTTTATTGAGCCGAAACCATGTGAACCTTCTAAGCATCAGTATGATTATGATGCGGCGACAGTAAAAAGCTTTTTACAGGAGTATGATCTGCTGGCTGATTTTAAACTCAATATAGAGGTGAATCACGCCACTTTAGCCGGACATACTTTTCAGCATGAATTACAGGTAGCAGCTGACAGCGGACTGCTGGGCTCTATTGATGCCAACCGGGGTGATGAGCAGAATGGATGGGATACTGATCAGTTTCCTAATGATATCAATGAACTGACTGAAGCTATGCTGATTATTTTAGAAAGTGGAGGACTGCAAGGGGGAGGTGTAAATTTTGATGCCAAGATCCGCCGGAATTCAACTGATCCTGCTGATTTGTTTTATGCTCATGTGGGGGGAATGGATCTCTTTGCAAGGGCCTTAATCACAGCTGATGCTATTCTTCAGCAATCGGACTATAAAAAGATAAGAGCGGACAGATATGCTTCATTTGATAGTGGAAAAGGCGCTGAGTTTGAACAGGGTAAATTAAGTTTAGAGGATCTGAGGAATTATGCAGTTCAAAATGGTGAACCTGAAGTGCGGAGCGGGAAACAGGAATACCTGGAAAATCTGATCAACAGGTATATTTAAAACAACATAAGTCTGTAATCAGATACCTGAACAAAGATATAATCTTTTATAAAAAGAGCTATGCATTATTGCATGGCTCTTTGCATTTATATAAGCCAGAGTAATTATCAGTTTACTTGTCCGACAAAATGGCTTAATAATTAGCAAATATAAGCTAATAATGGTCCTGAGCATTCCTATAACTTTATGGAAACAGCATTGTATCTTTTTATTTACAATCTATTCTTTCTTTATTATTCGGTTCGTAACTGTCTCATAATAAGGAGGTATTAGTTGGAAATATGATGTCTGCTAACCTAACCAAATTAATCCTATGAATATGACCAGGTTTTTCATCTTGAAGCCTATTGGCCCGGCTTTGCGCCAAAAAATCATCTGCCTTTGTGCAATTCTATGTCTGACTGCAGCAACGCAGCTAAGTGCAAAAAACCTCAGAGAAATCCATAATTATACACTGCTTTCATCTATCGATGTAAGGGGGAAAGTTTTGGATGAAAAGGGGATTGGCATACCTGGAGCGAGTATTAAGATAAAAAACACGGGAAAAACTGCTACTACGGACAATGATGGGAATTTTAGTATTAAGGGTCTGGATGATGAGGCAATTTTGATTGTTTCTTATGTAGGTTACATCACTCAGGAGGTAAAAGTTAATTCCGGAAATATGCTGATTAAACTCAGCCCGCAACTTCAGAATCTGGATGAAGTAGTTGTAGTGGGGTATGGAACAGCGAAGAAATCAGATTTAACCGGGGCTGTGGGTACAGTTAAAGCTGATGTGTTGCAGGAGCGTCCTGCATCTTCCCTGAACCAGAGTTTATCCGGCCGGGTTTCCGGGGTGAATGTCTCTTCAAATTCGGGCAGACCAGGTGGCAGGGCTAATATCCGTATTCGTGGGGTAAGTTCACTGAGTGTTTCCAATAATCCCCTGTATGTAATTGATGGTGTCATATTGAACCCGGTTGATCTGCGTAATGGCAGTACCCCGATTGACTATCTCAATCCTAATGATATTGCTTCAATAGAAGTCTTGAAGGATGCTTCTTCTACGGCTATTTATGGTGCGCGTGGTGCCAACGGTGTAATTATGGTTACAACCAAGCGCGGAACTGCCAGCGGTGGTTCAGTAACCTATGATGCGGATTTCAGTATAGGTGTACTACCCAGAAAACTTGAAGTACTGAATTCAAAAGAGTTTTTAGCTGTCGAAGATCTGGCTTATGCCAATGCACAGAAATATGATCCTATAGGATGGGCAACAGGAACAAAATATACAGACCCTAAAACTAAACGGAAGAACCCTAAATTATTTGATGCACAGGGAAATCCGCTATATGATACAGACTGGCAGAAAGAGTCCTTTCAAAAAGCTATAACCCAAAATCATCAGCTTGGATTTACCGATGGGAATGAAAGAGGCAGTTATGGCGCGTTTTTAAATTATCGTAATCAGGAAGGTCTGGCAAGAGGTTCATGGCAGAAAAGATTCTCGGGTCGCTTTGTTTTTGACAGCCAGATCAAAAGCTGGTTAAAAGTGGGTGGTACAATGGGTTATACAGATCAGAACGAAAAACAGGTTGATCAGCTTGACGGCGGTGGGATCACCATGATGCGTCAGGTATTGGAAGCCCTGCCTATTATCCCGGTAAAATATGCTGATGGATCATGGGCCAGTAACAGAGATTACCCTGGAATGGAAGGGGGAGACAGTCCTTTAAGAGTGGCTGCAGACAGATTATCCTATCTGCGTACCCAGACATTACTGGGAAATATGTATGCCAATATTCACCTGGCTCCGGGACTGGAGTTCAAATCGACTATCGGAACTAATATCATTAATCAGAGAGAGGATTATTTTGCAGCCAAAGGCATGCAGTACATTTCTGACAACGGAAATGCCAGTGTAAATAATAACAGATATAATTCATGGCAATTTGAAAACTATCTTACCTATAACAAGCAATTTTCAAAAATACACAGCATAAATGCTATGGGTGGGGTGTCCTGGCAGCATATGGATCGATTCGAGAACCAGGCCAGTACACAAGGTTTTGATGATCCCTATTTCAAGTTTAATAACCTTGGTGCAGGATCGAGTCCTCAGGCTCCTTCGTCAATTGGACAAGCATATGGGCTGAACTCTTATTTCGCCCGTATCAACTATGGTTTAATGAATAAGTATTTAATCACTTTTACAGGCCGTGCGGATGGTTCTTCGAAATTTGGAAGTGCAAATCAATACGCCTTTTTCCCCTCTGCCGCACTGGCCTGGAAGGTTATGGAAGAGGATTTTATGAAGAGTGTACCTGCAATTTCAAATCTGAAAATCCGGGCTAGTTATGGGGCTACCGGTAACTCTGAAATCCCGGCATATAGAGCGCTTGCTGGTATGGGTAATTACAACGTGATTTTTGATGGAGTACGAAATATCGGTATCGGTACCAACCGTATGGCCAATTCTACTTTACAGTGGGAAAAAACAAAACAGATTGATTTAGGGCTGGAAGTGGGACTGTTCTCCAACAGGTTAAATTTCGAACTGGATCTGTATCGCAGAAGGGTTAACGGAATGTTGCTGGATGCACCACTACCTTATAGCAGTGGATATAGCAGTATCTTCTCAAATGTAGGCAGTATGGAAAATAAAGGTGTTGAGTTTAGTATCAATTCTACGAATATCAAAACTGATAATTTTACCTGGAGCACTACTTTTAATATTTCTGTAAATAAAAATAAGGTGCTGGCTCTGGCCAGTGGTGACATCTTTTCTGGTAACGGCATAATCAGAGTAGGTGAGCCCGTTGGATCTTTTTTTGGAAGAGTACAGCTTGGAACCTGGGGGAGCAATGAAGCTGCAGAAGCCAAGAGATATAATATGTTACCCGGTGATATCAAATATCAGGACTTAAACAATGATGGTAAAATCAATGATCTGGACAGAACAATTATTGGAAAAGGTATCCCTGATGGTTATGGTACCCTGCTGAATACTTTTCAGTATAAATCGTGGTCTCTGACAGTTGATTTGCAATATATGTATGGTAATGATGTACTGGACAGGAGTATCCATTCTGCTGAAGACAGACAAGGGATTGCCAATAGTTACAAAACGGTATTAAATGCCTGGACAGAGACCAATCAGAATACGCCTATTGCGCAGATTCGTCCAATCAATGCCTATTACACAACCAATAACGACAGTCACAAGGTGACAGATGGCTCGTTTATCCGCGGACGTAATTTATTACTGGCTTATACATTTCCATCAAAAACTGTTTCGGCCTTAAAACTAAATCGTTTAAGAGTTTACGGATCTGTTCAGAACTTTTTCCTTGCTACCAAATATAAAGGCTATGATCCTGAGGTTTCCAATTCTGGTGCACCCTTCGATCAGGGACTGGCCTTATATGATTATCCGAAGCCAAGGGTGTTCATGATTGGCATTAATGTCGGATTGTAATTACAGGCTAATGTTTAAGAAAAATTTAGAGCTATCATGCTTATACAGCTCATCAAATGACAACCAGAGCATGATAGCTTCATCAAATTAAAAAATATAAACAGATGAAAACACTAATAAAAAGATATGGGTTCCTGGCTTTAACAGCCAGTACATTATGTTTTACAGGTTGCAAAAAGTTTCTGGACGAATCTGATCCAAGTAATTTTACAGTGGAGAACTATTTTACCAAGCCTGAGCATGCGAGAAGCTCGGTAAATGCTATTTATGCCAGTCTGCGTGATCCTATGGAGAGTGGTTTTGGCGGTGGTGCCTGGACAATGACAGAATTTGCTACGGGTCAGGCTGCGACCGACCTGGGTCAGGCAGTTAACAGCTATTTCATCAAAGACCTGCAAAATACTGCGGATAATGGTTATGGTCTGACTTACTGGCAAAGTTATTATAAAGGTATAGGTAATGCTAATCTTTCTATAGCGAAAATACCAACGATTGCGATGGATGCAGTGGAAGCTAAAAGGTTATTGGGAGAAGCCCGGTTTCTGCGGGCCTGGTATTATTTCAATCTGGTTCAGTTGTTTGGCAATATTCCTTTGATTACCGAACCTATTGATCTGAAATCTGATCAGTTAAGACCAAAACAGGCAACTCCGGAAGAGGTCTATAAATTAATAGTCGATGATTTGAAAACGGCAGAAGCTGCTGGTTTACCCTGGGTTGATATCTCTGGAAAGGTAAGTCTGGGAGCTGTAAAATCCCTGCTGGCCAAAGTATATCTTACTATGGCAGGTTATCCATTGCAAAAAGGGGCTGAATATTTTGATCTTGCAGCAAAAAAATCTGAAGAAGTTATTGATTCCAGACAATTTAAACTGTTTGAATCGTATAATGATCTGCATAACCCGGCAAAGAGAAATGTAGATGAGAATATATTTATGATCCAGTATAAGGCACAGATTATTCCCGGAAGCTGGCAGGAGCTGATTATTCCCTATAACAAAAATATTTCTGCCTACTCTTCAGAAACAGGTGGTATTTATGCGACGGCAGATTTTGTGAACTCCTATGATCCGGCAGATCTGCGGGCTAAAGAAGGGCAGTTCTTTTTTACCAAATTTACAAATCAGGATAATAGAAATCAGCAGGTTGATCTGGGAGGATATTTTTTGTATAAGCTTTTTGATGTTGTAGCACAGACCAGCACAGCTAATAGTGATCTGAACTGGTCACTTATCCGCTATGCTGACGTATTGCTGATCTATGCTGAGGCTTCCAACCAGGTTAGCGGACCTGGGGCAAAAGCATATGACGCTATTAATCTGATCAGAAAAAGAGCAAAATTACCTGAACTGAGTGGTCTGTCTGGTGATCAGTTCAAAGAAGCTGTGTGGCGCGAGCGCTGGTATGAGCTCTGTTTTGAAAATGTAACCTGGTTTGATATGGTGCGTTTACGTAAAGCATTTAATGTGAGCACCAAAGGATTTGATAATTATGTCGGTCACAGATTTTCTTATGGGCCGGTTTTGGGAGAAAGAGAACTTTTATTCCCGATTCCAAGCAGGGAACTGAGAAATAATACAAATCTGATACCAACTCCGGGATATTAGTTTTAGTTAGTTAAGTAGGTAAGCGTGGTTCTTACAAAACAAAACCCCTGTAAATTTTAGGTTTGCAGGGGCTGTTTTTTGCTCATCAGTTGAATGTTATTAATGAATTCCGGAGATGATTTAAACGTTTTGTCCATAACCTGACTGATAGCCAAAGCTGGACCAGAAAAATCAGGGTAATGACAGTCAGTGAGAGGTACCTGCTGGTATTAAAGCTTAATCCATAAGTGAAAAATAATAGCAATCCGGTCAGGTAGATTTGCCGGCTGATAACCGCTATTACTGCATAAATTTTGACTTTTGACAAATAATTTTTTAAGGATTCACGAAGACTGGTCCCATGGATTAAATACTTTGCAAAACGATAGCCTGTAAGGTTATGAAGGATTGGAAACAGGACAGAAAGGATAAGCAGGATATTAACCCACATAGGTTTTAAATTTCCGTCAAACATGGTGTAATAACAGGAAAGAAAAATACCCCAGCCAAGTAGTTCTATAGTAAGCTGTTTCCTGATACCTTTTAAAACGGGATGTTTATTTTCTGATAACATGGCCTGAATTGCTGTTTCTGACATTTCGGGAGTTTTTGTGGTATTCCAGGTCGATTTTATGTCGTTGAGTTCCATGATTATTGAGTTAAGTATTTTTGAATTTTGATTTTTATTCTGTTGAGTTTAACACCTACGTAATTTTCACTAATACCAATAATGTCTGCTATTTGCTGATAGCTTAAGTCTTCAAGATATAAGGTGATTATGGCTTTGTCACTATCATCAAGTCGTTTCAAAGCAGCAAATAAAAGATCATGACGTAAGGCTGAATTTTCGCAGGGCTGTTCTTCGGGAAGATCCGGTAAAACAGGACGGTATTCAATAGCCTGTTTCTTTTTACGGAAGGTAGCTATTGCGGTATTCAATGCAATACGGTAGATCCAGGTGCTTATCTTTGACTCATTTTTAAAACTCTACTGAGCTTTCCAAAGCTGGAAAGTGATTTCCTGAAAAATGTCTTCGCGATCTTCGGGCGTATCCCGGTACAGGCGGCATATTTTATGAATAATCCCCTGATGCGTTTTAATAAGTACTAAAAACTGTGTTTCATCCATCGCTATGTTTGATTAAGTTAGGCATTAATCTTCTGCTGACGGAGGACAGCTTATCAAAAGGTGATCTTTTCATATTTTCTAATTTCCTGTATAAGTAGGAGAAAGGTTAGAAAACTTACAAAAGTGTATTTTAATCTGAAATATAATCAGGACAATTATGTTGTTGATTATCAATAATTATAACTACATTATTCTGTTGATGAATTTTAACGAAAGATGAAACTAAAAATATTGTCAGTAATTATAGCCCTGACCATTGTGGGGCAGGTAGCCAATGCATGTACGGTTATATCCTGTGCATTAAAAGGTGAAGTATTTGCAGCTGCAAATGAGGATGATTATATGGGTTTTGCCCGAATGTGGCTAAGTCCGCGAACTGCAGACAGATATGGTTCAATCTGTTTCGGATTGCCTGATCTCCAGGCACAGGCAGCGATGAATGAGTATGGACTTTTTTATGATTTTACTGCGCAGAATATTGATGCTTCAAAATACAATTTAAAGAATATTTATAAAGGAGATCTTTTTTTTGAAATACTGGGAAAATGTAAAACAGTGCCGGAAGTCTTAAAGATGCTGGAGAAGTATGATTATTCTGACAATTCTCAGGTTCTGATAGCAGATGCTTTGGGAAATTCTGTAATAATCAATGTCGGAACAAAGGTTGTTAAGACTGCCAGCTATCAGATCAATACAAATTTTAATATCGCAGCGTTGAAAACAGGTAAATATTCCTGCAGAAGATATGATATCTCTGAAGAGGCATTAAAAGACGCAAAAACTTTAAGTGTACCTTTTTTAAGAGATATTCTTAGTCATACCCGTCAGGAAGGAAAGCTATCAACTATTTATTCGAATATTTATGATCTTAAGCGTGGAATTGTCTATATCTATAATTTCCATGACTTCAATAAACCCTATGTCATTGATCTTAAAAAGGAACTTGCCAGGGGATACAGACTGGAAAAAATAAGTTCGCACTTTCCTGTGGCTTATGCTTACGAAAGCTTTTTACAGCTCGATCCTGCAATGTTCCGTAAAGAGATGATATTAGATGAGATTGGAAATAAAGGGTTAAACACGACAATAGATCGCTATTTTGCCCTGGCAAACGACACGACTAAAAAAGATAGCAAGATCAATGGTATATTGCTTGAAGTCAGTATTCAGCTAATAAAGGAGGCTTATAATCGTCATGCAAATGGTGGGCCGTGGGAATATTGGTTTGGATTTGCGGGAGGTTTTAAAAATGAACGTTTTACAGATGAGCGGTTGACAGGAGCAGAACGTATCCTGGATTTTCTGAATGAACAGAAAGAATCAGCTATCAAACTTAAAAATTTCATCTTTGAGCTCAAGGCTTATTTGAGTATGCTAAAAGGCGATGGTCAAAAGGCTAAGGACTACTATAAGCTGGCAAGTCTGAGCAGCGCTGATTCCTGGCCAGTGTCTTATAACAGAGCGCAGAAAATGGCATTGATGTTTTCTGGCAAATAACTGTTCGATCATAATCCCGGTGGCTTACTGGGCCACCCATTATTTTATAATTGGTATATATCGTAACCCTGTCAATAAGTTAATTTTGTGAAAAGAAATAAGGCCTGAATTTATCGTGCTCAAATAAGCGGTACAACTTATGCTGATATAGCTTTGATAAAGAAAATAATATTTCAAATCTTAATAATTTTCAGGAAATGACAACACGAATTAAAATTGACAAGGTAGAACCAGAAGGATACAAAGCAATTCTCGGACTGGAAAAGTTTATTGAAAGTACTCCACTGACAAGAATACATAAAGACCTGATAAAAATCAGAGCTTCACAAATAAACAGATGTGCTTTCTGTATTGATATGCACACTAAAGATGCCCGCAAAGCAGGCGAAACAGAACAACGTATTTACGCGCTTAATGCCTGGAGAGATACGCCTTTCTTTTCTGAACAGGAACGTGCAATATTGGCTCTGACAGAGGAAGTTACTCTGATTAATAACCATGTATCAGATGAAACCTATAAAAAGGCGGCTGAAGTGCTCGATGAAACTTATCTGGCACAGGTTATTCTGGCAATTATTACAATTAATGCCTGGAACAGAATTGGTATTACAACCAATCTGATTCCAGCATAAATTACTATATCATATAAAAAAGCAAGGTCTTTAATTCAGAAGCCTTGCTTTTTTATATGGTATTCTTTTAACTGATAATTTTATTCGGCTTTGCCCATGATCAGGCTGTCTATGCTCCAGTTGTAAACCGGAATTGTTGCCAGTAACAGACTAGCTGTACAAACTGGAAATACAGCAAAATTGATTGGTGCTTTTATTCCTAAAAATATAGTCATCATCAATGCAAAAACCAGTGTCAGCATACAGCTGCCTATGGCGGCCAGTCTTGTTTTGAATCCGGTAATGAGCATAATTCCAATGATAGTTTCGGCTAAAGTAGCAATGCCACCTATTACATTGACTGCCGGTCTATCCAAATAAGGCATTAATGTGCCGGTATAGGTTATAAAATTAGTCCAGTTACCCCATTCAATGTTTTTGTTCTCAGTGCCCATCGGGCCCAGAAGACCCATTCTGTCTGATACGGTTACCAGGAAACCTATACCTAATGCTATCCGTAAAAGAAGCTGAGGTATTTTAAAAGAGTTTTTCATCAGTATAAATTTGTATTTAATTGTTTTTTCTACCTGCAAAATTAGGTACTTACTGGGCTATGATTACAGACCAGTTTTGATAATATATATGGCCCAGATTGGTGATGTGGCTATGAAGGTTCAGTTAATAATTATGATCAGGAGGCTGGACTGATATTTGAGTGCTATTTTTTATAAAACCACAGCCCAGATGTTGCCATACAAATCATTGATTCAAGTAGATCGGAATACTCCAGTAACGCTACATATCCAGGTGTGTAATAGCTTTATAGTATTAATTACAAATGGTACCCTGCAACCATCGGATGTATTGCCAAGCTCCCGCATGCTTGCAGAACTGATTGGTATTAACAGAAACACGGTAAAACTGGCATATGAAGAATTGATAAGCCAGGGGTGGGCTGAATCTGTGGAGCGAAAAGGAGTGTTTGTTCTTTCAGGATTACCCATACAGCCGAAAATTAAGCTACCGGAAACCAATAAAAATAGTAGATCTCAGGAGGCTTTTATATGGACTAACCAGTTTGAAAACTCAGTGCCTGGTGACAATTTTCAGCACACCGTACTGACTATTGATGATGGTTTTCCTGACGTCAGGCTGGCTCCTATAGATCCGCTAATGCGAGAGTACCGAAGCCTTTCCAGGAAATTTTTCGGGAAAAACTTTCTGAAGTATGGCAGCTCCAGAGGGTCTGAACATCTTCGTCACTCTATATCAAATTATCTTTCCAATACCAGGGGACTGGTGGTTCCGGTTGAAGATATGCTGATTACAAAAGGTAGTCAGATGGGGATATATTTAGCGGCACAATTGCTTTTACAACCTGCAGATTATATCGCAGTAGGTACTTCTAATTATTGTTTTGCTGATGATACGTTCAGGTATTCGGGTGCTAATCTGCTTCGGATTCCTGTTGATGGTAATGGAATGGATGTAAATTATCTGGAAGATATACTAAAACATAAGAAAATAAGAGCTGTTTATACCATCCCGCATCATCACTTCCCGACCACAGTGACGATGAGTATGGAGCGCAGGCTAAAACTGTTAAATCTGGCCAAAGAATACCGTTTTGCAGTTATAGAAGACGACTATGATTTTGATTTTCATTATGATAATAAACCTTATCTGCCGCTGGCAAGTATTGATCACAATCATAATGTAATTTACATTGGTTCTATCTCTAAAACATTTGCCCCGGCACTTCGGGTAGGATTTATGACTGGCCCACCTGCATTTATTGAAGCTGCATCGTCATTGAGACAGCTAATAGACAAACAGGGAGATACTTTGTTGGAAGAGGCATTTGCTGTAATGTATGATAATGGTGAGATGGAAAGGCATTTCCGGAAGTCATTAAAAATATATAAACAACGCAGGAATCTTTTTTGTCAGCTACTTAAATCAGATTTTGAGGGTATAATAGAGTTTAAAGTTCCTGAAGGGGGGCTGGGAGTGTGGTCGAATTTCGATCAAAGTATAGATCTGATCAAAATGTCTGAAAATGCTTTAAAAAAAGGGCTTTATATTGGTAATGGGAATTTTTATAAAAACGAGTCCTTTTCTACCAATGCACTTAGAATGGGTTTTGCTTCAATGGAGGAAAATGAAATGACTGCGGCGCTTGGAATCTTGAAGACGATATTGCGTTGAATTCATTAAAGTTATTGATTGTTTTTTGGAATTACTCCTATTTTACGGACAGGATGATGATAAAAGCAGCGATCGCTATTATCATTCCGCCTATACTTATACAGGTATTAATCAGTTTCTTTTAGATATTTCTAAAGGCTATTCTAAAATTCAATTTAAACATCTGATCGATTTTTAATGTAAATAGGATTCTTCTTTAAGGTGAAGAAAATATTGTTCTGATATAAAAATATTTTCTTTTTGAATTTTAGGAATAGATCCGTTTAAAAAATATTCATTACAAGTATATATTAATGTATCTTTTTTGATATTTTTAATTAGTAATTATTAAATTACATAATCATTACGATCTACCCTAAAACCTAATCTATGAAAAACCTATTCAAAAGCGTTGCCTTAGTAGCATCATTTGCTATTTTAATTACTTCATGTTCGAAAAAGAACGAAGTGCCTGTAAATCAGGAAACCAACAATCAGCAGACAAACAAAGTACTTGCTTATATCAAAAATCTTGGATTTACAGACTCACAGATAGTTGAGAATGGAAATAGATATATCGTTGATGGCGATATTGTATTTGATAAAAATATGGAAGTTCCTGCTGATAATGGAAAACCAAAAACAGAGCAATATTATAATGGCTATCTTGTAACCAATAGCTCTAATATTACTGTTAAAGTTGATCCTTCGATAACAAGCATGAGACCTGAAATTGATTCGGCAATTAAACAGTGGAATAACGTGCCTAACTCTAAAATTAAGTTCAGCATTGTAACTGGTAGCACTTATGATATCTTAATCAAAGTGGATAATACTATCGGTAGCAGTACTTGTGGACAAGCTTATTTATCTACTTCAAATGGTAAAGCAGGTAACACAGTCTGGATTAATCAGGAGCTGATTAAAAATAATTCTTTTGCACAACGTCAAAGAACTATTGCACACGAATTTGGGCATACTATATCCTTTAAACATACCAACCAATCTACTTCAATTGATGTACCGGGTGTTGGTGGAACGGATGCCTTATCAATGATGAATGGCGGACAATGTGGTAGCGGTGCCAGTGTTTTATCAGCAAAAGATAAACAGGCAACTGCTGCGTTATATCCGTTATAGTATAAAAAATCTGCCAGAATAATTAAAAAATAAAGATCGTAATGCATTGAGAAGTTGTCTCCTGAGACAGCTTCTTTTTGTTTCTGCTGTATAGAGATATGATGTTAATAATTTATTTTAGAAACTATGATTGATATGAAATTTCCGCTGTTTCTTCTGTTAATCGGATGCTGTTCAATTGCATTCGCGCAAAAAGAAAAAAGACATTTGGCCCAGGTAGACCTGAATGGTAAATATGGATTTATTGATGTTTCTGGCCGTGAAGTGGTTCCTCTTATTTATGATGATGCAGGTTCGTGGGGAAACAATCTGGTACCCGTAAATATTGGAAAATACAGTCCGGAATATAAGGCACCCATGGTTGTATCCGTTGATCCCGGGCTGGCAAAAGATAAAGATGCTGAGAAACACGGTGATCAATACCAGGATATTGTAATCAAAAAAGCAGAAAAAGGTAAATGGGGCTTTTGTAATGCTTCTGGTGTGCTGGTAATTCCCGTTCAGTTTACCAATGCGGCTTTTTTCAGCGAAGGTTTGGCGGCAGTTGAAGTTGATGGAAAATGGGGCTTTATAGATATGAAAGGGAAAATAGCAGTTCGTCCTGTATATGATACTGTTGGATATTTTTCACAGGGAATGGCAGTGGTAGCTAAAGATGGGAATTATGGTTACATTAATTTAAAGGGTACTGAAGTGATTAAACTTCAGTATGTTAATGCAGAAGCTTTTGAAGGTGGATATGCGAGAGTATCAGAAAAATATACATCCGCAATTAATAATAAAAAAAGTATAGGCAGGTTGCTGAATTTAAAAGGAGAGGCGGTCACTGATGTTAAATATGACATTGATTATAGATTTTTGCATGGTTTGGCGAGTTTTTCGTTAGCGGATACAAAATTTGAGGATAGTTTTATATATGGGTTAATCAATACAAAAGGGCAGGTTCTGGCCAAACCGGTTTACCGGGAAATATTAAGTTTTAGCAATGGTCTGGCCCGAGTTATGGTTTACAAACAGGATAAGGTTTATAAGGAATATTATCCTAATTATGGCTACATTGATATCAGCGGAAAAGAGGTTGTGAAACCAGAGCTTGCCAGGGCATCAGAAAGCTTTAGTCATGGTATGGCAGTAATAGCCAGGTTTGATGATCAGGATGACGGTGAGTTTGACCATGCACTGATCAATACTAAAGGAGAATTTAAACTTGGGTATAACTGGAAAAATCTGAAGATTCTGGATAGCAGGTATCTATTGGCAAAGACTATTAAAAATAAATATGAAACGATATTGATTAACAGTGAAGGAAAAAGAATTATGTCCGTTGAGGATAAAGGAATTGCCGATTTGAACAACGGTTTGTATACGGTAACAAATATGGATAAGGAGCCTGTTTATTTTATTGGTTTGGACAAAAAGATATCAATTGATTTAAGTCAGAATAAAAGGCGGAAATTCATGTCCTATCAATATGGATTGATCCGTTTTTGCAATCTGGACAGCAATGATAAGGAATCAGTTCAGGTAAAACTGGGGCTGATGGATTTGAAAGGGAATATAATTGTTAAACCCAAATATAATAGGATAGGAGATTTTGAACTAACTGATGGTTCTTTGTGAGGCTTTTTTAATGATAACTCTCAGCGTAATATATTTATTTAGTTCTCTTTTTCTACGCCGAGAAGGATACCTCTCAGGGTAGTATCGAATTGTGAATAATGAAGAGAAACTGTATCACCCACCTCGATGGGATAGGTAATATTTGCATAAGTCAGCTCAAATTTTTCCTGTCCCATAAAAACAAACAATCCATCACCAGGAGGTTCCTTTTTGGTGATTTTACCTGTTAATATAATCTTCGGATTATTTAAGGAGAGTTCGTTTTTTTTAGTGCTGGAAAAAGAAAATATGTTATAGATCAGGACAATGATCAAAATGAAGAGGAAATAGTACAATCCAAAAAAATAAAATAATACTAAAAGGGGTAATAGTAGAAAATTTCCCTGGTAAGTATTCTTTAGTTCTTTTTCAATTACTTGTTTGTCTTCTTCTGTTAAAGGCAAAAGAACTGTCGTGTAAGGAATATTCAGGTTTTCGGAGGTTGGATCAGTCATGGTGTAAAAGCAATTAGATACTTTGGTCAATGTCGTTATTCCTTTGGATTTTATAAGGTTTGGCCGGAAAGTAAAAGATATTAGCTATTTTAAATTATAATTATTGCAGCACAAAAAACAAAGCAGGTCTGTACAAAAAATAAATGGAGTACGAACCCCGTGAGTTATCACTGAAATTACAAAATAACATGGAATTTTAAAGGTATGCTGCTTTTCTAATTTGCAAATTATCAATTAAAAAGAATGAAGAAGAAACCCGTTATCTTTACACTTGTTGCCCTGTTATTTATTGTGGCCGGTATTTTTGCCTACAGAAATTTTGACGATGTAAAAAGCGCCATTAATCACCCTGAAAACGAAAACAATGTAAAGCTCGGTTATGATGAAGATGCTGACAGAACATTCAGATATGTCGGGGCTTATGAGGAAGCCTTTATTTTAAAAGGTAAACTTCTGGATGCTTCATTCAAAAAAGAATATGATGCGCTACCGGATACTTTATATAAAATGATGTACGGAGACCGCTTATTTTGTGTAACGCGTAATAATGTTAACGGCGAGAATGATACCCGCTATAGCATTGAGAAGAAGAACGAAGCCGAACAGAAATTGAAAACGATAAATCCTCAACAGACCAGGGAGATTAACTGGATAAGGTATACTGTTTTAGCAGATAAGGGAAAGACAGAATATCCAAAGCTTGCACCCCTATATCAGAAGAATGGTATAACGTCTAATCTGGTAAAAGAAAGCGAATATGGCAATGGCTTTAACCTGTTTAATCAGGGACCTTCTTTGTCAGGTATACCTTTGCTGGCTAAAATAAAGATTCTGCAGTTTTTAAAAAGTGAAACAAACCACAACTTTAAAATAGACCGGGGCGACCAGTCATTTACAGATCTTATACTCGTTTCTGACTTTACAAAAAAAGAGGAAGCTGATGTGGCTATTGTGCTGAGGGAAATAACTGAAGCTGGTATAACTGAACAGTATAAATTACTAGTATATTCTTATAGCCCTTACAAAGGTGAATATTACGTGCTTTTTAATGAAAATTATTATGATCCGGTGCTAATTAAAAATTTAAACGCATCATTTGAATACGACATTTATATGAATGGGGAAGAGAAGGTAAAACCTGATTTTCCACCACTAATGGTAAAACAACAGGGCCGTGCAGATCGGGCGCTGGTTTACAATAAAGAATTTGACAAGATGGTACAATATATTCAGGAGCCCAAAAAGCAACAAACGGAGAATAAGGTTAATGAGGAAACAACTGAAGAGTAATTGACAGGATAAAAATAATCAGCTCCTTTTAGAGATGATTTGGTAGTCATACTGAACAAAAAAGAGGTTGATCATTATGATCAACCTCTTTTTTTATTAAAGGGAATGAATTCTGGAGTTTTCAAAAAGCTTTATCCAGGCTTTTTTTGAAAACATAACTGTCTCATTTTTATATTTAGAATCCTTTCTTGGATATACATCAAACATGATATTGTTAGTTCCCAGTAATTTCATTGGATGAGGGATAATCCTGATTCCGTTGAGGGTTACTTCATTGTCTTTAAACTCATCAAATAAGCTTAAGACATACTTATAAAAATCTGCTTGTTCCTGGGCAGTGGAAAAATTTATGGTCTCATAAATCTGGGTATTCATACCGCCTTTAGTCACGTATTTCAGGTATTCTGTATTTCCTAATGAATATAATGCATAATCTGCAGTTAATAAGGTGAGTTTAACTCCAATTCTCTTTGGTTTTGCATTTGCTTCGTCAGTTTTGACCTGTTCTTTCGTTCTGCCAACCTGAAATTGGGAAAAGGCGCTCGTTGTGGTTAGAGCGCATACGAAAATGAATAAAAGTTTTTTCATGATTAATTAAATATTGGTCCAGACCCGAAGATAAAAAAAATATATAAGTTATCAGGATTCTACTACTCCGACAAAAACTGTTTTTCCATTGATAGTTGGTTGAAACGGTAGTTCAGTTAAACGTGACAGATGATAAGCGTGATACAGGGTGTTAGAGAAAAATAAGATTAAAATTTTAACTATTATTTATTGTAACGGAAGTTTGATAATTTTAATATTATCATGATAGGCGATGCGGGTAAGACCTTCCTGTGTCCCATAAACACCCCATTTAATATAGCCCAGATTTCCAACACTCACATTCCCGGCAAAAGTACGATAGTTTGTTTTTTCATCGACCAGAACATAATTAGTCTGTCCGGGCAGTTTCATGTAAGTTCTCATATAACCAGTAGGATCATCGGTCCATAAAACATCTACCCTGAAGTCAATCCATTGATTTACGTAAGGTCGCAAATCGGATATAATATCTTTTATAGAGGAGGATGCTTCATACCTTAACCGCATTGCATTTCGTGCAGTGCGAAACTGGAGGGGAACGCCTGAACCGGAAGATGTATTACCGGATACTTTTAGCTGAAAGATGTTGGTTTCAAACGTAGCACCAGAAACCCATGGTGTCCAGTCTTTCAAGAGTACACTAAACTCGTAACGACGTTCATCTCCTGGAAAAAATCTGGCGTTCGGTATTGCAATAGCATCGCTCTCACTTCTGACGCTACCATCAGACGAATAAGCAGGGTCACCATAAACAATTTTATGGGCAATGGCATAGTTACTTCCATTGCCTGCGGGGTTAATCATATATGCTGCATCGGCCGCAGTGGCATGTGTAGCAGTTACACCTGTAATACCAGAATTGAGGATCCCATTTTCGTAGGTAATGTTTAAAATGGTATCGCCATTGTTCAATGTTGTTTGTGGTAAAGTTTCTGTTTTTGAAGCAGCAAAACTCTGGTTGGTTATGCCGTTTTCAATTTTGTCGCAGGCTGTTGCCAAAAATAACACAGCAATAGCCAAATAATTCTGTAGGTAAACTGATTTTCTCATATTATTTTTTGATTAGTAGATGATTGATTTTTCGTAAATGTAAAATATAAATGCAAAGATACCCACCTTTCCATAAGGTCTTTCCTCTATATATCAAACTATTTCAAACGCTTGAAATGATAAAGAGGGGGCGTTTAGCCCGTTTTTTATCATTTAGCTTAAACCATTTAGATGGCTGTTGTTTAATTTCAATCCCTAACTAAACCGAACCAAATATAATGAAGTCTCTAAACCTCTGTCAGAGATGCGTGGATCTTAATATGTCCTTTTTTTAACTTGACGTATGAGCAAAATTTACTTAAATACCTTCTGCAGCTTCTTGTTGTTATTCTATGCTGTGTCTGCTGTTTTTTCGCAGGATCTCAAACCAGTGTTACGGACACAATCCCTCAGTTTAAATAAAAACGAGATACAAAAACTGATCATATTGATTAAAACAGATCCAGGTGCCGAAAAAGAGTACCAGCGTCTAAAATCCTTAGCTGACCTTGCATTGCAGCAACAGCCCAATCCAATAGATACTATCATTTCTGAAGGGCATCTGGCAAATGATCCTAAAAAAATAATAACACAGAAAGCTCTTGCTGACCTGCCGAAAATATATGCCCTGGCTTATAGTTACCGCATCAGTAATCAAAAGATTTATTTAAAAAAGAGTATGGAGTATATCCTCGCCTGGGCAGGAACTAATCATGGGACCGGGAATCCGATTAATGATAGTAAATTAGATCCTTTACTCGAAGCTTATGATTTGATAAAGGATGAATTTAGAACAAATGAAAATGGAATAGTCACTGCATGGTTAACCCGATTAGCTGCAGCAGAAATTTCCAATCCACGTTTCAGGTCAGCGAAGAAAAGTGTCTATAACAACTGGAATTCACATCGGATAAAAGTAGTAGCTAATATTGCTTATATCCTCAATAACAAAGCATATCAGGCTTTCGCAGATACCAGTATCAAAACTCAGATCTTAAAAAATCTATATGCTGATGGTTCAGGTATGGATTTCGAAGATAGAGATGCACTTCATTACCATATTTATACTCTGGAGCCTTTATTAAAAACAGCGATACTAATAAAGCGGGCAACCGGAGTTGATTATTTCAATTATCTCTCTCCTTCAGGGTCATCTGTCCAAAAATCTGTTGGGTTTTTAATACCCTTTGTTACCGGTGAAAAGAAACATCAGGAATTTTTAAACAGCAAGACTCCATTTGATAAAAAGCGGGCTGAAAACAAAGAGCCAGGTTATGCTATAGGCCATGATTTTGATCCTGAAACGGCTATTGAAGTGCTTTCTTACGCTGCATATTTTCAGCCCGGCTATCATAGTGTAGTCAAAAAGTTAATGACAGCATCCGGCACTTACCCTAACTGGCAATTGGTGCTCAACGGAGTTAGAAAATAACTAAATACCAACCTAACCAAATAATAATCGCATGAAGAAAAAAATCATTTTACTAATTGCGTTTCTATTCACGGGCTTTTTTGTAGCTACCGCTCAGGATATACAAGTGAATGGAATCGTTAAAGACTCCCAGGGATTGCCACTGCCAGGCGTTTCCATAAAACTGATGGGTGCAGCAAAAGCCACAAGTACATCTGCAAACGGTGCTTTTTCGATCTCTGTGCCCGCCACCGGCACTTTGATTTTCACGAGTATCGGTTTTATTACTAAACAATTGCCGGTAAATAGCCGTCGGCAAATTGATCTGATCATGGAAGCTGACAATACTAATCTCGATGAGGTAGTAGTAATTGGTTACGGTTCTGTAAAGAAAGGCGACCTGACCGGATCTGTTGCCTCTATTGGTTCGAAAGAAATCAAAGCTACTCCGGTTGCCTCGCTGTCACAAGCTATTCAGGGTAGAGCTGCGGGCGTTCGGGTTTCCCAATCTTCGAATGCTCCAGGAGGTGGGATGAATATCCGTATTCGTGGAGGAAATTCTATTCAGGGTGGAAATGAACCACTTTATGTCATCGATGGTTACCCGCTTTATAACGAAAACGGACCAGGTATTAATCCCAACGACATTGAGTCAATGGAAATTCTGAAAGATGCTTCAGCAGCAGCGATTTACGGTTCCAGAGGGGCCAATGGAGTCATCATTATCACGACAAAAAGAGGGAAGGCGGGAGCTAACCGCATCCAGTTTGAAAGTTATTATGGCTCTCAGACATTAAGGAAAAAGATAGATCTTCTGGATGCATCTCAGCTGGCGACATTAGTTAATGATGGTATAGCCAATGTGAACGGTGATAATATTGGTAAACCGGGTTATCCTAAACCGTTAACCTATACTGATGCGCAGATAGCTGCCCTGGGTAAAGGAACTGACTGGCAGGATGAGGTCTTCAGAACTGCCCCTATACAGAACTATCAGCTGACCTTTACCGGTGGGACAGAAAAAAGTCAGTATGCCGTATCTGGGAACTATTTTAACCAAAAAGGTATTGTCTCCAACTCTGGTTATAAGCGTGGTTCGGTAAGAGTGAACCTGGATCAGCAGTTATCCAGTAAGTTTAAATTCAGCAATAGCCTGACTGTAACCAATAGCAGCAATAACTCTGTCGCTACAGACGGAGATGGCGGTGGAAATGCCGGTGTAATCTATAGTGCATTGTTTTTCTCTCCAACTGTTCCGGTATATGATGCTCAGGGACAATATAGTATGAACAACAGGCAGGGAGGTATCCTGATCAGTAATCCTCTGGCCTTAGCGAACGAAAGAACAAATATTGAACTGAGAACCCGCATATTGGGCAATACTTCACTGGAGTATAAGATAATTGATGGCTTGACTTTTAAGACCATGTTTGGTGCAAATATGGCCTTTAGTAAAACTAACTTTTATTTACCACGGACTGTCTATGCCGGCCTGGCTACCAATGGAAGAGCGGAAATCACTACATCACGATATTTTGAATGGCTGAACGAAAATACATTGAACTATAAAAAGGTAATATCTGAGATTCACAGCTTTAATTTTTTAGTAGGTTATACCTTTCAGAATGCTGATTTTGAAGATTTAAAATCCAGTGCACAGAATTTTGCCAGTGATATTCTGAAGTTCAATAATTTAGGCGCGGCCCAGCAAACCAATCCGAATACTTCCAATGCTTATGACTGGAGCTTACGCTCTTATTTAGGTCGTATCAATTATGATTTAAGTAATAAATATCTGTTCACCATATCAGGAAGGTATGATGGCTCTTCAAGATTCGGAATGGGTAAAAAATATTCTTTCTTTCCATCCGGATCGGCAGCATGGAGGTTATCCGGTGAATCCTTTATGAGTAAACTGAAAGCAGTTAGTGATTTAAAACTCAGAGCCAGTTACGGGATTACGGGTAATCAGGAAATTGGTCAATATCAGTCATTGGGAGCTTTGCAAACTGAAAGTTATAACTTTGGAAACGTAATCGCTATTGGCTATGCGCCAAATCGTATTGCCAATCCTGATTTGAAATGGGAAACTACTGCCCAGTTAAATTTTGGTCTGGATCTGGGTTTGTTTAAAAACAGGATTACTGTAACTACAGATTGGTATCAGAAGAAGACCAAAGATCTGTTGTACAATGTTTCCCTGCCAATTACTTCAGGATTTACTACCTCACTACAGAATATTGGGAAAGTTAAAAATGAAGGATTTGAGTTTGCCATAAATACAGTTAATCTCAATGGTGCTTTTCAATGGAATACGAATTTCAATATCTCCTTTAACAAAAATGAAATTCTTGATCTTGGCTCAGTCACAGACGATATTCCATCAGGAGGGGCAAGTGGTCACTTACAATTAGGCAGCTCTGGAATATTGCGGGTAGGACAGCCGATAGGTGTTTTTTATGGATTAGTAACTGATGGCATTTTTCAAAATGCTGCCGAAGTTGCTGCATCCGGACAGAAAAATGCCAAACCCGGAGAACGCAGATATAAAGATGTGGTTCCTGATGGGGTAATTAACTCGCTTGACCGTGTAATTCTGGGGCATGCGCAACCGGATTATACTTTTGGGTTTACTAATAATTTCTCCTATAAAGGATTTGATCTTTCCGTATTTATTCAGGGAGTACAGGGGAATAGCATTTTCAACTTAAACAGGTATGAGATGGAATCTATGACCGGAGTCAGTAATCAATCTGTCAATGTTCTGGATCGCTGGACTCCAACTAATCCTAGTAATAATATGCCACGTGCAAGTTCAGCAGGTTCTCCATACCAGGTAACGAGTCAGCAGGTAGAAGATGGTTCCTATATCCGTTTAAAGAACGTACAGCTGGGGTATAATTTTAGTCCGGAGCTGCTTAAAAAAATCAAACTATCCAATGCAAAGATCTATATCAGCGGACAGAACCTTTTAACTAAAACCAAATACTCAGGATACGATCCCGAAGTAAGCCGTTTTGGGCAGGATAACTTAAGTCAGGGTATAGATTATGGAAGTTATCCTTCATCAAAAATATTCCTGGTAGGTATCAATATTGGGCTGTAAAATTTAAAAACTACGAAAAAATCAAATGTATTCTTATGAAGATCTTTAAATATATATTACTCCTGAGTGTATTATGGACCACGTCCTGTAAAAAACTGAATGAAAACCCGGAAGCATTTATCTCACCAGAAAACTTTTATAAAACTAAAAATGACGCAGTTTCGGCGATAACAGCTGTTTATGCGCCGGTTCGGTTAAATGGTTTTGTGACGCGTAATTATGTTATTCTGGGTGAAATTACTACTGATAACATGTTTCCTTTAAATAATAGTGCGCCAAGAATTGAACTGAATACTTATGCGCATACTTCTCAGAATGGTATTTTACGGGAGACCTGGGACAATTTTTATATCGGTATCACCAGAGCTAATGCATCTATAAATAGAATACCCGAGATAAATATGGAAGAGGCATTAAGAACGAGATTAGTTGCTGAAGCTAAATTCCTGAGGGCATTTTATTACTACCACCTGGTCAGGCTGTTCGGGGATCTTCCGATTGTTACTTCCGAAGTAAGTTCTTTAGATCAGCTTACTTATCCAAAACGTGATCCTAAAGCGGATGTTTATAAGCAGATTATTGCTGACCTGAAGGATGCTGAAACTATATTGCCTCCATCTTATAGTGGAGCAGACCGGGGCAGAGCAACCAGTGGGGCGGCAAAGTCTTTTTTGGCCAGTGTATACCTGACTTTAAAACAATATCAGCTTGCTGCAGATAAAGCGAATGAGGTGATGACGCTATCTGGTGCTGGTTATGGCTTGTGGGATAATTATCCGGATGTTTATGATATTAAGAACGAATTTGGAAAAGAGGCCATATTTGATGCTCAGTTTGTGAGTGGGCCTGGTGGACAGGGCGGTAATCTGATTGCGTTTTTTGCACAGGAAAATAATAGTGTAGGCGGTAGGGGTTTCGGCTCTTTTCAGCCTACAACCGATATATATGATAGTTATACTGCTGGCGATAAACGTAAAGCTGTTTTCTTTATCAAAGGCACTGACGGGAAATATTATGTAAATAAATGGGTTGATGCGGATGCAACCACAGAAAATCAAAGTGATAATAATTTTCCTTTGATGCGTTACGCTGAGGTTGTATTAACCTATGCAGAAGCTTATAATGAGTTAAATACTCCTGTTAATGATAATGTCGCCTATAAGGCTGTAAATAGCATCAGGAAAAGAGCAGGTTTGCCAGATCTGGCGAATTTAACGCAAGATGGTCTTCGCGATGCAATTTTACAGGAACGCCGGCTGGAACTTGCTTTTGAAGGAAGCAGATGGTTTGACCTGGTGCGCACCGGTAAATTGGTTTCCACTTTAACTGCCAAAGGAACGACTAACGTCAGGGAGTATCATAATTTATTTCCTGTTCCACAGTTTCCATTGGGAGTAAATCCAAATCTGGCACCTCAGAATCCGGGTTACGCTCAATAAGTTTTTATGAAAAAATCAGCTTCCTTTGATGAAATTTAGTTGAAGGGAGCTGATTTTATAAAATCTGGACCTGAATTACCTGTTATGTTTACCTGGCTGACTGAATCCTGAAAAGCTATCCGAAAAGACCTTTGTTTATGGCTTTCAGGTAGGTTTCATTATTGGATTTCTTAAAGCTGATATTCCTGCATTGGTTGAATAAAACGAAGTCTTTTAAAGCCCCGATAAGTTTCCTGATAGTGATTTGGTCGAGATCAATTGATTCAAAATGCAGATTATGGATAATCAGCACTTTTTGTTTGCGGTCGGCTTTTGCATCCATCCTTGCAATGAAAATATCACCATAAAGTACCGGCAATGAGAAATAACCATACTTTCGCTTAGCAGCAGGTACAAAACATTCGATCTGGTAATCGAAGTCAAAGAAGTCTTTTAAGCGATGACGGAAGACGTTAAGGATATCAAAAGGGGATAAGATGAAGACATCTTTAGAGAGTTCAATATCCAGATCCTGATCTGATAGCATATACAGTGGTGCGCCTTTTAATTCATCAATCTTAACGAGTTGTACTTCACCCTCAGCAACCATTTGCTCCAGCTCGGTTTTTACCAAATTTCCTTTTACCCGCCTTGCCCGCCATGCTAACTCTTTAACATAAGCTATGCCCAGTGCGCCAAGTGTACGACGGATAATATATCTGGCAAATTCTTTCTTTGCCGGCATAGTCAGATCTGTTTCCGGAGATAATAAGTTGAGCGGCAGATTGTAGACTTTCTGGAAGGTCCTGGTACGGCTGATCATGAGCAGGCCCTCCAGATACAGGCGTTCGAGTGCTACTTTAGCCGGTCGCCAGTCCCACCAGCCGGTGCTTGCCTCTAGTCTGTCGTCATCGAAATCGCTTACCATCAGGGGCCCTTCACGTTCCACCCGGTCAAGTGCTACTTTCATCATCCGGGTTTCTGCAGGAGTAGCAGGTCTTCCATGAGTTGCAAACGCTTCTTTAACAGGTAATGAATAGCTAAAGTCGCGACTGGGAAGATAGCCTGCATCTGAAGTGAAGTACTCGAATATGCGTCCATCTTCGCAAAGTTCTGCCAGCCATTCTGTTTGATAGTCTGGTATACGTGCAGCCATTACATGGTGATGTGCACGTTCTACAACATAATTTGTATCCAGTTGTACAAAACCCAAATGGTCGATTACCCGATAAACGGCTTCGATTCCCTCTCCGAATTGTGCTTTTCTGGCAAGGCCGGCAGCGTTAAGGATAATTTTACGGGCTTGTGATCTGGTAAGGAAAATAGGTTCCATTATGCTAAAATAATATAAAGATTGATTGTCACTGAAAATATTTCTTCACCTGCTGATTGTTTGGAGATTAAGTGCTATACCAGCACCTGAGTTTGTTTACGATATCCAGGTGGTAGCAATGGAATTGTTTTTTATTTTGATTAATTTGTGCTTTAATCTTTAACTATTGGAAGAGCTTTTAAAAGAGATCCGGTCCTGTATAATCTGTAAGGAACAATTACCTAATTTTCCAAGGCCTGTTGTGCGGGCCAGTACTGAATCTAAAATTGTTATTATAGGGCAGGCTCCCGGACAAAAAGTTCAGCATAGCGGTATTCCATGGGATGATCAGAGTGGAAATGAATTGAGAAGATGGCTGGGGGTGAGTAAGGAACAATTCTACGATGATAAACTGTTCGCTTTAGTTCCAATGGGGTTTTGTTATCCTGGCAAAGGTAGCTCTGGTGATCTTCCTCCACGTCCTGAATGTGCACCCAGATGGCATCAGCCCTTGCTTGCTGAGATGAAAGAGATCAGATTGATCATGCTTATTGGCCAGTATGCTCAAAACTATTATTTGAAAGATATAAAGAATACTACACTTACAGAGAGGGTGAGAAATTTCAGGAATTTTCTTCCTTTATTCTTACCCATCGTACACCCGTCACCAAGGAATAAGATCTGGCAAAAGAAAAATCCGTGGTTTGAATATGAGGTAGTACCTTTTTTGAGGGATGTAACAGCTGATATCATTCATTCATTTTGATAGTATAAAGTTTTTTTGTTTAAAAGCGTAAAATCAGGGCATCAAATACAAAAAGATGAAATGGCTCAAAAGAGTAATGTAACGGAGATTTTGTTACAATTACCATTAATCTGGATACTGTTGTCAGGTACCAATTTTTGAATTTTGTCTTATAATTTAAAAATTAAAAGATGCAAGTAATATTAGGAGCCAACGGGCAGATTGGCGAAGAATTAGCAAGGGAACTGAAAAGAAATTTCACATCGGATATTAGGATAGTAAGCAAAAAAGCAATTAAGATAAATGACACGGATGAAGTGTTTTCAGCAGACCTAACAATTAAGGAAATGGCAATAGAAGCGGTAAAAGGCGCTGAAATTGCCTATTTCACACTGGGGCTTCCCATCAGTTCGGAACTATGGGGAAATCTTTTTCCGTTGATTCTGAAAAATGTAATTGATGCCTGTAAAGTCCATGGTACCAAACTGGTGTTTTTCGATAACACCTATATGTACCCTCAAGACAACAGAACGCTCACGGAGAAAACACCTTTTGCACCCATTGGTAGAAAAGCCAGGGTTAGAAAACAGATGGCCGAAATGGTGCTGAAAGAAATACAGTCGGGCGAGCTGGAAGCCGTAATTTGCCGTGCACCGGAATTTTACGGACCCGGAAAAACGCAGAGCATCACCAACACTTTTATTTTTAACAACATTAAAAAAGGTAAGAAACTGAAAGTACCCGTAACCGCCGGTAAGAAAAGAAGTTTGATTTGGACACCTGATGCAAGCCGTGCCACAGCCCTTATCGGCAATACGCCAGATGCTTATGGAAAGACCTGGCATTTGCCTGTTGATGAAAGCCACCCTACTTACAGGGAATTTATAAACTTGGCTTCTGCTGTCTACGGAAATAAGTTTAACTATTCTGTAGTTCCCCAATTTGTTTTCAAACTGGGTGCATGGTTTAATCCAAAAGTAAAAGAATTGTTGGAACTACTGACAAGGTATGCTTATGATAACCTGTTTGACGATTCAACATTCAGGAAGCGTTTTCCAGAATTTCAAATTACAACCTACAGGCAAGGAATTGAACAGATTAGGAACGAGCAATATTTATAATAGAAAATTAGTATTTTAGTAATGGATAAAGTCGAGTATCATAATATGAAAGCTCCGGAAAAAATAGCTTCCATTAATGCGTTGCACAAGTATCTGGGTTTGAAAAAAACTTTAAACCCGCTGATAAGCGTATTTAGTTTTGATGACGTAAAGCTGGAGTCTGAAACCATCCTTAGCGCTATAACTACCGATTTTTATGTAGTGGCTTTAAAGAAGGATTGTGCTGGCGGCAAATGCAGGTATGGGCAGCAATATTATGACTTTGATGAAGGCATAATGTATTTTATAGCCCCTCACCAGGTGTTGCATTTTGAAGATGTGCTTCTAAATGGCGTGAGAGGATTTGTTTTGGTCGTGCATCCCGATTTCCTCCAAGGTTATCCTTTGGCATCCCAGGTAAAAGATTACGGATATTTTTCATACAAGAGCAATGAGGCTTTGCATCTTTCCGAAAAAGAAGAAAAATCCATCATGGACATTATTGAAAATGTGAACCGGGAAATTGATGCGAATATGGATGCTTTTTCCCAGGGTCTATTAGTGTCCAACATAGATTTGCTATTAAAATATTGTGACCGTTTTTATAACCGTCAATTTCTTACCCGGAAAAAAGTCAATTCAGATTTATTGACAAGGTTCGAAACATTGCTTGATGATTATTTTAGGAACGATGAATTGGTGCTGAAAGGGACTCCTTCGGTACAGTCAGTGGCTGGGGAATTAAACCTTAGCCCCAATTATTTAAGCGATATGTTGCGGGTACAAACCGGGCAAACCACACTACAACATATTCAAAACCGTTTAATTGAGAAAGCAAAAGGACTCTTATCTACCACCCAACTTTCTGTATCTGAAATAGCCTATCAGCTCGGATTTGAACATCCGCAATCCTTCCATCGCTTGTTTAAAGGCCATACATCTGTTTCCCCGTTGGAGTTCAGGGCTTCATTTAATTGATATATACAGTTACCAGCCTTTTCATAGCAAAACAGAGATTTTGTTACGAAATACATGGTTTTAGTTACTTGCCTTTAATAACTCGAAACTAACTTAGTATTCAATAAAAGAATAAATTTCAATGGCGATGAAAAAAATCTTATTAGTTGTTACCAATGTTGATCATTACGCGAGCGGATTAGATACGGGATTGTGGTTAAGCGAGCTTACCCATATTTATCATACTGCCAAAGAAAAAGGTTGGGAAGTTACCATTGC
Organism: Pedobacter lusitanus; assembly: GCF_040026395.1. Taxonomy (NCBI): domain Bacteria; kingdom Pseudomonadati; phylum Bacteroidota; class Sphingobacteriia; order Sphingobacteriales; family Sphingobacteriaceae; genus Pedobacter; species Pedobacter lusitanus. Next base: position 44,611 of record NZ_CP157278.1, read on the forward strand.
CAGCCCAAAAGGCAGTACAGTACCTATTGATCCTGAAAGTCTGAAACCTTTGATTTTGGATAAAATTACTAAAGACTATTATAAGAGCCCGGCCTTCATGGAAGAACTCAATCATTCCAAAACCTTAACTGAAGTAGAAAACAAATCTTTCGATTGTGTGTATTTGGCAGGCGGACACGCTACCATGTATGATTTTCCTGATGATACCACTTTGCAATCCATTATTGCCAAACAGTACGAAAGCGGAAAAATGGTAGCCGCTATTTGTCATGGAGTTGGGGGGCTGCTGAATGTAAAATTATCTGGCAGGGCATACTTAATCACGGGAAAAAAGCTCACCGGATTTGATTGGTTTGAAGAAAGTATTGCCCGACGAAAAAGAGAAGTGCCGTTTAACCTGGAAGCTGCTCTGAAAGAAAGAGGTGTTATTTACGATAAAGCATTTATTCCCATGACTTCAAAGGTAGTTGTAGATGGCAACCTGATTACTGGACAGAATCCTTTTAGCTCTAAAGAAATAGCAAAAGTGATAGTCAAGGAACTAGAACGGTCTAATCTGAAAAAGCAGTATTAGGTATATCAATATTAACCATTAAAAAAATAAGATTATGAAACAGTTCCTGCCTGCGGAAAAAGATCCGCAAATTTTAAGAGAAATAAGAGAATTTCTAAGTGCATTAAACAACAGCGGAGGGAAGCCATTGGAAACAATGACACCGCAAGGTGCAAGACAAGTTTTGGTGGATGCCCAAAAATCGGTTGCCTTCGATTTTTCGGACATTGTAGAAACAGAAAGAGAAATTACGCAGGATGGAATTACTGTGAATATTCACATTGTAAAGCCCGCAAACGCAGTTTCTGAAAAACTTCCTGTGTTTATATTTACACATGGTGGAGGATGGGTATTGGGTGATTATCCTACACACAGAAGGCTGGTAAGAGATTTGGTGGTGAACAGTGGTGCAGCAGCAGTTTTCACTGATTACACCCCTTCGCCGGAGGCAAAATACCCGGTAGCGATAAATCAGATTTATGCTGCTGCAAAGTGGGTATCTGAAAACGGTAACGAGATCGGTGTAGATGGTAAAAATATGGCTGCTGCCGGAAACAGCGTGGGGGGAAATATGACAGCGGTACTTTGCTTAATGGCAAAGGACAAAGGCGGCCCGGAAATTAAATTCCAATTGCTTTTGTGGCCGGTAACCGATGCCGATTTCACCCGGGAATCCTGGCAGAAATACGCGGATGGAAGATTTTTGACCGCTTCGTTAATGAAATGGATGTGGGATAATTATTTACCCGATGTAGATAAAAGAAAAGAATATTATGCTTCACCTTTTCAGGCATCACTGGAAGAATTGAAAGGCTTGCCGCCTGCATTAGTACAGATTGCCGAAAACGATATTCTTCACGATGAAGGATTGGCGTATGCAAGAAAATTAGATGAAGCTGGTGTTCTGGTAACTATCGAAACTTACAACGGTTTTATTCATGATTACGGTTTGTTGAATCCACTTGACCATATCGAAGCCGTTAAGTTTTCCTCGCAGCAAGGTGCATTAGCGTTGAAGAAAGCATTGTTTCCCTGAATACCGCAAGACATAGCTGGGCAGTAAGGGCTCTACAGAAAGGCATGCGAATAGAATATGTAACTAAACTGATGGGGCACGCATCGGTAAAAGATACCGAGGTTTACGCAAGAATATTGCATAAGGAACTGAACAAAGCCATGAATATATTCGATAAAACACAGAAGCTAAAAAAGGGAGTGTAGAGATTGTTTTACCTATGCTGTACCTGAAAACAACAATGCCCTGCAACTATTTAAGTGACAGGGCATTGATAATTTTGATCCCTATGGTACGTTTGTCGAACCACTTTCTTGAAGATTTGGAGAAATTGGCCAATGTGTATAAGAATTCTGACTTTTTTCAATTGCTTGAGGATCAATACAAACTTGAAGATTTTAAGAATAAGCAGAAGAATAAATCTGAGGTTACTACTAAAAAAAAGGAGAGGACCTCGGATTTGAAATTTGCCTTAAGAACGCTTATCGCAAAGCAATCCTGCTGAGATTCGAAATAGTTCAAATGTCAGTACTTAAATAGTGTTCTATACAGTTTTTAAATTCGATGATCTGGTAAATAGATGAACCATGCCGATATTGAAATCAGAGATTGGTCAATCGTTTGCGTAACAAGTACTCATATTCGTTTTGTATCTTGAAGCTTTAAAATTTCAGTCGGGATTCGTTCTGCTTGAATCCGGTTATTATGGTGTCAAACAAATTTGAGTGAGAGCTTTTTAAGGTAAAAATAGATATGAAAATTGAGGAAATTACAAATTATACTTCTGAAATAAAAAATACTGTGGCGTATTTTCTGAAGTTATTACAGGGGAATAGTACAGGTATCTCTGATCATCAGCTACAGGAGATAATATCATCTGAGAATAGTCATCTCTTTTTTGCCATTAATGATCATGATGTTTATATGGGTATGCTAACAGTAGGCATCTATCAGTCGCCAACGGGTAAAAAGGCCTGGATTGAAGATGTCGTCGTTGATGAGGCATTCAGAGGACAAGGTGTTGGCCAAACTCTGACAACATTTGCGGTCCGGTTTGCCCGGCAGCATCAAGTGGATCTTTTGGCTTTAACATCTTCTCCTGTTAGGGTTGCGGCCAATAACTTGTATAAGAAACTCGGTTTTCAACCAAAAGAAACTAATGTTTACAAAATGATTTTAATTAAGGACTGTTATGCTTGAATTTGACCGTTTTCCGAAAATAGATGCTCACTTTCACTCCACCTTTTACAATCCTGTTTATGAGAAAATAGCGAAAGACTGCCATCTAAAATATATTAATATCAATACTGATGCAAGCGTTTTTCCATCTATGGAAGTTCAGGAAAATGTGGCTTTAGCGTACGTTAAAAAAGCTCCTGAACACTTTTCCTATATTGCCAGCTTCGAGATGCAGGGTTGGCAGGATCCTTCCTGGTTTAGCGGTGTGTTAGATCGTCTGGAGAAATCTATTGATCAGGGAGCAGTTGGTGTCAAAATCTGGAAAAATATTGGCATGGAAATTTTAAAACCAAATGATCAGTCTTTTTTAATGATTGATGACCCGTTCTTTGATCCGCTCATTCTTTTTTTAAGCAAAAATAAGATTCCTGTACTTACCCATTTAGGAGAACCTAAGAACTGCTGGTTGCCTATTGAAGAAATGACATCAGAGAGAAACAAGGCATATTATACTAAAAATCCAGAATTTCATGCTTATTTACATCCGGAAATCCCCACTTATGAAAGGCAGATAGAGGCAAGAGATTATCTAATGGTAAAATATCCGGACTTAACATTAATTGGCGCTCATCTGGGAAGTTTAGAATGGAGTTACAAAGAGCTTGCCAAACGCTTTGACCAATATTCTAATTTTTACGTTGATTTATCTTCACGTTTAGGGCATTTGCAGATGCAGTCTGTTAAAGATTATGAGGGCGTACGTAATTTTTTTATTAAATATGCTGATCGCATTATGTATGGAACTGATGCCTATAACAATCCTGAGAAACTGACAAGTTCCCTAATTAATGACTGGAAGTATTTCACCACAAATAAGCATTGTGAATCTGCAGAGATAAATGGTATATTTAAGGGGATTCATTTACCCGAAGAGGTGCTCCGCCAGCTTTATTGTGCCAATGCGCAAAGAATATACGGCTTGATCTGATAAATTATTATAATACTTAAAAATAATCTATGCAAACAGACGAAAATCAAATGGATAATAAACTATTCGGATTCCCTTTTCAAAAGAAGTTTAGGGAAATAAACGGAGTTAATATGGCTTATATAGAAGAAGGTGAAGGAGACCCAATTGTTTTTCTTCATGGGAATCCAACTTCATCCTATATATGGCGTAATATCCTTCCTCATATGCAAAAACTAGGGCGATGCATCGCTCCTGATCTGATGGGAATGGGAGATTCAAGCAAATTACTTAATAGCAATTCTCATACATTTGCTGAAAATGCAAAATATGTTAATGAGTTGTTTGAACAATTGGGGATTAACCGAAACATTATATTTGTTGTGCATGATTGGGGAGCAGCACTAGCATTTGACTGGGCAAGTCGTCATTCAGAAGCAGTTAAGGGAATTGTCTATATGGAAGCAGTTATGAGATTGAAGACCTGGAGTGAACTACCTCCACCCGCAGAGCAATTCTTTAAAGCGATACGATCAGAAAAAGGGGAAGGAATGGTACTGCAACAAAATGCACTTATTGAGTTTAATCTGTCTGGAAGTGTGTTGCGTCAATTATCCCCTGAAGAAATGGACCAATATCGCCGTCCCTTTAAAGATGCTGGTGAAGGACGGAGACCTATGTTAAATTGGGCTCGCCAGTTGCCTTTTGAAGGTGAACCAGTAAATATTGTGAAAATTGTAAGTGATTACAATAATTGGCTTGCTCATAGCCCAATTTCTAAGTTATTTATTGAAGCAAACCCTGGGACACAATCCGAAAAGGAAAAAGAATTTTGCAATACATTAAGCAACCAAACACATGTAACAGTTAAAGGGCATCACCATTTACAAGAAGATTCTCCGGATGAAATTGGTACAGCAATTTCTAAGTGGATACAAAAATTGAAGTAAGTACTGTTGATTGATCCATTTGGACCAATATCGACGTCCGTTTAAAGATGCTGGTGAAGGACGGAGATCTACGTTAAATTGGGCTCGCAAGTTACCTTTTGAAGATGAACCAGTAAATATTGTGAAAATTGTAAGTAAACATAGCGAAGGCAAAGTAGTCGGTGCTATAGAACAACAAACTGCAAAATTTAGAAATTAAATTAATGTCTAAACCACAAGGAGAAATAGTATTGGAAAGATCAACCCCGGTTGACTGGGGTTGATCTGATAGTGAATTCCAAACTTAATTATGATGTGTGGTATCCCTTCTCATGGTGTCTCTTCTCATAGTGTCAGTCCTTCCTTTTTTTTGCCATTTTTTGTTATTCTTTGTTTTTTCTTTCCTGGTGGTGTCTCGTTTTACAGGTTGTTGTGCAAATGTCCCGATACTGATCGCAGACAATACAAGAATGATTAATAACTTTTTCATATACTGTTTTTTAGTTTTATCTGTCAATAACGAATTGCAGTGTTTTTTGTTCAGAATTTTTATACGGTTTTTTGGAGGTGAAATACGTGTTTAATTCAAGGATTTATAGTTTGATCTGATTTGAAGGATTTTATCTGATTTTCTTTGACAGGAGTTCTGCAAATTGCTTCATATCTTCCAGTTGTTCTAATCCTGTTACAGATCTGATAATTTCTTTCTGCGTCTCTCTGTCAATAATACCAGAAGAGAGCCTGAGAAACTTTGTAATAGTATCTTCCCAGGTAAATGGCCTGGTGAAAAATCCATGGTAATCTTCTTTTTCACAAGTTAAAGCAGATCCATTTTTCAAACTGATTTCTACCTTTGCTTTTACTTTATCCGGATAAGCTTGTGTATAGGGATCTAGCAATCCAGCAATGCTGATTGGCTGGTGAATAGGGAAACCGGTTTTTACGGATACTTTTTGAAGCAGTTCCTGTACGTCTTTACGGTTGATCCGCTCTGGTTCTAACTGATCAGGATAAACCTCTCCATCGATTAGTGCAACAGCTGCCAGGTAAAAAAGGCTATGATCAGCCTGTTCTTTTGTTTCTACTATTTGTCTGTTTCCATACGCCCCAGAGCCAATAATATGATAAGCGGTTAAAAAGGTGGTGATCTCGATTTTATCTACTTCTTCTGCATTTATATGGTGTTGTTGTTTAAGTTCTGTGATGGCCTCCAATGCAGACTGTGAATGAACCTCAGCATTATAACTTTTAAGAACACACTTGCTGATCAGCTCAAAGTTTTCCTTAGTCCAGTCATAATCAAGTTTAAGTCCAAACACTTCTTTGAAACCTTTAGGTCCTTCAAAAATTGCAATAGGGCCGGTCATACCTTCCTTTGCCAGAAATACTGTGCCCAGACATTCCATTACGTCCATAGAAGAGGCCATGCCTTTCCATTCGTAAGTGTAAGATGCTCTGCTTGTGACCATAGGGCTGACAGAGCTTCCAATAATTCCTAGTGCATGAGCGATTTGTTCTTTGTCAAGACCAATTAGTTTTGCAGCGGCTGCAGTAGCAGAATAAGCCAGCAACAAAGTATGGTCTATGCCTTCTTTCATTACGGGGATTTCCTGTACCAGCCTGCATTCAATCTGATAAGCTATTGCCATGGCAGTCAGAAAGTCCTGTCCTGAGCATTTTTTATACTGAGCGGCAGCAAGCAATGCGCCAACGTTATCACTTGGATGACATGTGGCCTCTTTTGCCATGAAATTATCCATAAAATCCGGATAACGGATAAGTGCAGTATACAGCTGAGCAGCGCGGTCATAAGGTAAATTTTTAGTCAGTGGTACGTAGCAATCGCCTTGTTCACCCATAGTTTGTATTTGCCGGATTAGTTTTTTTATGGTGGGTTTTACTGAGGCATGTATTAATGAACCTATAGCATCCAGAAGATGTCGTTTTAACTGTTCAATATTAGCTTTTCCTATGTCGTTGTAAGTCGTGTTTAAGACAAATAAAGCAATCTGTCTGGTCTGTAGTTCTTTTTTCATAATTCATTAAGTTGTTATTTCATTATCTTCATGAAATATTTATTAATGCCTTGATAGTTATCACATCATTAAATGATTATGCTTGAAACACACTTGTGCAAACTTGGTTTTAATAATTTAAAGTAGATAAGATTTTAGAAATCATTGCCTTATTTCTTTAGAAACAGTTTTATTCAAAGCCTGATGCTAAATGGCTAAAAAAAACTTCTGCAAATGGATATTCTATATCCGTAATAGGGATGTGTGCACTATAATGATGAGATTTGTATTGCTTATTCTTAGAAATGCAAAAAAAAAGCATTTTAAACGAAAAGCGCACCATTTGGTGCGCTTTGTATGATCCCGCTGGGATTCGAACCTGGTTCAAATATCAAAGTTTAAATAGTAGATAACTAAGTTGAGTGGTACCTAAAGATGTCTTCAAATTTATGATAGGCTTCCTGTTGTTTATATAGACTATAAAGCAGGAATGAAGTTGAAAGTAGCAGGATATAGAAATTCTTTTTAACGCAAAAAGCCTCAATTTGCATTGAGCTTTCGTGATCCCGCTGGGATCACACTCATGTGCATTTAAATGGCTTTAAAGTGGGTTTTTCCACTCTCATATTTTATAGGTAACCGAAACAGTAACCGATTTTTTTGACTCGATTTGGATCGTTTTAAACGAACTTCCTTTTTATTTATCTAAGATATGACATTTAAAAATTACTTGCCAGTTTTTTGTTGTAAAAATGGACTCTAAATATTAAACGATAAGTTTATCAACGATCTGAATGCTTATGATATTCAGGCTGTTAGCTTGTATTGCATTAAGTATTAATCTATATCATCTGAGCAAAGCTGGTATGTCATTTTATTAGGAATTCAAATCAATTCAGGATTAAAGATGTTTTTTAATTACTAAATATAAAGTTATGGGATATCATGAATGGAAATCATGCATTGATGCATGTCTGGAATGCGCAGCAATCTGTGACCACTGTGCAAGTTCCTGCACTAAAGAAGAAGATGTTGAAATGATGGCCGGTTGTATTGAACTGGATATGCAGTGTGCTTCGGTTTGTTATGCTGCTGCTCAACTGATGAGTCTAGGAAGTCCTCAGGCTAAAGACTTATGTAGGATTTGTGCAGAGATCTGCGATGCCTGCGGAACGGAATGTGGTAAACACAATACCGAGCATTGTGAGGAATGTGCAGAAGCTTGTCTGCATTGCGCACAGGAATGTAGAAAAATGGTTGCTTAATACACCTTAAATAAAAAGTAGTTATGAAAACGCAAGAAAAATCTGGTCATGATACGGACAAAGCGATGGCCAAAGCGGGTAGTGTAGCTCCACCTAAAAGTAAAAAGCTACGAACTGAAGCACCTATTTCCGAAAAGGATGAGGTGAAACAAGCGGAAGAAGAGCAGCGTAAACGAATGAAAAGTGAGAATTCTTAAGTTATGGAACCAAAAAGCGAGTGTGCAGATTCTATTTCAGGGTATTGTATCTGCCTGGCTTTTTTTTATGACAAACCTTTTATTTATCAGATTGTTAATAACTGCATCAAAATATAGGAAGATGAAAAATACAGGTAGAATAAACAAACAGGTTAAAACAAATAAACAAGGCTTAAAAGGAGCTAGGGGATATTATTTTCATGCGGACGAGGATTTTAGGGAAGATTGGGACTGGGGGAAATCAAAAATGTTAGCTTCTAAAGCCATTTCCAAACCTGTAAACAAGTTTGAAATTTAATCATAATTCCAATACTTAAATCTATTGTTATGGCAAAGTATTCAGAAAAGGCATCGGAGAAAGTAGAAAAAACGATGCATGAAATGAAAGAGGGAAAACTAAAATCCGGAAACGGCAAAAAGGTAACCACTAGAAAGCAGGCTGTTGCGATCGGCTTGTCGGAAGCAAGAAAAGCAGGGGCTAAAGTCCCAAAAAAGAAATCTTAACTGGCTACTATTGTACCGGGTACAGACAGATCAGGTTGGCGATGTTTTGTTACAGAATATATGTACCTAGGTTAAACGAATCAAAAGCGGGCTTCATGGAAACCATCATTGTACAGGATACAGATGCTGCCATTTTGGATGTCTTGACTGAAGCCTTAACTATGGATGGCTTTTATGTTTTGCCAGTTCAAAACGCTGCTGAGGATTTTCTTGCTTTGGTTGATCGGTATAAACCTCATGTGGTATTGTTAGATTACAGACTGAACGGGGATACTTGTAAGCGGATTTGTTTTGAAATCAAACAACGCTATCCACACCTTCCGGTAATTGCCATGAGCTGTAACTATAATATTGACCGTTTGTATGGCATAAATGGTTTTGATGGCTACATTCGTAAACCTTTTGATCTGAATTTGCTATACACAATTCTTAGAAAATACATTCCTGAATAGAAAAGCAGTATGGAATTGCCCATATCCTACTATTTAAAATGGAGTAATGTTTTTTAAAAAAAAAGGGCAGTGCCCCTTTTATAGTTATTTATAATATTAATTTTTGGTGATATCTACGGGATGAAATCTAGTTAGGATAACTCATTGCTTCTTTGTGGGCTGGTCACCGGTCGTTTTTCTATTACTTAAGTTTTTAGAAAGAAATTTAGCTTCTTCCAGGTTTCCCCTGAATACCGTAAGCTGTTTATTTGAAAAGTTCACAATAGCAGTATCACTGAGCGTTGTTCCCTTTTCCAGCAAGGCAATAACCTGATTATGGTCTTCAATTGTAATGGATAGGTATTGCTTGTCAAAATCATTGTGGCTGGCTTTTTTTTAAGCAGAAATGAGCTGATCGGGAACAAAGGTTGTCGAATCGGCAAGCGTAATATTCCTGGGTTCTGCAAATGGTTTCAGATCTGAATAAATCAGAATGCTGGCGTCCATTGCTTTTACAGCATATTCCCTGACTTTTGAATTTTTTGATTTCTGTTTAGCAAGTTTTGACAGATTGATTTCCTTAGCACTAGAAAGCGATAACTGTTTGATAAACTGCTCAGTACTAATTGTGTCCTTCTGTGGACTGAGAAGGATGCTTACATCCTTATTTACTAATCCTGTTTTGTTGCCGGCACTGCTTACTGCTATCATGCAGGCTGCTACGGTTATAATGGCATAGTTTTTGAAATTTTCCATAACATACAGATTAAAAAGTTGAATATTAATCTATGTAAACAAGCGTTACATTCAGATATGGTGTGGTTTTTATCCTATTTAAATAGCATATGCGGTTTGTTCAGATAATTGAGCTCCTTATCTTTTGATTGCCGATAAGAAACCATCTTTACTATGTTTTGTCTAGTTGAACCTGAAACTAGCGTAGCTTCTTTGGCGGGATCAGGGCTTTGAATTCTTTTTCTTTTCTTTTCCATGATGTGATTATATAAGGTTTATAAGTTAGTATCTCCTTACAGAGCCCATACAACAATCAGGTTTTGATTTTTGTTTAGTTTTTTTGAACCAATCCAAACCTGGATTGTTTTTAAAATATCTGGTTAAGTTCCTGAGTTAAAACACTTAAAAAATGAAGAAACCATGAAACAAAAAATCCAGTCCTTCTTATAACTGCGCGGTGATAGATACTGCGGATATGAAAGCCGTTCCGGCAGATACTAGTGTAATGAGAGCAGATTCTATTGGGCAGGAGAATAGAATGGTTACACGTTAAACTTAAATTCAACGATAATGAGTACTTCAAATCAAACCCATAATCATCAGGCCATTAGAGAATGGGCTGAAAAACGTGGCGGAGTTCCTGCCAAAGTCATAGGAACAGAAATAAATAGCGATGAAGGTATCCTCAGGATACATTTTTCGGAATTTAGTAAAAGTGAAAATCTGGAAGAAATCAGTTGGGAGATTTCTTTAACGACTTTGAAAAAGATCGGTTAGACTTGCTCTACCAGGACCACAAAGCAAACGGCGAGTAAAGTACGTTTTATAAACTTGTGGCAAGAGTCGGGTAAGACAAATGTTATGGAGTTATCAGATTGCATTGCCGGTCGGATTCGTCAGCATGGGCCAGTTTCTTTTCATGAATTTATGGAATGGTGTTTATATGACCCTGAAATATATGATATAATCGGCTGCGTGCGCTCTAATGAACTGGTGGATAATTTTGCAGTACATCGGATGGCGATGGAGAAAGAGCTGAGGGAGGTCTATGTAGACTATTAAAATGATTTTGCTGAGTTATAAAGTGCTGATACAGCAAAATGGGCGTTCACAGCGGTAAATTATTAGGACTAGGGGTTAAACAAGATTGGAGCGTATGTCAAATAAATAAATGCGTTCATCTAATTGTAGGAGGTCATATGGAAACTAACGATATTATTGGAATACTGGCAATTATTCTTGCTGTGCTATTACTGGTTTTTCTGATCCGCAGAAACAGGAAAGATCAGAAGGACTTTGAGCGGGAGATGAACAAGTCTGAAATAAAGCCGGAAAAACATGAAGATGATCATGTTTAATTGTTTTTGAATTGAATGAATTTTAGGCCAGTGGTTTAAGGAGTTACCGGCTTGTTTTTTAATTTAGATTTAGGTAAGTATACTTTTGCACCTTTCGCATTTACATAATAATACCTTGATTTGTTATCAATGTAAATGGTTTGTCCATTTGGACCAGCCTTGCCTTTGTAGGTTTTGTCTACAACTGCTGAGGCACCTTTCACGGCGATCTCGGCAGTTTTGTTGCCTACTTTTTTAGCTGCTTTTTTGATTTCAGGGTCTGGATTTATTTTTACGGTGTCTTTCTTTTTGTCCTGGGCGAAACTGCCTACTGAAATACTGGTCCCTAGGGCCAGTAGCATAGTTTTGATTAATGTTTTCATATCGCTTGTTTTTATAGTAATCTTCAGATGGTCTCCGGTAAAACTTCGTATTGATCGTTATATCCAGGAACCGGATGTTCTTATCTATTTTTCTATGAACTTAGATTAGGGTGTAATGATTTTTTCATGTTGTTTTTCATCTTTGTCCCTCTTGTTACCTAAATCAGTTTTTGGAACATCTTTGTCCTTTATTTTTTTATCGGATTTATTTTCGGGCTGATCGTTCATATTTTCCGTTGCCGGTAACTCATGACTGCTTCTGCGATCCGTGCTGCTATGATATTTAGGAGTGGTTAAATCTTCTGTTTTTTCAACATCATATTTCTTAGAGCCTGGTTTTGGTGTTTCACGATTTTTCATAAGTGTTTTATTTAGTTGGGTAATTGCAAAATCCATTCAAATATTACATGCCTGAAATCCTTGATTTTCCAAAGTAAATAGGCCTTGATTTATGGAGGGCCGCTAAATAATCTTTAGCGGCCTTTTTAAACTATTATAGGTCAGTACCTGGGATAGTTCCAGGTTCATGACTTGATCCAAGCGGCTTATGTTTTCTCTCTGGTCTTGAGATCAGGTCCGTTCTTCCCATGTCGGCGACAGAAGATGTTTCTCCACTATCTGGCTTCTTTTCGTTGATGCGCTCCTGTGTCTCTTTATAAACAGTTTTTTTAGGCGCTTCATCTTTTTTTTGGTTATTTTGCTGATTTGCCATGATCGTAAGTATTTATTAAAACCTATTTTTATTAAAACAATCCATTTTGGCTTATGTTTTAAATTGGTACAGATTGCAGAATGAGTATTTTAGCTGCCAAGTGTGATAAATTTATTTTTTATAATACTTACTTCGCCCGTACGTTCTAATCTGGCTTCTTCTATTTTTTCAAGTGTATCTATATTACTTCCTGTCCTTACACTTTCCAACAAATCTTCTTCAGACATGAGACTCTTCACTAAGTTTTGATGGTGGATTATCCCATTCTTATAAAGCAGTCTTCTGGATCCCTTAATCCATTTATCCAGCCATGGGTGTCGCAAACTAATCCATGCAAGACAACGATGGGCAACAACCAATGAAAAGCCTGCAGTAACCGTTGGAACAAATTCAGATGCACCTACGATTACCCTGCTAAGTAAGGCGCCCACAGTGATAACTATAATGTTATCAAAAGCCGTCTTTTTAGCAAGAGTACGTGTTCCTGAAATTCTAATGAGCAGAAGTAAAATTAAATATACCATAACAGCCCTTAAACTCATATTTAAAGTCGTAAGGTTTTTGTCTTCTCCAAAGAGTTTTACAATAAGTTCCATTATTTAGAAAATTTTAAATGAACAAATCCAAATATATTATTACTTTATAAACAATTTCTAATTCAAACTCTCTTTTTTGTATCTGTAATTTTCCTTCCCGCTATCGTGCTAAACTTAGAAAATCCTGGATCATGGCAACCATTTTTTTGTCTGAGCTTCACTCTTTATCAGTGATTTTATACTGAATTTATTATCCATATTTTTTACGTGTGCAATCAATATTTGATGATAAATAGAGCAGTTAAAGGTGTTAGACCGTCTTTGAAAAAAGACGGTTTTTTTTGATAAATGTGAAACGTCCGGGTAGCTTATTTCAGGAATTTCAAGTAATTGTGCAGGCGTTGGGCCAGGAATTCGACAGTCTGACGGACAATTTCTTCAGGTGCTCCCTGGAAGGTTGACCTTTCGCTAAAAAGCAATTCACGTGATTTAACCCCATACAAAAACATGGTACCCACAGGCTTATCTGTGGTCTCGCTGCCGCCAGGTGCGGTGAGTCCGGTGCAGCCGATATGGATATCAGCGGGAATAAGTTTTTGCAGACCAGCCGTGATAGAGCAAGTAACGATTTCAGATTCAGGGGTAAAGGCTTTAAGTTGCTCTTGGGGCACATCCAGCAGGGTACATTTTAAATCTGCATCATAACAAACGATACCACCTTTAAGGAATTTCCCTGCATCTGGTATCAGTGCAAATTCAGCGGAGAGGCGTCCCGCAGTAGCGCTTTCTGCAAACGCGAGGGTCAGGTTATGCTTGATGAGCATTTCCCCGCACGCAAGTAAATGGGTGAGATCTATATCCTTTCTCATGTGTATGGCTCTAATTGATATTATTCGAATGATTTATTTCCTGTTTCCATATGAGGAGCGTCAACAGGTTTCGACTCAGGTGATCGCAGGTAAATGGTCATAAAGACAATAAAGCCCTTCCTTTAAATCGCAGTTGCGCTGTTTCCATCCAATAGAGCAAAGTTGTAGTTGAAAGCCCCAGTGCAATGAGGTCTGAGGCTTTCCGTCTGGTCTTATTCGGCCGTTGCCTGTTCGTTAACATAACTTTCTGCTATTTCAGTCAACACAACATCGGTAGCTTTTTCATTGTCAAGGGTAAATTGCAAGAGTTCAGCTACGTCATTGTGCCCCATGTTTTGTGCGAACACGATTAATGTACCATAAGTGGCAATTTCATAATGTTCCACCTTCTGAGCGGCAAGGATTAGTCCGGCATCACGGATCAAAGTGCCGGCATCGGTATCTTCAATGACACCATCGGCCTCTTTCAGCAATCCTTCCATCGCATCACATTTTTTTGCCTGGGCTTTTTCATCCAGCAACTGGAATACCTGCTCCAGGGTGGCAATGTGGTTATTGGTTTCTTCAGTATGTTTTTCAAAAGCTGAGGCAAGTTCCGGACTGGTTGCCGCTTTTTTCATTTTAGGTAAGGCCTTTACCAGATGTTTTTCAGCCCAGTAGATGTCCTTAAGCTCATCTACAAAGAATTCATGAAATTCTGAATTTTCCATTTTTCCAGTTTTACCACTTGGTTTTTTACTTCTTGTTTTTGCATTCTTTTTTACTGTTGTTTCCATAATAATTATTTTTAGTTAGACGACATGTTATTTGTTTTTGATCTTTTTCTATAAAGAGGCGTTTGAAATATAAAACGCTTGTCTCTGCATGTTGTTTAATTTATTTGACAAAACTATTAACAGTTTGTTTTTTGGAACGCCAGCTAATGGTGATCTGCTGGTTACCGGTTAACAGATATTCCAGATGCCCGTCCTTTGATGGTATTCCCTTTAAAGGGGACTTTATTCCTTTTGCTGTCACGGTAAATGCCGGCAACTTTGATGAGGTGGTTTTTACGATCATCATTCTGCACTGAAGCCGCTGATCCCCCAAGATGGAAAAACGGATGTTTTTTCCTTTAACGGCCTTAAATCCCGAAGTTGGATAGTCTACATAAACCATGAATGGTGCATCGGGAATTTGCAGGTAATGTCGCGGTAGGATACCGAATGCGTTACCCGCTCCATAAACCTCCTGGCCAACTGTTCCTGATTTAAGCCATCCATCCTGCAGATCTTCAAGAGCAATCCAAAGTTTTGGGGCTACTTCTCCAATCTTGGGTTTTTCTTCCAGCATATCTTTCGGGAGCATAGTCGGATAATAGTAAACTGCGCGGTCTACCAGATATCGAATGTACTCTGCGATAAGCAATTTTGCCGAGGGAAGCAGGTCTATATCTTCTGCGTGTTTTAAATAATCATGGAAGGCGCAGAAAACTTCCTGTTCTTCATATACCGCAGTATAAGGCGCATCATTTAAGGGATAAAGAGAGAAGAATTTTGGAAAGTTCTTTCCGTAACCGTAATTACAATCCCAAAGCTGTACATTCCGGAATATCCCTGCCAGACACATGTAACTCAGCTCGAGGTACAGTTTATTGTCAGTAATTTTATAGAGCCGGAGTAAGGCACCGGCTGAAAAAGCCGTATTGTTGGCCTGGTAAAAAATTTCAAAGCCATAACCCTGCAAGGTTTTTGCGGCTTTCCCGGCTTCATTTAAATATCGCTTTTCTTTAGTTAGTTCCCAGGCCTGGAGCATAATATGGGCATAAATACCCGCTACATCTTTTTCCCCGCCTTTGCCTTCGGCGGTTTCGGCTTTGATGATTTCCAGGGTGTCCATTTTATAGAATACCGGCCATTTGTATTTAAAGTGATGGGCTACTTTGATTGCAAAGTCCAGTGATTCCAAGAACAACTCCTCAGCTACTTTGTCTCCTTTTAGGGCTAGTCTGGAGAGATTAAGCAGAGGATGGTGGAGGTACCAGGAATCCATGACTTTGGGAGCTTTCTGCTCTTCTTCTCCTTTAAGCCTGTCTTCAGCAGCGGGAAGCCAGCGCATGATAGTACCTAATTCTTTATCATAAAAGGAGGGCAGGCCTTCTCGTATAGTTTTCATTACTTCCAGGTCTTTTTTGCTCCATTCTACGTAATCAAGCAAGGGGAGCAGCACAGCGAGTTGTACCATGATTTCCGGTGGGGTTTCGTAGTCGCTGACATAAGCATTAAAATACTTTTGACCTGCTACCTGCGACCAGCAGCCCGGACTTTCAATCAGGTCACTTAGTCCATTATCGAGAATTTGGGGCCAGTCTTTGTACTGAGTTTCTGGCCTGGGCAACAATAGGTATATTCTGGCTAAGAGATTCAGAAACAAACGCATTATTGCGGGTTCTTTTTCCGGTATTTCATTGCTAAAGGCGATAAAAGCATCGGAAAGGATAACTTTTTTGCCTGCTTTTATTGGTGTTTTCGAAGAAGGCAAAGAAAAACCAAGTTCTGGCCATTCTCCACCCACAGTATCAGCCAGGGAGGTCTCAGTTTGTTCACAGTAACCTGATAAAGCGGTGAGATTTTGCAGATAAAGCAGCGTTGAAGACTTCGGCGTAGTTTCACTCACGTAAAGAAATCCTGTTCTGGCACCAAACTGGCTTGCATGAATTTTTCCTTTTGTTTGTTCAGGGTTGTCATTTTTTCCATTAAATAAAATGTCTTTTGGCCAGCTGGGGATTGATAGATCTTTGGCGGGCACGAGAGTAGTGGTATAGTGCAATACCGGCCATTGTTCAGCTTGATCAATGATGATACTGACCGTTTGTCTACCTATTGCAGATGACACATCCAGATCTATCCCCTGATGTTGATTACTTTTATTTTTTGTGATCTCAAGGTTAGTTCCTGGACTATAGGCCGCACGAAAAGCGACACGTCCGCCACCAGGTAATTCGGTTTGTATCCAGATGGAATCCGAAGTAGCGGTTACTTTAAAATGAAAATGATCTGATGCCCGTTCAAAGATTGCTCCAGTATCGGCAGCCAGTTCTGCACTTGCAGATACGGCCCACGGTGTAAGTGCATTCATCATAAGCAAAATTTAATGTTCAATTTGATGGAAATCAACATTAATCCGGCTGCTTTGTTTTTACATTTAAAAATTAGGCCCCCCTTTTACCATTTAAGCTTTTCATCAACTGTCCGTATAAATCATCGCTAAGCTCTTCTCTTGGTTTTAGTTTTTTCACAATCGCCCGTTTTCCTTTAGCCTTTGCCTTAATAATTTTTAAAAGTTCGGCGCTGTATTCGTCATGGAAGCCTTCAATATTAAATTCGGAAGTGTATTGTTTTATCAAAGCGAGGCCAACATCTAACTCCTTTTTATTGATAGCCGTAAGTGATGGAAGATCAAGTTCTTTATAGGGGCGGATCTCTTCCGGGAACCTGATTTTTGTAATAACAATAACATTGTCCATGGGATGAATAATGCACAGGTTTTCTGTGCTGCGAAGAACGAATCTTGCGACACCTGCTTTTTTCGATTTGATTAATGCTTTCAGTAGTAACGCATAGGCCCTATTTCCTTGCTTTTCGGGTTCTGCATAGTACGAGGTTTCATAGTAAATAGGATTGATCTCGTCGATGTTTACGAAATTCTCTAACTCAATCATTTTACTTTTCTCAGGGCTGGCATCCAGGAAATCCTGCTCGTCTAAGATGACATACTTTTCCTTCAATAAATAGCCTTTTACTATTTTATCGAATGGTACTTCTTTTCGTGTATTTTCGTTTATCCGCTTAAATTTAATTCTCGAATGGTCTTTTTCATCCAGCATATCCAAATCTAAAGTGCTATTCTGAACTGCTGAGAAAAGCCTAACCGGAATATTAACCAATCCAAATCCGATGGATCCTTTCCAAACTGCCTTCATATCAAATCATTTCTTCAGTTATTAACAAGGGCCCTTGAAATTTGTTTCATCCAGACTTTGTTGGAATTGGCAGAATACTTGTTGATCGGGATACATTGATTCTTTTTCAGAACAGAACAAGGCTGGTGTTTGTTAATTGCCTATTAGATTGTTTTAGTATGGGACTTGATCAATATAAAAAGAAACGGAATTTCTCTAAAACGAAGGAGCCTAAGACCGGGAAATCCAAGGACACAGGTAAGCTGCATTTTGTGATCCAGAAGCATAATGCAACCAATCTTCATTATGATTTTAGGTTGGAAATGGGAGGTGTGCTAAAAAGCTGGGCAGTTCCTAAAGGCCCTTCAACTGATCCTAAGGTCAGGCGGTTGGCTATGATGGTGGAAGACCATCCTTATAGTTACAAAGATTTTGAAGGGATTATTCCCAAGGGTGAATATGGAGGAGGTACTGTAATTGTTTGGGATGAAGGAACGTATGAGCCCATCGAAGAGATTCAAGGGAAGGATGCCCAGGATAAGTATCTGCGTCATTTATTGCATGCCGGATCATTAAAAATCAGGCTGCATGGGGAAAAGTTACAAGGAGAATATGCATTGGTAAAAACCCATGGAATGGGCGAGAATAGCTGGTTATTAATTAAGCATAAGGATGAGTTTGCTTCTACAGTTGACATTACAGAAAAAGATAAGTCTGTGCTTTCTGGAAAGACTATTGCCGCAATGGCGAAAAATAGCGAAAAAGTATGGCGGAATGATGGGGATGTCAAATTGCTGCTTAAAAAGGCGCCAAGAGGAAAGATACCGATTGGCATGAAGCCTATGTTGGCGACCTTGGTTAATGAGCCTTTTGATGATCCCGATTGGGTTTATGAAGTGAAATGGGACGGTTATAGGGCATTGGGGTTTACGTTGAAAAATGGGGATGTTCAGTTGCTATCTAGAAACAATAAGCAATTTAATGATAGGTTTTACCCTATTTATGATTTGCTGAAAACATGGAAAATAGATGTCGTAGTTGATGGAGAGATTTTAGTGTTGAACGATAAGGGAATCTCTACTTTCTCTGATTTACAGAACTGGCGCAGTGAGGCGGATGGTAACCTTGTTTATTACATTTTTGACCTAATCTGGTATGATGGAAAGGACTTGACCAATCTTCCATTAAAAGATAGGCAGCATATTTTGGAGAGTATTTTACCTCAGGAAGATGATCGGATCCGTTTAAGTAAGGTGTTTCATAGTAGTGGTACTGATTTTTTTAAAGCAGCCCAAAAAATGGGACTGGAAGGAATTATAGCTAAGAAATTAAGCAGTACGTACCTGGCGGATAATCGTTCTGGCGACTGGCTCAAAATAAAGATCCATAAGAGACAGGAAGTGGTTATCGCTGGTTTTACTAGAAATAAAGACACTTCTAAGCAATTCAGTTCACTCTTGTTGGGTGTTTATGAAAATGGGTACTTACATTATGTTGGCAAGGTTGGAACAGGTTTTTCTGATCAAACCCAGAAAACGATGATGGCAGAGTTTAAGCCTCTGATTGTAAACAAAAGCCCTTTTGCAGAAATTCCAGATGTAAACAAGCCATCTCGTTTCCGCCCAAACCCACCAAATGCTGTAGCTACCTGGTTAAAGCCGGAATTGGTGTGCGAGGTGAATTTTACGGAGGTTACTGCAGAAGGTGTTTTCCGTCATCCTTCTTTTGTGGGGATGCGTATTGACAAAAAAGCTAAAGATGTAGTCCGTGAAACGGCGGTAGAGGTTAAGGCTATTGTGGACCTCGACATCCCGGAAAAAGAAATAGCGAAAGCAGACTTGCATGCCAAAGCGATAACGCCGCCAAAGGCAAGTGCACGCAAAACGTTATTAAACCCAAAAGATGAGACCCAAGTACGTAAGATCAATGGGCATGATTTGAAGTTTACGCATCTTAGCAAGCTCTATTGGCCGAAGGATAAAGTAAGCAAAAGGGATATGTTTAATTATTATTACCAGGTTGCAGAATATATTTTGCCTTATCTCAAGGACAGGCCAATGTCGTTGAACCGTTTCCCTGGAGGAATCCATGGGAAAAGTTTTTATCAGAAGGATGTGAAGGGTAAGGCGCCTGAATGGGCGAAAACGTTTCCTTATACAACTAGTGAAGGGGAAAAGAAGGAATATCTGGTGGGCACTGATGAAGCAACGTTGCTCTGGATGGCTTCTCTTGGCTGCATAGAAATGAACCCCTGGTTCAGCAGGATTAGTTCACCAGATTATCCTGATTACTGTGTGATTGACCTTGATCCTGATAAAAACACATTTGATCAGGTCGTTGAAGCAGCACTCGTTGTAAAGGATATTCTTGATGAAATGGATGTACCTTGTTTTTGTAAAACTTCGGGTTCAACGGGGATGCATATATACATCCCAATGGCTGCTCGCTATAATTATGACCAGTCGCAGATGTTTGCTAAGATCATTGTTAGTCTGGTTCATCAGCGTATACCAGAATATACAACTTTGGAAAGAATGGTTTCGGACCGAAAGGGTAAAATGTACCTGGACTTCCTTCAAAACCGGCCTGGAGCTACTATTGCTGGTCCTTATTCTTTACGACCGAAACCTGGTGCGACGGTTTCTATGCCTTTGAACTGGGATGAAGTGAAACCTGGACTGGCCATGAAAGACTTTAATATTTCTAATGCCGTAGCCAGGTTGAAATCTGAGGGGGATTTGTTCAAAGGAGTACTTGGCAAAGGGGTTGATCTGGAGAAAGCTATCAATAAGGCCAAAAGTGTTTTTGGTTAAGCTTTCTTTATTTTGTTAAACGAGAATTGTTATTAATTAAACATGTTTGAATTTTGAGTATATAACCTAAGCGAAAAAAGCTTGCAAATCATATGATTTGCAAGCTTTTTTCGCTTAGGTTATATACTCTGTGATCCCGCTGGGATTCGAACCCAGTTCAAATATCAGCGTTTAAACAATATCTAGATGGTTTTGTAATTCGACTCCCCGAATAACGCACCTTTTATTTAATACATTTTAGCTGCAAATGCTATGATATAAATATATCATAAATTCCTTTAAAATACATCAAAAAACATTGAATATTTCATTTGATTGTTCTATTTGGAATAGCCCTACTGTTAGAAGAAATGCCAATAAAAATCTCGACATATTCGTTTTAAATAACTGAGTTATTATCTTCATACATATAGATTTAGAGTATAGATTTGCATACTGGTATATGATGCATAAGTTACCTCTACTTAAGGAAGAAACTACAACCCAATAATCAAAAACTAAAACTTTTACACTCAAATCTGATTTATATAGAGTTGCTCTATTGTTTAGTAATTTCTCTTATTTGCTCTTTTGTATACTCTTTATAAACCACGCCTAACCTTAGTGCATTCTCTTCAACTGTAGAGTCAAAACCTGCTTCTTTCCGTCTTTTATTCACATTTTTAGCATCTTTAATAGGCATTACATATTCAAAAGGCTCTTTCTTGCCCGTTTTAGGATTATTGATCATTTCCATATATACTTGTGTGCCGTAAACTTGTTCTTTACCTTCACCAGTAAGTTTCCTGTCAAGCATCATGGCCGTGTACTTATACGGTAATTCCTTGGCCTTGCCCGCCTTTTCTATTAGTTGATAATATTTTGGAATTTTATTTGAATGTTGTATTGCATAAAACACAGCCGTGTTTTCAGGTTCGCCCACCAGTGTTTTTCCTGGGTAGCCATACTTTGTAATTATACGCTCTACCTTTTCGATGTTTATCGAATCAATTTTTCGCATAATTCTCGACGCACTTTTATCCAGTACAGTTCTCGGGTAATTCAGTAATTGAGCAATAGCATCTTTTCTTTCTTCCTTTACTTCTGAATCAAGGAATTCCCTTATACCCTGATCAGTCCTTAAAATGGTATCCAATTGCTTCTTTAATTCAACATTAACTGGTTTTTGAGCAAAGCAGCTTATACTAATGACTGTTAGTAACGATACGAATATTGTCTTCATAATGGTAATGGGTTATTCTACTTATCAAAAGTACGTTTTAGCAAAAAGGCAAACAGGTATAAATCGGACAATCTTTACATTAGTTTAAAGACTGAACTTCCATTCCCCGGCAGGAAGGAAGCTCTTTTAAACTGCCTCAGTGCGCAGTCGGTAAATTGTATAAACTCTTTTCTGAAATGCGATGAATCGTAATAATCTTCTGCAAGTAAGAATCTATGGTACGAGTTAGTATTTTTTGAATATCGGGCATCAAGTACATTTCTAAACCGAAGTATTTTTTTATACGTTGAAGGACTGCAACCAAAATACTTTTTAAAATATCTTAAGAAAGTTCTTTCAGACATACAGGCGATAGCTGACAGAGCTGGAACCGTCAATTTGTCCATTCCAGCCGTGCTGTTAAAAATTCGCTCCAATGTATCTCCTTTGTGCTCGTTCAGACTTGACAAAAGAAATGCTTCCAGTTTTTCGATTCTTTTTTCTGGGGGGGGTGAAAAGAGCAGTGAGGCAAATTCAGTCCATGTAGATTCCTTCAGCAGCTGATGCGACTTGCCTGCCATTTCTAAAAATGGAATTCCGAAAAAAAAATTGATGCCGCATGGGGTGAAATTAATACTTATCTCATCTACGGGATCATTAAATGTGATTAGTGTTGGGCGTGTTAGCCTACCCAATAAGATAATTTCCGGCCCCTGAGTATCATCTTTTGTGAAGGTAACTTCTTGTGGTTGTATCCGGATCAAAGTATGGTTAAAAAACGCTAGGCAGGTGCCCAGATTTGGAAACGCGGTATACCTTAACGGAAAGGCCCTTCCTTTCTGGGATACTGTAAAACTGGTAATGTATCTTTTCAGTTTATCAGAAACGGGTATAATATTGGTAAACATATTTTTCAGGTTATCTAAAATAAACTTCGTCAAAATGAAGATGCATCCTAAAGTTAATAAGATTGTAGTTTATTTGTACACAAACTGTGCACATTCTGTTTTTTTGTCACAAAAAGAATTCGGAGAAAAACTTACTCAACAAGGTTTAGCAGTGTAAGAAACACGCTTTCGAATAATATCAGATGAAGCCAAGGTTAAGAGATTAGTCATAAAAAGCAACTCATATTTTTACCTGCCGTATCAATGATTTATAATTTAGCTTGGTTAGGAATGAGCATAACAACTATATCGGTGATTACCACTCATACATAGACTAAAATTGTTTCCCTATGTTTTAAGGTGTAGCTTAATAATCGTTAAACTTGGGTAAAGCAATTTTTATTGCCCATGTGAGAAGAATTAACACCCAAAGCCTTGCCTAACAAATATTTTAAACCGCACGAAACTTTTGATCTCAATCCACATCCTTCGGGCTATAGAGAATTCTGTCTGTTTTCCATCAATGGAAATTCTACAGATAATAGGGGCATAGCCGTTGATGTCAGCTTTTGATTTACGGTGCCAAAAAAGAATGGATAGGTTTTGGTTACTTTTCATTTCTCAATCTGTTAAAGTTAAAAACTTGTTTAGGCCGGATAACCCGGTAACAGCTTGCTCTTTAATAATTTGGAGTCAAATGAATCTTTTTGACTGGTGCCCAAACTTACCAATTAGAATCGGGCACCAGTTATGGCACCATTCAGATTGGTTTCAGTTGGTATGAAATGACTTATTATTTTTTGAAAAACGCCTTTTGAAATACATTTTAAACAGAAAAGGCGCAATTTCTTGCGCCTTTCGTGATCCCGCTGGGATTCGAACCCAGGACCACTACATTAAAAGTGTAATGCTCTACCAGCTGAGCTACGGAATCAATTAATTCCCTTTGTTTAAGGAGGTGCGAAGATAGAAAAAAAATCGAACCTCGCATAATTTTTTAACAAAATTTGAAATAATAATTTTAAACCCTCTTTTAAAACAATTGAAGAGTTGTCGATTGCTGATTTCCTGAAGATGATTTTGTCTTTACAGTTGCCCGTAAATGATGTTCACTAATCCAGGATACATAATGATTAACAGGAATAGGGGCCTTTAATAATCCTCCAGCCACTTGTAAAAGAGCGATTCTGGATTCAATTACCTGTCTGTATTTTTGAAAAAGATGCTGTAATTCCTGTTGAATTTTATTTTTAGGCTTAATCCTGATGTTTTTGTTCACCGGATTCAGAATCTGCATATTAATCTCTTTGATGAAATAGGTTACTGCCGAATCTATTCTTGCTTGTAGTGCCGGCAAATCATCAAATCCAGTCTGCGCATGCAAATTAATCACCTGAGTCTGAAAACGGTCTGATAATACAATCAGGTTTTTAATAGCTTTTCTAAGCTGAGTAAATATAGCAGCATACTCAGGGTTATTTGCCTTAACAATTTCCGGTCTGGAAGTAACTGTTTCCAGTTCGGTCAGCAGGCGGTTAAAAGAAAAATGGTTAAGTACCAGCTGAAGAATAAATCTTTGCTGACCGCTGATCAGAAGACCTCCTAATTCTTCTTCTTGAACTGGTTTCATATAACTGATCACCTCGGTATTTGATCTCAGACTTTCAGTATTGATCTTAGATCTGAGAATTAACCCGTTAAGTGTCCTTACACGGCTTAAGGCAACATATACCTGTCCTGCTATAAATGATTTTCCGGCATCAATAATTGCATGATCAAATGTTAAGCCCTGACTTTTATGAATAGTTACTGCCCAGGCCAGTTTGATAGGATACTGAGAAAATTCACCTACCTGTTGCTGCACAATAACCTGTTCCGGATCAGTTTTGTATTCAAACGATTGCCAGGAAGATTTTTCCAGCAGTAAATCCTCTTCATGTGGAAAGGAAACATAAATTTCACCCTCTTTAATCGACTTTATTTTTCCGATTTTCCCATTGTAGAATTTTCTGTTATCCCCGCTGTCGTTCTTAATGAACATAACCTGTGCACCTGCCTTTAATTTCAGCGTTTGTTCTGCCTGGAGCCCTGCATCTCTGAATTCTCCGCTGGTTTCACCATCAAAAACATATTCTTCGCCCGAAAGATCATCCAGTTTTGCTTTATTGATAGTATTTGCTTCCGCATTATGCGAAGTGATGATAATAGGGCTCAGCTCATCTGTTGCAGAAAACTGCGGATCATATCTTTTATTTAATAAAGCCAGGTCACCCTCAGTAATCTGATTATTTCTGATACTGTTTAGAATATGAACAAATTCAGGTTCAGTTTGACGAAATACTGTGGTCAGTTCTATTTGCAGAACAGGATTTCTGCGGATCACATGTGCTTCAAAAAAATACGGAGAAGCATATGCTCTGTTTAAAAATGTCCATTCCTCTCTTTTGGTTACCGGAGGAAGCTGATATAAATCGCCTATAAAAAGTAATTGCACCCCGCCAAAAGGGGCATTGTTTTTTCTTACTGAGCGGAGTATAGCATCCATCATATCCATTAAGTCACAGCGCACCATAGATATCTCGTCGATGATCAATAATTCCAGTTCATTGAATAACGCCGTTTTTTCTCTGTTATAACTTAGATCGCTAACCATTGATCCTATAGAAATAATGCCCGACTGCAAATCTTCCAGGCTAATCTCACCAGGGTAAAAAGAGCCTGAAGGCAACTGGAAAAAGGAATTGATGGTAGTCCCTTTTGCATTCATAGCCGCAACACCTGTAGGTGCAACAACCACCATCTTTTTTGTACTCTCTTCTTTTATTCTTTTGAGCAGCGTAGTT
This sequence comes from Pedobacter lusitanus, assembly GCF_040026395.1. Taxonomy (NCBI): domain Bacteria; kingdom Pseudomonadati; phylum Bacteroidota; class Sphingobacteriia; order Sphingobacteriales; family Sphingobacteriaceae; genus Pedobacter; species Pedobacter lusitanus. The sequence goes on from NZ_CP157278.1 coordinate 69,922, forward strand.
TTTCCGGTACCGGCTTTTCCGGTAAGAAAAATGTTCTGATTAGTATACTCGATAAAGGATAAGATTTTGTCAAAAATTGAATTAGAAGGCACGCCATTAGTCATTCGGCAAATTTAACCGATTCTTTTTTTATATTCATCATAGCTTTTATATAATTAATTAACGATGTCTCAATCCAAAACAATCTTTCAAATCGAACGGATTATCCTTTTCAGCGATGCCGTATTTGCCATTGCCATTACGCTGCTGATTATTGAAATCAAAGTACCACATCTGTTGCCTGAATACACCAGTTCGGAAGTCCTGCACGCGTATTTGGAACTAACACCAAAATTCCTTGGTTTCTTTGTTAGCTTTTTCTTTATAGGACTGTATTGGACAGTACACCATCAGCTGATGAACTATCTGATCAGTTACAATCAGAAGTTAGTCTGGCTTAATCTGCTCTTTTTACTTTCGATTGTGTTATTTCCTTTTAGTACTGCACTTGACAGTGAATATACAGGACAGAATTTGATTAGTCCTTTTTTGATATATACACTCAATATCTTATTTGCAGGAGGTATGATTGCCGTTTTATGGGGATATATCGGTAATGCGAAACATCAGCTGAGTGAAGGACTGGAAAATGTTCACTTTGTAAGGTATCAGCAAAAAAGAGCACTGACAGTTCCTGCGATTTTTATTGGCGTTTTCCTGTTGGGATTATTATTGCCCTTTCATAGTATCAGCCGTGTGTTTTTACTGCTGATCCCGTTTATGATGGGTTTATTGAAACGTCAGTATGATCAAAAGTGTAAAGACCTGGAAAAGATTATAGAAGATAATCAGGAAGAAGAAGAGGCAGGCTGAAGCGTTCAGTTGTGAACAGAAAATGTCCGGTAATGAACAGTTTAATTGCCTCGTACGGCCATAGAATGCTTAAGGAGGCTGTTTACCTGCTTGTTTGCGAACTGGCATGTAATTGGACTTTAATCCATAAATTCGTTATTATTATGGTTTTTCTCAATCTTAAAATTGCCTTACGTAATCTTAAAAAGAATAAAGGCTTTTCATTAATCAATATTGGTGGGCTTGCTATTGGTATGGCCAGCTGTTTAATGCTGCTGTTATATGTAAGTTATGAATGGGGCTATGACAAGCAGTTTAAAGCTATTGACCGCATCTTCATTTCCAGGTTAAATATAAACATTAATGGAAAGCTGGCAACTACTATAGCCACACCGGATAAGCTAGCCGGTACAGCATTACAAAGTTTACCAGGCATAGAGCAGGTGAGCAGATTCTCGCTGAGCAGTGACAATAACAAATTGTTTAGTTATGGACGGGAAAGTTATAAATTGAGTGGATCATTTGTAGACCCTTCGTTTCTTCAGATCTTTGATCATAAATTTCTGTATGGCAATGCTGCCACGGCATTAAATAAGCCAAACTCTGTGCTGATTACTGCTGCAACTGCAAAGAAGTTATTCGGTAATCAAAACCCTTTAGGTCAAAGTATAAAGTATGATAACAGGAAATTTTTAAAAGTAACTGCGGTAATTGAAGATCTGCCCAAAAACCAAAGTCTTCAGTATGACGCCTTATTAAACTGGGACTTTTATACTCAGGAACATCCGGAAAGCAGAGAAAATGGCTGGGGGTCAATTACTTGTATGACATTTTTTAAGCTAAAAGATAAAAGTCAGTTTGCAGCAGTTGATGCAGGGCTGAGAAGAATGATCAAAGCACATGATGAACACACGCAGCTTGAAGCCTTTTTATTTCCTTTTGCCAAATTTCATTTGTATAATGAATTTACCAATGGTAAGCCCTCTGGCGGAAGAATAGATCAGGTAAAACTGTTTTCTTTTCTGGCATTTTGTGTATTACTCATAGCCAGTATTAACTATATGAATTTATCTACAGCCCGATCAGAAAAAAGGGCAAGGGAAGTAGGTGTGCGGAAAGCATTAGGATCTACCAGAGGATCTTTAATAGGACAGTTTATCATAGAGTCCGTTTTACTTTCTTTAATAGCTGTGATCATTGCATTCGGGCTGCTTGAGCTGAGTTTACCTTATTTTAATAACCTGCTGAATATCGCTATGGAGATCAGTTATAACGCTTATCCTTTCTGGCTGACTTTAATCACACTTGTTTTACTTACTGGTTTCCTGGCAGGAAGTTATCCGGCATTCTATTTATCATCATTTACTCCGATAAAGGTCTTAAAGGGTTTTACAGGGATTGGCAAATCTTCATTGCCCGTGCGCAAGATTTTAGTAGTCCTGCAATTTAGCCTCTCCATTTGTATGATTATCTGTGCCATAATTATTTACTCGCAAATTCAGTATATGCGCAATAAACCACTTGGTTTTTCTCAGAATAACCTGGTGCAGATGAATCTGGAAGGAGAGTGGAGAAAGCCTGAAAAACTGGAGCTTTTTAAAGCTGAACTCAAAAAAACAGGCGTTGTTAGTTCTTTAACGGAATTTGCGCAATCCTTTGCTCAAAACGGAGAAATTACCGGTGATTTTAGCTGGCCGGGAAAAGCAAAAAATGACAAATCAGTAATTGATTTCAGAAGCATAGGGTATAATTTTAGTGCTACAATTGACGCTGAAATATTAAAGGGCAGAGATTTTTCGCCTAAGTTTGTTGCAGATACAGCCTCTATAATCGTAAACGAGGCTTTAGCAGAAACTATGGGGATTAGTAATCCTGTAGGAAAGATGGTACGTTGGGGAGATTCACCTTTAACTATTGTAGGGTTGATTAAAAACTTTTCAAATGAAAGAGTCGGGACAAAAGCTCTGCCTACCTTTTTCTATTACAACGTGAATAGAAGCAACGTTTTGCTCATGAGAATAAATCCGGAGGAAAATCTGTCTGCAGCTGTAAACACCATAAAACGAATCAGTCAGCAACTTAATCCTTCTTATCCGGCAGAGATAACCTTTGTTAGTGATGATATGAAAGGGCATATGAAAAATGAACAGCTTTTAAGTGTGCTCTCTAATTTCTTTGGTGGCTTTGCTATCCTGATTTCGTGTTTAGGTTTGCTTGGGCTGGCCTTGTATATGGCAGAACAGCGTAAAAAAGAAATCAGCATCAGAAAAGTTCTGGGGGCAGATCTGAAAAGTATTCTGATCCTGCTGAATAAAGACTTTATTAAGCTGGTTCTGATCGCTAACGTAATCGCTTTCCCGGTAGCTTTTATTTTTGCGGGCAACTGGCTCAAAAGTTACGATTATAAGATCGCTATCGCTGCCGGACCTTTTATTCTTGCTGCAGTAATGTCTTTATGTATCGCTTTGCTGACGATTAGTATGCAAAGTTTTAAAATAGCAAAGGCGAATGCAGTTGATGCGTTAAAATACGAGTAAATCATCGGCTGTAATTTAAGCTTTCACGCAATTTGTGACGGAAATAATAAATTTTACAGGATTTTTTATCTTGTCTGATATGTTCTTTATTTGACTGTATATTACAGTTAATTATAGGTGTAAACACTTGCTTAAAATGCTTTTTATACTATCTTAGAGATTTAAGATTAGTATTTATGTTGAAGTGTGTAATCATTGATGACGAACCTCATGCAATCGAGGGGTTGAAAAATTATCTGGCTAAGATCCCGGAACTGGAATTGACAGCGTGTTACACTGATCCTTTACTGGCCATAAATGAAATCAATAAAGGTGAAGAAATTGATCTGCTTTTGCTTGATATTGATATGCCCGAAATTTCAGGAATTGAACTGGCCGGAATTGTCCAGTCTAAAATCAGGAAGTTAGTATTTACAACTGCTCATGTACAATATGGATATGAAGCTTTTGAAAAGCAGGCTGATGGTTATCTGTTAAAACCTTATTCATTTGCCAAATTTTTAACAACGATACACAAGCTGTTTCCTGCTCCTGCTCCGGATCAAACAGGGAAAACAGATCAACAGGACTTCTTTTTTATTAAAAGTAAGGATGACAATCTGAAACTGATTAAGATCTTATATGATGATATTATCCTGGCAGAAAGTAAACTGAATTATGTAATGGTATATGCGGTCGATAAAAGTATTCTGACCTATATCTCGCTAACTGAAATTTCTTTTAAGCTGACCAGGGAAAGAGGATTTGAACAGTTTCACCGGAGCTTTATTATGAATAATAAACATATTGATCATATAGATGGGAATACAATTACAATGAATAACGGGAGACAGATTACGGTAGGTGATCATTACAAAAAGGACTTTAGTGTGTTTGTAAACCGTAACCTTTTAAAGGCAAGACGTAAGCTGTAATAGCTTACACTGATATTTCTTATCCTGAAAAATGGCCTTTATATATAGTATTAAAATCTGTTCGTCCAAAATATTTTAGTTTTCTGTTTTATCGTTATAGTTTAATAAAAACTAACCAAATGAAATTAATGAGGTTAAAAGAATGTAGCTTAATTTCATTAATCCCACGTTATCTGATATGTTGAAATTTGTTCAAACTGTATGCTTTCTTTTCGTTTTTTATAGTGCTTCTGCCCAGATATCTGTCAGAGGCAAAGTGACAGATGAAAAAAAGATGCCGGTTGAATTAGTTGTTGTCAGTCTTCAGCAGGGTACATCGGTAATAGGCAATGCCATTACGGACAGTCTGGGCAATTATCAGTTTAAAAACATGACCAGGGGGAATTATAAATTCCTGTTTAAGTACGTAGCCTATAAGGATTCAGCAATTGCTGCGAATATTAATACAGACACACTGATCAATGTACAGTTTAAGAATATTCAGAGTTTAAAGGGAATTGTTGTACGTGCCAGGAAACCAATTTTTGAAAGAGAAATAGATCGCCTTCGTTTTAATGTGGCAGAGACTGATCTTGTCTTTGGGAATAATATATGGGACGTCATGGAAAAAACGCCCCTGGTAAATGTTTCATCTGATGGTACAATTCAAATCAGTGGCACTTCAGGAGCTATTGTGTACATGAATAATAAGAGAAAAGTACTTTCTGGTAATGCCTTAAAAAACTATTTAAGCAGTATTCCGTCAGATAATCTGCAGGCCATCGAAGTGATCACTACTCCCTCCAGTAAGTATGATGCAGAGGGAGGAGCCGGCATCATTAACATTATTACAAAAAAGAACAAGGAAGAAGGTCTTGTTGGGAATGCAGTATTGAGTACCAGACAAACAGCTGTTAATTCAGAAGCGGGAAGCGTTTACCTCAATAACCGAAAGGGAAAATGGAATGTCTTCTCTGATCTGTATATGAGTAACAAAAGCAGAAAGCCTGAATTAAAAAAAGATATATACTATCCGCCCGGATCTCCTGAAGGCCTGCTGCACAGAAGTGTTAATTCGTTTAATGATTATCAGGATTTATCTCCTGGAGGAAACCTGGGGATTGATCATCAGATTAATGCTGATCATGTGGTTGGACTCTTATTTGATTATTCCGGTAACTGGCATAAAGAAACACGCAATGCTTTCAGACGCGATTATTTCAATCATGCTGACTCTCTCAGCCTGACTAATAATAAGGATAAGCTGAGTTCACAAACCTATTCGCTGAACTTAAATTATCAGGGTAAACTTGATTCTTCGGGTAAACAAATCAGTATTGATTTTGATGCTTTGGAATACAGATCGAAGAATAATTCAGTGAGCAGGACTGACGCACTGGATCTGACCAACAATCAATCTTTGTTTGTTGAAGACTGGTTTAGAAGCTCATCTCCGCAGCGTATTAGCAACCAGTCACTTAAAGTTGATTTTGAATGGCCGGTTAATCCAAAAACATCTCTTGATTTTGGCGCAAAGGCTTCTTTTTCAAAAATCAATAATGATCTGCTTTTTGAGGATCGGGTAGCTGAAGATAGCTGGATAAAAGATCCTAAAACAAGTAACCTTTTCAAATATGATGAGAATATAAATTCCCTATATGGTATTCTGAATCATAAAATAAATACCAGATGGGCCTATCAGCTCGGTTTGCGTATGGAGAATACAATTGCAAAAGGCTGGCTTGAAGGAGTAAAGGCAGTAGACAGGAATTATACTAATTTCTTTCCAACCGCTTTCCTGAAATATACAACGGCTAAAGAAAAAACATTTGTTCTGGCTGTCTCCAGCAGAATAACGCGGCCAAGCTTCTGGGATGTTAATCCATTCAGAACCTACACAACTGATCAGACTTATTTTGAAGGAAATCCCTTTTTATTGCCTTCAAAATATTACAGACAGGAGTTGAGTCATACTTTTAAAAATAAGACAGGTACTTATTCTATTCAGTTGGCTGCCAGTCAATTGTTGGATGAGTTTTATGCGCTTCCCTATAATCCTGCAGCAAATATTATTGTGAATAAAAAAGTGAATTATGGTAATAAATATGCTTTTTCAAATTCAATAACTTATTATAATCAGCTGCTTCCGTGGTGGAGACTATCAGGATCAACTCTTTTAGGTTATGTTGTCTCAAAAGGCTCCTATGCCAGTGACGTTGTCATCGACAACAGGTCTTTTCTTTTTAGTGTTACAACTAATCAGACATTTAATATTTCTAAAAAGAGCGGTCTTAGCTGTACTGTTATAGCCAATAATACTTTCCCCGTTACCATCGTGAATACTGAAATCGGAAACCGGCTTGAAACAGAAGTCCGGTTAAGAAAATCAATCGGTGCCTGGAATATTACACTATCAGGCCAGGATTTTTTTAAGAGTAACAAGGATAGATATAAAGTAATGTTAAATGAGCTCAGGATTATGGATCAGAACTATTATGATACCCGTAGTGTGGCCCTTTCAGTGAGCTTTAGTTTTGGGAAATCTACTGTAAAAGATAAAAGAGACAGAGATGTGGGATATGAGGATCTCAAACAAAGAACCATGTAGTTTGAATTCAATGTTATGCTGAATAGTTGTATTCACTTGTTTCATTATTAACTAAATATAGATGAAAGGGCAGTTGCCATGTCCTTACTGATGGCTTTTTCTCAACCTAAAACCAAATTTCCATGAAAAAAAATGCAAACATCGCATCAAATTCTGAGCAAAAAAGTATCCTGAATGATGCTGTAAACTCTTCAGAAAATGAACAATTAGATCTTTACAAAGCCATTTTTGGTGGAGTAAGTGCTGGCTGCTCAGTTGTTGCAGTTAGTAATTTGCGTTCGAAAGCATCTGCTTATGATAAGCATGATACATTCTTACAAGCAATCAGCTAATTGATGCCTGCAGATAGCCGGTTATCAGATAACTGGCTATCTGTATTTTATGGATAACAACAACAAAACATTATTGAAATAACCTGAGCTCTGTTTAACGATGGAAAAAGTAACCTCTTATGTGCTTAAGATTGCCAGCCGCTGCAATCTGAATTGTTCGTATTGTTATATGTACAATTTAGGAGATCAAACCTACCTGAAGCAACCTAAATTCATGTCACTGGAAACGGTAACAGTATTAGCTGAGCGTTTAAAATCATACTGTAAAAATGCCGGTATTGATTATGTGCAGATTGTTTTTCATGGAGGTGAACCACTCTTATTGAGCAAAGAATATTTTAAGACCTGTATTAATCTCTTCAGAGAGACTTCACCCGAAATTGAATTTGGTTTTACGATTCAAACCAACGGTGTAACAATTGATAAAGAGTGGTATGATTTATTTAAAGCTAATAATGTTGGGATAGGAATCAGTATTGACGGCCCTAAAAAATATCATGACGAATTTCGTGTATTCCATAATGGAAAGGGCTCCTATAATCAGGTCGCAAAAGCAGTAAAATTAGGCGGGGACAACGGTTTATTAGGTATACTCATGGTGATGAATACGGGGATCCCGACTTCCGAGTTTTATCAGGAGTTGAAAGACCTTAAAATTGGTAATTTAAATTTATTGTTGCCAGATGGTCATTATGATAAACTTCCGGATGGATTTGATACAGCCAGATTTGGTGATGACGATTATACACCTTATGCGGACTGGCTGATTGAACTTTTTCAGATCTGGAAAAGTGATAAGCAAAGACCTACTATAAGATTTTTTGAAACCCTGATTGAAATGATTGCAGGAGAAGAAAATATAGGCAATCAGGCTTTCGGGAAAAAGAAAAATGGGGTGGTGGTTATAGAGACAGATGGTGGAATTGAAGTGGTAGATTCTTTAAGAGCCTGTTATGAAGGTATTACCAGGAATGAGCTCAATATCCACAAGAATCAGATAGAGGATCTTTTTCAGGATAATATTTTCGAGGTTTATTATAATGCGCATGATATGGTTTGTGAAAAATGTCTGAACTGTCCGGTTTACGATTTTTGCGGAGGTGGATTCCTGGGCAGCAGATATGCTAACCATAACGGTTTTGATAATCCAACCATTTACTGCAAGGATATTATCAGAATTTTGAGTTTCATACAAAATGATATTCTTGATAGTCTTCCCGCCGAAGTTACCAACAGGATGGGGGTCGAAAAACTTTCCTACGAAGAACTTCTTCAGGAAATAGAGAAACCTGCTCTGATTCAAATAGATAATGAGGTTAAGCAAAAACTAATTTCTTTTAAACAGCCTGACATCGTATGCACTTAAAAAGAGGAATTCATATTTATAGTGATCTGCCTGGTATTGATGAACAATTATCTATTAATAACGGAACGATGCCAGCCACCATCGAAACGGGATTAAACTATCATACCGGTTCGTACATCCCCAAACGGGAATGGCGTAAACTGGAACATGCTGAGAAGAAGTTGTTAATTACAGATAAGAAAAACACAGATTTTCGCAAAAGCATATATGTAGGTGATATACCTCAGCATTTAAAAGACGCTTTCCGTGCAATGGGCTTACATGATTGTACGCAGCTGGATCAGGTATACCCTAAAATGAAAGAGGATGAGGAAGCTGTGAAAACAATCAATAAGGATCTGGATATTTTTCTGCGCCCTTTTTCCACGGCTAAAAACTACAAATTTCACCGGATTACAAGGGCAATGCCTAACCGGGAAACCATAACCTGTCATTATATCGACGAAGAATTTATTTATATAGGCCTGCATATTGATCAGAGCAAACGTTTCACTCCCCATACTGCACATCAATCCGGAAACCGGATCTCTATTAATCTGAGTAAAGAAACCCGGTATCTTGCTTTTACCAATCTTTCCCTGATACAGGTGTTTAATATGGTTAAGGAAAAAATAAACCTTACTGATACTGACGTTAATCCGGATAATATAGCCTACTTGTTTTTTAAGCATTATCCTGATTATCCGGCTATCAGAGTTGATTTGAAGCCCTATCAATATTACGTTGCACCTACGGATAACTTTTTTCATGATGCGACTACCCTTGGTAATAAGGAAATAGATATTACCATAGTATATACAGGGATCTTTGATATGGCTATGCTATAAATATTGTAGATATGAAGATAAAGAAGGGTATTATGCTGCATAATCAATCATTAGAAGGAAATGATTGTATTTCTATTAATTCGGGAGTAATTCACTATACAAAGCAGGATATAAAGAAGATCAATTACCAGGATCTTTCATTTTTACCGTCTTATGAAGAGGATGCTTTTATTCCGGAAAGAAGCTGGAGAACATTAAGTAATCAGGAAATTAAGACCTTGAAATCAACTGATAAACGCAGTGATTCCAATACAATCTATATCGGGGATATTCCTGAAAACCTGAAGACTTTGTTCCAAAAACTGGATTTAGGGCACTGTAAAAACCGGAATGATGTCTTTGACAGATTTAAGAAAAATCCGGACTTAACTTTAGAGATTAACAAGATTACGGAAGAGTTTTTGAAATCTAAATCGGATGAGAAACCTTTTCGTTTTCACTATCTGGGAACTAATCTTCCAAATCTGGAGGTCGTAGCCAGTGATACCACTGTATTACCTGCGGATCACGCTGAACAGGATAAAAAGTATATGGGTATCCATAATGACGGGACAAAATTTGTGTCTCCGCATGCTTTGTATAAGCTGGGAAACCGGCTTACAATCAATCTTGGAAAAGAAACACGGTCTTTTTTATTTGTAAATCTGACCATGACGCAGGCTTTGAATATGCTTAAACAAAAGGTAGATGTAACCAAATATCAGATTGATATTATTAATATCTCTAAATATTTCTTTAAGTATTTTCCGGATTATCCCGTCATTAAAATAGATCAGAAACCATATCAATATTATATCGCTCCAACAGATAACTGTTTTCACGATGGTTCCACGTTAGGGATGAAAGAGCTGGATATTATTATCGTTTATTTCGGGGCATTCAGATTTTAAACAGAAAGGATTAAGAAAAACTATATTATTTGATAGCATGAGACTAAAAAAGGGTATTTTAATACATAATCAAATGCAGCAGGGTTATGATGCTGTAAGTATAAATTCCGGAACAGTACTTCATACCGGGCAGATTACTGAACCTGTTAATTTTAATGGGGTGGTGTACACGCCGCAGTATGAGGATCATGCCTATGTTGCTAAAAGAGACTGGAGGAGCTTAGATCCTGCAGAGATGGGATGTTTGCGGGCGAAAGAGAGACGGAATGATTATAATACTGTATATCTGGGTGATATTCCTGAAGCATTAAAAGAGAATTTTAAAAAAATAAACCTGGCCGGGTCTAAAAACAGGGAGGAAGTATTTACAAAATTTTCGGGTGATGCAGAGCTGACAAAAGAGTTGAGCACAAACTTAAATTCGTTTTTAAAGCCACTTGCCGATGATAAGCCGTTTAATTTCCACTGTATAGGTACAACATTGCCAAATATAGAAATGCTTGCCTGTAATACGACTAAACTGCCTTCCGGTTTTAAGCCGCAGGATATCAGGTATATGGGGATGCATAATGATGGAACACAGGAAATGACTATCCACACCGCTCATCAATTCGGAAACCGTATTTCCATTAACCTGGGGAATGATACGCGGTCATTTTTATTTGTAAATCTGTCCATGATACAGGCTTTAAATATGATAGCAAAGAAAATCGGTGTCGAAAAGAACAAGGTTAATATTGCTAATATCCCGAAGTTCTTTTTTGAGCATTTTCCTGATTATCCGGTAATCCGGGTGCAGCAAAAACCTTATCAGTATTATATTGCGCCAACGGATAATTGTTTCCATGATGGTTCTACTTTAGGCAATAAACAGCTGGATATTACAATGGTTTATTTTGGGGCTTTCCGATGCTGAAATTTTACAAGTATCCCTTTCAGAAACAATTAGACCTGATGGACTGTGGTCCGGCTTGTTTAAAAATGATTTCTGAATATTATAAAATAAATACCAGTATATCAGAATTAAGAGAACTGTGTAATACATCCCGTCTGGGCAGTAACATAGGGGATATTATGTACGGTGCTGAACAAATAGGGTTTAAGGCTCTGGTGTTCAAAACCACTATAGACTATCTCAAAAATAATCATCCGTTTCCATGTATTATTCACTGGAGAAAAAATCACTATGTTGTTTTGTATAAGATTAAGGATGGCAAATATACGATAGGGGATCCGGCCTATGGTTTTGCTACTTTATCTGAGAAAGAATTTATTGATGGATGGTCAGATAATGGCGAAAAAGGGATTGCATTATTTGTTGAGCCTGACCTGGAAAGTACTTATACGACCGAAGCTGTAAATGGCAAAAGTGTATTGCAGCAATTTGCAGATTTTCTGAGACCACATGCAAAGCAAATCGGTGTTCTTTTGCTGGTTATTGTGATTGCCAGTTTTATTTCTCTGCTTATCCCCAGAACTATTGAATACATGACAGATAAGGGAGTAGAGAAAAAAGATATAGGTATTATATGGAAAGTACTGTTATTCCAGTTTGTATTGTTCGGAAGTTTAACTTTCACCAATTATATCAGGAGTTTAATTCAGGCAAAGCTGAGTACCAAATTAAGTATAGGTATTATATCTGATTTTCTGGTAAAACTACTGATGCTGCCAATCTCATTTTTTGATTCAAAGAATCATGCAGATATTTATCAGCGAATAGATGATCACTCCAGAATTGAAACATTCTTATCCACCAAACTGGTATCTTTTATCTTTTCCGTATCACTTCTGATCGTGTACATCTTACAGATCTTCTGGTTTGATAAATACATTGTATTAAGCTTTTTATTATTTACCGTTTTATCATTTGTGTGGTTTTTTCTGTTTATGGACAGAAGAAAAAGACTGGATTACCGCAGATTCGGACTGGCTATCGAAGAAAGACATTATCTGAACGATTTGATTTCAGGAATGACTGAGATTAAACTGAATAATGCTCAGGCAGGCAGGGTAGGGAGCTGGCAGGAACTGCAGCATAAACTGTATGATTTTAAATTAAGTAATCTGAAGCTTTCTCAGCTTCAGCAAAATGGTATAAATACCGTTAACCAGCTTAAAAGTATTTTTATAACTTTTCTTTGTTCCTATTGGGTAATTAACGGAACTATCACCTTTGGTGTTATGCTTAGTATAGGCTATATCGTTGGTCAGCTAACTATACCGCTGCAGGAGATTATGAATTTTTTTCACGATTATCAGGATGCAAAAACTTCTTTCGAGCGGTTAAATGAGATACAGTTAAAGACCAATGAGAATGACCAGGGGAAAATCAGCTTTCCGGGTAAATTAAACAGAGGCTTTGACATACATAATCTTTCTTTTAAATACTCGGGGATTCATAATCCCTATGTACTTCGCGGAATCAATCTCTTTATTCCAAAGGGTGGCATTACTGCAATAGTGGGAACAAGTGGCAGTGGCAAAACGACTTTAATGAAATTATTGTTGTCATTTTATCAGCCTCAGGATGGAAGTATCTTAATTGATGACGTCAATTTGAAAGCGATTAATACTGATGAACTAAGGAGTCAGTGCGGGGTGGTTATGCAGGATGGATATGTCTATAGTTCCTCGATTGCTCAGAATATAGCCATGGACGATAAGAATGTTGATCTTGACAGGGTTTATCAGGCACTTAGAATTGCTTGTCTTGATGATTTTGTTGATTCACTTCCGCAAAAGCATAATACTGCACTGGGCAGTACCGGAGTTGATTTGAGTGGTGGACAGAAACAGCGTTTGTTTATTGCAAGAGCAGTTTATAAAAACCCTCAGATTATCTTTTTTGATGAGGCGACAAATTCTCTGGATTCAAATAATGAGCGGGCAATAATGGATAATCTGGAACGGTTTTTTATCGGTAAAACTGTTCTGGTTATTGCGCACAGACTGAGCACAGTTAAAAATGCAGCTCAGATTGTGGTATTGGAAAAGGGAGAGATCGTGGAAGTTGGTTCTCATGCCGAACTTACGCGGAACAGAGGAAAATATTATGAACTGGTAAAGAATCAGCTGGAGCTTGGGCAATAAGAAGATATCTTCGGTTTTTCTTATTTTCTGCCACACAGGAAAGGACCCGGACTTTGTTAACCTGAGCCATTGAACGCATTATCCTGATACCCTTAATTATTGAAATTTTCTTGCTACTTTACAGGAATAAACGCTTCTGATAATTGTATGGATACCGGTAGAATATTTTTGTTTTTTTTTAGTGCTTTGGGTGTGTTTAACGGGCTCATTTTAAGTGGCTATTTTTTATTTTTCACCGGGAAAAAACAATTGTCAAATCTGTTTTTTGGCGCATTGCTTTTAGCGATGAGTCTGCGAATTGGTAAATCCATAATGGTATCCTTTAATCATTCATTGCCTAAAATTTACCTGCAGATAGGTCTTACTGCCTGCTTTTTTATAGGTCCTTTTCTCTATTATTTTTTAAAGACAACCAATAATCAGGCAACTTCCTTACCGAAGTCTTCCAGGTGGAGTATAGCGATGTTGTTTGCTGTAGTTTTAATTCCCGGAATTTTATTTCCTTATCAAACTTATCCAAAGCTCTGGAACAATTATTTTGTACAGATTATTTATGCCGAGTGGTTCGTTTATCTGGTCGCATCAGGTTTTGTAATAAAGGGTTTACTGAAGAACTGCTTTCATAAAGAGTATAAGCTGAAAACAGCAGAAATATGGATTCTTACCGTCTTTGGTGGTTCTGTTCTGATCTTTATGTTTTTTCAGCTGGCTTTGTGGAATGCTTCATTTTCGTTATACCTCAATGGAGCGATAGCTTTCTCTTTTAGTTTATACCTGGCCATATTTACACTTTTGTACAGAAAAAGAAATAAAGACTTATTTGCTTCAGGACAGGATAAATATCCTAATAAGAAAGTTAAGGATGATGAGGCTAATATCTTACTTCCCCGATTGGAGAAGATCATGATAGAAAAAGAATTATACAAAAATCCGGATCTTAAATTAAATGATCTGTCAAAAGATATTACTATTTCCAGTCATCAGTTATCACAGTTGCTTAATGATAACCTGGGTAAAAATTTCACCACCTATGTGAATGAATTCAGAATCAATGAAGCCTGCAGAATAATGACTTCAGATAACCGGCTGACATTAGAATCTATAGGTTATGAGGTCGGGTTTAATTCTAAATCTACTTTTTTCGCTACTTTTAAAAAGCTTACCGGAACAACTCCGGCTGCATATCAGCAGAAAAAGAACGTTATCCATAGTACGGATTTATAAAACCGTACTCCTGATTCCCGATTACAGCACTTTCAGCTAAAAATTGATCTGGACTTTTGAAAGAAAGAACCAAATCAGCTGTTATGTCCCGAATTTTTATCACTCTGTTTTCATTTATACTTTTAGCCGGAATCAATGTCTGTGCACAATCTGTAAACATTAAAGGAATTGTCATTGACACGAATACCCGTAAAGGAATTGAGTTTGCTACTGTAACTTTACTTTCTGTTAAAGATTCGTTACCTGTTAAGAGCGTTTTTACTGATGCTTCCGGACGATTTCAGCTGACCAGTGTACAAAATGGTACTTATCTGCTTTTAACTTCCTCACTGGAATATCACTGGAAATATCATGGGCCGCTGCAGATCAGTTCTGCCCGGCAGGAACTGGATCTTGGTCTGATACTTATGCAGGTCAATCAAAGAACTTTAAAAGGAGTAGAAGTCGTTGCACAGGTTCCTTTGTTTAGAAATCGGGCAAATGGAACAGTAGAAGTCAATGTGGCTAATACAATTCTGGCTACCAATACCACTGCGATAGAAATTTTATCTAAATCGCCCAATATTAATGTTACTGAAACAGGGGTTTTTGTGCTTGGAAAAGGAGAAGCTATTATTTATTTAAACGGGCGAAGAATAACCACTGAACAGTTGTCTTCAATTTCTGCCTCGCAGATCAGAAAAATAGAGATCATTACAAATCCTTCATCAAAGTATGATGCAGAAGGTAAGTCAGTGATTAATGTCATCACAACTACAAATGCGGAAGAAGGTTATAAGGGAAGTTTCAGACAGGCATATACCAGATCAGATTTTAGCCCGCCAGGTGCGAATACCAATCTAGATGCAAATTTTAGAAGGGGTAAGCTATCCTTAACAGGGAATTATGGTTTATTACTGGGTAATACAAGAGAAATACTCAATACAACGAGATCAAGACTGAAGTCGACAGATCAGTTTCGTTCTGTACTGATGACCGATTGGAACAGAAAGTATACTAATTTCTCTAATTATAATTTTGGCGGGCAATATGATCTTAATGAAAAGAGCTATTTTTCTGCTGAATACAGCGGCTCTTATAATCATCTGGGAGGGAGTACCCAAAGTGAAAATGCTATAACTTCTACTGTCATGAGCGGACTTTTCAAGAGTAATACAGCCAATGATAATGTAACCAGAAATAACTCGGTTACGCTGAACTACAACAGGAATCCGGATAGTCTGGGGTCTGCGTTCTTTATTGGTGCGCAGTATGCAGGTTATGTGTCTGATACAGATGATCATATAAGTGAAGATAACCTGGTTGACGAACAGGTCGCATTCAGAATTCTGAATAATAAGGCTGGTTATAAAATCAGACTGGCCAATGCACAGCTGGATTATACAAAAGCTTTTGATTTAAATCACAAGCTGGACTTTGGCATGAAATACAGTTATGCCGCCAATAAATCATATTCAGATTTTTTTATAACTAAAAATGATAATGTTTTTTTTCCTGATGGTACACAGTCAGCAGATTTTAAATATCAGGAAAATATTCCTGCAGTTTACCTGAACTTTAATGGTCAGATGAACGAAAAGATAAATTACGGTCTCGGCATAAGGAACGAATGGACCAGTTACAAACTGGAAACGAATGTTCAGGGATTGGAAAATATAAAGGACAGCTATTTTAATCTGTTTCCGAATGCTTTTATATCCATTAAGCCAGCCGATCAGACACTGTTCAGATTCTCTTATACTTCCAGGATAACCAGGCCAAGGTATCAGTCTTTAAATCCTTCGGGTATTTATCAGGATGCCTATACCAGTATAGAAGGAAATCCTTATTTGAAGCCTGAAAAAACACATGCTTTTGAAGCCGGGCTATCGTATAAAGTATACAGTTTTAAAGTGGGCTATAATCATACAACAGACGCGATTTCTGGTGCCGCAATACAAGGTAAGGCAGAAAATACTTATGTATTAAAACCACTGAATTTTGACAGACTGGATTCCTGGTTTATTTCTCTGTCTGTTCCATTTAACCGCGATTGGTGGACTTCAATGAATACAGTGGATATGACTTATAATAAGTACATGACCAGTGAATTTCTTTATGGTTTGAAAAGGAGCCGGCCGCAGTTGCATTTATATTCCGTAAATAGTTTTAAGATTGGAAATCTGTTCAGAATTCAGGCACTGGGCCGGTATACCGGAGATTTATATGATGGGATTTTTTACAGAAAAAATCAGATTTTAGTAGCTCTGGGGCTGGAGAAGGATTTTTTGAATAAAGCTTTAAGACTCAATTTTACAGCCAATGACATTTTTCGCAGAGACAGACCATCTGGTAGCTATGAAATTGGTGAGACTTATATCGAGTTTGCCAGGATGAATAACAACAAGTATTATCGAATGACACTGAGCTATAATTTTGGCAGGTTGAAAAAAGTCACCTACTCGAATAAATCTACCGGACAGGACGAAAATAGCAGGGTTAGATAGACACAATTATCAAATGATTTTATCTAAATAATGTCTGTTGTATTAAAAACAAACGTTTGTGTAACAATTAAATGTCATATCCATGACAAATGGAAAATTTATTGTCCTTCTTTAAATAAAACCACATATATATTGTATTTCAACTAAAATATTACATAGGAAAGTATTAGCCAATCCTTTTTCACTTTAAATCTATGCAAGCGTTTGCGTTGCTAAAAACGCAGGATTTGAGTTGGTTGTCAATAACTTAATCATCAGCAAAGCGCGAACCACCTTTGCCTTATTAACTAAACAACCTAACTAAATCTAAACTTTATGAAGTGTACTCTACCTTTCATTAAGGTTTGCTGCGCATTATTAATACTTCAGGGTATTTATAGCAATGCAGATGGCAAACCTCTCTCGCTGGTATCTGGTAATTTTAAGCGGATCAACCAGCCTCCAAAAACCTTAGCTATAGTTATTCAGGGTGTTGTCAAAGATGCTCAGGGAATTCCTATTCCCGGCGTGACTATCTACGTCAAAGGAAGAAAAAATGCGATGACAAGCACAGATAGCAGCGGCTCTTTTAAAATCAGTGTAAATGAAAATGATATCATTATTTTCAGAATGATTGGTTTTGTTGACAAGGAAGTTCCGGTAAATGGGAAAACAAACATTTCAGTTATCTTAAAAGAAGATAAGAATGACCTGAATGAAGTAATTGTTACCGGATACGGCAGTATTAACCGTAAAAAGACTACAGCTGCAATAGCCAGTATTACAAGTAAGGATATAGAAAACCTACCTGCGGCAAGTGTTGATGTACTTTTACAAGGAAAACTGCCAGGCGTAAACGTACAGAATTTTAGCGGGCAACCGGGGGTGAAAACTTCACTGGTTGTAAGGGGAAATACAAAAATCCCGATGTCTTCGGCTAATTTTAATACAGATGATTTATATAGTAATCCATTATATGTAATAGATGGAATACCTATTGGTGATGATGAGATCAGAGCTTTTGATGCTACCGGAACCAACTTTCTGGCCAGTCTGAATCCCAATGATGTAGAGTCTATTGATGTATTGAAAGATGCATCAGCAGCGGCTTTATATGGATCCAGAGCAGCAAACGGTGTTATCCTGATTAAAACCAAAAGAGGTAAACTGGGGGTACCCAGAATAAGTTTTAATACTTACCATGGGTATACGCAAAAACCTAAGGAAGTGGCAACGTTAATCGGAGCTGCAGAGCGCAGACAGAAGATGGATCTGATTTATAATTACGGAACAGATCTGCAATTACGTAATCAGGTTCCGCAATTACTGACTGATAGTTTGAATCCCGCATTTAACAATAATAATGATTATCAGAATCTGTTTTATCAGTCTGGTGCGGTACAGAATTATGATATTTCTGTTTCAGGAGGGTCTGAGGCTGTCAATTATCGTATTGGTGCCGGTTTATATAATGAGAAAGGTGTAGTGATTAATACAGGGTACAAACGTTATTCTTTTAACAGTAACGTAGGGGTGAACATCAGTAAGAATCTGGAATTAATTACCAGTCTTCGTGCATCCAGTGGTAAACGTCTGGTAGGATCAGAGCAACCATCTTATAATAATTACAGAAACCTGTTCAAGATCAATCCTGTTTCTATGCCATCTTCTTTGTTACAGCTTTCAGGAGTAGACCGGGATGCAGCACTTAATCCATATTCTTATAAAAGAAATGATAACGTCAATAATGATCTGACTGGAAGTGGAGAACTGAGATTAACCTTTTTGAAAGACTTTAGAGTAAGCACACGTGCTGCCATAAGTTATTCTACTTCAAAACAGGATTATTCTTCTCCTTCTTTTTTACAGGATGACGGTTTGGCCTATTCAGAATCCATTTCTAATCTGAGACAGAAGTATATTCTGACCAATAACCTGGTATGGATAAAAACACTGGCTAAAAAACATAACATAACTGCAACTGCAGTTCAGGAGTTTGAGAGCAGAAGAAATGAGTCAACTGATTTATATGGAAGTGGAGTGCCAAATGATAATATCAAAATTGTAAACGGTATCCCTAATGGAAAACTGTTTGGTTCTACTGACTTATCTACTTATGCAAAACTTTCATATCTGGGGGCGATGCATTATGATTATGACGGAAAATATCTGATTGATGCTTCTTATCGTGCTGATGCTTCTTCCCGTTTTGGTAAGAACAATAAATGGGGTTATTTCCCTGCCGTATCAGTAGGATGGATGATTTCTAATGAAGAATTCATCAAGAAATTCAGTTGGGTTGACGAATTAAAACTGAGAGCAAGCTGGGGCCGTGCGGGTGATGAGAGCAGTATCGGAGATAACTCACGTTATAATGCCTATACCTATGATGCAGGTTATCAGGGTGCCACATCTACAAGTTATGGCGGAAAAACTGTTGTAATTCCTGATTACAGGGGGATTACAAATGATAATATTACCTGGCAGCGGTCTGATGAGCTGAATTTAGGACTTGACATGATCTTGTTCAAAAACAGATTGAATTTAACTGTTGATGCTTATACCAGAAACACTACCGGACAGATGTTAAGTATTACTATCCCGGAGTATTCAGGTTACCTGAACACATTTACCAATGCTGCAGGGGTTAGAAACTCAGGAGTTGAGATTAACCTGAGCGGAGTAGCTGTTAAAGCAAAGAATTTTGAATGGAGACCTTCACTTAATTTATCATTTAATAAAAATATGGTCACTGCACTGCCAAATGGGAACCGTGATTTGTATTATACAGATGGTAGTGGCAGAACTTCAGTTTATATTGTTGGCAAGCCTATCAATATGTACTATATGTATATCAATGATGGTGTAATTACTTCTACGAATGATCTTTTAGTTAATCCATATACTGGTGCGGTAGGCGCAACCAAATGGGGAACACTAAGATTAGGTTATCCAAAATGGCGTGATACCAACGGAGATTATTTTCTGTCTGACAATGCCGGACAGAACGATTTGACATTCTACGGAGATCCCAATCCTAAAGTAACCGGTGGTTTTACCAATTTCTTCAGGTATAAAGGCTTTTCAGTACAGATCTTAACCACTTTTACATTTGGTCGTACCATTGTGAACAACACACTGGCAAAAAGACTTTCTAATGGTTTGTTTTACGGAAATCCTGAAGATTTTGCCAAAGCTTCTATTTCTGATATCAGCAAGTATAATTACTGGCGTCAACCTGGCGATCAGACAACTTTCCCGGCTATAAATCCCTATATGGGCCTATATGCATGGCGTGCTTCGCAGAGTCTGTTTGTTGAACCAGGCTGGTATGTAAGGATTAAAAATGTCAGTCTTAGCTATGCTTTCGATGCCAAAAAAATAAGCTGGCTGAAAGCAGCGAAGATAGACAACCTGCGTTTGTACAGCACCATTGATAACCTGCATATTTTTCAGAGTTTTTCCGGAGTTGATGCAGAACGTGTAGATGGTATGGGGTATGATTACGGCGATGGATATCCAATACCTACGAAATATACATTAGGCGTACAGGTAGGATTTTAATTATTAAACAAGAACAAGATGAAGATATTCAATATAAAATACAGGGTACTGGCAGTTGGACTGTTAATGCTTTTGAGTTGTTTTACATTCTCCTGTAAAAAGGCACTCGAAAATAATCTGGAAAATGCGACTTATGAAAATTCATTCTGGCAAAATGAAAAGGATGTAGATGGAGCTGTTTTAGGTGCTTATGCACTTTTACGAAAAAGTCTGTTTAGGGACAATTGCTTTTTTCTGTGGGGAGATGGACCTGTCGGAATTTTCAATTCGGATGATACCAATGTTTCTGGTATGTATACCTCCGGATCATTTACTGTGGCTTACCGCCAGGAAGGGGCACATAACTGGACAAACTGGTTTCAGATTGTAAGTTTATCCAATCTGGTCTTAGAAAAAGCCGGTGCACTGCCAGATGCTAAATTTGCTGCGGGCCGTAAGAATTATTTATTGGGTGAAGCTTATTTTTTACGTGCTTTATCTTATTTCTATATGACCAGGGTATGGGGAGATGTTCCTTTACAGTTAACTGCGATTACGACAGCAGATCAGGTGAAATTAATTGGCACTACTGATGAAAAGCTGATTATGAATCAGGTTATTGCTGATGCAACTAAAGCATCTGCCTTGCTGACCTGGGATGGGCTGGGTGAAAATCAACGGATAAGAGCAAGTAAAGCTTCAGCACTTGCATTGCTTGCCCACGCTTCTGCCTGGAAAAATGATTATGCAAAAACAGTTCTTTATACTGATTCACTGATCAGCAGAGCCGATTTATTTAACCTGGAGCCTAAAGGTGCAATTCGTAAAGTATTCAGTAATACCAGCAGTTCTGAGAATATTTTTGTTATTCCGTCAAAATATGCTAATAATGAGTCCAGCAGTAATAGCACAATTGCCTTTTTAACAGTGAGTAGTGATATTGTTAAAGGAATGCCGAATTCAAATCCAACTTACTGGTTGTCACCTATCGCTCTTGATAATTTATACAGTACTGATGATGCCAGAAAAAAGGAATTTGTGGCTTACCGCAGTGTCAGTGATCTTAAACCTAATCTGGTTAAATATGCAGATATACAGAATGTCGGATCAGATGGGAAATATGATCTTCGTGCAGAAAGCAATCTGATTATATTCAGACTGGCTGATATTATTTTATTAAAAGCAGAAGCTTTAAATGCTTTAGGGAGAGACGGAGAGGCACTGACAGCAATTAATCAGATCCGTACCAGGTCGGGAGTTGCATCGGTTTCCAGTTCATCACTTTTACTGAAACGGGATATTTTACTGGAACGTGAACGTGAACTGATCGGGGAAGGGCAGAGCTATTTTGACATAGTTCGCAACAGCAGATCATACGGAATTGATGGAAGTGGCTTTTATCCTTCATGGATGAATAAAGACCGCTTTAGTAAAAAAGGCTGGTTATGGCCTATCAACAATAGTATCATTAATGCTAATAGTCTCATCAGTCAGAATGAATGGTGGAAAGGCCGCTATTAATCTTCATCCGATAATATAAAAACTATGAAAATGAAATTAAGACACTTATATATCACGGCTCTTCTGCTTGTTTTGTTCGGCAGTGCCTGTAAAAAAAGCGCGATTACTGATGGCGGGTTAAGTAAGGAAAAAATAGATATGACAACCTATGATTTTGTGAAATCAAATCCCCATCAGATGTTTGATACTACTTTATTAATCATTGATAAGGCAGGAATGAAAGACCTGATTAATAGTCAGGGAACTTTCTTTATCCCAAATGATTATGCCATTACCAATTTTCTGAATGCCAAGCGGGACGAAGCGCGTAAAAAAGATGAAAGACTTAATTATAATCTGGATTCATTATTTAAATATTTTTCGCCTAAAATGCTCAGAGATTCAATGGCTATTTATTTCTTTCCTGAAAGGATTGTCAGAGATGGATTAAACAGTGAGGGTAAATCTTATCAGACCAGTACACCAGGGGTAACGCTGGATGTTTCCCTGGAAGAATCTAATGATTATACAGTTCCGGGGATTATTACCAATAAACCTAAATATGTTTATCTGAATAAAATTCTTGGTGCAAAGGATATTCTGGATGGATTAACGAAGGTAGATCCTTCCCGGAATCCAAAGCTCCTCGATATTAAGGCACTTTGTCAGACGAGTGGAATTATCACCAATACAGGTGTTGTCCATGTGTTAAGTAACACACATCTCTGGACATTTAAACAAGTACAATAAATAAGTTCTCCTATTAA
Source organism: Pedobacter lusitanus (assembly GCF_040026395.1). Taxonomy (NCBI): domain Bacteria; kingdom Pseudomonadati; phylum Bacteroidota; class Sphingobacteriia; order Sphingobacteriales; family Sphingobacteriaceae; genus Pedobacter; species Pedobacter lusitanus. The sequence continues at coordinate 92,798 of NZ_CP157278.1, forward strand.
AGAAAAAATAAGATGAAGAAATATATCATATCAAGTCTTTTTATCCTGTCAGCAGTGATATGGATGACAGGCTGTAAAAAAACACAGGTGGGCTATTTAAGTGATAACCTGCGCTATTCTGCAGATCCGCTGACTGTTGTTCAGGGACAGTTCCTGTTATCAAACGGGATCATTCCGGATAACTCCACACCACCTTATACCATTACGCTGGTCAATATCCGTAACAAGCAAACCGGGCTTCGTGAAGAATCTTTTTTCAAAGAGTACGATGTTCCTGTATGGAAAACGGCTTATGATCCAAAAACCGACACTACGCTGGCTTTGATAAATGCTAAACGGGATATTCAGAAAAAGGTGCCCTTTACGGTATTACCTCAAAGTGGTCAGTATCTTATTACCCAGTCAACAGAGAATGTACCCGTTGGTGATTATCTGATAGATCTGAAAGTTGAGAATCCGCATGGTACAAAAACCTATATGGGTATCAACACCATTCGCGTAACCAAACCTGTTGAGTATGAATATGTCAATGCTCCATATTTTCTGGCACTGAAAGCCGGAACTGAAACGGCTACGAGGTTTCCTTTTGATGATCAGTGGATTAATCCAGATTTAGGACAGAGTACAAATACTACATTGACAATCAGAAAAGTAGCAAGTTCACCTAATCAGATAGTTCTAAAGGTAATAGATAAAAATGGAGCCGTTTTACCCGGACAGGCTTTACAGCAAAGACCAAGTGGTAACAGCTTTTTGAAAACCCTGAGTACTTTTGCCTATAAAACTACAGTTACCGATACAGCAGTATTGTATGATTATGCTCAGACCCGTTTTCCTGATGTTTACTGGGATTCTCAATCTAACGGTCTTAACTGTTATTACCGTATTTACAGCCAGTATATTGCTTCTATTGATACAGCCGATGCCAAAAACTGGATACCGCCTAAACAACTGGTTTATGGTACATGGAACAAATATCCGGTCAATATCAATATCCGTTTCAATACCAAGCTGAATGCTCCGGGCAAGTATATCTATGAATTGAAATTAAAACTTACCAAAAAATAGTAATATGTATAAAACCAGATTGATATGGACCGCCATATTACTATTTGTTTTTTCGGTACAGGCCATCGGGCAGCAAAGCTGCCCGAAATGGGGCCCATATGTTAAAACGACCAAAATGGGGAAAGTTAATGCTGAACTGATGATGGCAGATGTGATGATTCCATCAGATGGAATTGCTCCTTATACCTATGCCTGTACGGTACAGTTTGGTATTGGTAAAAGTGGAGGATATTGTGGTATCCAGAAAGCCGGAACCGGAGATAAACGTTTTCCAAATAATATCTTCTCCCTCTGGGATTTTCCTAATAAAAAGCAGATTATAGCGGCTTATAAAGATCCATTGACATTTGTTGGCGGGTTTGGCGGAGAAGGTACAGGGTTACATTCACATGCAGATTTTGGATGGAAAGCTGATCAGTGGTATACTAATATTATCAGACGCTGGACTTCAAATGATTCCACAACACAGGTTGGTTACTGGATATATGATCATCAGGCAAAAACCTTCCGTCATTATGTGACACTTACTGTGCCTGAAAAAGATGCAATGTTGCACAGTGATATGGGAAGTTTTCTGGAGAATTTTGCTGATGAGCAGAAGAGACCCCGGACTGCAGTTTATAAATCTTACTGGATGCAGGATGGGCAGCAGCAATGGTTAAAACCGGATACGCTGGTTGCTGAAGCCGGAGAAGGTTCCTGGAAAGCAGTGGCTTATGGTAAAGATGGTGTAAGAGTAACTTCCTGCGGAACAGAAATCGGCCCTAAGAAATATAAGTTTCCAGTACAGCAGGGGGCTCAACCTGAGATTTTAAGCCCTGCATCTGTCTATGATCTGGCTTCGTATTACGATCATTCGCAAAAAAAGATATTTGTCAACTGGAGCGTATTGCCAACCGCAACTCCACAGCTTGGTTATTCTGTTCAGATATTTGATAATGTGAATTGTATCGGTAAACCACTTGCTGAACTTATGGCTAATGACCCTGAAATGACCAGTGTTGGTTTGGCAGTGAAGGATATCGTCCTTAAAAAGCAGGATTACTACATCACATTACAGCTGACTGATATTTTTGGTCAGCTTGCGCCTGTAAAGAAAACAGTGTTACGGGAGTTAAGACCTTGATCTTACGAATTTCAATACCTTGAAAAACAAAGCCCTGCGGACCTTATGTGTGCAGGGCTTTTTCACGGTGGTATAGCACCAAAATCCCTCAGTATGATTAAGAAAAAATAGCGGCGCAAGCTTCGTGTTTTAATCAGCTGTTTTATCTGGCATTTTTCAGACAATAGAAAGGAATAACTTTATTATTATTGTGATATGATTAAGAGTTAATATTTGTTTCTTTTTTATTAATAATGCGCATTGTTATTCTCTGTGTAATTGTTTGATTATTAATAAGAAAAATATAGTAGCTTAATTGCTGTTATGGACTTGCAGAGAAACAAAACTTAAGCAGTTATGAAAATATCATGATAGCTTTATTACTAATAAAACAAATTTATACTGATGAAAAACACATATAAATCCAGCTATTTTACATTGAACATAATCCTTGTTTTTAATCTGCTACTTATTTTACTTCTGATTACGAATGTGCAGGTAAGTATTGCACAATCGCGCAGTGCTATAGGATTTCGTTTTGGTGTAAATAAGCCTTATGCAGATTCTTACAAGTTTGGTGTTGGAGGAGGTGTACAAGCCAATCTGGCTATTAACAGAAAATGGGGATTTGAGGGATCAATAAATTACGACCGGATTAACGGCGATCAATCAGTCTTTTATTCTCCTGTTGAACAGGAAAATATATCTCTGACTGAAGCAAAATCTTTAGATCTGGTACATTTAGATTTGGCTATGAGATATTACATTATTCCAAATTTTTTCGCCAAACTTGGCCCTGTTTTATATTTTGCTGGTGGCAATGATGATTTGTCTGGAATGGGAATCGGGGGAACGGCAGCATTAGGTTATCAGTTGATGCTGGACAAACGTAACAAGCTGGAGTTTGTTTTCAATACTGATCTTATTAATGTGAGAAATGGTGGTAACGGTATTACGCCGATTGCGGGAGTGAGGGTTGCTTATGCCTTTAATTTTAGCGGGCTGTAACCCAAAAGAAAGAATTAAATAGCCTGATGCAATTCACTATAGTAGTGAATGAGGTCATTAAGACTAAATCCACGGTTTAAACCACTCGGGTTTGGTAATATCCAAACTATTGCCCCACAAAAATCTTCTGCCTGATATCCCCATGAAACCTGCTTTTTTCCAGAAAAAGCCATGTAAGCAGGTTTGCCCAGGAAAGCAATATATTTAGGCTGAAAATGAGCCATTTTGGCTTTAAATGCTTCGATGGAATTATCAAATTCGTCTTTTGAAAGCTCGTCTGCCCGGGTTGTTGCTCTATCCACAGCTGTAGTTATTCCATACCCTAAATCCAGGATCGTTGCGTCATTGTCAGGCTCAATTTCGTAGGGTGTAAAGCCTGCCTGATGTAAAACTTTCCAGAAGCGGTTGCTTCGTCCTGAGAAGTGATGTCCGTCTGACGCAGATTTTAAGCCGGGATTGATTCCGCAAAAAATGACTTTCAGGTCTTTGCTGATAATGTCAGTTAACATTGATGGGGCTTGATTTATAGGTAAGTATTTGAATAGGTATAAAGTTATCTTTTATTCCGTTCTGATTTTAGATTTTTGATAATTTTTGATTTCCTCATCATTAGCAGGATAGATTTCGGCTATTTCGTGAACGTTATCTTTAAATACTTTCGTCCGCACAGGAATCCCCAGGCGGTTAGCCTGTTTTATCAATCTGATGTTTTGTTCACTTCTTTTTAAATGCAGATCAATGAAGAAATACTGAGCGCGTGGAAATAGTGCGATACTTGCTGTGTCGTTTTTTACAGACATGATTTCTGGAGCTCCGGCCCCAATTTCAATTGTCGGACCATTTTTAACTCTCTTTTCTCCGGCATTGGTTTGGTGTCTTGTACAGGCAGGGGAGATCAAACAAATAGTACAGAAAGTATAAATAAAAGACTTCATCATTTTAGCTTAACATTAAATATTATACTATGCGTCAAATTAAGCATAATAGTTTAGAATATTAGTGTCCGAAGATTGAACTTGGTATCTATCCGGATAATTCATCCGGGTGTATTATCGGAGATTATAAATACAGTTGAAAAAAAATATTTTGTGATTATATTAACGAAGTTCGGATGGAAGAATTTAAGCTGATTGTTGTTTTGCCTGTGAATTAAAATTTCACACTGTTATCCCTGGTTTATGAAGTAGATTTCAATTTTAAAACCGTCTTGAATAAGAAAATTCAAAAGATAACTGGTTTGATGCCAACAGCTTATTTGAAACAAGAGCAGATACAACTCCAGGCAGAAATCCAGTGACCAAGGCGTACCACTTTACAAAGTGGTACTATTTTAACCTGGTACCACATATTTTTATTGAACTTAACTCATCGAAATGAAAAAAAAGATTTTTTGGTTTTTATTTGCCTTTTTATCTATCGCCATTGGGCTATATCCGCTTAAGTATTTCTTAATGAACGGAAGGGTTGGAATATTAAACTCTAAACCAGAATGGCTTTTATCCAATATGATCTGGAGTGCTGCATTTTATATCCATATTATTTTAGGAGGACTTTCATTGCTCATTGGCTGGGTCCAGTTTAGCTCAAAACTCAGAAATGGGAATCTGAAGCTGCACAGGCAAATTGGAAAAGTATATGTTGTTTCAGCCTTATTAAGTTCTTCTTCAGGGTTCTATATCGCTTTCTTTGCAGGTGGAGGTTTCTGGGCTTCACTTGGATTTGGGTGCTTAGGTGTAATTTGGTTTTGTACCAATTTAATGGGATACCTGGCCATTAGAAATAAACAGATTGTAAGGCATCAGATTCTGATGATTTATAGTTATGCAGCCTGTTTTGCTGCGGTAACCTTAAGAATCTGGTTACCCGTACTGATTTTGATCACTGGTAATTTCAACACGGCATATATTACGGTAGCCTGGTTGTCATGGATACCAAATCTGTTCGTAGCCTGGTTAATCACCTATCGGCGTAATTTTCAGCTTAAAAAATAAGATGAGGTTCATGATTTGGAAATTATACGCTGCGCTTTACAGACAGAAGAGACTGGAACTGAGCAGGAGGTTTTCATCCGGAAAATTGGGAAATAACACCAGTATCAGTTAATACATCATTAGCTGATACTGGTGTTTTGATTATAAGATAATATTCAATTGAGGTTTGTCTGTAAGAGCTTCTCTACTGCTGAACTGAACATCATTTTTTGCGCTTTCCGGCCCCTCGTTGAGAAGTGCAAATGTGATGATTTTATTGCCTGCAGCGAGTTGCAGGTTGATAATACTGGTGACATCTATTGCATATTTCTCAGCTTTATAAACGGTAAAGCTATTCACAAGAGTTCCGTTGGCTGGTGCGTTGTTCCAGGTTAACGAGGTTTCCAGCCAGGAGTTGGCGGAAGTAGTATAGACTTTAATTACCCTGGAAGGATCTGTATTTACTCCTGAGGCATTCAGGACTAACCTCGCGTTTGAAATAGCTGACGAGTTTATAGATGAAAAATCAAATTTCACATAAGATTTTCTGGCATAGGAAGGAACGTCTGATTTCACAAATATCCCGGTTTCTGTACCATAATTCGTAGTCGCATAAGATCCGTTTTTTACATACGTATCCGCGTTGCTTACAAAACCAGTAAAACTATAGATTGATTGAGCTGCACCAATATCAGGATTACTGACTGGTAAAGGAGTCTGGAAATAATCCAGTCCACCATTGTTCGTCATATTAAAGCCTGCAGAAATCAGGGCAGAAGATTTTTGCAATTTGAAACTTTCAACCAGAGCGGGTGCAGAGACGTTAACGAAATCAGGGTTAACATATATATTCCCTGAAACTGTTCCCTGTGGACCATTAACTGCAATTATAGATGCCGGATAAAAACAATTGTTTTGAATGACGCTGGAAGTGCTGAGTGGTTTATCACCAAACTTACTTACAGTACCTTCGGCATATATAATGTTGTTATTGAATATGCTGTTGAAGGCACCACTTTTAAATATATAATCCAGGTTACCCTTTATATAAAAAGTGTTATTATAAATTTTATTGGTAGTACTCGTTGAAATATAGAGAAACAGGCCGTAACCAGGAGTTTGTGCATCATTGATACTTAAGTTATATCTGACGATGATATTTTTTGAACTGTTCATGAACAGCATGAAAGCTCTTTTGTTATCATGAGAATAATTGTATTCAAAAATATCGCCGTCAGTTGTCAGATCCGCATCAAATGACTGTCCATCGTTTGATCCTCCACCTTTAGTATTGAAAACTTCATTAAATGCGACTCTTGTTCCAACACTGTTAATGGTCCAGCAAACAGCATAGTTTAAAGACGTAGTGGAATAAGCACAATTTTTAAAAGTATTTCGTGTAACTGCAGAATTGATTACGTTTGATAATACAATTCCGTCACCAAGAATGTTTTCCAGGTAATTCTGATCAAATACCACATTAGTACTTTTTCCTGGTGCACCTAAAGTCCGTATGCCTTCCAGAGTAGAGTTTTTAACTGTATTTTTCTGCACCAGTACATTGTCTGTATTACCTGCTAAAATGATTCCGCCAGATGATTTATTAGAAGCTGCACTGGTTCCGGGAGCACTTTTTACATCATGAATATCACAGTTGAGTATTTTGATATCGGATCCTCTGACTGAGTCAGCCTGGCTTACATAGATTCCCCTGACACTGGCATTGGTTTCGGTACCGGTGTTGGTAATATCAAAGTTATTTATCTCCCAGTAGGATTGATTATTTAAAGAAATAGCAGAGCTACCGTTTGATCCAGGACCATTAATCTGTGGCTTGTTACCCGTATCATACTTGTTCATGATGATATTGGAGTTTTGAATTCCGGAACCTTTTGGTTTTAGCTGGCCGTTCCAGATACCACCGGATTTGAAAAGGATCTGATCTCCCGGATTAAAAATGATAGTGTTTACCTTGTCAATTGTTTTCCAGGCTTGTGCCGTGCTTTTTCCATCGTTGTTGTCGTCTCCGTTTGGATCTACATAATAGACTGTTCCTGTGACGCTTGTAGTAGTCTTGGTTTGTGCTTCCAGCTTTATCGCTGATTTTTTGCAACTGACCATCATTAATAGTACCAGAAGGATTACTGGGTGATTCAGGTTTTTCATATTTGTTTACATTTGGTTAATGGTTTATGAAATTGAATTTCAGTAATTTGATGGTTAGCGTAGGGTGAATATTCTACTTAAATAGGGGTGAATTTCGCTCGCTGGTTAAACTATTTTAAATGGGAATGCTAAGGGGGATTGCTGCCAATATTATTTATCCAGACCTTTTTCCTTTAACCATTTCGAGAGCTGGTCGGCCACCTGGATATTGTTCAGATCAGAAAATGGAAAGTGTGTGTTACCTTTAAGGCCAATTTCCGGCAGATTTATTACAGTTGTGTCACCTCCATGTTTGTTGATGGTTGCTGTCCAGATTTTCGCCATTTCAAGACCAGAACGCCAGTGATCTTTATTCTGTAACCCCTCCTAAAAATCGGACTGTATAAAAGGCGAAAATTCGTAACTTTAAAAACAGGAAGATGAAAAAGTCAGTAATTAGTGAAAGCCAGATCGTGGCAGCAATCAAGGAACAAGAGTCGGGTAAAAAGGTAGCAGATATCTGCCGTGATTTGGGGATACACCAACCACATTTTATAACTGGAAGAAAAAGTATTCTGGAATGTATAATCAGGAGCTACGCCGTTTGAAGGAATTAGAGGAAGAAAACCGCAGACTTAAGCATATGTATGCTGAATTGGCCTTGGATAATAAGATTCTGAAAGACGTTCTTTCAAAAAAGTTTTAAAGCCCTGCCAGCGTAAAAACATGGTTGCCTATGTGGTGGAATAGCATCAGATTAGCATCAGCAGGGCTTGTCGTGTAGCTTCTCTACCGAAATCCATGTATTACTATAAATCTAGAAAGGATGACTCAGAAACGATTACAAAGCTTCAGGAATTGGCTGGATCTTATCCAACCGAAGGTCAAGATTTATATTATGGGCGAATTAGAACGGAGGGATATAAATGGAATTATAAGCGTGTGAGACGGGTGTATCTACTTCTGGGGCTAAATCAGAGAAGAAAAGCGCGCAAACGTTTACCGAAGCGTGTGAAAAATCCGCTGGCGCGTCCGTTAGCCCCGCTGGAGATGTGGTCTATCGACTTTATGAGTGACGTGCTTACCAATGGGCGGAAATTCAGAACGCTAAATGTAATAGATGATTATAACCGGGAGGCTATTGCCATTGAAGTTGCCCATTCGATGCCTGCCATGCGGGTAACAGAACTATTAGAACGAATAATTCAAGAGCAAGGAAAGCCAAAAAGCATCAGGACTGACAATGGTCCGGAATTTATAAGCAAGGAATTTAATACCTGGTGCAAAGGGAATAATATTAAAATCCAATATACTCAGCCTGGTAGGCCGATGCAGAATGGATATATAGAACGTTTTAACAGAAGCTTCAGGGAAAGCATTCTTAATGCATATTTATTTGAAGATATAATGCAAGTACAAATATTAGCTGAAGAATGGGTAAAGGATTACAATTCTAAGAGACCACATGAAGCATTAGATGGTAAAACGCCGTTAGAATATAGAGCACAATGGAGCCTCAGCATGGAGTCAGCCCCTGCGGAGCTGACTCCATGCTGAGGGATGAAAAATAATATATAAATTTGAATTCTCGCCTCCTAAGCCGGTTCGAAAAAAGGGAGAGTTACAGTGATTTGTAAAGTAATTCTTTAGCAGAAAGAAACGGCTGACCAATCTGCTATTATGAATACTGGTAAAAGTGCTGATCGGACATATGAAATGCTGCATGAGGTCTTTGAAGGTAAACCTGAGCGGGCCGCCATCAAAAAGTTGATGACGGAAATTAATGACCAAGTACAACATTTAAGAAACCTGAACTGGTGTGGTTCAACTTTGCTGAGTATGAAGAAGTCAAGCGCTATTGGAGTTACTGAAATGCAGATTTTAAAGCATATGTAGGAAGGTTCTACAAATGTCTTTTAATACAAAAAGCCTCAATTTGCATTGAGGCTTTCGTGATCCCGCTGGGATTCACACCTAGTGTAAAAATCAACGTTTAAATAGTATTTAGTATGGTTTTTAAATTCTACTCACCGAATTACTCACCATTTATTTTGTACGTTTTAACTGCAATTGCTTGGATGAAAATAGGCAATTTTTCACATAAATAACAATTTTATAAATGAAATTTTTTGGAGATTTAAGTCTAGTTCCGCGGGATTTGAACAGCAGACTTTAAGGACTATTCAACTCCCTTGTAATACTCCTTATAAACCCTTGCAATTGGAACTATCTTTAGTAACACCTATTCAAAATAGATTATTTGTATTCAAGTTAAGACAATTTTCATCGATCTGTCTATAAGATATTCTAACGTATTTCCTAAAGTTTTAGTTTATAGAAAAGGGCTTCCTTGTAATTTTTACCTATCGGTATTTCATGCTTGTTTATAAAGATACGGTTCCCTTCAATACGATCAATTTTTGATTGATTCACAATAAATGATCGATGCACTTTAATAAAGAGATTGGGGGGCAATTGCTTTTCCAGACCGGAGAAAGGAATGGTTTGGTATAGTATGCTATCGACGGTAACTATTTTGCTATAATTGCGATTCGCTTCTGCAAACAATAACTTGTCATAGGCTATACGAAAGATCTTACCTTCTGTTTTAATAAAAATAGAATCCTGGTTTTCCATCTCTTTTCCGGAATAAGAGATGGGCGTAATGATCCTGTTTATGGCTTTATCTACAGCTATGATAAACCTTTCCAATGAAAAAGGTTTCACCAGGTAATCGCAAACAGATAAATCGAAAGCATCGACCGCATATTGCTTATAAGCTGTAGTCATAATTACTTTGGGCATCACCTTAAGCGTTTGCAAAAAACCGACACCGGTAAGCACTGGGAGATGGATATCTAAAAAAATCAGATCAATCTGTTTGGTCTCTAAGATAGCTTTTGCCTCGAGTGCATTACCGCAAATGGCTTCTATTCGTAATTGTGGCAAATAATTACAATAGGTAACCAATAGTTCTCTGGCCAGCGGTTCATCATCAACAATAATACAACTGATCTGATCCATTTATTTTGTTTTTAACCAAAGTTCAACTTTAAATTTATTTGAGGTACAGCTTTGTTTCAACTCGTATTCACCGGGATAAAGTAACTGCAGCCTTTTGGTCACGTTCGCTATACCAAAGCCCGAACTGGGGTTTTTACTAAGATTTTCAGCACTTTGATCGCTGTAACTATTTTCTATTTCAAAATAGATATTTCCATTTTCTGTTTTACAATTCATGTTGATCCCTATTTCCTGTTCAAAGGTGTTTCGAGCATGTTTAAATGCATTTTCAACAAATACAATAAGCAGCATCGGGGCGACTTTTAGCTGTTTTGGAGCCTCTTGCAGATTAACCCTTAACAAAAGCCGGTCTGAACTTCTAATGTTTTCCAGCTCAATGTAATTTCGGATATATTCCAATTCATCCGCTAATGGTACCAGCTCCTGATCCGCATCGTAGACCGAATAGCGTAACAATTCAGATAACCTGAGCAAAAGAGGAGGCATTTGATCAGGTCTGTTAATGGACAAACTATACATATTGTTCAACGTGTTAAACAGAAAATGAGGACTTACCTGCGAGCGCAACAAATTCAGCTCACTCTCTTTTTTTTGTTCAGCAAGCATCAAACCATTCATTTTTTCTCTAATGGCGCTTCTGATCACAGCGATAAAAAAGCCGCAGAACATCACTATAAAGCTACAGCTCATGATCGTTATGGAAGATTCGATGAGGTGATTTAAAGGGACATCCTGCCCGAAAAGGTAAACAAAAATGGTCAGGCCAACAATATCATAACCAATGAGTGAAATGACAAGCAATAACAATAAGCCAGCCCACTTACCATTAAGTAACCATTTGCGGCAGAACCACCTGCCGGTATATAAACAACCTAAAATACAGATGTAAACTGCTACCGCACCTGGGGCATAGCTCCATTTACGACTTACAGAAAGTATAAATACCATCAGGACCAATAAAGCGGAGCAAAAAAAAAGGTGAACCCGCTTTTCTTTTTCAAAAAAGGTCTCGAAATAGGCAGTTGGTCGTAGTTTCATGAGTTAAATGTGTCAATTCATCTCGTAAATATAGCATATCCCTTACCAAAATGCAGTTCCGCATGTCATAATGCATTAAATGCCTGACAAACGGTTTTGTCCTGCTAAAAGCTATTTAGGTCAGCAGATTCTGGCTTTCTGACCTGCTATTTTCTTTATTGGATTGCTGAGTTACATTTTTGATCCTATTACTTCAAACCAAGAACTATGGAGCTCCAGATCAGTAACTTATGCAAAACGTATTCAAACGGGATACGGGCCCTGAACAATATGACACTCAGTATCAATAACGGACTGTTTGGGCTGCTTGGACCAAATGGTGCTGGCAAATCCTCATTAATGCGCACTATAGCCACTTTACAGGAAGCCGATAGCGGCAGTATTTTTTTTAGATGGTCTTGATGTATTAAAAAACAAGACAGCGGTGCGGCAATTATTAGGCTATTTGCCGCAAGAATTCGGTGTGTATCCAAAAGTATCGGCTGAGCGGCTGTTGGACCATATCGCCCAGTTGAAAGGTGTAGGAAATACCATTCACCGAAAAGAATTAGTAAGCGCATTACTGGAACAGGTTAACCTGTTCAATGACCGAAAAGCATTTACCTTTTGTGAATATTGAATAGCCTCATTCATAATCTGCTTTTCTCCGGCTGCAATACCCGAAGATGCAGGTCTGATAATTGTGTTCTCAAGAAGTTGATCAATGTCATGATTGCATAAAGCATTCGAATTGTAATACGCCTCAAATTCTTCAGGTGTCCACCATTTACCAGTAGGTTTGTGATACAACCCACATTGGCAAGTAGCGCATCCTTTATCAATGGCCTTAATCTGACCCAATCAACTTTTTGTTGACCATAATGACTTATACCCATAGAGGCAAAGCTAATAATTAATATCTTGAATTGCTAAAAATATTAGTAAAATGTTTTAGTGGAATATATTATAAACTATGGAGAGGTGAATTTTTCGTAAATAAGTATTATATCAGGTTAAATTAATCAGCATAGATCTTGAGATCGAAATAACAGGGCTTCCATGATTTCTGAGATGATGCAAAATGGAAAGGTCATATAATTTATATATCAGGAGTTGGGGACATCTTTATATGACTGTCTTACAGATGTTAATTGATTTTTATTAAGGATATTTGCATTTTCGGCTTTATTTTTGTCAAACCCTGGTATGACAATTAATAGTGACCTTTCTGATTCAGAGCTTTTAGCTTTACTGGCAAAAAGTAATGAGTCTGCATTTTCTGTCCTTTATAAGCGTTATTGGAAAAAGGTTCTTGCTGTAGCCGTTTATAAGATTAGTTCAATTGAAGAAGCTGAAAGTATAGTACAGGATATTTTTTATTCGTTGTGGCAAAGAAGAGAAAGTTTAGAAGTCAGCATTAGTTTTAATAATTACCTGATGGCATCAGTTAAATATCGTGTAATTAAGGTATTAGATAGACAGCGAAGAGAAAGACTTTTTCAAGAGAAACAGAGTACATTTGTAGATATTTTAGATGATTCTACACAAGAATACCTGGAGTGTGCTGAATTGACCAGAAGATTAGCATATCTCGTCAAACAGTTGCCGGAAATTCCCAGGCTTATTTATAAGCTTAATAAAGATGAAGGAAAAAGCTATAAAGAAATTGGAATTGAGCTTAATATGACCGAGAAGGCTGTAGATGCGCATCTTTTTCGCGTAAAGAAGAATCTTCGCGAAAAATTGGGAATATTCCTTTTTAGTTTCTTACTGTAGTAATAAATACAATAAATTATACCAATGACTGATCAAAATACGCTTCAGGATCTTGCAAATAAATGGCTTAAGGGAACAATTACGCCTGAAGAAAAGGAGAAGTTCAATAATTGGTTTAGTGAACTAGCTGAAGAACCTATTGAAATTACTGAGTCCTACGCAGTATCCGAAGAAGCACACGAGAATAAGATGTGGAATATTATTCACCAAAAGATTGCACAAGAGAAAAAACCTGTTGTAAAGCGTCTTAACAGGAGAGTATGGATTGCTGCAGCTTCATTGTTTGTAATTTGCAGTACCGCCTTGTACCTGACATTACATTCAGGAGATCAATCTAAAGATACGGCCAGCTTTACTGCTGTTATTAAGCCAGGGGGGGACAAAGCTTTTTTGACTCTTGCAAATGGCAAACGCATTATTTTAAAGGATATAGCTAGTGGAGTATTGGCTACTGAGGCCAATGTTCAGATTTCCAAAACGGATGAAGGACAACTGGCTTATCATTACGTTAATGATGATCGTAAAACAGCCGGGCCAGTATTGTATAATATTATTGAAACCCCCAGGGGTGGAGAATACCAGGTTCTATTACCTGATGGTAGTAAAGCATGGCTTAATGCTGCTTCAAAATTGAAATATCCGGTAAGCTTTGCAGCTGCTAAAACCAGAACAGTAGAACTCAGTGGAGAAGGTTATTTTGAAGTTGCAAAGGATAAAGAGCATCCTTTTCAAGTAAAAACGGATAATCAGGAAGTAGAAGTCCTGGGAACTAAGTTTAATATCAACAGTTATAAAGATGAAGCTATTGTAAAAACTACCTTAGTCGAGGGCCGTGTTAAAGTTTTTTCGTCTCAAAACTCAAAAATCCTGTTGCCCGGCCAGCAAGCTAAACTTCAGGCAGGATATATAAAAGTAGAAACAGTAAATGCAGTAAATGAAATTGGCTGGAAAAATGGAAAATTTACTTTTAATGATGAAGAATTGGGTAATGTTATGCGCAAAATTTCCCGTTGGTATGATATAGAAGTGGTTTTTCAAGATCCTCAAGCTGCTAAAAAAGTATTTAGCGGTAAGATGTCCAGATCTGATGATATAAATACATTGCTTAGAAAACTTCAGAAAACAGGTGAAGCTAAATTTAAAATTGAGGGGAGAAAAGTAATTGTACTATGATCATATGATATTGACCAATTATCTATTCGGCAAAAAAAAAAATAAAAAGATTGTCGTTTTCTTAATTTCGATTGCTTTTTTGCCCCTGTGTTCACCAGTTTTTGGACAGAAATTTACATTAACAAAGAAAAATATATCAATTGAACAGCTATTCAACGAGATTGAAAAACAGACGGGATATGATATAATCTATTCTAATAAAGATTTAAATGACAGCGAAAAATTAGACGTCAATTTTAAAAATACTACACTTGATGTGGTTCTGAGCTATTGTCTTAAAAACCAGTCGCTTGATTTTACATTTGATGAGAAAACCATAATTATTAAAAGTAGAAATACACCATCTAATTCTATCACTAAAGTGACTTTACCTGGTTTTATATCAATTAATGGAAAAGTGACTGATGAAAATGGGATGCCCATGGCGGGGGCATCGATAATAGTTAAAAACTCATCCAAGGTAGCCGTTGCAGATAAACAAGGTTTTTTTTATTTTAATGAGCTTGATGAGCTTGCAGTTTTGGAAGTGCATTATGTTGGATATGTAACACAAACAGTTCCAGCAGCTGATCTTATTAATCAACCTGTTGTCAGATTAAAGGTGGATTCAACCATACTTAATGAAATAAAAGTAGTTTATACCGGTTACCAGGATATCAAAGCTGAACAATTTACCGGTGCTGCAAGTTCTATCAGTAGTAATAGTTATCAAACACCGATTATTACAAACAATTTTACTGATGGATTAGTAAACAAGCTGCCGGGCCTGGTAATTAATGATAATTTGAGTTTTAATGGAAAGGAATTATTTCAGATCCGGGGAATTTCAACAGTAGTGTCTGCTTCAGCTCCGCTTATTGTGGTGGATGGTTATCCAACTGAACTTGATATTTACACCATCAACCCGAATGAAATAGAATCTGTAAGTGTATTAAAAGATGCATCCTCGTCTTCCATCTATGGGATGCGGTCGGCTAACGGGGTGATTATCGTAAACCGAAAAAAGGGGCGAAGAGGGAAACCTCAGATTCAATTTCTGAGTACTTTTAGTTTCACTCCTAAAGAAGATTATACAACTTACAGGTTTGCTCCATCCAATACTGGAATGAAGTATAGTATAGACTTTTATGATTTTAATGTTCAGGATATTTATAATCCGCATAATGGGACTGAATTTTATAAAACTAATGGAACATTATACCGGCCTGGAATAGAACCATTCTTCGATTTGCAATCAAAAAAGATTACAAGGTCTGAAATGGAAAAAAAGATGACAGATCAGTATGCTTATGATAACGCCAAAGATTATGGACGGCTGTTTGAACAGAACAGGATAACACAGCAATATGATGTAAATATCTCTGGAGGAAGTGATAAACTATTATATTTCTTGTCTTCAAACCTGACCAGAAATCAGCTTTCACAAGCCAGATCTAAAAATCAGCGCTTCTTGCTTTCTGGCAGGGCAACTTACAATCCGGGCAGTAAAGTATCCATATCTATGTCTGCTGATTTTATCCAGGGTAAGGAAAGCAGCGTCCCAGTACCCAATTTAATGGATGTCTACTCATTTGAACATTTCACTGATAGTAATGGCAATCCTGCACCAATAAGTTTTAATTCCAGGATAAATCCTATATATAATGCTCAGAAGATGGCATGCGGATTTCAGGATAATCTAAATTATCCGATAAAGGAGATGAATGAAGTTGGTAGTTCAGACAAAATTAATACAAACAGAATTAATACCACTTTGGATTATAAAATAATCCGTGGGTTATCATTTAAATTAGGTGGCGTATATGAATATAGTTCGCAAAGCATAAATCGCTATGCTACAGCTAATTCGTCTGAAATTAAGCAATTAATGAATCTTTATTCGGTTTTGCTGCCAGACGGGGGGCTTGAATATGTGCTTAAAGATGGAATTTCAACTCAAAACTCGTTTACTACCAGTAATCTGACCGTTCGCGGGCAATTGAATTATGAAAAAGAGTTTGGACATGATCATTTAATTAATTTGATTTCGGGAATTGAGGTAAACAAATTCACAGTTAATAATAAGATTTCATCTTACCTTGGGGATACTGATAAGGGAATATTACAAAGCCGGGAAAATTTGATTGATCTTTTCAATAATGGCCAGCATATTTTAAACCCTTTATTTCCTGCTAATCTTCCACTGAATCCCAGTACTTTTTTTTCACAGCCACATAAAGATCAGAGGTATATATCGAACTATCTTAATGCTATTTACTCATATCAATCAAAATATTTACTTTCAGGGAGTTTGAATATGAATCAGACTAACCTGAATCTTACAGCCTCAAAATTCAGGTATAATCTTCTTTGGTCTGTTGGCGCTGCGTGGAATATTGAAAAGGAAAATTTTATGAAAGGTTTTTCATGGATCAATGCTTTGAAGCTACGTATGTCCAAAGGGACCCGGGGTAATATCGCTACCATAAGTACACCCGGTATTCTTACTTTACCTGGCTACAACCGATATACCATACCTGTATCACAAGCCCTGGATTTGATCAAATTTGAAAATAGTAATTTGCATTGGGAGGTTACAAAAAGCTCCAATTTAGGATTAGATTTTTCATTTTTCGATAAGATATCAGGAAGTATAGATTATTATAGCAAACAGAGTACTCAACTCCTTAGCAATTCTGCCATAGACCCTACAAAGGGAGGCCCCTTGGCTGCAACTAATGATGCAAGTATTGAAAATAAGGGAATAGAATTGAATTTAAATGC
Organism: Pedobacter lusitanus; assembly: GCF_040026395.1. Classification (NCBI taxonomy): domain Bacteria; kingdom Pseudomonadati; phylum Bacteroidota; class Sphingobacteriia; order Sphingobacteriales; family Sphingobacteriaceae; genus Pedobacter; species Pedobacter lusitanus. The sequence goes on from NZ_CP157278.1 coordinate 109,847, forward strand.
AGACTTGCTAACAGGAAACAAATTAAAATGGAATACGGGAGTTGTTTTTTCCTATAACAGCAATAAGGTTTTGGGCATATATATTGATAATCGGACAATGAGCTATAACTATCTCAATAATAGTAATTCCGCAAATAGCTATATTCCTGGATATCCGGCTGGTTCAATTCTTAGTTATCCATTTGGAGGTTTGTCTAACGGTGGGCTACCGGAGGTACGTGTTAAAGATGGGGCTGAAAAATCACCATATGATCAGGGACTTAAAGAATTAGTTTATTCGGGAAATGGGATTCCTCCCTATACCATTGGACTAAGTAATCGTATTGATATTGGTTCTTTTTATCTGTATACTATGATAGATTTTTATACCGGATTTAAAATACGGGTCCCAAGAATAGGTCCGGGCGGTACACGTCCTTTGGAAGGCACTGATAATTATTTCAAAAAGGCTGGGGACGAGAAAAATACAGATGTTTTAGGTGTTTATACTGAGCGGTTATTTAGCTACTTTGATCAAATGGTTTATCAGTTTTCTGATACTTATGCAGTAAATGGCAGTTATATTTTATTAAGGGATGTTACTTTAGCTTGCAGGCTTAACAGCAGGGTGTTAAAAAACTCCCGCCTGAAAAAATTAGAGATTAAGGTTCAGGGAACTAATTTATTGACACATGGATTTAACAAGTATAATTATAGTGCGGCTACCGGAGATTTCTCAAGAAGGAATTTGGTTCCTACATTTTCACTAGGTTTATCGGCTAATTTTTAATCTTACCTGTATGAAAATCAATAAAATGCTTTTTTTTTTAGTACTGGCAATACAATTTTCTTCTTGTAAAAAATTTCTGACCACTACAAATGAGGGCCAGCTTATTCCAAAGTCAGCAGCAGATTATGATCTTTTGTTAAATAGCGAACAATTAATAAATAGTGGAAATGGTTTGCTGGATGTAATGACTGATGATGCCTATAATCCTTTATTTCGGTCTTCGGGGACACCAAGTTCTGCACTAGCCTATATCTGGGCAGATCAGCTTGATGAGAGAGCGGATAATCCGCCAGTAATATGGAGTGATCATTATGCTCATATTTATATTTTTAATATTATAATTAACAAAGTAGATCAAGCAGAAACAGGTACAACTACAAAAAAAAGAAGTTTAAAAGCAGAAGCGTTGCTTGGGAGAGCTTTTGAGTTACTTTCCCTTGTCAATATCTATGGGAAGCCATACGATAAGGCAAGTGCAGCAACAAATCCAGCAGTTCCATTTATTGTTTCCAATGATATTACGGTTAAGACCCCACCCAGGGCAAGCGTTGATTTTATTTATGAGCAAATTATTCATGATATTAAGGCTGCGATACCAGATTTACCAGCAGATAACAGTATAAATAAGTTTAGAGGGAGTATAAGTGCAGCTAATAGCATTCTGGCGCGGACTTATTTATATATGGGTAACTATGAGGAAGCCGCAAAATATGCGGAACTGGCAATAAATGGAGGTACAACAGAACTTTTAGATTATAATGTAACCGGAATTCCTTTATCTTTAATTAGTAAACAGGAAATATATGTACGCTTTGATAATGTATCTGGCGTTGGGGCAGACCCGGGACTACTTGAGTCTTATGACCAGAATGATTTTCGGCTTAACTTATATTATTATCTGGATACGCTCAATAATGCCAGGCAAGGGGTTCCCAACCTGGTTCCAGAAAGAAATAACTATGGTACATCTGTTGCCGAAATGAAGTTAATTATTGCTGAAGCTGCGGCGAGAGCAAACCATATATCTCTTGCATTGCAACAATTAAATGAACTTCGAAAATTCCGTATATCCAGGGCGGCCTATCAGCCTGTTCAGCTAGCAGGGCAGGAAGAAGTCCTGCAAAGTATACTTCAGGAACGGAGGCGTGAGCTTGCTTTTAAAGGGCTCAGATGGTTTGATATGCGGCGTTTTGATCTGGAGGGTAGAATGAAGGCTATCACACGTCTCGATGATCATAACATGGAAGCTGGTGTTTTAGCAGTTCACAGTTCAAAATATACGCTTAAAATACCAGCAAATGTTTTAAGTTTTAATCCGGATATGTCACAAAATTAAAAGAGAGCGTACAATTCACTCTCTTTTGATCATTAGGCAATTGCGTAATTTATACTTTTATCCATAGATAATAGTTCACCTTTACTATTAATGTTTAATTTCTTATAGATTCTTTTGATATGCTCTCTAACTGTATTGATAGAGATATTCAGTTTAAATCCAATCATTTTGTAACTCAATCCTTTAGTAATGCCATCTACGATTTGTGATTCCCTTGGTGTAAGCGCTCCATAGTGATAAGTCTGAAATTCAATGATCTCAAATATTTTTTTTGTTAAAATGGGGCTTATATATAAGCAACCCTCAACGACGTTCAAAATGGCATAAAAGAGCTCTTGATTATTTAGTCCTTTTCTCATGTAGCCATGGGCTCCGGCATGTATTGCTTCGATGATAGTAAACTTGTCATCCGCATCCGAATGTATAATAATCATGCAGTTCGGAAAGCGCTTTTTTAATAATTGTAATCCCTTTATTCCAGTTGTTTTTGGCATGTTGATATCACATATAATTACGTCAGGTTCATATATGGCATTTTTTAACCGACCTAATTCTGTCAATGAATTTAATGTAAAAAGAACAGAAAAATCAGGCTTATCAAAACTTGAAAGGGCAAAATCAAGGGATTTAATAATTAACGGGTTATCATCTATTATTCCGATTTTTATGGTTTTTCCTATTCTCATTCTCTGGTTTAGTTAAACGGTTTAGCTATTAATTTGAAGTTTTTATCTTCATTTTGTCTTTCACTTACTTATAAGTACCCTGAGAGGAGCATATCCTTCAAACTATTTTAAGAAAAGCAATATTAATTTTCAAGCCCGGTTTGAGGTTCAGCCTATCATATAAATTTCTTATCCAGGAGGGAAGTGTGTTTTAGGATGGATTCCTAATAAAATTTGTGGTTTTTATTAGTTTGTAACATTAATATGTGATGGGTTGTAAAATTGTTAAGTCAGAAGATGCACATAGTTTTGTAAGACTATTTAACCATATATATTGGTAGATGTATTTGGTCTTAAGTAGTAGTTCTTTCACGAATGAGTTAAATACTCATAAGTTAGTTTAGTTATAGGCTTATTAGGCTTCGGAGTGGTTTCCGAAGCCTATTTTATTATAATATTAATTTAACCGATGAATTTATCTGCATTCAGAATACAAATTATCTTATCATGGACAATTAAAATTATGAAACAAAAACATTTACTATTATGCCTGGTGCTCATTGGCACTGCATTTACTTCAAGGGCTCAGTTTTCTGTGGGGCTCGAAACAGGAATCAACAAAAACACCCTTTATACCAATACGGGGTTTGATGCTTTTACTCAATATAAGTCTTCAAACGGATTTAATATTGGTGTGCCTGTCAGATACGATTTCAATAGTTATATTGCGATACAAGCTGATCCACAATATATTCAGAAAAACTATAAACTTGCCCGTACTGATTTTTACGATGGTGTCTATACAAATTATCGGAATAGCTATGTGCAATTGCCAGTAATGGCACATCTCTCTATTGGGGATAAAAAGCTTAAGGGCTTTTTAAATTTGGGCGCTTACGCAGGATACTGGGCATCATCACATATTAAAGGAACTCAGCCAGATATTTTCGGGAAATCAAATGATGACCTTGATCAGTATACAAACTTATTGCAATTAAAACCAGGAGTTAAATTTGATCAAAAATATGATTTTGACAGTCGACGGGATCGCCGCATAGAACTTGGAGCACTTATTGGGATTGGTATTGAGTATGAGTTAAATTCCCGGTACCAGATTTTTGCTGAGACCAGGTATTATCATGGGCTAACTGATTTACAAAAAAACTACATGATTGAACAGGTACCGCGTTACAACCAGACTTTTACAGGTCAGGTAGGTTGTATGTACCGTTTTGGTAAATAAATTAACATTTTGATATTTAAAATCTAACAATAATGAATCTAACACATTTACATAGAAATACAGTAAAACTAATATTGGGAATAATTCTGATCATTTCTACATTTTCTTGCCGAAAGGAAGTTCCTCAAATTAACCAGCCTGAACGTTATACTCAGACTAATTTTGCAGATATTTTTCAGTCCTATTGGACAGGGATGAATAATAGTTATATTTTCTGGGATATTGACCATACTAACTGGGATGATGTTTATAAGAAGTATAAGCCGATTTTCGCAAAACTAAATGCGAATGACTCAACTGATATAAGAAAAGCTTATACCTATTTTAAAGAAATGACATCAAATCTGGTTGACTCCCATTATACTTTAAAATTTAATAATGATTATTTACAAGATTCAGCTTGGATTCAGCCTGCCAGGTCCAGACATGAAAAACAGCCAGGTTATCATGGGGGTTTTGGTAAAAATTTCTTTAAATATACACTCATGAAAAAGTACCTTGATACAGGGGCAATGTTTGGTGACGTTACCACTTATGATAGGAATTATGTTTATGCTGTTGCAGGAAAAATTAAAGCTAACAATATTCTTTATCTGCATTTTAACACATTTTATTTAAAGGAGGTTTATGGCTATACCGGAAATTTCAGTTTAGCCATAAGAAGAACATTACAGTATTACCTGGATCAGGTGAGAAATCCTGCTGGTCTGAGAGGTATCATTATAGATGTACGTAGTAACGGTGGGGGACAATTGGCTGATCTTGATTTCTTAATTGGACCATTGACCGATAAGTCTTATGTAATAGGGGCAACACGCGGAAAAAGCGGCACCGGGCGCTTAGATTATGGCCCCTGGATTGATGCAAAGGTTAACGCTACTGGTGCCAATGCTTTTACTGCACCCGTTATCATACTGGCCGATGTGAATTCTATAAGCATGTCAGAAATGACTACTATGGCGATTAAAGCACTTCCTTCAGGCAATGGGAAATTTGTCGGAGAACAAACATGGGGCGGAACTGGTCCATTATCAAGGAATGAATTTTTTAACAGTGGCCAATTTTCTACGGGCTTTTTCAGGAGCGTATATACTTCTTCATTAATGATGCGAGATAAAGATGGGAAAATCTATGAAAATATTGGTTTGTCTCCGGATATTGAGGTTAAGTACGATGCGGCTGCAATAGCGTTAGGTAATGACCCTCAATTAGAAAGGGCGATCAATTTGATCCCATAATGCTTTTTAATTTAAGACCTGCATTTTAATTAAGTGCAGGTCTTAAATAATTATAATGCCATATCAGCCATCTTCAGATAATGATTTTGAGTTCCATCATTAAGACTTATCTGTCCGGTTTTTCCAAAGACCATTCCTTTTTCTGAGCCCATAGATTTACTACCCGAAAACCTGGCTACGAAGAATTAAATGATAGTAATTACAATTTATCCATAGGGAAACACCAAAATACCTGAAGCAGATCATATATAAAGGTTAGTATGTGTTTGTATGGAAGCGAATAAAGATAGATAAGCCTGAAAAGGCGTTTACTCTTATAGTGAATGAGAAGACAGAAAGTGCTGGTATAAATCTTTACAGTAGAAAACAGCAAGCCCAATCATTAAGGATTGGGCTTGCTGTTTTGTCTTTATGAGTTATTTGGAACGGGATACGTTCGCTGTATCAGCAGTAGTAGGTAAAACATAATAGTGAACATCATCTTTTATCTTTCCATCATTATTTTTATCAATTGCTGCTACATCAGAGTTACCATTATAGGGGCCATCTGCTGCTAGACCAGTTGCAGTTACCTGAGCTTTGGAACCATAGCGAGTCTTTGCAAAATCATTAAGTGCAGTTAGACTGCTACTATTGGCAGCAAAAAGCATAACGCCTCCTCCACTATTTTTCATAGCAGATGCTGTGACTTTAGTTATATCAGAAGAAGTGCTTTCAACAAATATTTTATTGGCAGGAATCCCATTTCCACTAAAACTGCCACCAAAATTTGTGATTGCATATGTTATTAATGCTGCACTATTTTTAATTTCAGTACTATTTACGTTGAATAAATAAAGCCCTATTATTTTTGTTGGGAGTAATTTACGGATGGCCGCTAACACCATTGGCATTGATGCATCATTTGCAACTCCATTAGAATATTCGTTGTCAACTTCCACGCCATCTAAACCGTATTTGTCAACTGTGGCTTTTACACTTCTAGCAAAATAATCTGCATCATCCTGTGATGTAAACTGACTCCATCCACTTGCATCATGATTATTCAATAGGCTTAATGTCACCTTAATACCTTTTGCCTGCAGTTTTTTTACATAATCTGTTTTCTCAAGCAAATAATATGTTTGTGGGTTTAAGGAAACAACAGCTTTTGGGGTTTTCTCCTGACTAAGATTAATATTGCCGGCAAAGATACATGCAACATTTACTACAGGAGACCCATCTTTAATACCAGTTGCACCATTTAAGGTAAACAGGCCCATGTTGCTTAAATTACTTGTATTAGTTTCTACATACGTTATCAGGGCCTGAGCGGGAAGAGTGTCCGCAGGCTTAGTCGTAACTGCGCAATTTGTGACATTTTTTTGATCGTTCAATAGATCCGGCGCGGTCGTTTTTTTGCAGGCTGGCAGGTAAATTAATCCAGCCACGCACATTGTCATTAGACAAAAAAGGTTGTTTTTTTTCATTTTGAATATATTTATTATTTGGTTTGATTTTAATTTTTAGAATAATCTGAGTTTTAGGCTAATTTCAATTCCTCTTTTTTAAAATGAGTTATTATTTTATAACTTCTTGCAGTTTTTTTAGTAATTCTTCTCCTCTAAGATTTACGCCTATAATCTTTCCATTTGGATCAATAAGGAAATTTGAGGGGATACCACGTATACCAAATTGTTTAGCTGCCTCATTCTCTTTTTTAAGATCAGAAACCTGAATCCATGAAAGATGATCGTCATTTATTGCCTTGAGCCATTTTTCTTTGTTATTATCTATAGAAACAGAAAAAATATTGAATCCTTTGTCTTTAAACTGGTTGTAAGCTTTTAGTATGTTTGGATTTTCTGCACGACATGGTCCGCACCAGCTGGCCCAGAAATCAAGTAACACATATTTACCTTTAAAGGAAGATATACTGACAAGGTTGCCTGATTCATCAGGTTGAGAAAATTCCATTATTGGTTGACCTATGCTGCTTTTTTTCTTGACAGCGATCATTGCATTTAGCTTTGTTCCAAAAACTGATTTTTGAACAGATGAGTCAAGACTTTTAAATAGCTCATCCAGAGTTTCAGCATTATTTTTGTATTCCATGTCTTGAATTTGGTATACACTCACAAAACTTTTAGGATTTTGTTTTATAAACGCTTTGACTGCAGATTCCGTTTGTTGATCTAAGACTTCATACGCTTTTTCTATAGAAATTATTTTAGTACTGTCTTTAGCTGCTGCTGCAGCTTTGTAGTCAGAAAAAAGCTTTTTTTTCTGTAAATTAAGGGCCATATTTTGAGCGTTTAATTTATTATATTCTGTCTGTGCGGTATTGCCGGTAATTATAGATTCATCATATGAGTCTGCTTTTCCTTCAATACTAGTAATGCCATTTTTATCGACAAAAAGGGAAAGATAAATGTGTGGTTTTGATTTTGTGTATAGGTGAACCATAATTGGTTCTGTTGTCTGTCCGGTAAATTTAAATCTGTCATTTTTGATTTGAGCGGAATCATTTTCTATGTAAATCCATTCGTCTTTCAATCCCTCAAGATGTCCCGAAATGGTATAAGTGTTTTTTTCTTGTTGTGCAGATGCATTAATTGTTAAAGCAAATAATGCTAAAAGGATGGTGCTTTTTAATTTCATGTTTATATTTTAAATTGATGTATGTATTAATTAGAGTTACTAACGTGGGTTCTTTTCCTGCGCTAATGCAAGGAATACCTCCCTGTGTATTTTATTCTACTTATTTAAGTTAAGTGCCTTGAAACGGCTAAATCCCTCAAATTATTTGAAAATAAATATGTTAAAAATTTTTTTTGAGCCTAAATAAGAAACCTTTTATACTGCTATTACCGGGATCAACCATCCTTCTCAAAGTAAATAAAGGATAGTTACGGTCACGTCTGGTAGAAAGTATAAAAGAGGCTTTGAGATGATGTTTTTTTAGCTCAGGCAGCTGTTCAGCGTTGATTACACCGTAAGGAAAAGCGAGATACCCTACACTTTTACCAATTATATTTTCTAATTCTTTTGCTGGTCCATCTATCTGATCATTCCAGTCATTATCAGTAAAATCGGCGAAATTTTTATGCGTACGTGTGTGATTTTCAATGGCATGACCATGATCTGAAAGCTCCTTTATCTGATTTCTGTTTAACGACTTACGTTTACCAATCATGCTGGTTATAATAAAGAATACCCCTTTGAAATTATATTTCGTCAATTCTCTGGCCGCAACTGTATAATGTTCCTTATGAGCATCGTCAAAAGTGATCATGATGGGGTTCTCTGGCAGCTTTCTCCCAAAAAGCAGATAATTGTAAAGCTCATCTGGCAAAATAGTGTGATAGCCACTATCGGCTAGCAATTTTATATGTTCTGAGAATTTTTCAGGAGAAATAATATCATTTAAGGATCGTTTTGAATCTGTCTTCTTTAATTTTCGAATTTGATGATAACAAAGAATTGGAATTTGTTTTTTTCTGATAATTTCGGGGGCAGAAGAGCCATGTGGCCGAATAATATGGATGAATACCTTTTCATCGGGCTTTTCTGATATTTCGTTTTCCAGAGGGTTTTGGTTGCAAGCGTATGATAACAATGCAAATAGTACACATATTGTCAATTGATAGTGCTTCATGTTTAATAAGGGTATAATGAATAGCAACCCCTTGAAATTTTTTAAATCAATTAACTGTGGCTTACTAAATTGTTGAACAGGATGTTAAACCTTTATCAAAATTAATGGCTTCCAGATCATGTAAACGAAAATTCATAATCACATGTTGATGTGAAATCATTCAAAAAAATGTGGGCGTAAACTTCAATTAGAAGAAAAGGCGCAATTTCTTGCGCCTTTGTGAAACTATTTGATTACGCCGGATGATGACTTATAATCCGGGGGATTATAAAATTATAAGGCACTAAGTGAAGCTAACAGTACTTGAGGTTGATTGACTGTTCCGTCTTCGTATAATGTCTTCTTTAAGAAAGCTTTTTGTGCATCAGAACCATATAGGCTAAGTAATGCGATTTTGTCATAAGTACTTAATCCAGTCTGACCTACTGAGTGAGAAAGCATTATGGATTCAGGATCAGCTTTTGTTGGAGTTCCATAAATATGAGAAGCGAGCTCATCGTTCACACCATAACGAAAATAATCAAGCATAGTTTTCAAGTATGTTTTACCCTGATCTTCATTTCTGGATTCAATCAGATTGGCAATCTCTGAGTTAACTTCATCTTTAGTGCTACAACCTTGGCTGTCAGGTTGTATATTCTGTTGAAGAATTGTTGTTAACTGATCAGTTGTCATGTTATCATTTATTGCTCCAGGTATAAAGCTCAGTAACCTATTATAATAATCAGTATGCCTCAAGCCGATTGCATGGCCTAATTCGTGAATAATAATTACTTTCAATTGTGTTGGGGTTTTTGATGCAATTGCATTTGGATTATTGGTGATGGTAATTATACTGCCAGGGGTTCCAAGGACATTAGGGAATGCACCGTCCTGCCCTAATATAGTCCCGCCTGCCAACTCACATGGGGTCTTTCCTGCGCTAAGGTCCGATGAATTTATGGTGATATCACTTACCGAAGGATCTGTAGACAATTTAAATGAGAGTTTTAAGCGAACATCATTATAATCTTGTAATGCAGCAATAACTGCCGTCTTGAGTGCAGGATTGTTTGTAGGATCATCAATATAGACATTCAATACTCTGGTGGGGCCGGGAATAGAGACAGAAAATATTGATTGATACTGTTCCGTTTTTGGGCTTCCTGATTTTGGAAGTGTTTGACTGTCAAGATAAGATCTTGATAAGAAAATATCATTTTCAACCAAGTATCCAGTACCCTTTTTACGTACTGTGAATGGGTTGTAGCCTAATGAGGCAATTTTATTCAGGTCATTTAATATGGCATTGTGATTACTGCCCGTAGTGACCTGATCTGTAATTTTATCATTTTTTTTACTGCATGACATTAACAGTACTGTTAGGATGGCTACCTTGATGATAGCAATTGTTTTTTGGTTTTTCATATAATTTAGTTTGATTATTCTAATATGAAAATATTTTTATAGGTGTTGTGTTTTTTGATTATCACATAATGATGTGATAATGAGTGTGTTGTTGTGGGCAGGAGATGGGGCATTATGAAAAAAGCGTGCTCTCATTTACTCTCATTACCACAGGCTTTACCTATCTGACCGGATTATTTGACACGCAGTTTTTGATTCTGGAACAAGAAAATCTTAATTTATGTTAAGATTGCTTATTAACATAGATTATAACTGATGGAAATGATCTGTGCTAATTTTGCTTAATAATTATTTGTGATCAAAAACAAGATAAAAATGAAAGCAATCATCTTAAACAAAAATGGGGGACCAGAGGTTTTAACCATTCATGAAATAACAGAACCTGAAACCACAAACGGAGCCGTAAAAATAAAGATCAAAGCGTTTGGATTAAACAAATTGGAATCCTATGTAAGACAGGGAATTATAGAGGCTACTGCTATACCTGCTGTTTTGGGTATAGAGGCTGTAGGTGAGGTAGTTGAAGATAAATCCGGCAGGTTTGAAATTGGTCAGAAGGTAATTACAGTAATGGGTGGATTAGGTATGACCCGTCAGGGCAGTTATGCCGAATACGTTGTTTCTCCTGTTGAGAACGTCCTGGCTATTAACAGTAATATTTCTTACGAGGAGCTTGCAGCTATACCTGAATCATTTGGTACCATCGCAATTGCATTAGATAAGGTATTAAAAATTCGTGCCGGAGAAATACTGTTGATAAAAGGGGGGACAAGTGCTGCTGGTGCTGCTGCAATACTTTATGCCAAGCTAAAAGGGCTTAAAGTCATTGCGACCACAAGAAACGTCAATAAGTTTTTACGCCTGAAAGAACTTGGCGCTGATTATATGATCATTGACAATGGAAATGTTTCTGAAGAAGTGCGCAAAATTGTTCCTGATGGTGTGCACAAAGCATTGGACGTTGTTGGTGGTGATAAAGGGATACTGGATACTGTTGCTGCGGTAAGACCATTTGGAGAAGTAACAGTTATCGGTCTGTTAGGTGGGCCCCCAATTATTCCGGATTTAAACTTAATGACTCAATTGGGGCAATCAGTAAAAATAAGTTTCTCGCAAAGTGGTTTATTAGGTAATCCAGCTTACCCATTGCAAGAAAGTCCATTAAGTCTTATCGCCGAGCACATTGCTTCAGGAAAGATGATTTCCATCAGAACTGCAACATTCAGATTCGACGAAATTGCCGATGCCCACAAATTAATGGACAGCAATAAAACCAATGGTAAAATAGTCATTATTGTATAACACATCATTTAAAAAGAACATCATGAAAAAATCATTCTTACTACTTAGTTTAAGTCTTTTAATATCAATCAATTTTGCTAGTGCTCAATATCAAAAGAAAGAGCAATTAAATAAAAAAGGCGCAAAAATGGAAACAGAGAAAACAGCAATTGAGAAACTGTTTTTTGATTATCAGGATGCTTTGAACACTTCAAACGTGAATAAAGTATTATCATTATATACTAAAGACGGCGTATTTATGCCAACCGGAGGGCCTTCAGCTATTGGCCGGGAACAAGTAAAGGGATCTTATGAATTTGTATTCAAAGCTATTGAGTTAAAATTGAAATTTCAGATTGATGAGATTGTAATCATAGATGAAAAATATGCATTTGCCAGAACGATTTCAAGAGGTACACAAGTGCTCCGAGAGACCGGTGTTAAGGAACCTGAAGAAGGCAGAGAATTATTTATTTTACAGAAAGAGGATGGCCAATGGAAGATAGCAAGATACATCTTTAATAAATGAGATAGAGAAATTGTGTACTGCTGGGCAGTATCCAGAAAACTGTGTAAATGAAATTTGGGGTTAGGGTATTAGACCTTAACCCTTACATCAAAAATAGCAATAAACTGATTAATAATCACAGGCCAGTTATGAATTGGCATTGTCCACTTCTTGGTTGCTTCCATTAAGGATAGATATACTGATTTTTTAACAGCCTCATCGGTAGGGAACGACATTTTGTTCTTGGTGTACTTTCTGATCTTTCCATTCAAATTCTCAATTAAGTTAGTGGTATAAATGATTTTTCGGATCTCTAATGGAAACTCAAAGGATGCGGTAAGGTCATCCCAATTCACTCTCCAACTTCGGACTGCATTAGGATATTTGATTCCCCATTTTTGTTCAAAAGTAGCTAATTCAGCTTCAGCAGCCTGTTTGTTCGGTGCGGAGTATACTGGCTTCATATCTTGTGTAAAAGACTTTTTATCTTTCCATACCACATATTTGCAGGCATTACGAATTTGATGAACTACACGGATTTGTGTAGTGGCCTCTGGAAATAAGGAGCGGATTGTTTGGGTAAAACCACCCAGATTATCCGTACAAGTAATCAAAATATCCTATACTCCTCTAGACTGCAAATCGGTTAATACGCTCATCCAAAAGGCACAGCTCTCATTCTTACCCAGCCACAGTCCTAATACTTCTTTACGTCCCTCGATGTTAAGTCCAACAGCCAGATAGATAGTTTTATTAATGACTTTGTTGTTTTCTCTTACCTTAAAAACAATTCCGTCCATCCACACAATCATATATAGCGGTTATGGTGGAGATTGTGGAGGGAGGTAAGCGAAAATCGTATAGTTCACGCAGTTCCTCCTCAATATCCGCATTGGACATCCCTTTGGCATATAAGGAAACAACTAATCTGTTCTTTTTTTAAATTATTTACGTAAAGTTAAACTCGCTTCGCCTGATCGGATTATATTACTAAGTAATGCACCATCTGAACTTGTCGAATCAACTGAAATTTCAAATTTAACAGTTTGAGTCCCATCATATGAACTAGGGAAAATAATAGACCCATTCGTTGGAATACTCTCTTTCCTTTTGTCAGTTAGACTAAATGAATTATAATAAACACCATTAATAAAGATATCAACGCCACCTCTAGCTGCTGGATTATTGCTTCCGTTAGGCAACGTCACATTAAGCACCGCAGAAGTTATTCAATTTCCAAGAGGGTACTGGAAAGTGCAGAATAGCCTTACAAACGTTTTCAATCAATAGATTCCATGTTGAATTCGCAACACGCTATTAATCACATCTTTATGTGATAATTGTTTGTTTTTTTTAACTTCCTTTTTATCTACTTTTAAAAAAACAACAACTTAAAACCAATTAATTATGAAAAACACAAACAAATTTAAATTCGCATCCCTCTTCAGTATGTTACTGATTCTCTTCTGCTTTTACTCTTGTAAAAAGAACACTGCACAAGACTCTCCTAAACCTAAACAAGGTAATTCTAATGACATTACCAGCCAGAAATCTTTCTTTTCAGGTTTTATCGCAACCCCAAAAGAAATCCTGGATAAATTACCAAAACTAAATGGAGATAAAATTGCAATTACAGAATCTATTTTCCCTACTACTTTCTCGTTAAGAACACCACCAATTCAAAATCAGGGACAAACAGGAACCTGTGTAGCGTGGGCTACTACATACTGTGCATGGTCAATAGAAAATTTATACAGATCAAAAAATACTGTTTATAACACCGGGGTAAACGTATTTAGTCCTGGCTTTATCTATAATCAGTTGTCAGCAAATTGTAATACGGGTATATCGACAGCAAGTGCTTTGGAGGCCCTTAAAAATCAAGGCGCGTGTACCTACCAGACACTTCCATTCAGCACAGACTGCAGCAATAATGTTACTCCGCTCCAAAGAGATAGTGCAAGGTTACATCGGATAGCAAATGTCGACTATTATGTAATTGATAAAGCAACCAGACAAAACACAGCATTACTAAAGATGTTGATTTATCAAAAACATCCAATTATTTTCGCTACAGCTGCAGATGACAATATGAATACTCAGCCTGTATGGAATAGATTTGGTTCACCTCGTTTCAGTTATGATGGTTTTTTAACCCCCGGCAATATTGGAAGAAATGTACCTGTAGGTCACCATGCGATGGCAATTATTGGTTATGATGATAATAGACATGCTTTTAAGGTACAGAACTCATGGGGTAGTGCGTGGGGTGATGCCGGGTTCCTGTGGATCGACTATGATTTCTTTGGCAGTGGACAATATCTAAATGCTGTGTTAACTTATAATAACCAATTCAATACGTACGGTAGCACTTGGGGATTTACTGTTAATGATGTAATTACTGAAGCATATGTGATTTCTGACATCCCCCAATAGAGGAAGAATGTTTAAATAAAAAGGTGAGGGATTCCGTTTCAACAACATCCCCCAGATAAATAAAAAAAGGATGTCAGACCTTTTTGCAGTACCCCCAAAAGTCACACATTTTCTGGGGGTACTTTATATGATAAAGGAAAAAGTGTCACATTCTGGAGTAGCTATACAAATACCCTTCCATTGATATTCTTTAATATCCTCTTTAGTAAAACGGATCAATAAGAACTCAGTTGTAGTTTCTACAGAAAAAAACATGATCATCATTTAGTGTAAGCGGAAACAACAAATTATTTAAAGCTAAAAACCGGATAATTCCCGGCAGACCCGACATATAAACACTATGTAAATAGTTTATTTACAGACAGATATATTCACATTTTTATGTGACCGCTTTACAGAGTATAAATACCAGGCTTATATACATATTTGACTCCCATTAAAAATGTTACAAGCAAAGAAGATTATAAACACCACTTATCAGAAAATTAAAAACAATAGAACAATTATTTTATTGTTTTTAATTATCATCCTTTTTTCATATCAGGTCAGAGCTCAGTCCTCCGATTTTGTTTCTTACCATTTTAAAGCTGACACAATTAACATTGAGGGAGGCAAGACGTTTTCAAATTATCTTATTATTAAGAATGCAGCTCTGTCCACAGTCGGCCTGGTAAGAAATGGGGTTAACGTAAATTTGGATAACGCGATTCTTAAACTTCCTGACACAATGATTATCGAAGCTGGACAAACAAAATCTTTCCCCTTGAAATACTTTTCCGATGAACAGACTATTCAATCGAATATTCAATCTTTTGAAGTAAAGTTAAGAAGTATTACGCGGAACATTAATGTGCAAAAATCAAGCAGTTTCTATACACAATTATTGAATGTCAGCGGCCTGGTGCTCGATGTACAGTCTTCAGAAATATACTTTGATCCGATTAGCAATAAAGCGGATCTTCAATTGCGTGTATTTAATAGCGGATTAATTCCTATTACATTTGATCTGGACCTATCGGGAATCCCTAAAGGACAGGAGTTTCTGGGAACAAAAGGTAGGATGACACTTGCCGCAGGAACAGAAAAGATACTCCCTTTTGTTGCCATCAACAAATCAAGGAACAACGCCGCTGCCGACTTTCTAGTAACGATCAAAGCCGTTGATCAATCAGGTAACCAATTGTCTGTAAGAAGGCTAAGGATTATGACAGTCTCAAGTAACAGAAACCTTGTCCTCAATGAACAGGATATTTATTATAAAACGAGACCTAATACGCTTTCACTGAACTACATGAATGCAAATAATTTTAATTCTTTGCAGTTATTTGGCAATGGTAAGATTGATCTAAAAAAGAAACAGGAACTAGCTTACAATTTAAATCTTAATTACTCACCCTTGATTGGTGGCCGTATATATACATCAGATACTTATCTGGAATATAAGAACAAAAAATTGGCCATTAAAGGAGGAAATATATATGCAAACCTCGATTTTAATGTATATGGACGTGGAGTCAAAGGGACAGCCTTTTTAGGCCAGAATAAATCACTTAATGCTTATGTGCTGGAAAACAACAATTCGATATTCTCCAGTTTTGGAGCAGAAAAAAAAGGAGGAAATACCTTTGCCATAGAATATCTGGACGGCTTACCTTCAACAGAAAAGTCCAGGATAACTTTATTGCAAAATAAGGACGTCCTTTCCGGACTCAGGACCAACCTTATTTCAGGAAAACAACAACTGCTGAAAAGTAAAGATGAACAGCTAACTGTTGGAGGCGGTTATAGTATACAACTACTTGATAATAATTCAAACAAGACATTTTCTGGACTAGGGCTTGAACTGGCTTATGATCATAAATTTAAGCAAACAAATCTTTCCACATCCAATTATTATGCAACTCCTAATTATGGAGGAATGCGAAGAGGAATGCTCTATTCGGATAATAGTTTCAATTATACATCTGATAAGTTGAATAGTTTCAGTGCACGTGTAAGCATCATGGATAACAGACCAAACTATATTTCAAAACAGTATAACGATTATATTGAACAAACCAGCCAATATGGAAATCAAACCTATGAAATTGGTTATATGAGAGACTTAGGGCGCTGCCACATTGGGATATTTCCATATTATTTTGGACAGCAGATGCTATCGAATAGCGTTGTGGGTGGTGAAGGCCGAAAGAACTGGAAATCAGCTTCCGTAAGAACCCGCTTTAATTTTAATTACAAAGATGCGTTTCAGTACATCGATTTAAATGTGGATAATGGTTATACTTATCAGAACACTTCAAACGAACCACCTGCACCATTTTTCTCGTCCCGCGTGAATCTATCTTATCGCAATAATATTTTTGGGGTGAATAGTTTTTATCAGCATAATGCCTTTTATATTTCAGATGCACTCGCCAATAACGGCGGCAATAACTATAACATGCTTTCTATAGGCCCAAATATGAGCTTTGCAGCATTAAAAAAGCGGATGAGCTTTACTACATCGGCTAATTATAGCTATTATGGTTATAATGGTAATCAGAATTATACAATTAATGCTTATGGCAGATTTTTGCTAAAAGACGATTGGGCTGTTACTATGAATCTATTTTATGGACTGAACAGACAGGAACGTATGGCTACCTATAATCCGGAAGTCGGGCTTAACTATAGTGAGTCAGCTTATACCTACAGAGATATCAATTATTTTTCTAATCGTCAGTTTAGCTTCGGAGTAGAGAAACATTTTGGTCAGATGAGTGGTCAGAAAACATGGAAATTGAAATTGACTTATTACGAAGACCTGAATGGTAATGGTATAATGGATCATCAAGAGAAGGTAATCCCAGGTATTCTTGTTAAAATCAAAGATCTGGCAGCAATTACCAATAGCAGTGGTAATGTCCAATTTGTGGCTCCATCAGGAGAATATATGATCTCAACTGTTAATCAATCAGGTTGGAGTGCGTTAGAATCATGCAGTATTTTATTGAGCCGCGATAAACATATGAATATAGCAATGGTTAAGACCTTAAAATTGACGGGATCCATACAGGTACTCAAAGAAGAATATATAAATGAAAATATTCAGCTTAGTGGTATTCGGGTCACTGCGCTCGGAGAAAATGGCACAGTTTACACTGCAGTTTGCAATGCAAAAGGTGAATTTGATTTCTATCTGGCCGAAGGGAGATACCTCGTATACATAAAAAACCCTGGTGAAGCTCTTTCTATAAGTAATGTACGCGAACAGGTAGATCTTAAACGCAACACGCCTAACAATATCATATTTAAGGCGAGAAATACTAGAATAAAGGTAGATGTTAAAACATTTTAACTACCTATTAATGCATTGATTTGAAATAAGTTATCACATCTTTATGCGATTATAAAGATTCATGCTTGATACAATTACAGCGTATTTTTGTAACCATATAATAAACCATAAAATAAGATGAAAAAACAATTATTAACAGTGACAGCTATCCTGGGAATGATGGCATTTACAAGTAGTGAATCTAAAGCACAAATAGGTACATCACCAGTAAATCCCGTAGTTAAAACAACAGCAATCGTTAATACTACTCAGGTAAATATTACCTTAAACGATATAATAGGAGCAATACCAGGCACTAACGGAACAGGTAAGGATATTGCCACCGCTGGTACTACAGGAACTGGAATTACAGAAACCATTGATTTTCAATATTCTACTCTTGCCGATTATGAAGCAGATAAAACTGTAGAAAAAATCAAGACTATTACAGCAATGAGTTCTAAAGGATATAACCTTACTGTGAAAGCACTTGCAGCTAATTTCACACAAGGATCAGGGACAGATAAGATACCTGTAAGTGTGCTTAAATTGAATGTAAAAAGATCTAGTGAGGTTGCTTATAGTAATAACCCTATTTCACCAGTCACTACGTCTACCCAAATATATGCATCAGAGCCCGGTACTTCTGGTACATCCTATGACGTAAAATATAGTATTGCTAAAACAGACATTGCTACCTATATCACCAAATCATCGGGTATGTACTCAGTTACATTGTATTACACGCTTGAGGCTATATAAGCACCTTTTCTATCTATAACATGTATACAGTTTAGAAACTGTATACATGTTTTTAAAACTCAATTTAAAATAGTTATGCTTCTGAAATTTCCACGTGAACAATATAAAAAAGTATGCAGACTCTATACTTTGATTTTTTTAATGATGTTGATATGCATTTTTACTGGTATACAACAATCGTATTGTCAAATCGGAATATCTCCTTCGCGTCTTTTTTTTGAAGGTAAACCTGGCGAAACTGTAAGTCAGGTTTTAAGTCTGAGTAATAGCGGGACTAGACCTTTCGAATTTGCACTCAGTTTAAAAGATTGGAAAAGAGATTCTGTTGGAGGTAAAATCTACGAAGTTCCCGGCAAATTTCCGCACTCTAATGCAAAACAAGTAAAGCTTAATGAAAGCACCATTGTAATTAACCCCGGCGAGAGTAAGAAAGTTTCTGTTTACATGGAAATCCCCAAATTTTCGACTGATAGTACTTCAACAAACAGTATTCTTTATTTTACACAAACCACAGCGGAACCTCAAAAAACTGAAAATCCTGCAATTGGGATAAAAGTCGCTTACGAATATGGAATACAATTATTTTATACACCTTATGGGACGAAGACCGGTGATCTGGAATTTCAAGAATTTTCTTATAAAGAAGCTCTTTCCGGGAAACAAAAGAGGCAGCTTATAATTAAATATAAGAACACAGGAAATATAAATAAAACTGCTATGCTGAAGATCGAACTGACAAATCAGAAAACAGGAGAGGAGATCAAAATTACACCGCACGATCTGGCAATTATGCCGCAGGATACACAACTGGTATACATCGATCTTCCCGAAAATGTTACTTCAGGTGATTACCTGATAATTGCTATGCTGGATTCAGACTCAAACCCTAATCACAATAATATAAAAGTGGCCAAAAAAACCATTCATGTTAAATAGTAATAGAGTATATCAAATCGTAATGAGAATAATTTTAATATTATGCTGCAGTATTTGTGGAGCCTTAAAGGCACAGGCACAATATGTTCTAAATATCGATGCAGCAGCAATTCGGTCAAACACAGTAAAATCAAATACCCAGGATGTGATCGTAGCATGGAATAGCAATTGGCATGGTAGTAATATTACTGGTTATATAATTCTTAATGTAGCACCACAGGCTCCGAATATGAGTAGTTCAATAAATAGTTTTCCTATCTCTGCACTATCGATGACAAGCTCTTCTTCTAGTCAAGCTAATTCTGGGGCCTACTCAATTGGATCAGACCTAAATATTTGGGAAAAAGGAACCAATGATCTTTTTAGTGGACAAGAGACTGTTAATTTGTCTATAACCATTCCAAATCTCAACTCTTATTCCTGGTTGCCAGGTGTATATACTGGAAAATTGAATTATAAAGAAAAAACCCGCAATTTTACTAGTTTTGCAAGTCCAAAAGTCAGTCCGTCCTCTTCGGATGTAACAGTAAATATAGATGCTTTTGTTATACCCAGTATCAATAAGACTTCGATTAATTTGATTATTGATGATCTTTCGTATTATCGTTCAGGCTACAATTCTGCAACAAAAGGTACAGGAGCCACAATTACAGTTATACATAATATACCTTATACTTTAGGAGTTGCTTACACAACTTCAACTGGTAACTTTAGTTATACAGGCACAAAAGGTGCCAGTCAACTTATTTATCCCGAAATTAGTACGTCCTTAATAAGATCTTCTGGGGAGGTCGGATTACCAGCTACTTTAATCAGAGGACATGGCTATAATGCAGTCGAATCAGTTACGATTATTCCCGCTGGAAATACGACAGTTGATAATATAGATTTTTACGTGAGTACTGGAGCTATGAAAAGTAACTTTTTTAGAGCAGGAACTTATACTGGAATGATTGAACTTCCAATCACTAGTACTACACAAGCTAACAAAAGCCTAAACAATATTAACCTGATTTTTACAGTAAGTGAGCTTGCGTCCATAACAACAGGTCAAAGTAATGTTGATCTCTCCTTTACGAATGTTGCGGATTATAAAAATGGAGTAAGTAAAACCGTGCCTGGACAATTAGTTGTGAGTGACAATGTTCCTTTCGATTTAACAGTAAAATCCTCTTCTGCTTTTTTTAATTTTAACGGTGTTCCGTCAACCCTCCCTTCTTCACAGCTAAATATTGGCCCTGCGTATGGAAAATCAGACATTAAACAAGTTAATTCATTAGGAATAGCATCACAAAAATTAATAGACAATGGGACTCAGGTACTAGATAAAAGTATAGATGTAAAATACAGCTTTCTTTCCAGCCCGCAATTAATACTGGCAAAAAAAGGTACATACACCATAGATCTTATTTATAGTCTAACAGCACACTAAGCTGCTATCAAACAATATGAAAAAAAAAACATTATTAGTTGTGACCACGATTATCGTTGTATTCGGAGCACAGCTCAAGGCACAAACGGCACCATTAAATAGCAAACCAGTATCAGTCAATCTGAATTTAAGTGATGTAATAGGTTCATCTGCTGCGAGTACGAGTTCAATAGTATCATTTAATTATAGCAGTATCGTAGATTATTATACTGATCAGGAAAAGCCGAAGCCAGCCGACATTACAGTCACAAGCTCTATGCCCTACACTTTAAGTATTAAGCCTGACGCCAACGCCTCCCTGGCATTAAAGAACATCATGAGCCTGGTTAAAGTTGCTTTTAAAAGATCAGGTGAAACCTTGTATGGTACTCCCCTGGATATTACATCTCCATCGGTCATATATCCATCGGAACCTGGTTCATTAAGTACGGCATATGACCCGAAATATAGTATTTCATCAAAAGATATGCTAGGCTTATTTAAGGCTCATCCTGAGTACATCAACGGAAGTACCTATACGGTAACAATCACCTATAATATACAAACGATTTAAGAGTTACAATTATATATTAACCTTTCATTTCTCTCCACTAGCTGCCTTACAAATTAAAATTTGAACTCAGCTTTGCTCCAACACATATATTTACATATGTTAATCTACATGCAATACTTATTCTGAGCAGTAACAAAAATATCAGGTCTTACCTATTTCGAAAAAGGTTCAACATTATAAGACTATAGTATTCGTGTCAGCTTTGGCCATTGACGGCCCGGATAATTGAAATATATCCCGATCTAAATAACTCATCAGACAAAGAAAGCCCGATCATATAAAGACCGGGCTTTCTGCTTTAAGAGATAATCCTAATTTATAACCTCAGTTGACTTTGACCTCTACCTTAAATTTTGTTTTATCATTATTTTCAATATCCGTATTTACCTTTGGTGGTTTGCTCCCAAATTTCCAGGTATTGTTATCAGGCGTACGGTCGATTAATTTATTGTAAGGATCGATGCCGGCACTTTCTGGTTTTTCATTCACTAAAAATGTAAATGTTTTTTCAGACCTATCCATCTTTATCCTTTTCAATATTAATTCCTTATCCCGCATTTTACCGTTTACATTTTTCAATGCAAATACGCCGACATCAATATAATCCGCTACAGGTATTCTGGTGCTTTTCCCTAAGGTATCCGCTCGGAATTTAGCACTACCCACAGTAAGTGAAACTTCATACTTACCCCCTTTCATTTTTTTGTAATTCAGATCTTTTACATAGTTTTCGTAAACGGTAATCGTTTCAAACATATCTCTAATGATATATTTTAAACTATCTGGTGTTGCTGCACGAAGGGAGTTCACAAATTCAATAGAGTTAGTATATGGTGGCTCCTGAAACTTTGTTTTTTGTAGATAATTACTTAATGCTTTATTTAATACATCTTCACCCAGATAATCTCTTAACGAATACATAATTACGCTACCTTTACGGTAATAGATGTAAGCCTGATTCTCACAAAGCATTAACGGCATTTCTCTTTTATTTTCCTGAGTTCTTCCCCTCAGATAATTATCCATTTCATATCTGAGAAATTTTTTCATGGACTGTTTCCCGTATTCTTTTTCCATAACCATCAAAGCCGAATATTGACTCATTGTTTCGGCCATAATCACACTCCCTTGTACATTACCTCCGATTACCTGATGTGCCCACCACTGGTGTGCAACTTCATGTGCAGTAACATAAAAAGGAACATCTATTTTCTCAGTATTCACGTTATCTACTCTTGTAATAAATCCAATGGACTCAGAAAAAGGAATCGTGTTTGGAAAAGATTGGGCAAATGAGGCATAACGTGGAAATTCAACAATTCTCATCTGACGATGTTGATAAGGACCAAAGTTTTTGGTGTAATAACTCAACGCCCTCTTAATCCCTTTAATCATCCTGGCCAGATTATATTCATGACCTTTTTGATAATAGACCTCTATATTTACTCCTTTCCATTTATCCCTTTTCACTTCGTAACGTGCACTGAGGTACGCATAAAAATTAAGGATTGGACTATCGGTTTTATAATTAAAATAGTGTCTTCCATCTTTAACCCACTCTTTTTGCAAATAGCCAGGTGCTATTGCAATTTGGTCCTCACTAGTGCTGACAGTAGTTTCAAAACGAATCCAGTCAGCATCATTAGAAATATAGGTATTCTTTCTGGCTACCGAATCCGTTACTGGTGCAATTCTTGTTTTTGCTTTCAAACCGTACTCTTTACGGGCAGTATTGGATCCAAGCTCAGCGCCAGAATTATAACCAATGGATGGAAATTCAGAATTGTTAAAGAAAGTTCCGTTATAAACAATCTTGGTTTCTGTCTCACCATTTTCAAACCCCACAGGTTTGTATTCCATTTCAAAGACAAATTTAACGGAATCTCCAGGTTGCACGGCATTATTCAGGCGTATAATTTTAACGCCGTTTTTTTGATCATTACTGATCAATGTTCCTCCTTTATTTTCAATCTCTAGTTTACTATAGTGATATTCACTCTTTTCGCCACCTGTATAATTAACAAACAAAGTATCAACTGGTAGTTTTTGTTTGTTTTTCAGGTAGTAGAAACCTTTTACACGTAAGCTCCTTTCTTTTGGAAAAATTGCTGCATCGACCTTAGATTCCACAATGCGGAGCTGAGGTGTTTTTTCATAAACTTTATATTTTTTTTCAAAAGCTGCCTGTGCTTCTTCTTCTTCTTTAGGAACAAGATATCTATGGAGTACATTAGTATTATAATAAATAAAACCACCAGAACTTATCGCAAATAGTACACAAATCAGGAGCACTAATTTGTGCCCCGCAGTAAAGGATAATCTTGAAAGACGAAATCTCGCATTTAAACCTTTTTCCTTACCTCTTGCAAAGACTGTTAGAGCAAATAAACAAAACACCAACACAATACTGAGCCAATAACCCTTAAATAAAAGCCAGACGCCTACAATATGTCCGAAACCATTCATATCTGAATAATACATTGACGGTCCGGATGAGTTAAAACTATACAGATCATTATTCCAGTTCAATAAATTAAATACCACTTTAACCAAAAGAATCGGCAACAAGGATATGAAGAAACCCAGGTATTTATTGGGGCAAAATGCCTGTATAGATAGACAAACTCCTGCAATGATCATAAATTCAACAAGCATCTGGAATGCAGATTTAACATACAATAATGGCTCTGCATTAAAATAGGAAGCTGAGAATTGAATAAGCATACCCGTTATAATGATCACACCCAGCAGAATAGCAATAACATAAATTAACGCCAGATATTTAGAGAAGAAAAGTACTGTATTGCTAACTGGTGCAGTACCGGTAAGCTCATCTATCTTTTGTTCGCGCTCTTTCCATATTAGATCCCCGGAGAGGAACACGACTAGTATGATTATAAAAAATAAAAATATTCCTGCCGAATTTTCTAGAATCTGGTAAGTAACAGGATAGGTCTCAGTATCATACATAGAACCCATATACCGGGAGATAATGAACATCATAACAGACCCCAAAGCACAGATAACAATAAAGAATGAACCTTTGGTGATGTTTACAAGTTCAAATTTCGCCAAATAGAATAACTGTTTCCAGCTTTCTATTGCAGAAAACTTCTGAGTTACCTTTGGCAACATCGTAAGTGACTGAATCTGATTCCCTCTTGTCAGATTTTCTTCTTTGCCCGCTTTTTTAAACCAGTTAAAAGGTATAAGGAATTGACTAAAACTGAATTTAAGAAAACAAATTAGTGTAATAATAATACCCAGCCCAATCCATAACATCCGGTTATAGAGCAAAACTCCTTCCAAAGGGATTATCCGCGTATTTTGATCATCTGGGGTCCAATATTGGATTAAATTGCCTAAAGCCTCTGAGCCAGATGGTTCCCAAATAGCCGCGATAGATTTATTATCTAAATCTGCAGTAATTATAGAGGTAACTGAGTTGATTACCAAAAGTACTATGCAAAACAAATACGCCGGTAATGTACTGCGGGTAAAAGTGGTTAACGAAAAAAAGATAGCACCAGACAGCAGGACATTGGGTACGACAAAAAGCAGAAAGGGTTCCAAAAAATTGATTATAGAGAAATCGGCCATTTGTGGTTTACCCAACCCAAAGAGACAGCCTATATAATAACCAATGACCTTCGCCGAGAAAACAAAAAGTGCAGTTAAAAAGGCAGAACTAAATCTTCCGAAAAAATAACTGCTTTTATGTATAGGTTTGGTAAAATAAAGCGGATGAGTATTGTATTTGTAGTCTTTTTGTATAGCAGTAGCCATAATTGCTACCAGGATAACTCTATTAATCAATCCTAAAATGCCATTCTCTAAAAACACAAGAATTTTTGATATTGCCACAGCCGAATTAACAAGTAGATTAGAATCACTCCGGGCCACATTGAAAACGCCGGCTTTGCTTAATCCTATTGCTAAACTGATCAGGAAAAATATCCCGAAATAAACATATACTGATATTTTTCTGAAGTTCAAATTCAGATCGAAAAGAAATATTTCCCTAAACATAAATAAGCTAGTTTTTAGTAATGACTGAGAAATAAACGTCTTCAAGATCTGGAGTAATCTGATCAAAACCTGCATCTGGGCTTGTATCTGCATAAACATGGATCATCACACGGCCACTAACCATATGGGAAGAAATCACCTGAAGCTGACTGCGGTAGTTCTCCAACTCTTCTTTTTCAATACTCTTTGTCCATATTTTATCTTGTACTGTAGCCTGGGCTTCTGCAGGAGTACCTTCCAGTAAAATTGTTCCCTTATTCATAATCACCATTTTTTTGCACAGATTTTTCACGTCTTCTACTATATGAGTGGAAAGGATAACTATTATCTGCTCTCCGATTTCGCTCAACAGGTTGTGAAAACGATTACGTTCCATTGGATCAAGACCTGCGGTTGGCTCATCTACAATAATAAGTTTAGGATTGCCAATTAATGCCTGAGCAATGCCAAAACGCTGGCGCATACCACCAGAATAATCGCTTACATTACGTTTACGAGCATCAAACAGGTTAGTTTGTACTAATAATGCCTCAACAATTTCTTTTCTTTCTGATCTGGAAGTAATTCCTTTTAGCACTGCAAAATGATCTAGCAGACTTAATGCTGATACTCCGGGGTAGAAACCAAAATCCTGTGGTAAATAACCGAGCGTTTTTCTCAATTCTGTTTTTTGTTTCAGTACATCAATGTCACCAAGCATGATTTGACCAGTATCCGGGTCCTGCAAAGTAGCAATGGTCCGCATTAAAGTTGATTTTCCGGCTCCGTTTGGCCCAAGTAAACCAAACATTCCCTTATCAATGATCAGGTTAATATTATTTAATGCTTTCAAGCCGTTGCTATAGGTCTTAGTAATGTTAGAAATAATCAATTGCATAGTTTAAAAATTGTTTACGGTGTATATTCATTTGACTGTTTATAGGATAGAAAGGTGCCCCATATTGTTACTTAATAACACTCACATAAGGATGTGACACTATTACTTACTATGCAATTATTACTATACTAAAGTTTGTCTGGCTTCTTCCAGCTGAATATAAAATAGATATATCAGATCGGTCAATACTGCGATATCAGATGCCACTTCTGCAGGATATGATAGTCCCTCCAAGATTTTTTTTTCTATTCCGCAGATGTAAATACTTATATCATTTCTGCCCATTACTGATGTTGTCGATTTTATCCTATATAAAAAAAAAATCACCCGCTCCAGTTCCTTCTTTGCAAAACTGCTGTTAAGGCTTTCCATATATAATGGAGTATTTATTAAGCATAAATCAATAATTTCAATCAGAAAATCGTTATCTCTGCTAAAAGAATGAAGATAAGTGAAATCAAAAGGGGCATTTATGTTCTGTAGGCTGGTCATCAGTAATGATTTGTTTAGTATAATTATATAATATTCTTACTTCAAGATTAATGATAAAAAAACGATAAAACACACATCCCACTCCTCCATAAGCATGTGACTTGGGTATAAAAAAAGACCTGAATATTTTTCAGGTCTTAAATTAAGTTTTATGGAATCAGGCTGATGGCCTTTTCCAATTGTGGATCTTTACCCGTTAAGAGTTTCTTTCTATCTCATCGCTCATGCTTCAACCGTGTTTGTTTTTGCTTCCAATTCTGCAATCAATACCGACTTAACAAGGGTAAATGCATAATCTTTAGCTTCGGCAAATGAAATATCATATTTGCGGACAATATTCTGCATGTTTTCTGGAAAGCGGGATAACAGTTTATAATAATACTCATCTAAAACGGTAGGGGATGGCATTTTAAAGTTTATTCTTAAATGAAAACGTCTCAAAAGTGCGGTATCAATAATTTGAGCATGGTTAGTTGCACATAGCAAAAGCGCGTTCTGAGGATAATAATCTATCAATTGTATCAGCGTGTTGACAAGTCTTCTCATTTCTCCTACATCTTTATCATCATTGCCACGGGCTTTGCCTATCTGATCAAATTCATCTAAGAAAAGAACTGCTTTCTCTTTGGCTGCTTTGTCAAAAATCACTTTGATATTTTGTGATGTTTCCCCGATCCTTGAGCAGACAATGTTGCTAAGATTGAGTATGAGAATGTCTTTTCCATGTGCGTTTGCAATGGCTTTAGCGCTTGTGGTTTTACCGCAACCCGAACTTCCTTCAAGTAATATCTTATTATTAACTGGCAACCCATACCTGTTCAGCTCGTCGATGTAACTATATTCTTTGATCAGCTGTACAAATTCATTCCTGTTGGCATGATCAAGAAATAAATCGTTCAGTGATACCTGTTCTTTGTCGTTAATAATAAGATCGTATATGTTCATCCTCTTCTGATTTCTTTATGCTTCTCCTGTTTTTGTGTGTTTATCTAAGAAAGCCCTAAAATTTGCCCGCAAGGTACAAATAGTTAGGGCTATGGTTTATGGTTACTTCAAATCTTCTATGGAAGCTCCAAAATTGATATGTAACACATTCCCGTTAGGCGTGACTTAGGCAGGAACAGATTTTACACCTGCGCTTTCTGCATCTTTGACCTTTGCTTTTTCTGTTCCTAAATGAACTACTTCTACTTGTTCTGAAGGAATAAGATTTAAAATATCCTGTTCTGCACTTATACATACCGGACAACCTGCGTGATAAAAAATTGATTTTGCCATTTTAATCGTTTTAATTGATGAATTGTTACTGATTGGACTTTCTGTCAAAGGCTCAATTGCTTTTGCCTTATGGTAAGACAAAAGTATTTCCTATTTGGATTGCTATAATGGTACAGTTTATGTAAAAACAGATGGTCCAGATGTTGCGGTTCTGGAAGTTAAGAGTACATTAAATTTTGGGAATTAGTTACGAAAAGCGAGGTGTAAAAATTAACTTTATGATACAAACAGATAAATCAGACGAGTATGGAAATACAAGCCAGTTTCATTCAAATATTTCCCGAATATCAAGATGTTTTTTATGACGATTTGGAAAATCACAGAAAATATTTCCTGCCATTATGTTCTATTAACCTGAAGTTCTTTTCACCGGATAAAGATCAGTGGTTACATTTTGTATCTGTAAAAGAGATCTATGACGGCAGGGTCGGTGAAAATACAACAGAATTTCACACAGATTACACCAAGTGTGATATGTTTGGTTTTGATATCATAGATGGAAAATATAAATTCGACGGGAAGTGGGAGTACTTTACCGTATCTACTGAAATTTTGCCGGCAAATTACCATCTTGAATACACCGATGAAGTGATACAGTATAATTATAATGAAGCGGTGTATCAATTAAAGAAGGCATACTATAAAAAATTTGGGGAACTATACGCCCGGGATTTCTACAGGCCTGGTTTAACGGTAGAGGGGATCAGAAGATTAGAACGGCTGCTTCAACTAACCGTCGAAGATATACACAAAGATGAACCTTCAGATTATTTCTCAGAGACTATAAGTAAGAAAATCAATGGAGTAATAGATGAAATTAATATAGATAACCTCCCTCTTGATGACTGTGAGTGCTCAGGAGGAAATTTAATGGACAAACCTTTCAAACCTGACGGAAGTCTTTTTAACTATATTGCCTGTATGGAAGGATACAATTTTCAGGAAAATGCCGCCGACCAGATTTATTTATTTCATGACGATCTGATGAGCAAAGCTGTGATCTGTCTGGAATATACGTGATCATAAACTATTTAATATGACAGAGATATCATCCAATAAGATCGTTTACAGAAAGGTAACTGTCAGTGAAGTTGAACAATATCATCAAATAAGACTTCACTGTTTAAAAAATTCTTCTCAAAACTTCGGTACACTTTATGAAGAAGAATTAGGTTCGTCAAGTTTTAAATTTGACAGAATAATAAATGAAAAACCTGAAACCGACTTCTTAATGGGCGCATTTATAAAAGAAAAACTGGTAGGAATTTGTGGTTTTATTCGGGAGAAGAGAGAAAAGACAAGGCATACAGGAGAAATTAGCAGTATGTATGTAATGCCAGAATTCATGGGGCAAAGAATCGGGTTTGGGCTTTTAAATGCTACAATTGTACTTGGTTTTGACGATCCAGTTTTAGAAAACATTATTTTGTCAGTAATAGACAAAAATCAAGCGGCTAAAAATCTTTATAAGAAATTTGGGTTTGTTGAATATGGAAAACTAAAGAATTATTTTAAATATGGTGGAGAATATGAAGATCTGGTATTCATGACCTTGACTAGAGATAAAAAGAATAATTTGTAATGATATTTGATCATGAAAAATTTCGAGAAGGGCTTTCCATTTGCTTCTCTCCGCAATTTCCGCCATAACCGCCAGGGGGTAATAAAATCTCTGCAACAGTCAAATCTTTAAAATAAAATCTATTACATGACGCAGAACTTGTTTCTTCTAACCATTTGTCGTCCGGATGCCGCCCGGGTAATGAAAGCTTCAGAAATTCTGTGAAATTATACCCTAATCCGTCAATATATTCAATTGGGTATAATATTTTACGCCATAGCGATTCATCAAAAAGGTATAGGGTCTGCAACAGTGATAATGACACATAGGGTTTTTCATCGAAATATAGAGACTGTAAAGTGAACTGTGTCAACTCTAACTTTTTAGAGTTGACACAGTTCACTTTACAGTCTCTAGTAATTCCCTCCATGTCTAGCTTATCGCTCACTTTTGATGATTGTTTTGAAGTTTTCAAATTCTTCTTTTGAATAGTTGGTCAGATTTATTACTGTCATGCCATTTAGGATTTGTGCAAATA
Source organism: Pedobacter lusitanus (assembly GCF_040026395.1). Taxonomy (NCBI): domain Bacteria; kingdom Pseudomonadati; phylum Bacteroidota; class Sphingobacteriia; order Sphingobacteriales; family Sphingobacteriaceae; genus Pedobacter; species Pedobacter lusitanus. The sequence goes on from NZ_CP157278.1 coordinate 140,141, forward strand.
CCGGTGCGACATATAGAAGTCGGTTGTCAAGAATGAATGCAAGTTGTTTTCCGATTGCCTTCTTTGTTGCAGCAGCCCAAAGTTTTGAACCTGGTCCGTCAAGTTCCATAAACAACCGACAATATTCTACGCCACCCTCATAGTTTTCTTCAATTGAAAGGTTGATAAAGTTGCTGGGCGTAACAATTGGGTGCCTGTCTATAAAATAGATCTCCTTCGATTTATCTAATTGCCGTTTAATGCCTTTACCGCTATCGACAACATAATACCAACCTGTATAAAGAGTTGGGCCTTTTTGTTGCGCAATTTCGGGGTTATCTTTGATGTGATGCTCAGCGTCACTGATCAATCCATCTTCGGGTTTTGTTTGTCTGCCAGTTGATTTATTGTCTACACAAGCCATCAATAGCAAAATCGATAGAATTAAGGTCGTTATAGTTTTCATCGTGCTTTTTCAAGGTTAATATTTTTTTCGATTGATGTTGAAATCGATATTTTACTGCCGTCAATAAGTTTAGGGTTCATTTTCCCAAACCTTGTTGTCGCAAATTTGAATTCAAAACCACTAACTGTCCATTTCGGGTCGAAATATTCAGATTTCGATATTGTATATTCCCCATTACTACTTATTTGTTTTACTATAACATCCTTGCTTGAATAGTTTTTGTCATTACTATTTGCTGTTTTTAATAAGGTTGATGTATAAATTGTAAGTTTGTTTATGTTTTTTAAATCTTTCCATTTGATAACCGTATTTTTATTCAAATCGCCTTGTTCGGCACACTCTATATTTTCAATTTTTTCTTCACTCAGGGAGTTAATACTTCCAAGGAAATATTTTTTTCCGTTAGATAGTTTTATTCCAAAATTATAGATTTGGTTTGCAGGTGCATTTTCTGAATAATACCTTGATTCATCAGTATAATATAAGCCTTGACGATGTTGTAGCGCGGTCTCAATACCATTTACTATTATTTTTATAGAATCGTTCCTAATGATTTTATTATGTTTATCAAATAAATTGATAGTCATCCAACTACTCTTTTCGTCAGTAGGTTTTTGAGTAATCTCGATAGTTGCACCTATTAATCCAATATCTTCTACTTTTTCTGATGAAAGATTTGAATTACAAGATGTCAATATAAAGATGAAAAGTAAAAATGATATTGAATGTTTCATAAGTCTCATTAGTTTATCTGGTCAGGTCCGTTTTACAAAATTACCACTAACGTTTTCATTTGATTTTATCCTTATTTGAAGCACGATGCTGTTCAATGATTAACTGTTCTATTGTTTCTAAATCTGATTTATTTATGTTTCCTACAGCATCTAAGTCTGGTCCATAATTCAAATCGTATTTCAGGTTAAACCTTTCTCCTTTAAATCTGCAAAGGATAAGATCAGCTTCAGGAATAAAAGCTTCATTTTCTATTATAATTTCATGCACGGGATCTATTTTTCTCAATGCATCTATAATTTCCGGATAGGTTAAGTCGTACAAACTCATTATTAAATCTCGCTTTTCCCAGGAACCTTTTTCGTCAAGGATTTTTAAATAGCTGTTATATGGTTCATTAGCGTGATAAAGTTGATACAGCTGGTCGGTTAGCGCTGTGAGAAAGTTAAAGAAAATTGAAAATTCTTCTTCGGAGTTGTAAAACCCTCCCCACTCATTCAATACCCAATTTAACGTTTTTCCATTGGCAATGGTGATTGAAAATACGAGAGTCGGAAGATCAACATCAGTTTGCTTGTAATCGTCGTATTGTCTTCCCCCTAACAATGCTATTTCTCTTGCAGGAAACTGGATAGAGCGTATCTCGGAAAATAATACAGAACCGAAACAGATGCTGGTAAAGCCTTTTTCACTTAGTGAAACAATTTCTGTCAACTGCCGCTCGGAGGCCACTTTAAACAGTCTGTAAATGGCTGTTAACATTAATGGTACGGAGATCAGCAATAGCCAGGCTGGGAAAAGCGGGTCGGGATGTATCACTAAAACGATGGCTGTTAGTGCAACAGTCAGCAACGTGGTAAAAAACCAAAACAGAATAGTTGTGGTTTTATTACCGTCATTAAAATGGAAGCGATAGGTATTCATAGTCAGTTAAATTACTCAAAATCTATCTTTTATTTCTAAAACACCTGGACAATTACGGACAATCCCGGACAATGTCGGACATCGGCCTCTGATTATTAGTTTGTTATCCTTTTCTATTCTACATTCGTTCAACGAGTCCAAAAGCTTGCCGGCACGCAACGACTTGAATTAACAGATTTTTTAACATTTCAATAATTCAATTTATGGCAATTTTAGAACAGGGCCTAATAGGTGGATATACCAATTAAAATGACCCCTGAAGACCCGTGCAAATTGACCCCTCAGAGTTAACCTTAAAAAAAGGTAAAAGTTGTTGTACGGATTGGCTCTTTGAATAGACTACTTTATCCTGATTAACAACTATTGTTTTTACAAAAATACATTTTCAGTTTTAGACTTTCTTCTCCTAAGTGATTCTCCATATAATTCAATCCTCAAGGAGTGGTGTACGATACGATCGAGTACAGCGTCGGCAATAGTTTTTTCACCGATGATGTCATACCATTCTTTGACGGGGATCTGTGAAGTGACTATAGTAGAATGCTTCTGATGTCTGTCTTCAATCACATCAAGTAAGGCAAGTCTTGCCTGTGGATCGAAAGGCTGTAGTCCAAAGTCATCCAGAATGAGCAGGTCTACCCGCTCAATTCTTTTCAATTCTGCCAGTATATTGCCCTTAGCCTTAGCCAGTTTAAGTTGCCCCATAAGTTTAGCCGTATTGACATACATCACTCTATAGCCGATCTGACAAGCCTGGTAACCAAGGGCTGTTGCCAGATAGCTTTTTCCAGTTCCGGTGGAACCGGTAATGAACAGGTCTTTACGTTCTTTGATAAAGTCAAGTGCGGCCAGTCTATGAACCTGGTTTTTATCCAACCCGCGATCCACAGAATAATCGAGCTGCTCCAGGGCAGCTTTATAGCGAAAGCCAGCTACTCTTATTGCCCGTTCTATAGCCCGATTACGCCTGTCGTCCCACTCACTGGCGACTAGCAGCGCAATAAACTGGTCAGCAGTGAGGGATTCTTTGACTGAAGTCTCCAGGTTAGTTTTAAAAGCATCATACATGCCAAACAAGCGAAGCTGTCGGAGCTTCTCTAAGGTTTCATTATTCATTTTCTTTTGTTTTATAGGGTTGATTATTGATAATAGCCTTTACCTCTGATGTTATCATGGGATGGGATTGCGGGTGTCGGTTCTTCCTGTTCAATAGGAAGCTGATCCAGACGCTTATGGCGGATCTCTTCGATCACAGGATAATTGTACTGTCCCAGCTTGTCAGCCCAACGACAGGCATCGGTAAGTCGCTGGGAACCAACGCGCCTGGCGAAACTCAAAATACCCGAGCAAGACTTATAGGCCTGTTCAGGATAAACTTTGTGTTCCAGTACTTTAGAAATATAAAGCGCAACATCTTCATGAATATCTGTTGCTTGAGCAATGAATTTTTCCGGTGTCCATTCCCCCAGAAAATGATGCTGTAAGGCCAGATGGTTTTCATCAGTAGTGTACTGGTATTTAGTTCTGTCACGTGTATGACACGCGATTAAGGTGTACTGATAGTAGATTTTTACCAATATACTGGTATACAACAGCTTTACTTTTTTTCCTATGTAGGTGTATGGTACACTATAGTGATGAATATCCTCCCCCAGACGAACATAACCAGTTTTGTTGACTGTGACCATTGTTTGCTTATGTACCTGATAAGGCAAAGGGTTAAGTGCGCCAAGCATTTCCCGTTCAATTTCTTCAAACTGCTCGCGCCGGGAGTAACTCCGTCCAGAAAACGGCTTATTGTTGTGTATTTCAAGGCCAACAAGTATGGCTGTATTCAATGCATTTAAATCATTGAATTTACGCCCTTCTAATCTGCTGTAAATGCTACGATAGATTAACTTAACTGCTCCTTCTACCAAAGACTTGTCTCGGGGTTTATAGACCCGGGCAGGAACAACCGTAACCCCGTAATGCTCCGCAAAACAAGCAAATTCATCATTAAGTACAGCTTCGTATTTACTTCCTTTAGTGACCGCAGAACGAAGGTTATCCGGTACAATAGCCTGAGGGATGCCTCCGAAATAATGCAAGGCATTTTCACAGGCCTTGATCAAGTCTTCTTTGCGCTGACTTTCTACCGCTTCTACATAAGTCAATTGACTACAACCTAGAATGGCAACAAAAACCTCCACATCACGTGCTATACCTTCCTGTGGGTCAACAGAAAGTTTACTCCCGGCAAAGTCAATATAAATTTTGTCACCAGCCTTATGCTCGATGTGCATAACCGGACGGGAAAGCCGTAAATAAATATGAATAGTATTATTAAACCGGGAACGGCTATACCCTGCAGGATGCTGCGCTATATACTCTTTATACAACATATCGCGAGTTACCCCCCTTCTTTTTGAGCCTCTTGCAGATCTCAGGTAGCAGTGATTCCAGATGCTTCATGCGTGGGCTTCCTGAATTTTTACCAACTGGCGTACAAAATAAAACGGAAAGCTCACCGTCACTCTTAGCGTTGAATTTTTCCTGACTCAAGCCTAAACTGTGCCATAACCGCACATATTTCTTAATCGTATTCCGAGAGGTATCTATCATCCCATGGATCGTCTTAATCCCTATACCCTGGCAGTATAGACGGATAATCTGTCGTAGTTTATTCATTTTGATTGGCGTATTGGACATCGTAATTAGGGGTGTTTGTTGAACTAAAAAGCTAAACAAAAACCGCGTCTCAAAGAATCCGATCAGATAAACACTTTTACAGTTTTTAGGGGGTCAACTTAATTGGCCAAAGGGGTCAGTTTGCATTGGCGAACTGGGGTCAATTTGGTCAGGCGAAGGGGGGCATTTTGAATTGGTCAGCAGGGGTCAGTTTCGTGTGGTTTATCCATGACATACTTCTTCAAACAGCCGAACGGAGATTGGGTTCGAGTTTTTTAAACCGATAAGTTTTTGGTTCAGGGTCTTCATAGCAAAATGCGTTAAGAAGCTCCTTTATACAATTCAAGTTGTAGATAAATTGGCAAGCTTGCAGTCATAAATCTATTTGTGATTAATTTGTAATATAGTTGATTTTTATTTAATATTTTATCATTAAATTATAATTCAGAGGTTTTTTAGCATGGATCGGAAAGCATTTGTACATGATTATTATAATTTCCGTGGTTTGGAGAGCTATTACGTTAGGAATGTCTGCTGGTTTCCCGGATGCCAGCGGTAATCAAGCAAAAAGTTTTACACTCATCCTGATGCCTATGGCACCTAACCTGATGTTAAATATATAGCTTCTGTAATGGTACATGAAGGAGATGCAATCGACTAAAGAATAAGTTAAGAAGCTCCTTTGTAAAATGATTTTGCGAAACGTAGTGTTTCATGTAGATTTACCTGGAATGAACAACCTTGTTAAACGAATTTGGTGGATTGCCCTTCCAACTGCTCTTGCTGTATTGGCATTCCAACTCTATTGGGTGCGGACCAATTATACAGAGCAACGGAATAGCTTTGAACAAATGGCTTCAGATGCGCTGCAAAAAGCGTATGACCAGTCTACGGTGGAAAGTCTTGTAAAACTGAGCAAAAAAAAAGAAGGCGGTGGTAAAAAGAAGCCTTCAACGTCTTTACAGATGTTAACAGTGTTTCCAATTGGCGTAAAATTGCATAAAAAAATGGATTCAGTGATCAGTAATGCTACCAAAGGGCTGACTGACGGAAAAGTGATCAGGAAGACAGAGCTTAAAAATACAACCATTACCCTTTCCCATAAATGGTCAGATGGGTCTGATAGTGTGGTTAACCAGAAAATTAATTCGAAGGCAACTAATCTTGATGTTAACCATTTCCTTGCGGGTATGTTGAGTGCTGCTCAAGTCGTAGAAGTAGATACAGCCCTGGTCAGGAAAAACCTTAAGAAGGAGTTGAAAATCAGACGTGTCACATTGCCTTTTAGTTTGAAATTGTTTAAAAAAGATACATTAATCAGAAATGAAAATGCCGGTGTAATATCCAAAAGTATCGTTACATCTCAAAACAAAGTGACCTTATTATTAAAGTTCGAAGAAGTGGGGGCTATGCTTTTTCTGAAAATATTCTGGCCGGTGACTCTTTCGTTCTTCTTGGTTTTACTCATTGTAGGCTGTATTTGGGTACTTTGGCGAATTATTGTTCAGCAAAAAAAACTGGAAGTCATGAAAAATGATTTTATCAGTAATATCTCTCATGAATTGAAAACACCTCTTTCGATACTTAGTGCGACCAATGAGGTCTTGTTAAAATTTGGCGGTATCAAAGACCAGGAAAAGACAGAACGGTATTTATTACTGGAGCAGGCAGAATTACGTAAACTTCAGTCCCTGATTGAGAATATCCTGACCCTAACGCGCATGGAGCATCAGGAAGACAAACTGATCGGTCCATATGAAAAAACAGATTTAAAAGTATTGCTGAATACTGTACTACCCCGATTTTCGGAATTGCCTGGGGTCACAATACATACTGAATTGTTTTTAGATGATCCTTATTTAAATACTCATCCCGGCGGTTTGAAAATTATATTATCCAACCTAATCGATAATGCCATCAAATATACACAGGGGGCACAAAAGGATATCTTTGTCCGGCTGGAGGAAAGAAAGGAGCATGTTGTGTTTTCGGTTAGAGATCTGGGAATTGGTATTGATAAAGCATACCTGCCTTTTATTTTTGATAAATTTTACCGGGTTCCGCATGGAGATGTACATGAAGTAAAAGGTTATGGACTGGGTTTGAGTTATGTAAAGACAACTGTCCAAAAACTGGGTGGAGCAGTCAGGGTTGAAAGTATTCTGGACAAGGGAACAATATTTGTTTTTCAATTGAAAAAATCATGAGCCGGAGAATACGTTTATTGCTGATAGAAGATGAAGAAATCCTTGCTGCTGTGGTAAAGGAAACGCTGGAAGGCAGTGGTTTTGAAGTGGCCCATGCTGCAAATGGCGTAGAAGGCTGGACTATGTACCATTCTTTCCAGCCTGACCTTTGTATCGTTGATGTTATGATGCCTAAGAAGGACGGACTAACGCTGATTGGTGAAATAAGAGCTATAGACAATAATATCCCTTTGATTTTACTAACCGCTAAAAGTGAGAAACCAGATGTATTAAAAGGTTTTCAGGCTGGGGCAGATGATTATATGAAAAAGCCTTTCAGCATAGAAGAATTGATTTTCCGTGTTCATGCGATTCTTCGAAGGACCATGTTCAATGCTAAACCAGCTGTAACAGAACTTATACGGATTGGAAGCTATACATTTGATTATAATCGCCTGGAACTTCGTCATGAAAAGGAGCTGAAAAAACTATCTCAGAAGGAAGCAGATATCCTGAAAATGCTGGTTGATCATGCCAATGATATTACTTCCAGGAAAGATATGCTGATGGATCTGTGGGGAGATGACAGCTTTTTCAATACCCGTAATATGGATGTGTATATTAGCCGGTTGCGTAAATATCTTCGCTATGATGAAGAGGTACAGATTGTGAACGTCAGAAGCAGGGGATTAAAACTGTTACTTTAAAAGTCTTAAAATATCAAGGTTCGTTAACCTAATATCCATGTTCATTAACCTGATTTAAGCTAGTGGCTCCATATGTTTGGAATATGGTTAGGTTTAAATTCTTTACAGTCCTATTTCTAGGTTTAATAAGTGTTTGGGGGATATCTTATGGGCAACAGATCCTAAAGATTGAAATAGTAGATGGGGCCACGCGTAAGGCAATCCCAGGTCTTACAGTTGAAGTCTACAGCGCAGCAGATACGGTCAAAGCATTGAATGTAGTTGTAGCGGATCAGCAGGGACTGGTAGTTTTTAAACAGTTGCCAAAGGGAGATTTTCTCTTGAAAGCAAATCATTTAGGCTATAAGCCTTTAAGGCTGTATTTCAGTCTGCCTGCGGGTAAATTCGGGCCGTTGCCGGCAACAATCTCTCTTTTTAATGAAAGTACACAATTAAAGGAAGTATCTATAGTACAGGAGGTACCACCTATTCGCATGAAAGGGGATACTATTGAATACAATGCGGATAAATTCAAAACCAAAGAAAATGCAGTTGTAGAAGATTTGCTAAGAAAGCTACCAGGAGTAAATGTAGAACGTGACGGGAGTATTAAGGCTCAGGGAGAACAGGTACAACGGGTATTGGTTGATGGTAAGGAATTTTTTGGTTCTGATCCTTCTGTTGCAACAAAAAATCTTCCGGCAGATATGATTGATAAGGTCCAGGTTTTGGATGAAAAAAGTGATTTATCAAAGTTTACCGGGGTTGCAGATGGAAATCAGGTAAAAACTATAAATCTTGTGACCAAGAAAAACAGAAAAAGGGGGTATTTTGGAAATGCAAGTGCAGGAGGGGGTACTTCTGGTACTTCTGGTACTTATGAGAGCGGAATTAACGCCAATAGCTTTGTGGAGGATATGCAGTTTTCTACGTTGCTAAAGGGCAATAATGTCAATAAATCTGGTTTTAATGCTGCCGAACTGATCCGTCTGATCTCGCAAGACAAGAATTTGTTAAATAACCTGCCCCCGTCAGCTTTATCGGAACTGATGCGTATGAAAGGGATATCCATGCAGGGAAGTCCTGATGCCCTTGCAGAGATTGCAAGACCTGTCGGTCTGACCAATACAAAATTTGGCGGTGTCAATTTCAATAACGATTGGGGCAAGGATGTTCAGTTTCGCAGCAGCTATTTTTTTAACACCAATCTTACTAATAACAATTTTGATTATGCCCGTCAATACCTGTTGCAGAATAATGCTTACAATTATGACCAGACTGGATCTGTTAGTAATCGCAATACCAATCACCGCATAGACCTGAGCGGTGATGTTAAATTAGGAGCAACGACTTCGCTGAAGATCACACCGCATATGAACTTTAGTAATTCAAAGAGTGACAACTCCCGTAATTTTCGTTCTACCAGTCCTGATGGAATGAAGCTATTGAATGAGGGTACCCAGAAGAGTAGTAATGAAAGCCACTACAATTTATTAAACAGCGGAATTCTGCTGCGCCAGCGTTTTACCAAAAACGGAAGAACTCTGGCCGTAAATTTAGACCCGGAATTCTATCAAAACGAAAACCTGTTTTATAATCAAAGTAACAGTACTTATAATGATTCGTCTTCGGGCAGCAGAATAGAAAGAATAGATCAGCGGGTTGCAAATCATTCGAGCGTGTCTGGTTTGAAAACGAATTTATTGTTTACGGAGCCTTTATTTAAGAATAATAGCTTGCAGATAGGCAATCAGCTATATTACAGTCATGGTAACTATGACCGTTTGGTAAATAACAAGGATGAGGCTGGCCATTATGATAACCAGGACGTGGACTTAAGTGATATTTTTACTTCCCGCAGGCTACAGTACACGGCGAAGCTTTCTCTGGCAGGCAATTATAAAAGGTTTTTGTATACACTTGGGGTGGGATGGCAGCAAAACAACATCCGGGGCAATTCTTCGATGAAAGGTTATCAGATTAATGGGCATTATTATGATCTGCTTCCAGATGCTTATATGGAGCTTAAAACCAGTAAAACTGACAAACTGATTGTTAAATATAATTCAACTGCAACTGCCCCGACCATCAGCAATTTACAACCCCTTACGGACAATAGTGATCCATTGTATACCCGTAAGGGTAATAGCCATCTGAAACAAAATAAAAGTCAGCAGTTGTTAATTTCCTTTAATCATTTCAATATCACAAAGGGAGATAATCTTTATGGCCGGTTTAGCTTTGTCAGACTTGACAGAGACATTGCAGACAGCGTCACAACTGATCTGAATTCGGGTAAACAATTGATCATTCCTGTGAATGTAAAAGGCAATTATCAGGCTTCTTTTGCAGCTGGGAAAAGTATTAGAGTAGATGCGAATGGGTCTTCTCTTTCAGTTGGTGTGAATTTGACTTATACCCGAAACACCTTGTTCAATAACGGTCTGGCCAATGAAAACAAAATCTTTTCTCTGATACCTGATTTTAATTTTAATTATTATCTGGGGTCGGATATATGCCTTACGGCCAAGGGCAGCGCTGCCTGGAATGTCCGCCATTTTACGGGAACATCCGGCCTTTCTGAAAAGAACTGGTTCCTGATGTATAGTTTGGAAGGAACCATTCTACTACCTTATAAGTTTACATTGGAGCCGGCTTTGGATGCCTTCAGTACGCTGGGCATGGCAAGTGGTTTTAATAACAACATCATCTTGCTGAATGCTGCTGTAAACAGACCGATTGGTAAACACTTTAGCTTGCAGGCAGAGGCGAAAGACTTATTAAATAAAAATCAGAGTATTAACCGAATTACAGGTAACGGTTATATTGAGGATAGGAGGAACAATATGCTCGGTAAATATTATTTGTTCAGCCTGATTTATAAGTTCAGACATTTTCCAAAAGCAAAAGCATAAATAAATAAATATGAAAAAAACAATGTTATTACTGGCGTTGATCAGTAGCGCTGTGACTTATGGTAAGGCGCAGGACAAGACTCAGGGTAAGATAGAATATGATGTAATTAAAAACCTGCATGCGGGATTAAAACCCGATCAGCAGCAACTTAAAGACTTGATTCCGGAAACAGTGACGGACAATAATGAAATTTATTTCAATGGAGTTAAAGCCAAATTGCTGGCTAAAAAGAAAGATCATTCTTCAAAGGAAGATGGTATAAGTTTAAAATTCCAAAGCGATCAGGATAATATACTGGCAACTTACATGGACACTGGTAAGGTATATAAACTAACTGAGGAAGCGGGTAAAAAAGAATTACAGCTGGATACGATGAATTTTAAAGGTAAAGAGTTTGGAAAAGCAGGCAGCCGGACCCGAAATATTCTGGGCTTTACTTGTAGAGAAGTGATTCTGGATGGAGGAAAAATGGGTAAGATGTTTATTTGGATAACAGATGAACTTCCTTTTTCAGGCGGCCCAATGGGTTTTACGAAAGGTAAGGGAGTTATACTGGCTGTGGATAGTAAGGTGTTGAAAGTTATAGCTACGGCTATTAATTATATTCCTGTTCCTTTATCTGAAGTGACTATCCCTACTGATGTTCCTGTTAAATTGAAAAAAAGTAATTAAACCACTTCTCATGGAATCTAATCAAATAAACATTTTTGCAGTTTTGGGGCGGGACTTAAAATTGGCGAGTAGAGAGCAGCTTAGGTTTTTGTGTGATTATTGTTTGATTAATGATGTATATAACTTACTTGTAACGGGAAATCTTGTCAAATCCATATACATTCGATTCTAAATACTTATTGTTGAAGTATTTATGTTTATTGTAGGCGATTTCTTAAAATAAAAGGTCTTACCTAAAAAGATATAACCAAATAACCTATGAAAAAAATCAATTTTTATGGTCTGATATTGACCATCGGCTGTTTAACTTACATGTCTTCGTGTAAAAAGTTAGGGATAGACCCCATTGGCGGACCCGGTAAACCGGTTGTAACAACTCCTTCCGGATCTCCGCTTGATCCAAAATCTCCGATTTATGACTTGCCTTTTCCGGCTACCATGGCCTATGTAGAAGTAAATAATGGCAGCCTGAATAATATGGGTTGCTACAAAATGAATGATGGAAAAACAGTGGTCAATATTGCCAATATCTTTGCTGGAAATATCAACCTTAGTCAGGAGAAAACGCCGCAGGCAGTTGTTTCGCTAAATGCACAAGTAGATTATCTGTTAGAAAAAACAACTTATGTAAAAGACTTAAAAGCAAAAGGTATAAAAGTGACTTTAAGTTTGCTCAACAATCATGATGGAAGCGGCTGGAGTCAATTTACTAAGCAGGCTGATGCCGATTATTTTGCGAAAAGTGTAAAAGCGACTGTAGATAAGTTTGGTCTGGACGGGGTGGAAATTGACGATGAATATGCTGGTGCTCCAGGAAATGAAGAATCTATTCCGATGGTTGTGGCTGCTATTCGCAAATTAATGCCTAATACGATTATAGGCTATTATATCTATTCTGATAGTGGGGTAGATGCATCAGCAATACTTGGAAAAATTTCTGACTTAATAACCTACGCTGTTACAGATTATCCGCAGAGCCCATCTCAATACACCAAATATTTTAAGAAAACAGGGAAACCCGGTGATCCAAATGATCATTCGGACAGAAACAGAATTTTTGTAGGCGATCATGCTCAGTGGGGAACATTAAGTAAGAACTTAGACATTGTTACTGATAAAGAAAATGGTGGATATGGGGGTATAATGCTTTTTGATGCTAACAATTATACTGTGAGTGAATACGAAAAAGTTGCTAAAGGTTTTTATGGAGATAAAATGACGGTAGCAGATCCTAAACAGGCTAGTAATGGTGGCTGTTTATCGCCTGGAGGAGAAAAAATGCCAGATGCTCCTGACCATGTGTATGTATTGCCTGATGGTAGTTTAGTTAAATCAAAGTAATATTCAGGTTACTACAGGTGATTCTATCGGACTTATGCCTGATTAAAAAATCACCTCGAATAACGTGAACTGGCTTTGCTGCTTCTGATTAAGGCAGTTCTCTTGAAAACAGATGAACTGCCTTTTTTAGGCGGCCCAACACGACTCGGTAGATTATTCCTTAATCATTTTCCCAATTGGTGGCAGATTCCCCGTTCCTCCGATTCTTTGAAAACTTATAAAGTCAATTTTATTATCCTGATCAGTACTGAACTGAAAATCAGCATTAATTCCTTCTATTTTTGCAATCAAAAAATAGTTATAAACTCTTTATGACCTTGTCTTAAAATGCGCAGATCTGAATCCCCCGGTCATACCCTTGATCTTCTTTAAATATGCTCTAAGCCCTTCTTTAGTTACTTTTTTTGATACTTAACAGAAAAGGAATCGAAAATATCATCGTACTTCTGACTATTGAATTGTGTCACAAATTTCTTTGCGATGTCCTCTGCATATTTATCTTGTGCAATTGCTGAAAACGAGGATAATGATACAATAATTAATAAGATTGATAATTTCATTAGCATTATGTTTGATGGCAATTTAATCAATAAAAATGCTTTCTAAAAGAATCAAAACTATTTCTGTTTTTCGGGGTTCTAACCTGAAAAATTTGGAACTTATGGAAAGCAATAAAGAAATTATCAGTGACCTGAAAGGATTGGTCAACATCTTAAACGATGGAAAAGAAGGATATGAATCTGCGAGCGAAGCAACAGAAAGTATCGAATTGAAAGGCTTATTCTTAAAGTATTCGGCTCAGCGGGCAGGTTATGCTATGGAACTTAAAGAACATATCGCTCAGCATGGAGGAGATTCTGAAAACGAAGATGGTGGGATTTTGGGAGCGCTGCACCGTACATGGATTGACATTAAACAAGCATTAAGCAGTAAAGAAGATGCTGCTATACTGGGGGCAATTGAAACGGGCGAAAAAGCTGCTATAGAAAAATATGACAGCTGTCTGGAAGACAATGTTTCTCATGCTGATCATATTGAATTGCTACAAAAACAAAGGACTGGCATTCTGGAAGCACTTAGAGAAATTGAAACTTACCATCACCGGTTAGCAAAATAGGCTTAACTAAATCAGGAAATGTTATGCCCGAAGGCCCGTCAATTGTCATTTTAAGAGAGCTTGTTGAAGAACTTCATTTGGAAGAGGCTTTGGTCATTGATGTGATTGGAAATACTGCAATTGATAAAGACCGGATGCTTAATCAGCGGGTTATTGCTTTTAAAAGCTGGGGTAAACATTTTCTGATTTGTTTTAAAGATTTCGCATTGCGGATTCATTTTTTAATGTTTGGATCATACCGTATTAATGAACGCAAAGACAGCATGATCAGACTGGGCCTAATCTTTAAGAACGCCGAGCTTAATTTCTACACTTGCTCTTTGAAGTTTATTGAGGGGGATTTAAATGTGGTTTATGACTGGTCTGCCGATGTCATGTCTGATGAATGGGATGCCAAAGCTGCAATGAAAAAGCTGAAACAAAAAGGGCAGAGCCTGGTTTGTGATGTATTGCTGGATCAAACTATTTTCTCTGGTGTTGGGAATATCATTAAAAATGAAGTATTGTACAGAATAGGGGTTCATCCTTTGAACACGGTCGATGACCTGCCTCCTGCTAAATTGAAAGCACTGATTAAAGAAGCCAGGCAATATAGTTTTGATTTTCTGGAATGGAAGAAAGCTTTTGTTCTGAAAAAACATTGGTTGATCAATACCCGCAAGGTTTGTCCGCTTGGGCATCCTGTGGAAAAACAATATCTCGGAAAAACCAACCGGAGAACATTTTTCTGTAATCGATGTCAGAAATTATTTGCTACTATACATTAAATATTAACTCTAATTCTTATTAGAACGCTATATTTAGCCAATGAATTACAAAAATCTAATTAACATATCCTCTCTCATTCTTCTTACATTCTCTCTTATCGGTTGTGCTGTAAGACAAGGTTTTATTGAAAGAAAGAATGGAGCTTATGATCTGAGTATTAAAAAATCTTCTAAAAAACATGCGCCAATAATTTCTGGTATTGTGTATGAATATGGAACCAAAATACCTTTACCTGGTGCTATGATATTTACTAATAACACCAAATTTCCGGTGGATAAAAAGGATAGAATTGAGACCGGCGAATCTGGGAAATACGTAATGAGTGCGAAGTCAGGTAACCGTTATATTATAAGCAGGTATATTGGGTTTAAAGAGATGAAAACACTTATACTCAGACTTGCAAAAGGAGATACTGTTAGGCTTGATCTTTATATGAAACCAGATGACAGACCTTTATACTAAAGGTCATGGAGCGTTTTGTTTAAGGACCCATTGATGGTGACGGATCATAATAGCCTTCGTCCGGGCCAGGAAACATCACCATTGCAATTGCAAATAGTATGATAGCAAATAAGATGAGGAAGACTATAAATCCAATCACACGCCCGGTCAATGCGGGGTCTTTTGGTTTAGGTGGCCTTTTTTTTATCTCTGGGGAGTGTAAAGTGAACTGTGTCAACATCACTTTTTTCTAGGTGGAGGCGATCAGCCTCCACCTAGAAGAAGTCGCCGAAGGCTTTCAATCGATCACCAAATTTAATGTGCAGCTGCGACATTGTCAAGCCCCAGTTCCACATCGGCATAGTCCACTTTTTAGAAAAGTCCCTGTAGGCTAGGTATACGAGTTTTAACAGTGACTGATCTGAGGTAAAGGCACCCTTTGTTTTAGTTATTTTGCGGATTTGTCGATGCATTCCCTCAATTGCGTTAGTGGTGTAAATGACTTTTCTGATTTCTGCGGAATATTCAAAATACGTAGAAAGATTCGTCCAATTATCTAACCAGCTCTTAACTGACAGCGGATATTTTTCACCCCATTTATCTTCAAACTCCAGTAACTTTTCATATCCCTGTTCTTGATTGATGGCCTTATAAATAGGCTTCAGATCAGCAACGACAGCCTTTTTATCTTTCTCTGGGACATAGCGTAGATTTGTTCGAATCTGGTGGACAATGCATAGCTGTACCTGTGTCTTGGGAAATACTGCAGCTATCGCTTCAGGAAAGCCTTTTAGCCCATCTATGCATGCAACCAGGATATCATCCACACCGCGCTGCTTTAAATCAGTAAGTACAGAAAGCCAGAATTTAGCACCCTCATTTTCTGAGAGATATACGCCAATTAAGTCCTTTTTACCGGTACGGTTAACGCCCAGAATATTATAAACTGCACGGGATTCAACACCGCCACTTTCGCGCACTTTATAATGCATGCAATCCAGAAATACAAAAGGATAGACCGCTTCCAATGGTCGGTTCCGCCATTCATTCATTGCGGGAATAATCCTATCTGTAATGTTGGATATCTCCGTTGCAGAAATATCCATGGCATACATTTCTTTTACATAATCAGAAATATTTCGGGTACTCATTCCACGTGCGTACATTGCTATTACGTTGTCTTCCAGCTCTTCTGTAATGATTAACTGGCGTTTAGCGACAATTTTCGGTTCAAAAGTACCATTGCGATCCCGCGTGCTTTCCAGTTCAAATTCTCCGGACTGCAAACTGCGGACATTTTTCTTAGTCCTTCCATTACGGCGGTTGGGATCATCAGTAGCCTTGCTCTCCTGAAGATGATTGTCCAGCTCTCCCTCGAGCATGGATTCCAATAAATGCTTTAACATTGGGGCGAAAACACCGTCGGTGCCACCCATCTTCTTGCCTTGATAAAGGCCTTCCATTGCTTCATTTTTGAAGCGCTCAAAATCGAATGGTTCTTTATTTTTCATCGTGTCCTAAGTATCACTAAATTACTTATTTTAACTCTAACTTTTTAGAGTTGACACAGTTCACTTTACAGTCTCATCTTTGTAAATTTCCCCAAATTAACCTCGATACTATCATTTTCCCTATTGAGATAGGGGTCGGCAATACTGATTTTTTTCCAAGTCCAATTGTCTCCTAGCCGTGCTTTGAGATCTACATATTTTTTGATATTTGTATGGCTACATTGTATGCCTGTTTGAATGAAAAAATAGGACTCTTCTATATCAAGGTCAACAAAGTTCTTTTTGAACGGTGTTGGATTTTTAAAAAGTTCATTTGCTTCTTTCACAAAAAGAATTCTTTTAGTTCTCCTTTTGTTGAAAATTTCTTGTAATTAACCATACCGTAATACAATTCCGCCGAAAATTAAACCCAAAATTGTGGTTATTGCTTTTAGTGTTTCCATAAATAGTTTTGTTTCTTATCTAAGTTCATAAAGAAATGAAATATAAGATATTTTTATAAACCTAAAGGATAATGTTTCGTTTTAATATAATTATAGGAGATATACGAATTGTTAAGCAACTTTTCTATCATAATCAGCCTTAATTGGCTTTAATTTACCGTGCTTGTCAAATAATATCTTCATCGTTTTACCTATATTTCGGCTAATGCGGATCTTTCTAATTTTCACGTACCGTTGTGTCGTGCGAATGTTTTTATGACCAAGCATCCTCATTAAATCTTCCAAATCCATACCTAAAACATTGATTATAATATCAGCAAAGGTATGTCGTGCTAAGTGTGTCTTTAATTCTCTATTAATCCCGCATATTGCTGCAATTTCCTTTAAATAGCCATTGTAATTGGCATTACTAAAAATGGGAATCAAACGGGTATGCAAAATTCGACATGGATGATTTTCATATTTTTTGATCAGCTCTTCAATAATTGGCAAGATTGGAACCATTTCAAAGACATCCGTTTTGCCCCTTTTCTTAATAAGCCATCTCTCTCCATTTACTCCCACATGAATAATATGGTCTAAGGTTAGTAGATCCCTAATATCTTGAAAAGCAAACCCAGTAAAGCATTGAAAAATGAACCCATCCCTGGCTTGATCAAGTCTTTGAATTGGCAGAGACTTCCTATAGATTTTATCAACCTCATAAATTTCAAGTGGCTCAACTTCAGGATCTTGGCAGTAGCATGAAAATTCACCAATCGGATTTTCCTTAATTAGCTTCTTTTTCTTTGCCCTTTTTAGAATTTGCTTTGCTTTACTAACATGCTTTAATGCTGTATTTTCTGCTAAAGATTCGGGTACTGAAACAGTTAAATAATCATAAAAATGCTCTGCAAATGATTCCTTAATATCGACAAGGGGTATATCATCAAGTTCAAATTTGAAAATGATGAAATCATGAATTTTGCGTCTTGTTGTTCTCCAATGGCGTAATGTACCACCAGATCTCTTCTTTTTGTCAACCAATTCTTTGAATGACAAAATATGACTATCTAATTCTTCTAAAAAAGTTACCGGGGGAATGGATTCTTCTACGATAGGTTGTTCTACTAAATTAGCTTTTGAGTCGAAAGGATTCTTTTAAAGCAATTTTAATAGGGAAGGGTCAATTTGATCATACCTTGGTTGCAAGACGTTATATAGCCTTTCTAAATCTACTTCTATTTCCTTTAAGTGGGAATTTATCCTTTTGACTTCTGCACTTTTCCCTATTACAGTTTTAGTCTCGTTATCCCAAAATTCAGGTAAAACTTTTCGACTGGTTGACATTTCTGCAGATTGGCTATCTATGGTAATCCTAGCATAAATTGGAACTTTTTCACCCTTTTTTACTTTAGACTTCCATAGCCAAAACAAGATTGATAATTTACTGTGCTTTTTCATCTTCACATATTTAAGTAATCAAAAGGTTGTCCCAGACTATTCCAGACGACATTGATTTCTTTAAAATTTCTACCTCACAAACCGCTTTTTAATAAAAATCGGTTACCTAATTTAAGCAATAGAAAAGGTAACCGAAAAGGTAACCGATCAGGTTGATCTATAATGATGAGATTTGTGCTACTTATTCTTAGAAATGCGAAAAAAAAAAAGCATTTTAAACGAAAAGCGCACCATTTGGTGCGCTTTGTGTGATCCCGCTGGGATTCGAACCCAGGACCACTACATTAAAAGTGTAATGCTCTACCAGCTGAGCTACGGAATCATCATTCTTTTCAGAATATTACTCTAAGCGTTTCCGTTTACAGTGATGCAAAAGTATCATTTTAAATTTAATAAATGCGTTTTAAATGAGAATAAAGCAGGTTTTTTCGTTTTTAATTGCTAAACCCTTGAATCCTAGTGATAATAATTTTCATCATTTTATATATTTTATGCCTGATCAGGACATAATTTCCAGCATTTTCGATTCAATAAGTAGAATCAGTCACAAAATTGCGGCAGCAACACAAGAAACCGACAAGTTTTTAGCAGAAATTCACTTCTGAATGGATGATCTGCATTGCAAAACCTCATCCTGATCTCAATTAAAAACATCAGCAGCCTTAAGATTTTGCCTGCACAGTAAAGCAATCAAAATAACACCTTCACTGGCCAGATTATTTACTGTATATCTTCAATAATTTGTCTTAATTATTATACTCCCTGAAGTTGTGTACCTCTAACTTTACATTGTTTACAGAGATGAAAAATCATTTTAGTATCGAATACAAATGTCTTTTTGCTTACAACTATAAATAAAATAACGTATGAACATATTGGAGTCTGTATGGGACCCTGCTTTATATTCAAAGTATGAAAAATACAGGTTGATTCCACCGCTGGAATTAATTAACCGCCTTAATATCTATAACCCCGAAGTAATCTATGAACTAGGCTGCGGATTGGGAAATACGACCCGTTTAATCAAAGATAAATGGAGTAATGCCAAAGTATATGGATTAGATAATTCTTCAGAAATGTTGAATGTAGCCACCGAAATCTATCCTGAATTGAATTTCATTGAAACAGATATTAATAAATGGCAGCCAGATGATGAGCCAGATTTATTGATTGCTAATTCCTTATTCCATCTGATTGATAACCATGAAAACATCCTGATCCGTTTAACTACATTATTGAAAAAAGGGGGGCAGTTTGCTATTCAAATGCCTGTGACATTTTACACACCCTGGTATCAATTGATGATTGATGTTTTGCGATACGGGATACAGGAAGGCATATTAAATCAAAAAGAAGCACTTCTTGAAATGGTTGAAAAGGAGATTGTTCAGTCAGTTGACTATTACTATTCACTGTTTGATCCACTTTCCAGCTCAATTGATATCTGGGAAACCGAATACTATATGGAACTCGAAGGAGATGATGCTGTATTCAATTGGGTAGAAGGAGCTGGTTTGAGGCCAGTACTCAGTAATCTCAATCCCGTTGAGTATGATTTTTTCATTAATCAATACAAAAAAAGAGTTGGGGAGCTTTACTGGAAACGGAAAAATCACAAAACGATATTTCCCTTTAAAAGAATGTTCCTGGTTATTACCCGATAGTAAAAGATAAGCCAATGATACCTGAATTTCAAGAGATTCATCCACTAAGCAGAGCAGTTGTCAGGACATTAAGTGATTTGATACCGCCTTTTACAAGACCGGAAGAATCTGGTCTGGAAAATATGGTTTTTAGTGAGAACCCATTTGGCGGAGACTATAAATTATATCCGGATTTCAGAGCAAAAGCAGCAATCGAAGCCTATGTGAAGGTAATTTGTCAGATTGAAGAAAGAAAAAACGGGTTGATAAAAAATTTAAGTATCAATCAGACACTGCTTACAACAGGAGGAGTGGACGGTCTGGACCTGGTTTTAAAGGCTTTTTTTGAGCCTGGTGAAGACTCCGTCATACTTACTCCGCCAAATTTTCCATTATTTGACAGGGCAGCCGGGATTCTTAAAGTTAACAGAATCATGATCCCCTTAAACGGGGAGAGATTTGACCGGTTGAATATGACAGCAATTTTAGCTGCTGATGCAAAAGGCATTATTCTTTGTAATCCAAATAACCCGATGGGGACAAATCTGGATACTGCAGATCTGAACACACTCTTAAAAGAATTTAAGGGCTTGATTATCGTTGATGAAGCCTATATTGAACTTACTGATATGGAATCTCTTATTGGAAATATAAATCAATATCAGAACCTTATTATCATCCGAACACTGTCTAAGGCATTCGGGATGGCCGGTTTGAGACTCGGTGCAGTAATTGCCCATTACAGTATAATTAATGCGCTGCTGCGTGTACAATACCCATTTAATACACCAGCTATGACTATCACATACATTGCCGGAAAGCTGACCACTGCAGCTCCATACTTTGTCCTCATTGATGCTTTCAAAGCAGAAAGATCATTTCTGAAAAAATCATTAACCAAATCAGCAAATATTAGCTGGATTGCCGGGGAAGGCAGTTTTATCACGGTTAAAGTTAAAGATCTGCCGCGAACTGTTGCCCGGCTGAATGAAGCCAGCTTAAAAGTAGTCGTAAACCCTTCCGGAATGGAAAATTATCTCCGGATATCAATAGGTAACAGGTATCAGAACGAAAAATTGATTAGCGCTCTCCTATAAAACAATTTACAACCTATCAAAAACAAGAGTTATGTACAAAGATCATGTTATTACAGGATTATCTCCTGCAGAAGTAAATGTTGTGGCCAGAGAACAGGTGAGAAGTATAAGTTCGGCCATTGTAGACGGAGTTACACATCACCTGGGAGAACAACGTGATTTCCGGCGAAATGAGTTGCTGAATGAATTTATTCCCGAAAGCGGCCGGCCCTCCTTTGGCTGGGTAAAACTTAAGGATGGTGAGCGCCTGGATAATCATCAGCATCCCACTAAATCAATGATTTTAGTTTGTAAAGGATCGGTAGAGCTAACCGGAGATTTGGCTCAATCTTTAAAAGAAGGTGACATTGTCTGTGTTCCTCCTCATAAAATTCATGGTTTTAAAACTAAGCCTTCAGAAGTATTTGAAGGACTTTCGATACAATTTGAGGGCAAGGGATTATATGAAGATGAAGTTAACCCAAGAGCTGATTTTCTGACTTCAAATGCCTATGACGAACTTCACGCCTTGAACCAGAAAAGACTGGCTCAGCACCAGCAGAGAGCTTTATTTAAACTGTTTGAAAGTGGCAGAATTCAGCAGGATGCCAGTATCAAAGAAAGATTTATTGCGGCACTTTATGTGTTTTCCAAATGCTTTCAGCAAATGGTACTGGCAAGACAGGCTACCTGTACCAACGAGGAATTATATGAATTATACAGAGATCATCTTCATGATGAATTCGGGCATGATAAAATTCTTTTCGAGCAAAATAATATCAAGCTTAAAATAACAGATCCTGCTTTAATTGCTGCCAGTAACTGGTTTGTACTAAGAATGTTTGACTCTGATGAAGCTGCAAAAATTGTCATCGTCCATATGGTTGTGGAGCATAGCGGTCATGAATTCGGAGAAAGTACCAAAGCTATTTTTAACCGTCCGGATAAGGAAGTTTCTTTCTTTGAACTTCATGCTGAGGCTGATGATGATCATGCCAATATCGGTCTTGATTATTTAAAGAGTCTGGATGATGATCAGTTGCGGAATCTGAAAGAAATTTGTGAACGCGCGTGGGATCAGATGGATCTTGTGCATGATAGAATTTGTGAAATAGCACTGAATAATTAAGCTTAATCAGATCGTAATAACCATGTCATTATCTTCAAAAAAGTTATTTCCGTTAAAAGGAAATCAGGTCTGGACCAAAGAAACATTAAAAAAAATAGTGGATGATTTCTACGCCTGGTATGAAAGGCACCAGCCGTCAGCAAAACAAGATAAGACAGGGTTATTACCTTCTGATTCTTTAAGAGAGGTTGATCAGCTTGTAAGTGATTTATCAGACAGGCTGGGTAAAGAATCTATTCCATGGGCATCGCAGAACTACATTGCGCACATGAATACAGATATTCCGCTGGTAGCCAGTTTAACCTACTTTATGACTATGCTGTATAATCCAAATAATGTAACCCCGGAAGTATCTCCGGTAACCACAGCCTTAGAGCGGGAATTGAGTATTGATTTCTGTAATCTGTTAGGCTATAATCCAGCTTCAGGGTGGGCTCATTTATCTTCCGGCGGTCATGCCTCCAATTATGAGGCCATGTGGATTGCCAGAAACCTGAAGAGTGTACCTTATGCAATTCTGCAAAATGAGCAGACCAGTATGCTGATTGCCGATAAAGACCAGCTGGTGAATATGCCTGTTCCAAAAATTCTGGCTTTACTGGATCAGGTTGCAAAAATGGGGCTTTATACAGAAATTATAGAACTGGCCGGATTATTAAGACATGACAGTGTTTTGAAAAACGGTAAAGTGCTGCTCTCAGAGAACTGCCATTACGCCTGGGACAAATGTTTAGACCTGCTCGGGATTCAAAAAAATAATGTAGAAAAGATAGCTCCGGATAAGTATCTCAGAACTGATAATCAGGAGCTTTATAAGCGAATAACCTGGCTAATTGAACAAAATATACCAGTTATTGCCGTTGTTTTATTTGTGGGAAGCAGCGGAGAGGGAAGTGTGGACAATTTATCAGCCATGTTCCACTTCAGAGACCTGTGTCAGAAAAAGTATGGTCAGTCGTTTTATATTCATGTTGATGCCGCCTATGGGGGATATTTCAGATCAGTTATTCTGGATGATCAGCATGAGGTTATGCCATATGAAAAATTAAAACTTGAGCAGCCGGCAGCATATTTGCTCAAGCCTGAAGTTTATAACTCGCTCCGCGATTTGCCTCAGGCAGATTCTATAACTATTGACCCTCATAAATCCGGGTATGTTCCGTATCCTGGTGGATGTGTGGCTTATAAAGACCGGAGACTGAACTCAATTATTGCCACCCAATCCAAATACTTTGGGCAGCATCCGGATGAAGAACTGAATTTTGGACCTTACACACTGGAAGGGGCAAGACCAGGTGCTGTAGCTTCGGCAGTCTGGTCGGTTAACAGGTTACTGCCATTAAATTCAGGCGGGTTAGGGATGTTATTAAAAGATAGCTTAAAAACCACCTTAGCATTTACTCAGATTATTAAAGAAAATCAAAGTTTTCTGGTAGATGATCATCTGTTTCATGTGCTTAACCTCTATGAACCAGATCTTACAATCAATAATTTTCTGGTTGTGCCAGCGAAGAAAGGAACCAGTTTCGAAGAAGCAGATGCACTGAATAAGTTATTGGCTGAGGAGTTGAAATCCGGCAATAAGGATTATATCAATCTGTTTTTTTCTGGCAGCCAGGTGAATTATCAGACTTTCAAAAAAGTCTTTAAAGATTCAGATCTCCAATCAGATCATGAAAACACCAGGCTTAAATTATTCAGGAGTTGCCTGATGAAAGATATTCCCACAGCCAGTATAAAAGGTCAGTGGAATCACTTTTTAGGTTCTCTTACTGATATCATAAGAAACCAAAATCAAATTTAAACGTTAAGATAGATAGGCTGCATATTTTAGCAGTATTTATAAAAAGGGGACTATAGTGTATAAAGAAGAAAATGTAATTTTTGATGCTCAACAGAATTTTAACGCCACTTTCAAAATAATTGATATTAAAAGAGAAGATATTCCTGCTGATTCAGGTTTCAAATTATCATGCCACCTTCATTGTTTCAGAATGTTCTTTTTTGAAAAAGGGCACGGAGAACATTTTATTGATGGAAGTGATTATGCTTTCGAAAAGAATTCTGTACATATTGTTCAGTCTGATATGGTTCATCTGCTTAAAAGATCTGATGATTCACAGGGGAAATTACTGCTGATTGATTTTAAGAAAATCGAAAAGGAAAATCATCAGATTAACAGTGAACTATTTAATCTTTTTGTTAATACCAGGATATATCCGGTTATAAATCTGCCTTTTGATATCTTTGAAAATCTGATGGCAATTCTGAATCTGTTAAATACGGATAATCATCAGCTGATGGGGAATCTTTATCTGATGTATAAGCGATCCCTGATTACTGCGCTGTTATTGCTAACCAAACCCTATCTGAAAACCCTGATGAATACAGGAGAAGATTTTGGGGATAAATTCTACGAGTTTAACAGTTATGTCGATGCTTTTTTTTGTGAAGAATTATCACTGTCTTTTTATGCAGAAAAGATGGGTATGACTGAAAAGACCCTATACAGGCTGGTGAAGAAAAAAACGGGTTTTACCCCAATCAAGATCATTAATGATAGAAAACTACTGGAAGCGACCAGGTTATTATTATCAACTAATCTTCTTGTACAGGAGATTGCACATAAATTAAGCTATACAGATGCTGCTTATTTTGTCCGGGTTTTCAGAAAAGATAAAGGCTGTACACCAAACAGATTCAGAGAAAAATACAGGGAAATAAATTTGTATGACAATGAGAGTTGAAATATACAATTATTTGTCGTTTTACTACCATTTCTGATAGGATCATAGTGTTATATTTGTGCACCTATATATGAAAAACATGACAAATCACAAAATTTTCTCCTCGAGATAAACACTGCTTAACCTTATCGGACATCAGCTGTTATCTATAAATAATAAGCTCAGTTTTTTTAGGATGATTTCTATGCTAAATGCTATTATCATTTAGCATAGAGCGTTGTTCTGGTGGAGCTGTGTCCGCGTATTTGTAATTATTTATGATTATTAATTATATGGTTATTAAATAGCAATGGCTTCTTTGAATAGCATTAAAAGAGTTGCCTTTCCCGGTCAGCCGGAATTCATGGCAAATTTTCTGATAGAAGATCTCAAAAATATTAAGCTTTTTAAGGGAATAGGGGTAATACCTGACAATATACATCAGCATAGTTATTTTGCTGTTTTCTTTACTGAAAGTGGAGACGGAGTACATCTGATAGATGGAGCAGAATATTCGTTCAGAGAATATAATGTTCATCTGCTTCAGCCAGATGTCGGGCATCAGTTCAAAAGCATAGATAACCTTTCCGGTAAAGTCTTACTGATCAATCTGGAATCAATTATTGAAGAGAATTTCGGTCTGAGTAAAGAGATTTACAATCTGTTTGCAAACACTTCATTATCTCCGGTACTTAAGCTTTCACCTAAAGATTTTCACTCCATTATGACTATCATTAATCTGATGGATAAGGATGAAGAGACGATAGAAAGCAGTAATCATACCATGCTGGGAAATTCGTTGATTACAGCCTTGTTGTTATTGCTCAAGCCTCATCTGGTCATGAAAAATAATGCGGTGAAGAATATTTCTACTATCTTTCATGAATTCAATAAGAATCTGCATTTATTCTTTCAGGGAGGGTATTCTATTGCTGCTTATGCAGAAAAACTGAAACTGGCAGAACGGAAGTTCAATCAAATGATAAAAAAGAAAACGGGAATGACTCCGCAGCAACTGATTAATGAACGGAAGTTATTTGAAGCGACAAGGTTTTTACTTTCCACGGATTTGTTGGTGCAGGAAATTGCCTATAAACTGGACTATGCAGATGCGGCTCATTTTATCCGGGTTTTTAAAAAGGCTAAAGGTTATTCTCCGAACAGTTTCAGAAAAATAAATGGTTATATGGATAGACATGTTGTCTGATTTAACAATCGAAATATGAAAACAGGTTTTTTTGCACTATGCTGCATTATTATTTTTAGCACACAACACATTATGGCACAGAGTTTCAATACAGCTGAAAAGAAGCTGATCCTTTCAGGAGATACCACTAAAATGCTGAAAGTAACCCAGGTAAGCGATCCCGGTGAATTAAAAATTCTTACTACGGCTTCCAGTAATATCAATCCGGAAGATCCTTTAATACCAGTCTTAGCCCGAAGGATGCAATTAGCTATGCTTGCTGATCCAAAACGACCTGGTGTTGGTATTGCGGCACCACAGGTAGGCATTAACCGTAATATCATCTGGGTACAGCGTTTTGATAAAGAGGGACTGCCATTTGAGCTCTTCCTGAACCCGCAGATAACCTGGAAATCAGCACTGCTGCGCAAAGGCAGAGAAGGTTGTCTGTCTATCGCTGATACAGTAGGACAGGTAGTCCGTCATCATACAATCAGACTAATTTATACCACCATAAACGGGGCGCATAAAGAGGAAATTATAGAAGGATTCACCGCTGTCATCCTGCAGCATGAAACAGATCATCTGCATGGTATTTTGTTCCCTGTGCGACTGAAAGAACAGGATGCCAAATCTTATCACTCACTCACAGAGAAGCTGGATTTTATGGTTGAAAAGCTCGAACCCCGTCTTTAAATAAAGGAAATTACGAATAAAGGGGACCCCTGGACTTTTATGCTATTGTCCCAGATAAGCAGAGATCACATTCATGCGCATTTTGTTGAGCTCAACAGTATTGGTGTTGGATAATAATATAAAAGTCAGCCCTTTATCTATAAGATGCACCCAGTTGGCATTATGTCCGTAACCAGCACCCTGTCTTTCTGCAAACAGCGTGTTAATTTTGCCGAATTTCTTTGGATAAACCCAAAAACCTATCGCTACATCGCCTAGTTTTTCATAAGGAGTAAGCATGAGTTCAACGGTTTCTTTTTTAAGCAGGGTATGGTTGAAAATCGCCTGATCAAACCGCAGCAGATCTTCTGGTGTAGAGTACATTGCTCCGGCAGCAAAATGATTATCTATATAATGATTGGTAGGCATAATTATTTCAGTTGTACTGGAATCCACATTGGCATAACCTTCATCTATATCTTTTATAATATCATTATGATGCAGGTAATCAGTATTAACCATATGCAGAGGTTTCAGGATTTTCTCTCTCAGTACTTCTTCGTATGGTTTTTTGCAGATTTTTTCAATGATCCTGCCTAAAATAATGTAATCTCCATTACTATAATTGAATTTGGTGCCCGGAGTATCAATCAGCTTCTCAGAACAGAATTTCTGAATAAATTCATCAGGAGTCCATATATCATTGCTGTAAGCTTCAAAAAGATCCCTCATA
Source organism: Pedobacter lusitanus (assembly GCF_040026395.1). Lineage (NCBI taxonomy): Bacteria > Pseudomonadati > Bacteroidota > Sphingobacteriia > Sphingobacteriales > Sphingobacteriaceae > Pedobacter > Pedobacter lusitanus. The sequence goes on from NZ_CP157278.1 coordinate 167,604, forward strand.
TCCTTTGTATCTCTTCCGCTGCTGTAAGTCAAAAGATTTCTTATAGTAGCTTTTTTGGCTGCTTCACCTTTGTATTCCGGATAATAAGTAGCTATCGTTGCATCCAGGTTAATTTTTCCCTGTTCATACAGCTGCATAATTAAAACTGCTGTAAAGGTCTTGGTTACAGAGAATATTTTGAACCTGGTTTTCTCTGAAAACCTGATATCATAATGCCTGTTAGCAAGTCCTGTGTACTTCAGATATTCAATTTTTCCGTTTTTTGCAATTAGCACTGCTCCGTTAAAATTCCTTTTACTGCAGGAGTCAAGCACATGATCTACTCTTTGTGCAGCAGCATTAACAGGAGGATGAAGCTGTGCCATCAGAAACCCTGGAAATAAGCAGGCTAAAACCAGACAGGAGAGTACCCTTTGCATAATTTTTATTTTAGAAACTTAAGTTAGGAACAGAATTACATTATTTAATGCTTTCTGCTTCATTTATTTTATGATCCGTTTTCAGTGCATTGGAGTATCCTCTTGCAAGTAATCTTTCTTTGTCCATGTTCCATAATTCAAACTGTACATTGATAATTTGCCGGCCTGCTTTAATGATTTTTGTTTTTCCAGTAATCGTGTCTCCGATTTTTGCCGTCGAAAAATAATCTATCACATTATTAACAGTAGTATAGAAGTGCTCTCTGCCCAGACTAATGATCGTAGCGCCAATCATATCGTCCATAATAGCCGCGGTAACGCCTCCGTGTAAAGTGCCAATCGGATTGGTCATTTCTTTTCTGACCTGATAGTCAAATGTCATACTTCCTTCTTCAATTTCCCGTACTACCGGGGCAAGCCATAACATAAAAGCCGATGGAGAGTTCGTTACTGTTTTACCGAGCTGAGCGATCAGTCCCTGTCTGATTTGAGTGGTATCGTTTTTCATAGCAATCTTTATTTGTCAGTAAATATACCAATTGGTATTATTATGACTGGTAAATAATTGAAAAAAAACTACTCACTTTTAAGCACATCAATTGTATTGGTAATCGCTGCTTTATAAGAGCGGATACTTACCGTTATTAAAGTCGTCAGCATAGAGATTACAAAGGCCATTACGAATGGCCATATGTCCAGATCTATACGGTAAGCAAAACCTGCCAGCCATTTTGTAGTAAAGAGGTAGGCCAGAGGCCAGGCTACCAGATTGGCAATAAAAACCAGGAATAAAAATGAGCCGTTAAGCATTTTTACCAGTTCCAGTGTTGATGCGCCCAGTACTTTTCGTATCGCTACTTCCTTAGTGCGCTGTGTAGCCACAAATGAAATCAAACCGAACAGACCTATAAATGATATAAAAATGATAACCAGTGCAAACACCCGGAATAATATTCCTGTGATACGTTCACTTTCATAATACCGGTTAATATCATTATTTACAAATTCAGCGTTGTAAATCCCATTAGGAAAGGTACTGTTCCACAGTCCTTCTATTTTATTCATTGCCGGCATAAGCTGATTCTTATCTACTTTTACTGCAATTAGATAATAAGCGTTTTTCTGTGAAAAAATGGCAAGTGGAGAGATGCTTTCTTTGAGTGATTTATCATTGAAATCTTTTACGATACCTGTCACGGGAATTTTTTTGTTATTCAGGGTTATTGTTTTACCGAGAGCGTCCTGTGGATTATGGATATTCATCTTTTTCAGGAAAGTCTCATTAACTACATAACCCGTATTGGTGTCACTTTCCAGGTATATTTTTCCGGCAATCAATTTAAGATCAAAGAGGTTGAAATAATCGGCATCTGCCATAGAAGTTCTCACTTCGAAATCTTCGTTTTTACGGCCGTCAAAGATGAAGCTGGTTGAACTTACGTCTCCAGACAGCGGGGGGCGCTGGCAATAACTAAATCCTTCTATGCCTTTCAGCTGCAGTGCACGATTTTTAAAAATACTGTATTTGGTCCGGCTTAAGCTATCTGTAGGGACGTTGATCATCGCAATAGCATCGGTCGTAAAGCCTAATGATTTCTTATGCACATAATCCATTTGCCGTAGGATGACGATTGTCCCGATAATCAATATGATGGTTATTGAAAACTGAATGACTATCAAAATCTTACGCAGGCTCATATTTCCTGAATTTACTGTGATTTTATTTTTGATCGCCAAAGCCGGACTAAAACCTGAAATAATCAGTGCCGGGTAAAAACCTGCCATTAAACTTACCACAACAGTAAGCCCGGTTAGAAAAAGAAGAATTACCGGATGATCAAAGAAGTCAAATGAAATCTGATCTTTAAACAGGTTCTGCATTTGCGGTAGTGCCAGCTCAGTTAAAATACAGGCAACGATCAGAGCGAGCAATGCAATTGTAAAAGTCTCTGTTAAGAACTGAACTATTAATTGTTTGCGTTCACCACCCATTACCTTACGCACACCAACTTCTTTGGAGCGGTTGATAGACTGAGCTGTATTCAGATTGATGAAGTTTATGCAGGCAGTAAGCATTAAAAATAAGCCTATAATGACCAGCCCGTAAATTTCTTTTCTGGTGATATTCTTATTCGCGAAATTGCCATATTGTTCACTAAAATGTATATCTCTTAAAGCCTGAAGGGTGTTAGTCTGGTTGCCTTCAACCTTTTTATCCTGATAATGCTTTTTATTAAACAAGCTTAATTGCCCATCAAGATCTGTCGCTGTCAGACCATTTTTTAATAATACATAACATTCAATCTGTGAGCCAACAGAATTCCAGTCCTTATTATTTTTGCCATAAAAATTCTGATAACTAACGATAATTTTTAATGGTATACTGCTATTTGCCGGCATATCTTTGAAGATAGTTGTAACTTTCAGATATACGTTATTCTGATAAAGAATGCTTTTTCCCAATGCATTGGCAACAGTGCCGAAATATTTTTTTGCTGTAGTTTCTGATAGTGCTACCGTATTGGGTGCTGCTAAAGCCAGGGCTGGTTTTCCGCTAAGCCAGCTCAGATCAAAAATGTCAAAGAAGTCTGTTTCGGCATAAAAAATGTGTTCCCGGGTTTTTATCCTGTCTGTTCCATTTTTATGCTTAACCTGAATCACCTCATTACTGCTTGCTAAAAGTGCAACTTTCTCTAAACCCGGTAATTCATTCCTTGCTGCTGCAGCCAAAGGAACAGGTACACCCTGATTATAATCCTCAAAACTGTTATATTTCCATTGCGTAGTAAATCTGTATATCCGGTTGTCATTTTTATAACCTTTATCAAAACTCAATTGATAGCGAATAAATATAAAAATGAGAATGCAGCTGGCCATTGCAATAGAAAGTCCCAGAATATTGATGAAAGTGTAGCCTTTGTTTTTCCAAAGGTTTCTCCATGCAATCTTTAGGTTTAACTTGAACATCTTTATCCGGGGTTAGCAATTAATAATATAACTTGATAAGCTAATGATGTGCCAGACGTAATCTAATCATAAAAACCGTTAAATCATTGTTTTAAAAGGATATAAATGAACCTGGCTGTTCATTCCTGAACAGGTAATGACCGGAAACGTACAATTCCCACGCAGCTCACCCGAAGATAAGCCAGAGGTCGCATTGAGATCGGAGTTGAGAAGGGGTTGATAAGGCCAATGGCCTTATCAACCCCTTCTCAACTCCGATCTCTTACTTAACCTGAACATGATTTCAATTTAACCTCCAGTCAATAATCTCAATTATTTCAAACGCTTGAAATGATGAAAAAGCGGCCTTTAGGCCGTTTTCGAAGATTTAGCTTAATCCATTTAGAGTGCTGTTGTTTAATTTCAGTTCCGAATCAAATAAACCAAATATAATATGATGAATTCCCTAAACTTCTCTCAGAGATGCCAGCACTGCTGTGCGATTTCTTTAAATCTTCCGTCTAATCAAGTCCTTCCGGTATAAGAACAGCTGTCAATCAATGGTTTCCAATTCCAGAATTGGGTTAAACAAGCAAATAAACCAAATAAAAAAAATTATGGATAAACTTTACAGCTACTTTCTTTGTCTTTTGATTGGCTGTTGCTTTTCCCTTAGTGCTGTTGCACAGCAGAAAGTAACAGGTACAGTGAGAGACGCCAGGGGCTTACCTTTACCGGGTGTGAGCGTAATCATCAAAAACACTAAAACCGGTACATTTACCAATGGTAACGGTCAATACAGCCTGACATCCGCCACCAGCAGTGGTATAATTGTTTTCAGCTTTGTCGGCTTTCTTCCGAGAGAACTTTCATTTGACGGAAAGGCAACAGTAAACGTTACTTTGGACGAAGATTCACAGGGACTGAATGAAGTCATAGTTGTGGGTTATGGTACACAGAAAAAAGTAAACCTTACAGGATCTGTGGCTCAGATCAGCGGCGATGTACTGACCAACAGACCCGTGCCCAATGCAATTGCCGCGCTACAGGGAATATCACCGGGGGTGACGATTTCCAGGAACAGCGGTAAGCCAGGAGCAGAGAGTTATGCCGTGCGTATCAGGGGCTTCTCTTCTGCTAATGATACTAAACCTTTAGTCCTGGTTGATGGAGTGGAAATGGATCTGGCTCTGGTCAATCCGGATGATATTGAAAATTTATCAGTTTTAAAGGATGCAGCAGCAGCTTCTATTTATGGAGCAAGGGCCGCTGGCGGAGTCGTGCTGGTTACCACTAAAAAGTCTACCAGTGGTAAAACGAAGATTAATTTCAGCAATAACTACAGTTTAAATATTACAGCCAGACAACCTGAACGGTTAAACTCCTGGGACGAACAGGCACTGATTGATGAAGCCCGTTTTAACGCAACGGGAGCAAAAGAGTTTACAGATGAACAGATCGAGTGGCTTAAAAATCCAAACTTCAACTACAGACCAAGTTTAACTGCAGATCGCTGGGATTATTATGATAATACAAACTGGATTAAAGAGGGGATGAAAAAAGTCAATGCTTCTCAGAATTATGCATTGTCAGTAGGCGGAGGAAAACAGGAATTAAACTATTTATTATCCGGATCATACTATAAACGTGATGGTGTATTACGTTTTGGCCCGGATGATAATTCCAGACAGAACTTACGTTTATCGGTAAATTCTCAGGTCAACAAGTATGTAAGTATAGGTCTGATTGCCGGATATGTAAATTCAACGATCCACGAAAACTCTTATGATTCAGGAAACATTATCGACCTGTTGTATCGTATCCGTACCAGGCAGCCTGTTTTTACACCGGACGAAGATGTGACTGGTCAGCGGTACAATGGCGATTTACAATTGAATCCTATTGATATAGAAAATAATGCAGGTGTTAAGACTACCAGTTATGAAAGCTTCACCGGTAAACTTAGTCTGAATATTAAAAATCTGGTTAAAGGTCTGGCATTTGATCTGTCGGCCTCCAGAAACCAGGATATGTATAATCTGAGATCAGAAAAAAGAACACTGATCTGGTATGGCAAGAGTACCGCTACGATAAGAAACTCCCTCAATACACCTAATCAGCTGGATCTGACCAAAAATAAAGGATATCAGGATAACCTTACTGGTCAGTTTACATACGATCTGCAAATTGCTGATAAACATAATTTTAAATTATTAGGTGGTGCTTCATTTGAACAATATCGTAAGGATGAAACTTCGGCAAGTGCAACCAATATGGTCAGCAATGATTTCTTTAGTCTGAACTTCGGAGATCCGGCTAATAAGACCAACAGTGATAAGATAGAGACCTGGGCTATTGGTTCCCTTTTCGGAAGGTTCAACTATAACTATGACGGAAAATATTTGTTCGAAGCAGTAGTCAGACGTGACGGCAGTTCCCGTTTGGCGCCTGATAACCGCTTTCAGATATTCCCGGCATTTTCCGGCGGATGGCGTATCAGTGAAGAGCCTTTCTTTAAGAACAATATACACTTCGTTGATAACCTGAAAATACGCGGATCATGGGGACAACAGGGAAATGGATCGGTTTTAGGCTTGTATGATTATATTTCTTTAATCACCAGTGGGTTAACAGTAACTGATCAGCCAAACCTGGTTTTTAATGGTACAAAAGCACAGTACCTGTTTCAAAAAGATCTGGCATCGAGAAATAAGACCTGGGAGACTGTAGAATCCAGTAATATCGGTATAGATGCCAGCCTGTTCAAAAACAGGTTAACCATTACAGCAGAATATTATCAAAAGTATAATAAGAATATGCTGGCAACGCTAAACCTGCCCAGTATTATCGGGGTAGGTATTCCAAGCAGTAACGTAGGAGAATTGAAAAGCTGGGGATCAGAACTGGAAATCAAATGGAGAGATATTTTCAAAAACGGAGATTACCATATTGGTTTCAGTATTGCCGATAACCAGAATAAACTGACCAAATATGATGGCAAAAACTCTATCGGTTCTGGTGGTCGGGTTTCACTTTTACAGGGATACCCGCTAAACAGTATCTGGGGATATAAAACTGATGGTTATTTCCAGACTCAGGCAGAGGCCGATGCTTACAAAACCAAAGTAAAATACCCGTTTTTTGCCAGTCCGGGCCCTGGTGATGTAAAATATAAGGATCTGGATGGGAGTGGTGTGATAGATGCAGGAGGCGGTACACCAGAAAAGCCGGGTGACCTGGTCTATCTGGGCAATACCAATCCGAGATATACTTTTGGAATAGATCTGGGCGCAACATGGAAAGGATTTGATTTCTCGGTGTTTTTCCAGGGAGTTTTGAAACGTTCCTTCTTAATTGAAGAAAATACATTGTCGCCTATTCTTGGAACTTCCAATATGCCATGGACGATACATCAGGATCACTGGACGCCAGATAATCCGGATGCTTTTTTCCCACGCATGTATCAGACCAGTGCGCATAATTTCAGGCCCTCAGATAAGTGGGTGCAGAACGGAAATTATATCCGCCTGAAAAATGTTCAGCTTGGCTATACTTTTAAAGTTAACCGGAAATATATTCAGAATCTTAAAGTGTATTTCTCTGGTCAGGATTTATTTGAGAAAACCAACGTGCTGAGTGTATTCGATCCGGAACTGGGAGGCGATAATAAAGATGTAAATGCGCAGACTTATCCTTTCTACCGTTCAGTGTCATTTGGGCTGAATATCACCCTGTAATCTTAATTATAAAACGTAGCGATGAAAAAATATAATATATTACTGATCTCTGTCCTGATGGTTACTTTACTTAACCCTGGCTGTAAAAAGCTGGACAGATTGCCAGAAACATCTTTTACAGATGATCAGTTCTGGAATACAGAAAATGACTTAATGAATGCTGCAAACAGAATGTATGAACAGCTGATTGGGTATACTATTGATAACAGGGGGGATGATAATGTCAATCAGTCGGGCTTAAATGTAGTCAGCAATGGTAATCGCGGTGTTGCCGGGACCAGTGACGACTGGTCTGTGCCGTACAAACAGATCTTTACAGCTAATAATATCCTGGAAAAGGGAGGGAAAGCTCAGGTGAGTGATGCTGTTAAAAACAGATATTTTGCCGAGGCCCGTTTTTTCAGAGCCTATGCTTATGCAGCGCTGGTTCAAAAATACGGAGATGTGCCTTTGCTGTTAAAAACACTGACCATTGAATCACCGGAATTAAGCATGCCGCGTACTGAAAGGGCTAAGGTAGTGCAGTCAATTTATGATGATCTTGATTATGCTGCAACATGGTTACCCGCCAGAGCAGCCCTGCCAGCGGCCCAATATGGCCGTGTTACCAAAAGTGCCGCCTGGGCTTTGAAAGCCAGGGTAGCGCTCGATGAGGGGACAAGAGGCAAATTCTTTAATACCCCGAATTACCAGCAGCATCTTCAGCTTGCAGTACAGGCGGCAACGCTGGTTATGGGGCAGGGACATACTTTGTTTGCTAATTATCAGGGCATGTTTACCCATGACGGGGAAGGACCAGGGAATACGGAGAATGTTTTTGTCAAGCTTTACGGACTAACTGCTGCGCTGGGTTTAACACACAATACCTCACGTGATCTGGAAAACGGCAGGATTGCACCCACCCGTAATTTAATCCGTATGTTTCTATATAAAGACGGTTTACCTGCTTATAATACAGACAATACCCCTTCAGCTACTAAGTCTGCCTTTTTTGTCAATGAGAAAGACGAAGTAAATTACAATACTATCCTGGATAACAGAGATCCAAGGATTACAACTTTGGTTTACAGAAGTGGTGAGCAGTCTTATCAGCGGCCCTGGGTTCCTGGAACTTCTTTGGGGACCAGATCTGCTTATGCTGCAAAAAAAGGCTTTAATGCAGCCGACTGGACAACCAATAATAATGCTACAGTCCATAAACCGCTTATCCGCTATGCAGAAGTTTTACTGATTCTTGCAGAAGCAAAATATGAGCTGGACGGAGCTATCAGCGATGGAGATCTGAATTCAACAATTAATGCTTTAAGAACCAGAGCAGGTATGACAGTTAAATTGACCAATGCGTTTGTTCTGGCCAACAATCTGGATATGCGTGAGGAAATCAGAAGAGAAAGGACAGTAGAGCTTGCGCTCGAAGGTTTCCGTTACACTGATTTATTACGCTGGAAAATAGCTGAAACAGTATTGCCAAAAGCCTTAATGGGTGCTAAATACAATGCTGCCGAATGGGTAGGGACTGTTGCTGGTTCACTGAATCTGAATGCTGACAAGATTCTGATTGTAGAAGATGCAGCCAAGCGGACGTTTAATCCGGCAAGAGATTATTTGTATCCTGTTCCATTACAGGAAATTTCTCTGAGTGGAAATAATGTGGTACAAAATCCGGGTTGGAATTAACAGGGAGCCTTAAAAAATTATAATCTGATGAAGAAAACATTGATCTATATAACCTTTTTTACATTGGCTGCAAGCATTTTTACAGCCTGTAAGAAGGATGATGAAGGTAAGCGGGGTTTACCTGAATATGAGAATTATTATTACGCAGGATTTCTGCCCTGGAATAATACTGGTACAGAATCAGTACTCAGAACACAAACAAAATTAGTTAAGTTTCCTGTTCAGTTTCATTCGGTTTTTATCCGTGATTATGATGCGGCTGCTCAATATACGCTCGCGGCTACAGGAATTAACAATCCGGCAGTTGCGGGGCAGGATTTTGCTGTGGTTGATAAAAACGGAAATGCCATTACTGCTGTGAATAATATTTATTCGCTTAATTTTCCGCAGGCGAAAGCGTTGGTTGATACTATTTATATCAAGGTATTAAACAGTACGGTTGCCGGGACAAGAAAGATAGAAATTGACCTGGTTAAAAATGTAAATGAGAAATATACTGTAGGCACTTTTTCACAGGCCTATATACGTTTCCTGGAAATAAAATAGTACACATCCCGGCTTATCTAAAATAAGCCGGGATGTAAATTAATTTAATTAAGCCCTGAATTTTGAAATATACCAGCCGACTCCCGTTATTATTACTGATTGCAAGCATTTTATCAGGCTTCTCCAATAGCTATGCGCAAAGTAAACTGATTAGTTTAAATGAGCAGTGGAAGTTTAGTAAAGATCAGACCAGTGCAGAGAAACCTTCTTCCGGTTTAAACTGGCAGAACCTGAGTATTCCGCATACCTGGAATGCTGAAGATGTCATAGACGATACCCCTGGTTATTACCGGGGTACAGGCTGGTATAAAAGGAAACTGAAACTGGATGTCTCTTTGAAAAATAAAGAGGTTTTCCTGGTTTTTTACGGAGTAAATCAGGAAGCTGAAGTTTATGTCAACGGAAAATCTGCCGGGAAACATATTGGTGGATATACCGGATTTACAGTGCCTGTAAGCCGTTTGCTGAATCATCAGGATGATGAAATACAGGTCAGAGTAACCAATCAGTTCAATGAAGACATAGCACCGCTGACTGCTGATTTTACCTTTTTTGGGGGGATTTACAGAAATGTGGATCTCCTGATTACTGAACCGGTTCATTTTGCCCGAAATGATCATGGCAGTAATCCGGGCATTTATATGACTACACCAGAGGTTTCTGAAGGGAAAGCAAGAGTACAGGTGAAAAGCCTAATTGAAAATGCTTCAGCCGCTGCAGAGAAAGTTCAGGTACAAAATGAACTGATCGATCAGCAGGGGCTGGTAATTGCTACTGCGTTTACAGATCTGGTTATACCTGCCGGGCAGACAATTACTGCGGTTCAGGAATTTAAAAATATCAGTTCACCTCATCTCTGGTCTCCTGAAAATCCTTATTTGTACCGTATAATTTCCAAAATTATAACCCGTAAAACAAACCGGACTTTGGATCAGGTTTCCAGTCCGCTGGGTTTCCGCTGGTTTAGATTTGATGCGGAAAAAGGGTTCTTTTTAAACGGACAGCCACTTAAATTAATAGGGGCCAGCCGTCATCAGGACTATATGGGAATGGGCAATGCCGTTCCTGATGTTTTGCAGTTAAGAGACGTCGAACTGCTGAAAAAAATGGGAGGAAACTTTTTAAGAGTAGCCCATTATCCGCAGGATCCGCAAATTCTGGAAGCATGTGACCGTTTGGGAATTCTGGCTTCGGTAGAAATTCCAGTGGTCAACACAATTACAGAATCTGCCGCTTTTACGCAGAACTGTAAACAGATGCAGCAGGAAATGATCAGACAGAATTTTAATCATCCGAGCGTGGTCATCTGGGCCTACATGAATGAGATTCTGCTACGGCCAAAATTTGCTGATGACAAGATCCGGCAGGCTGTATATTTTAAACATATTGTAGAGCTGGCACAGACACTGGATAGTTTAACCCGGAAAGAAGACCCTTCACGTTATACGATGATAGCTAATCATGGTGCTTTTGATAGTTATCACAAAATCGGTCTGACTAAAATCCCGATGATTGTAGGCTGGAATCTTTATTCTGGCTGGTACTCTGGTAATATTGCTGATTTCGGTCAGTTTTTAGACCGGCATCATCAGGAACTGGCAGATAAACCTATGCTGGTTACGGAGTATGGTGCTGATGCAGATCCGCGTATCCGTTCATTTTCACCAGTCAGGTTTGATAAGAGTTTAGAGTATGCAATCAGATTTAACCAGGTTTATTTAAATGATATTATCAAAAGGCCATTTGTCAGTGGTGCAATGGTCTGGAATCTGGCAGATTTTAATTCTGAAACCCGGGAAGAAACCATGCCTCATATCAATAATAAAGGTTTGCTGACACTGGGCAGAGAACCAAAGGATAGCTATTTTCTTTATCAGGCTTATTTGCTGCATAAACCTTTTCTGAAAATTGCTTCGGCAGCATGGAAAAACAGAACAGGAATTGCCGGTTCTGCCCGGCTCTTTGCTACACAGCCGGTACAGGTCATGACTAATATGAAAACAGCCGAATTGTTTTTAAATGGCAAAAGCCTGGGGATGAAAGAAGCGGTGGATCATGTTTGTGTCTGGCAGGTTCCATTTGTAAATGGGCTTAACAAATTAAGAGCAGCAGCAGAAAACAGTACTGACGAACTGGAAACTGATTTTAAACTGCAGCCATTCAATTTAACCGATGGCCTTGTTCCTTTTGATGAAGTGAATATACTGATGGGTGCAAAGCGCTTTTATATCAACGAAACAACACATCAGATCTGGATGCCTGATCAGCCTTACAGAAAAGGCGGATGGGGATATATCGGTGGTGAAGCATATAAAGGGACCAATAACAGGATGTCTTATGGTAGTGACAAGAATATTCTGGACACTGATCAGGATCCTGTTTATCAGACTCAACAGGTTGGAATTAAGCAGTTCCGCTTTGATGTACCGGATGGGGAATATGAACTCTGTTTGCACTTTGCAGAATTGACAGGCGGTGCGGCTAAGGAATCTTTGGCTTATAACCTGGATAATAATCATCAGAAAGAAGAGGTTAAACAACGGATCTTTAGTGTATATATCAATGGAGAAACGTTTTTAGAAAATCTGAATCTGGCAGCAGATTATGGATATACGACTGCGGTAAAGAAAAAGACAAGAGTTACCGTAAGCGGTGGAAAAGGAATTAGTTTGGATTTTAAAGCGATCAATGGTATACCGGTATTGAATGCTTTACAGCTTAGAAAAATTTATTAATGATGATCAGATATTTGCGTGTGTTTGTTGTTCTTGGATCTCTACTTGGATTCACTCCGGTAGAGGCACAGGAATCCATAAGATTAAATCATAACTGGGAATTTTTAAAACAGGATTTAGGTGGAATTTGGGAAGCGGTACGGCCGGTAGGTAAAGGGAATCCGGAAAGTGTACCGCTCTGGGAAGCTGTAAATCTGCCGCATTGTGTAAATGCCAGAGACGCTGTTGATCCTGATGTCAATTATTATCAGGGACCGTCCTGGTATCGTACTACAATTGATATAGCTAATCCTTATCAAAACGGGCGTACGCTGCTGCATTTTGAAGGTGCGGGTCAGAAAACAGAGGTCTATGTATATACGACAAAAGTCGCTTCTCATGTTGGTGGTTATGATGAGTGGACTGCTGATCTGACAACGGCGGTAAATGCGTTTAAAAAAACAGAAATCTGTAAGAAACAATTCAAAGGAAAAGTACCTGTTTCTATCCGTACTGATAATTCCAGAGATCTGGAAATGATTCCGTCAGATCTTTCTGACTTTAATATTTATGGTGGTATTTACCGTTATCTGAACCTGGTTTATACACCAGCACTTTCAATGGATAAACTCTTTGCCAAAGCTGAAACAGATGCGGCAGGGAAATCGGGAAAACTGAGTGTAAAAGCCAGATTCTATAATCCTTTGGCTATAGGTGAAGCTAAAATAGTGCTGAAACTAACTGATCCTGCAGGTAAGCTGGTCTCCAGTACTGAGAAGAAAATCAATGGGTTATCAACTGATACAGAGCTCTGGGATCTTCAGCTAAAGAAACCTGTGTTATGGTCAGCAGATCAGCCATTATTATATACACTGCAATACGAAATCCAGTCGTCTGCGGGAGTGGCCAGAGGAACAGAGAAAGTTGGTTTCCGGAATTTTGAATTTGTAGAAAAGGGACCTTTTATGCTGAACGGGAAACGTTTGCTGCTGAGAGGAACGCATCGCCATGAGGATCATGCAGGTGTAGCTGCAGCCATGACAGAAAATACGATTCGTCAGGAAATGATCATGATGAAAGAAATGGGGGTTAACTTCATTCGTCTGGCACATTATCAGCAGTCGCGTATTGTTTTAAATCTGTGTGATAGCCTGGGTATCCTGGTATGGGAAGAAATTCCATGGTGCCGTGGTGGTCTGGGAGGGCCGGTGTACAAGGAACAGGCGCGCAGGATGCTGACCAATATGATCGAACAGCATTATAATCATGCTTCGGTTATTCTCTGGGGTATGGGAAATGAGAATGACTGGCCGGGAGATTTTCCTGAATTTGATAAAGAAAAAATCAGGGTATTTATGAAAGAACTGAATGACCTTTCTCATCTGCTGGATAATTCACGTTTAACAGCCATCAGGCGATGTGACTTTTGCAGTGACCTGGTTGATGTATATTCCCCTTCAATCTGGGCAGGCTGGTATCGTGGTAATTATACGGACTACAAAAGTGTCAGTGAAGAAGAGTTTAAAAAAGTAAAGCGTTTTATCCATGTGGAGTGGGGAGGAGACAGCCATGCTATGCGTCATTCTGAAAATCCGGATAAGGCCTTGAGTAAAATCAAAACAGGTCTTGGTGCTGATGAACGGGCGGGCGATGCATCTTTGTTTGGTGGAGCAGCAAGAATCTCTAAAGATGGCGACTGGAGTGAATCTTATCTGGTTAATCTGGTTGACTGGCATTTGAAAGAACAGGAAACCATGCCCTGGTTAAGCGGAACTGCTTACTGGCCATTTAAAGATTTTTCTACTCCGGTAAGACCAGATAATCCTGTTCCTTATATGAACCAGAAAGGGGTGGTAGAAAGAGATCTGACCAAAAAAGAAGCTTATTATGTTTTTCAGTCTTACTGGACGGATAAGCCTATGGTGCATATCTACGGACATACCTGGCCGGTCAGATGGGGAGCGGATGGAGAAGAGAAAATGGTAAAAGTATATGCGAATTGCACTGAAGCAGAGTTATTCCTGAATGGCAAAAGTTTTGGCATTAAAAAAAGAAACAGTCAGGACTTTCCGGCTGCGGGATTGCGCTGGAACCTTCCTTTTGTTAAAGGGGAAAATGTGGTTAGCGTGATTGCCAAAAAAGGAAAGGTTACGGTGAAAGATGAAATTAAGTTTAATTATCAGACCGAAAAATGGGCAAAACCTGCAAAACTGACTTTGACAAAAATTGATCAGCAGGATGATATAGCGACAGTGGAAGTCCGGTTATATGACGATAAAAATATACTGTGTCCGGATGCTATGAACTGGATTAATTTTTCTTTGGCCGGCGAGGGTAAACTATTGGATAATCTGGGCACTTCATCGGGTTCCAGAAAAGTACAGGCTTATAATGGCCGGGCAATTATCAAGGTAAAACTGAATAAAGGGAAAAGTATGGTGGCAGTACAGTCTGAAGGTCTGGCTACTGCTTTTGTTAATCTTTAAAGGATATAAATTTCAAATCTGTTGATTTAATTATGGAGCTATGTATGTAATATTTTCTGTTTTCCCGGCAGCTGTGATCTGTGCTGCCTCTTTAATATTTAATCCGGGACATCCAGGTAGTCCGGAACATACTGTGAATCCCGGTGAGGAGGTAAAATCACGTTTTGCTGACCGGGATACCTTAATCGCTGCTGTAACTCATCGTTCAGCTGGAAAACAAGAGATCGCTAAAGCGGCTGCAATGCTGCTGCGCAAACAGACCCTGGCAGAAGCTGCCTGGGCAATGACGCAAAAACCGGTGACTGTAACAGCTGCTTCTTCACCCAGAAGCGCAGGAGGAAAACATGATTTTTTCTCTGAAGCTGATTATTTCTGGCCAGACCCTGCCAATCCTGATGGTCCGTATATCAACCGGGATGGATTAACTAATCCGGACAATTTTGTGGAGCATCGCAAAGCCATGATCCGGCTGAGTAAAGTGATCGGTGCTTTAGCTTCGGCCTATAAATTAACAGGTGACGAGAAATATGTTAAACAGGCTATTGTCCATTTAAAAGCCTGGTTTGTAAACCCGGAGACTTTAATGAACCCAAATCTCAGTTTTGCACAGGCTGTGAAGGGAAAATTTACCGGGCGGAATTATGGCATTATTGACACAATACATTTAATGGAAGTAGCACAGGGCATTATTGTTATGGAGAAAGCAGGGGTTTTTGACCCTGAGTCTGCCAAAGCGATAAAGGGATGGTTTGCGGAATATACAAACTGGTTGAACACCAGTAAACCGGGTATTCAGGAAAAAATGGTTAAAAATAATCATGCAACCTGCTGGGCAATTCAGGTGGCTTCGTTTGCTAAACTATGCAATGATCAGCCGATGCTTGATTCTATGAGAGTAAGATATAAAACAGTACTACTGCCTGGTCAAATGGGGGCAGATGGAAGTTTTCCTCTGGAAATGGCTCGTACCAAACCTTACGGATACTCGATATTTAACCTGGATGCAATGGCTATACTCTGTCAGATCCTGTCTGTTCCTGAAGATAATTTATGGGATTTTAAAACGGCAGATGGTAAATCTATCAGACTCGGAATTGCTTATTTATATCCTTTTATTGCGGATAAAACCAAATGGAGTTTAAAAGCTGATGTGATGTACTGGGACAACTGGCCTGTGGCTCAGCCTTTTCTTTTATTTGGTGCAAATGCTTATCAGCAAAAGGACTGGTACAGGACCTGGGAAAAACTGGATCATTACCCGCAGGTAGCAGAAGTGATCCGGAATCTGCCTATCCGTCATCCACTGATCTGGATGTAAACATACACGTAAAGAAACCTTATTAATCAACCAAAAACATAAACAGATGAAACCGAAAATAAACTTAACCTTAGCCCTGGCTACCTTACTGTGTTTGAACACGACAGTAAATGCGCAGCAGGTAAATGTGGCCAGAGCATTGGTCCCGGCAGAAAAACAAGTGAACTTACTGCTTGAAAAATCTGAAGCAGCAATAGCTAAAGATACAAAGCTGATTGCTCCGCGAACGCTGGAAAATGGCCAGTTAAAATTGGTGGCCGGCCGCGACTGGACAAGTGGCTTTTTCTCGGGGATGCTTTGGTATCTGTATGAACTGACCAAAGATCCGAAATGGCTGGCGCCGGCCAGAGAGTTTACTCAAAAACTTGCACCGCAACAGTACAATACAGGAACTCATGATCTGGGTTTTATGGTATACTGCAGTTTTGGTAATGGTTACCGTTTAACAAAAGATACGAGTTATAAAGCCGTGATTATACAGGCTGCAAAAAGTCTTTCCAAAAGATATAATCCGGTAGCAGGAGTCATTCGTTCATGGGATCATAATGCTGATAAATGGCAGTTTCCTGTTATTATTGATAACATGATGAACCTGGAATTATTATTTGAAGCGACTAAATTAACAGGCGATTCTTCATTTTATAAAATAGCCGTCAGCCATGCGAATACTACACTCAAAAATCACTTCCGTAAAGATTACAGCTCTTTTCATGTGGTTGATTATAATCCGCAAACTGGTGATGTAAAATGGAAAGGTACTGCTCAGGGACTGGCTGATACTTCGGCCTGGGCACGCGGACAAGCCTGGGCCTTATACGGCTATACGATGTGTTATCGTGAAACCAAAGACAAAACTTATTTAAAACAGGCGGAGGGTATTGCCAGATTTATTCTGACTAACCCGGCACTGCCTGCTGATAAGGTGCCTTACTGGGATTATAACGATCCTCAGATTCCTGCCTCGCCAAGGGATGCTTCGGCTGCTGCCATTGTAGCTTCGGGGTTATATGAGTTGAGCGGCTACAGTAAAGAAGGCAAAAATTACAGAAAAACTGCTGATCAGATACTGAATAACCTGACAGCAAAATATACCAGTGAAAACAGAGGTAATGAAGGTTTTATACTGGCACATAGCACGGGACATAAGCCAGCAAAGTCTGAAATAGATGTGCCTATTATCTATGCTGATTATTATTATTTAGAGGCATTAGCCAGAAGTAAAAGCGGGGTTAAATTTTAACTGTAACAAAAATAATGCGATTTAATAGGCAGTGACGGGCTGTTTTGATATATATCTTATTATATATAATCAATACCTTTATTTAAGTTTAAATTATATAATAATATGAAAACACTTAAGGTCAATTTTCTGATTATGCTGGTCTCGGCAACTATACTTAGTTCTTGTGCTGCTACAATTTCATATGTTGGTGATACAATGACTCCTACTACCAATGTGGATGTTTTTTATGCCGCTAAGGATGTTAAGAAGGAATACAAGGTGATTGGACATCTCTTTACTCAAACCACTGTTAATGAAAATAAAGCAAAACAAAGGATTATTGACAAGGCGAAAAAAATTGGTGCTGATGGCGTTATTATCATTGGAGTAGATTTCACAGGCGGGTCAGATTCAACTCCATTTTTAAAATCAGAAGCAATTAAATATAAAAACCAGGCTGCTGGTCTTTAAAAAGATCTATAAACAAAAGAGGCTGATCATTTTTCATGTATGATCAGCCTCTTTTGCATTTTGTTATATGCCTGAATAGGCTTTTCTGAATTAAACAGTCTGATCATCAATTGATGCACCTGGCGCATTTTTCTTAACGGATTCTATTCCGTTCTCTCTGCCAGCTACACTCTCATACATTTCACTGGTGCCGATAATTTGTCCGTTTGTAGACTTCAGATTAAAATAGGCTTTTCCATTTGTAGAGGTTTTTCTTTCATACCTTGCATCATCAGGCGCATTTTTCTGTACCGATGCGATACCATTTTCACATCCTGCTTTTGCCGAATAGCCTTCACTTGCCAGAATAACCTGTCCGTTATCGGCTTTCAGATTGAACTGAAATTCGTCGTTCTTTCTTTTTGTAATCACAAATTTTCCCATATGTATAATTATTGGTGGTTAAAAAATCAGATTTATAGGTCTGTAAAAGCTAATTCACAATTGAACTCAAGACTAAAATACTGGTTTTTTATTTAAAAAGGACGAATAAAAAGCAAAAACAGGCAAAACTTATTATCATACAGTAGTTATAAACCTGTAGTTTATAAACCCTGAAGACACTGATCTTTGGTGTTTGAAACCGGAATGATGGCGCTTAAGACCTAAGATTTCTGGTCTGTCTGTATTGCTCTGGCGAGATGCCCATCATCTTCTTAAACAGACGGGAAAAATAATAAGGATCATCATAACCCAAACTAAATGCAATTTCTTTAATGGTGATGCTTTTTGTATAAAGTAACTGGCAGGTTTTCTGGATTTTAAGCTGGATAAAATATTCCATTGGTGAGGTTCCGGTAGAGCGATGAAACATACTTGAAAAATGCGAGACCGAAAGTTTATAACGAACAGAAAAATCTTCTACTTTAAACTTGCATCCGATCTTTTCTTTCATAAAAACGATGGTTTCTCTAATCATATTATCTTTATCTTCTGCAATTGAAAAATGTTTCTCTACGTATTGAAAAGTAGCCAGAAAGTGGTACAAACACATATTGGCATTATTCAGATTGCCTTTACTATAGCCCATTTCCAGGCAAGCATACATTTCTTCCCAAATCTGAAGTCCTTTCTCATTATAAGGAATATCCCTGGGCCCATCATTTACAGAAATATTCAAAACCCGGTTAAAGTTATCTATATCATTACCACTAAAATGAATCCAGAAAATTGTCCAGGGCAATTCCTGATCTGCTCCGTACTGAATATATTGATCTGTGGCCGGTATTTGGAAAAATTGCCCCGGTGTAACCTCATACTTTTTTTTTATCTATTATATACCAGCCTTTTCCGTGTAAACAGTAAATAAAGATATTGTCTTCACATCCGTTTTTTCTTTCTCTAAAATGGAAACTGGCTTTTGGGAAATATCCAATATGTGTAATAAAGATTTGATTTAAGACTGTATTGGAGGTTCTGATTTTTTTGCAGATTATATTGGGCAAACTAATCAGTTTTTGACCTTCAAATCCATCTCTTATCCTGGTTTTAATCATATCCTTATTTTTATGGTGATGAGCTGCTAATAAGATACTAAATTAATGATGCAGTTGAATAATCCATTAAGATAAGTGCATAATTCATTGTATGCGGTTGTATAACCTGATATTTTTGGTTCGAACCAAATTTATAAAGTATGAACATGAGATCTTTTTCCTACCTGATTATTTTTCTATTCTTTTCTTGTCAGCTAAAAGCACAAACCAATCTTATTGATCCCGCAATTAAAACACCGAAAGCAGTCCTGGATAATTTTATGGATCAGCGATTTGGAATGTTCATTCACTGGGGACCTGTAACCTTACGGGGTACAGAAATCGGTTGGAGTCGTGGTATAAATGTTCCGGCTGATGATTATGACAATTTATACAAAGAATTCAACCCTGTTTTGTTTAATGCGGATGAGTGGGTAAAAACTGCTAAAGATGCAGGAATGAAATACCTGACTATTACAGCAAAACATCATGATGGTTTTTTGTTATGGCCAAGCGCGGTCTCTGATTATAACATTATGAATTCTCCTTACAAAGTGGATGTAGTCGGTTTACTGGCAGCAGCCTGTAAGAAATATGACATCAGGTTTTGTATTTATTTTACTGTTCTTGACTGGCATGATCCAAATTATCCTTTTCATAAACCTGGTCAGAAAAATATTGATGCTAAGGCAGATATGAAAAAATTTGTCCTTACGATGAAAAGTGAAATTCAGGAACTTGTAAATAACTATCATCCCTATATGCTTTGGTTTGATGGGAACTGGGAAAGTCCCTGGAAAAATGAATATGGCATAGATATCTATACCTATATTAAAAAGCTCGATCCTAAGGTGATTATTAACAACAGGATAGGTGCAAATAGTGAGCACACAAAACTGGGACCTGAGATTTTAGGCGATTATGCCACACCTGAACAAAAGATAGGGGCACTCAATATGAACGACCCCTGGGAAACCTGTATGACAATTTGTAATCAGTGGGCCTGGAAACCTAATGATTCGTTGAAATCATTGAAGGAGTGTATTCAAACCCTTGCTAAAACTGCGGGAGGAAATGGAAATTTATTGTTTAATGTTGGTCCAATGCCAGATGGAAGAATTGAAAAACGCCAGGCAACAAGACTTAAGGAAATGGGCAATTGGCTTAAACTTTATGGCGAAAGTATTTATAAAACCAAAGGTGGTCCATTTAAACCGAATGAAATATATGCTGCTACCCGCAAAGGAAACAAACTGTATATTCATGTTTTTGATAAAAAATCCAATGAGCTTATCTTACCGGCTCTACATGCGGTACTGGTAAGAAAAGCATTTTTATTGAACGGCGGAGCTATAAATTATCAGCAGGCTGCCGGCGTAATAACACTTCAGTTACCAGCGCAGCTTCCTGACCAAAATGACTCTGTTATTGTGTTAGAACTTAATACAAACGCTGAAAGTATTCCAGTTATTTCTTAAAACCAGCTTTAATCAAAATGATCAAAAAAATTCATGTAAATGATGCCAGATTTCCATTACCCAACGGAGCTGGAAGTGATGCCATTCATCGCGACCCTATTTATTCTTATGCGGTAACTAATCTTATTGATGACAGCGGATTAACAGGGACTGGATTTGCATTTACACTGGGCGAGGGTAACGACCTGGTATGTAAAGCGGCACAATTCTATGCTTCGCAACTTAAGGGAAGGGACATTGAAGAGTTAATGTCGGATTTTGGGGCCGTATTTAATCAGTTATCTAATGAACAACAATTTCGCTGGCTGGGACCGCACAAGGGAATAGTCCATCTTGCTCTTGCTTCGGTTACCAATGCCTGTTATGATCTCTGGGCAAAAAAAAGAGGAGTACCACTTTGGAAATTGCTAATTGATTTATCACCTGAAGAAATTGTGAACACACTGGATTTATCTTATCTGGAAGATGAGCTTACAGCAGAACAGGCCATACAGTTATTCAAAGATAATGCTGCTGATAAAGAAATTCGTACAAAGGTCACAGTAAAAGGCTATCCCGGATACGACACTTCCATTGGCTGGTTTAATTATAGCGATGAAAAGGTTCGCGAAAATTGCAAAAAGGCAGTTGCAGAAGGATTTACAGCCATGAAGCTAAAAGTCGGAAGCTCAGATCCTCAAAGAGATATTCGCCGTTCACATATTGTACGCGAAGTGGCCGGAGACAATATAAAAGTCATGCTTGATGCAAATCAGCAATGGACATTACCCCAGGCTTTAAAAATATGCAGAGAATTGCAAGGAATGAATCCTTATTGGATTGAAGAGCCCACCCATCCTGATGATGTGCTTGCGCATAAAATACTGGCCGATGCCATTGCTCCGACTAAACTTGCGCTGGGTGAGCATGTGCCAAACCGGATTGTTTTTAAAAATTATCTGCAAACCCAATCTGCTGGTTTTATCCAGGCTGATGCTGTTCGGGTCGGTGGGGTAAGTGAATTTATTACCATAAGCCTGCTTTCCCGGAAATATGGAATACCTGTGGTGCCTCATGTGGGTGATATGGGACAGCTGCATCAGCATTTAGTGTTATTCAATCATATCTCTATGGGACACGAAGCTTTGTTTCTGGAACATATTCCTCATTTGCAAAAACACTTCGTACATCCGGTAATCGTAGAGGGAGGCTTTTATAAAACACCACTGGAGCCAGGCAGCAGCAGTGATTTGAAATCATTAAGTTAATCTGTAAAAACACAGGAAATGTTAAAAACAATAGACTTAAGTATTAGTGCATTCTATATTTTGGGCATTCTGGTTATTGGTTTATGGGCCGGAATCCGTCATCGCAGAAGAAGTAAATCAAATGCTGCCGGAACTTATTTTCTTGCCGGCAAAAGTTTAAAATGGCCTGCTATTGGTCTTGCACTATTTGCCACGAATATCTCTACTGTTCATTTGGTAAGTTTAGCACAAAGCGGATTTAGCAGCGGCCTGTTAAACGGTAATTTTGAATGGATGGCTGCTTTTACACTTATTCTGTTATCATTATTTTTTGTTCCTTTCTATATTAAATCTGGTGTAGCTACTTTGCCTGATTTTCTGGAAAAGCGCTATGATAAGGCAAGCCGCGATTGGCTGGCGGTAATTTCGGTTGTCTCAGCAATCATTATTCACATTGCATTCTCCATGCTTGCCGGGGGTATTGTACTGAAAACTTTGTTCGGCCTTAACATGTATGTAAGTGTAATTGTAATTTGCCTGATCACGGCTGTTTATACGATTATTGGTGGTTTAAAGGCTGTGGTAGTAACCGAATCTATCCAGACGGTGGTTTTACTTAGCGGGGCAATAATAATCAGCTATGCTGCCTTTAACAAAATGGGCGGATGGGAACCGATGATTACAGTACTGAGGGATAAAGGAGAGATGGATAAGCTTTCGATGCTGCGCCCACATGGCGATAGTAGTGGAATGCCCTGGTATGCCGTGTTTTTAGGTTATCCTATTCTGGGGATCTGGTATTGGTGTGCAGATCAGACTATTGTTCAGCGGGTGCTTGGTGCTAAAGATGAGAATCACGCCCGGATAGGTCCATTGTTTTGTGGTTTTATCAAGATTCTGCCGGTTTTTCTTTTTGTATTGCCGGGTTTATTTGCATACACTTTAGCACAATCAGGGCATTTGGATATAAGCAGCCTTGGGTTGGATGAAAAAGGGCAGGTACAGTCAAAGGGTATTTATACATTAATGATTACACAGCTCCTTCCATCAGGTTTAGTCGGTGTTTTGGTAGCTGCACTTTTATCAGGTTTAATGAGCCAGGTTTCCGGGGCGTTAAATTCTATTTCAACTATGGTGAGTTATGATATGTACCAGCGTTATCGCCCTGAAGCTTCGGATAAACAATTAATTTGGGCAGGGAAGGTTTCAGCGGGTATTGCGCTTATATTCTCACTGGCATTGCTACCACTGCTTGACCGGTATGAAAGTATATTTAGTGGTATTAATGATATTATTGCACATATTGCTCCGCCAATAACCTGTGTTTTTTTGCTGGGTGTATTCTGGAAAGGCGCATCTGCCCAATCTGCTAAGTTAACGCTATGGATAGGTTCTATCCTGGGTGTTATTGCATTTGCTATAAATAAGTTATACCCCGAAACATTTATTGGCCATACTCCATTTATGATGATGGCATTTTACCTGTTTTGTATCTGTGTCGTAATCCAGATCTTTTTTTCTTACAGGTACCCGGTTCAGCATACTGAAGAAAGTGCTAAACTTTATTGGAAATCACCTTGGGAGCCTTTACAGGGAGTGGCCTGGAAAGGTATAGGGAATTATAAACTATTATCAGGCTTACTTCTGTTAACCGTGGCTGTACTATATTATATTTTTAGATAAAATGAAAAGAATTATTATTGCTTTTTTTCTTGCTTATTGTTCTTTTACGGGATGCAAGGAGCCCATTAAGCCGGCAGAGCCAAAAAGATTTGGCTCGGTAACAGGATTAAAACCCGAAAAAATAGCATACTACAAAAAACTACATGCCTATGTCTGGCCAGCTGTTCTGAAAAAAATAAAAGAATGTAACATTCGTAATTATTCCATTTACTTCAAAAAAATAGACAGCGCTTATTACCTCTTCAGCTACTTTGAATATACAGGTAATAATTTTGAGGAAGACATGAAAAAAATGTCCCGTGATCCGGATACCCAACGCTGGTGGAAAGAGACGGATCCCTGCCAGCAGCCTATAACCGGTTCTGACAAAATATGGAGCCCGATGGAAGAGGTGTTTCACACAAACTAACAAATTGAATTTTAAAGATTTCTAACAGGATAAATTATATGGAGCTATTAGCAGGTAAAATCATTTTTCTTACCGGAGGATCAACAGGGATTGGCTTTGAATGTGCAAAGGCCTATGCAAATGCAGGAGCGACTGTTATAATTGCTGCCAATTCTGAGGATTCCGTTAAGCAGGCTATGACATTTTTAGGTCCTGATCATCTTGGTGTATTATGTGATGTGTCAAAGGCTGCAGATGTGAAGAATGCTATCGGCTTAACGATTGGAAAATATGGCAGAATTGATGCTATACATAACAATGCAGGAATTGCCATTCCTTCTAAACCCCTGCATGAAACTACAGATGAGGAATGGCAGAATCTGATGGATGTTAACCTGAGAGCTGTTCTATATACCACGCGTTTTGGTTTTGAAGCGCTAAAAAACACAAGGGGCAGTATTTTGAATACCAGTAGCCTGGTTGGTTCAATCGGGCAGGAAAGGCATGCTGCCTATACCGCTACAAAAGGAGCCTTAAATGCCCTTACCAAATCAATGGCACTAGATTATGCGCCTTATAAAATAAGGGTCAATGCTGTTCTGCCTGCCGGTGCCTGGACGCCCATGCTACGCGAGTGGGTTAAAGAACAACCAGAGCCTGAATTTACTACAGCTTATCTTAATGATATACATCCGCTGGGTGATTGTCCTGATGGTGATGTAATTGCTGATGCTTGTGTATTTCTTCTTTCAGATATGGCCAGGTTTATTACCGGAAGTACTTTACCGGTTAGTGGAGGTGCTGAATTAGGTTATAGGCGGACTTAAATAGGAAAGGCCGGACTTCCGGAGTTTAAAGTCCGTTGAGGGCCAAAACTCCGGAAGTCTCTTCCTTAAATGAAGGAGTGTTAATCAGTTCTTTTTCTTTCTTCATCATTTCCAAAACTGCGTTGTCTGACATTGATTTTATCATTTCCAAAACTGTAGGTCAGCGAGAATCTGAAAAATCTGCTGCTGTTATTCTGACCATATACCTGGGTTATTCCATTGACAACAGAGGTATAGTTTTTCAGGTAGGCAGTGTTAAAGACATCGTTAACCAATGCAGCAAGCTGCAGCTTATTTTGAAGTATGCTTTGTTTGATACCTATATTTAATCCTGACAGCTGCCCTGTTTCATAGAGCCCTCTTTTAACAGAAGAGCTGAAAAAATAATCGGCCTGTAATTTTGTTTCTTTACTTAAAGAAAAGGTGTTATTTGTGGTTAAATATAACTGGGCACTATTTTTTGGGGTTGCATTCACCAGTTTGTTAAACACACTTTTTGAACCCAGCAGGTAAGCCAGATTCTGGCTTTGCCACCAGGAAACAAGGTTAAGTGTATAACTTTGTCCTATACCGTAATAGTATTCCTTAAAGTAGTTTTGTCTGGTTATAGTCTGCACGTTTGTCTGCGGATCTGAATTGAATACTATACCAAAACCATCTGTAGTAATATTAAAGAATAAATTGGTTCTCCAGTTTTCTTTATATACATAGGTAAAGTCAAAGTTATCACTATAAGAAGGCTGGAGGAAAGGGTTCCCTTCTGAATAACTCTTACTGTTCAGAAAAGAACGGAATGGATTCAGGTCTCTGAAAACCGGTCTGTTAACCCTGCGTCCATAATTAAACAGAAAGCTGTTATTTTCATTTTCTTTATAAGAGAGATAAATGGTAGGGAATAATTTCAGATAGTTATTCTGTGTTTTTTGGTTTGCAGTAGCAGAATATCCGCTGGTCTGTATATTTTCCAGTCTAAGACCTAATTGCAGACTTAGTTTAGCTGTTATATTTTTATTTCCGTTTACATATACAGCCTGGTTGTTTTCCTGGTATTCAAAGTGATTGGAACGGGTCTTGTCTAAAACCGGATCGCCGGTAATCGTATTATAATAAGCTATATCAGCTTTGCTATTGATAAAACTTAGTTTGGTTCCATAAGACAGGTTCATGAATTTTAAAGGATGTTCCATATCTAGTTTGATACTGTAGTTATTAATGTCCTGCATAGATTGGTTTTTTGCTGCCTGGTTCGTGTTTAAATACTTCATATCAGGCAAAAATGTTCTGGTGATAAAGTTGTTATCAATTTTGGAGTTATAATTGAAATAGTCGAGATCAGCAGAAAGCTTTTTTCCTGTGGTATCGAGTCTGGTTATGATATGCGCATTGTAAGTCTGGCTGGAGTTGGTCAGTTTATTATATCCATCATTAATGAGCAGAGAGTCCAGCTGATTACTGGTGTTTCCGATTTTTATAGTGGTCAGATCTTTGGTGTCCGGATTGTTTTGATTGCCACTGTACTGCACACCAATAGTTGTACTGCCGGAAAGATCATAATCAAATGCCAGACCGCCGGACAGGTTATTCTGTTTTTGTTTTCCTGTACGGTTCAGGGCCCACAATCCTTGTGGATAATAAGTATTTAAGCTTTCTGTCTCTTTCAGCTTACCCAGTTTCCCGCCAATGTTCATGGAGAGTTTGATTTTGTCTTTGTTATACAAAAAGTTATCTCTCAGGGTGAAAAAACTATAAGTACTCTGATCATAAGTCATTGTTGCTGTGTTTTTCCAGGAATCCCTGATCCCTTTTTTCAGGACGATATTAATGAGTCCGCCATCTCCGCCAGCTTCGTACTTTGCAGGTGGGTTCGTGATAACTTCTATACTTGCAATATCAGTGGCTGCTATAGCATTCAGGTAATTGATCAGATCATCACCGGTTAGTTCAATCAGGCGTCCGTCTATCATCACACGTGATGAGCCCTTACCCAGGATGCTGATGTTTTTGCTCTGGATCATTACACCAGGAGCAGTGCTCAGGGCACCTACCGCATTACCACCTGATGCAGCAATACTACTGGCTACATTATAAATCAGGCGGTCTGTTTTATACTCGATCAGTTTTTTCTTCGCCACAATTTTAATCTCCTGCAGGTCGCCGTCTTTTGGTTGCATAGTAATCATACCCAGGTCGGTATCTTTTACGATAACCAGGTCTTTTTCCTGTGCTGTAAAGCCGAGATAACTGATCTTTATTTTATAGGAACCACTTTTGATTTTTAAGTCAAAAGAGCCGTCTTCTTTAGTCAGTGTACCAGCTACTACTTTGCCTTCGGGGCTTGAGAGGATGATATTTGCCCAGATTACCGGTTCGTTGTTACCTTTTACATTTCCCTTTAACTGTACCTGAGAACTTGCCCATAATGGTAATATCAGCAGGGCGTATAAGATGATTGTTTTCATATGATTTGCTTTATGACTACAAATCTGCCTCAGAAAACCGGCTTGCACGACCGACAAAAAAAGTCGGACTATTTTTCTGGAAAGAAAATAGTCCGACTTTTTTTTGAAGACGTACGACTTTTGTTATCTTGTTTGTAATGAGCTGTTTCTGTACTGTGTTGGGGTCTGTTTCGTATACTTTTTAAAGGCGAAGTTGAATGTGGATTTTGAATTAAAACCTACTGCATACAGCACCTCCTGGATATTTAATTCGTTTTTCCGGGGATCTCTTAAAATTGCCATGGCTTTTTGAATGCGATACTCATTGATAAAATCGAAAAAATGCTGATTAAGCTGATGGTTAATCAGTATGGATAAATCACGTACCTGAATTTTCATCTGACCGGCAAGATCCTGAATCGTTAAGGAGGGCTCAAGATAAGGTTCTTCCTGCTCCATAAATTTTCTCAGCGCCGTAATTTTATCCTGATCAGGTAAGTTTGAAGCTGGCTGATCTGCTGTGGGCATATCTGCAGGGGAATCAGGTATAAAGTCACTGACTAATTTTAATTTGGAATCTATCCCTCTGAAAAGATCAGGATGATGCAGCGCTTTTAAAACAAACCAGCATAAAACTGACAGTGCAGTAAGTCCGACTAAAGGATATACCCAGCCTGCTATATGCGTATAATCTGTATATTTTAACAGGTTTTTAAGGGCAGCAATGAAATACTGCGCAGCTAACAGACAGGTGAATTGAAATAACCACTGATAAGTAACAGATGCTGGATTTGTATAGTTTTCCAGGTATATCTTTTTATATTTTCTCAGCACAAGAAAAATCGCAGTGATATAGAAGGTCAGCTGAAACAGGATAAAGATCTGGAGGAAAATGGCCTCAGGCATTTGATTGTAATTGTCCAGGAAAAGGAACCGCGCCGTTGAATCTGCCAGATAAAAACGTGGTGTTATAATCAGGTTAGCCAGCAGAAAAGGGCTTATATGCAGCAGATGTTTTGGCTTTAAGCTGAAATCGGCATAACAGACTGATAAGACATATAAATAGAAAAAGGGAATGATTAACAGTGAGGTTTGTCCTCTGAACATTTCTAAAACCGGCTCATGCTGCAGAAAGTAGTAGCTAAAGAAACCGCTGATATCAATCCCATTAAAAATGATAAAACAAGCCAGCAGTCTGTTATTTAGTTTATGTTCGGTTTTTACAGTGAGTAAAAACAGGGCGAACAGAAAAGAAATAAAAACAGAGAGGAAGCTTATAATACCCGTTAAAATATACTGATCCATTAAGAGAATGATATCTGCTAAATTAGGATAATTTTTAGATTGCTCAGCTTATATTCAGCTCCATCTCATATTGTTTAATCGTTAGCTCATATCCGACAGTCAATAAAAATGCATGGATTCTATGCAGGTTTTTATCAATATTGATCACGGAGAATTCTTTCTTTTCTCCTGAAGAGATGTATTCAAATAGTTGTTTTGCTGCTCCTTGTCTTCTGTAGGCAGGAGCTACGGCAAACTGATGAATTCTATGGTTATCAGGATTGTAAATTAAATAGCCGATTAGCTGATCCGCAGAGAAAATTCCAATGGCAATATGCAGCTCTTTCGCATTTTTCATAGCGGTAACTGAGTTTTGCCAGGCTGGTTCTCCATCCCAAAAAGAACTGAATAATTGCCAGTCATCAGATAGCAGCGGCCGTATCTCAAACCTTGATCCGCTGTGCGTTTTAAGCTGACCTTTATAACAATTGTAATCCCTGGTAATTTTAAAACCGGCTCTTTCGTAGGTGTTGATAGCTACCTGATTACCGGTTATTACTTCAAGTTTGAGTTTGGTTACATTTTGTTCTTTTAGTTTAGGGATAATATACTCCATGAGTTTTGAAGTGATTTTATTTCCTCTTTCATCTGGAATTACGCCCGTGCCTGCATTGTAAGCGACTTTATTTCCATGAATATGATCTATGCCATGTAAGATGAATCCGATTAAGCGATCGTCCTCAAATGCTCCGGCAGAAAACCGGAGATCAATGCTTTCGGTTTTGATCTTTCTTTCTAATTGTTCTTTTGTGATTTTGAAGGGGACCAGATAATCTGAAAATGATAAGTTAAAAGTTTCTGCCAATGATCCGGTATCTACGTTTTCTAAGGTTGTTATCTTCATTTCTTTAAAAGCTAAATCGGCCTAATATGCAATTTTTTGTGCTGAATTGCTTAGACCGATTGGCTTTTGCAGAAAAATCCGGAATAAATAAACCTCTTTGAAGGCTTATTTATCTAAAGAATGGAGGTAATCCACCAAACATTCCCAAACTGATCTTTAATACCGCAGGTTCTGCCATAATTCTGATCAGATAGTCCCATTAATGATTCTGCCCCTGCATCCAAAGCTTTTTTATAAGTTTCGTCTGCACTTTCAACGTATACAAACAGATTTGCTGTTTGTGGCTGCCAATCTTCGGAGGCGTCACAAAACATAATAGTGCTTGTTCCGATCATAATTTCAGCATGCATTAAACCAGAACCATCGGCTCTTGGCTTCTGCATACTTTCAATGGGTTGTGCATTAAAGACTGTTTTTGTGAAATCAATAAATGCTGAAGCATTTTTCAGCATTAAATAAGGCATAACGGTCTGATGTTCTTGTGGTATATTCATTTTCTTATTTATTTAACTATGCTAATTTAGCAAGGCAGGCATTAATGAAATAGGAAAAATCCGACATCTTCAGACCGTTCTCCAGGCAGTACCTTCAGCCTGATTAAAGAAGTATTCTTTTGGTTTATGACCTGAGAACTGTTTAAAGTCCTGAATGAAATGAGACTGATCGTAATATCCGCAGGTATAGGCAATTTCTGCCAGTGACTTGTTATTATGGTTATATAATGCCAGTGCATGCTGAAAACGGACTATTCTGGAAAATAATTTAGGGCTGAATCCGGCCTGCTGTTTGAAATTTCTTTCAAACTGCCGGGTCGATAGAAAATTATGAGCAGCAAGCTGTTCTATATTGATAATTTCACTCGTTTGAATCATATATCTGATAGTCTGAAAAATCCCCGGAGGTTGCTGTTTGGCTACTGCTAATCTTTTTTCAAGAAATCCTGAGATAATTTCTACTCTCTGGCTATGATCTGCAGCAAGCATCATCTTTTCTTCTAACTCATGAGCCTGGTTTCCAAGTAATGTTTTCAGGTCGATCATCTGATTTTTTAACTCCGAACCTGGAATTGAAAAAAGCTGAGAGATTGCAAAAGGGTAGAGGTAAGCACCAAATATTCCAAAGTTGCTCCGGATTACAAAACGTCTGATCAGTAGTGATTGACCTGCCAGCCCGGAGGCGAAAGCTTTCTCCTCTGGTTTTTCAGGGATCAGTTCATCAAAAATGCCCTGATAATGAAAAAGTAGTTCGGCACAGCCATCTGCCATCGAGCGATGGATATAGGGGCTTTCTAGTGTGGCGTCGCCTTCTAAAACCCAGAAAAATCTTACATATGCTGCTAATTTTTCCGGAGGGTTTATGGTAAAATATTTCATTGCCTGGTTATTAAAGGAGAAGTTACAGATAATCGCGTAATTACCCAATTAATTTTAGCTGATCATTTTCCCCGGGTTAATCAGGATAAAATTGTTTAGGATAAACTCTCCCAGAATGTTTTTTAGCAAATTCATAAATCATATATTGTAGCGATAAACAAAATTACTTATGTCATCAAGAAGGTTTTTTATTAAAAGTAGTTTAACGGGATTGGCACTGGCAGGTATACCCGGAGCTGTTTCTGCACTCGTTCCGGTTGAACATGCAGCATTGAATAATCAGACCGGCAAGCTGAAATTACGTTTTGCGATTGCCTCTGACGGACATTATGGGCAGCCAGGCACTCCTTATAAAAAAGACCATGAAAATATAGTGCAGTGGCTTAATGAAACACATCAGATAAATCCGCTTAACTTTGTGATTATCAATGGTGACCTGGTTCATGACCGGCCGGAATTACTGCAGGAGGTGAAAAAGGAATATTATGATCGGCTAAAGGTTCCTTTTTATGCTATTCCGGGAAATCATGATCATGCAGATACGGCCATCTGGAAGTCTGTATTTGGTTATGAAGATAACTTCTCTTTTGAGCATAATGGTATTGGTTTTATATTGGCCAATACCTCCAATACCAAAGGGACTTATATTGCGCCGGACAGCGTTTTCATGAAAAGAGAGCTGGATAAGTTTAAGGATCTTACAACGGTTTTTGTGATCCTGCATATTCCGCCATATCACTGGGTGCCGGAAAGTCCTTTTGCAGACAGCCCGGAAACCATTAATTTGTTGCATAGTTATCCCAATGTTAAAGCTGTATTTCATGGCCATGACCATAGTCTTGATGCCGTGTTTTATACCAATAAATTACCACATTTCTTTGACGCTCATTTTGGTGGAAACTGGGGTACAACTTATCGGGGATACCGGATTGTAGAAGTCGATGAAACCAATAAAATCACTACTTATCAGGTTAATGCAAGTAAAAATCCAATGCTTAATGAAACTTCGTTTTAATATTACAGGCCTGTTGTTAACTTTTTTGACCTTTGGAAGCTCAGCTCAAAACTTAACCCGTTTTGTTGTTCCCGCTGGCTATGTGAAGGTTCTCGAGGCCAGAGGTGATCTGGACAAAGACGGAGTTGATGAGCTGGTATATGCTTATAATACGGATAAGAAAGAGGATGATGCCGGATTTTTCAGAACATTATACATCTGCAAAACCGTCAATGGAGAAACCCGGCTCTGGAAAAAGAATACCTCTGTACTCTGGAAAAGCAAAGACTGTGGCTTTTGTATAGATAAAGGTGTTGATCTGTCAATGAGTATAAAAAATAATACACTGTTGGTCAAACAGACTTTTAATCATAATTCCAGACACTATAGTACTTATCAGAACATTTTCCGCTTTCAAAATAAGGATTGGTTTTTAATTGGTTCCACTTATAATGATTACGATACCTGTGATTTTGATTTTAAATATGATATTAATTTTTCTACCGGAATGGTCAATATTGCAGAAAATTATGGAGACTGTGATGAGGGAAAGAAGATTCCTGAAAACAGATTCTGGAGTTTTAAGTATCCATTTAAGAGCATCCCGAAAATGGATGGCTTCACAGCAGGAAAAACAGAACTCAAAGTACCAGATGCTAAAAAGTTTTTTTACTATTAGCGTGAAGTACTTTGAGCTATTGGGTTAAAAGAATCACTTTACCGGTTATTAAAAGCTTGTTAATCCATATAAGCTGATCATTCTGTACGGTTAATAATAAATGCATTTTCTACTTTATCCATTCCAATTTTAGGGTAATACTCCATTGCTGTGGGTACTGAAAGTAACAGCAGCATGGTCTTTGGTCCAATTTTTTCTTTGGTCAGTTTTACAAGCTCTTTTCCGATTCCTGCCTGCTGATATTTTTTACTAACTGCAAGATCTGAAAGATAGCAGCAGAAGGAGAAATCTGTCAGAGATCTTGCTATACCAATTAGCTGATCAGCATCCCAGGCGCTGATGATCAGGTTAGCGTGAGCATACATTTGAGCGATCCTGTCTCTGTCTCCGGTAGGTCTTTTCAGTCCGGAACTGTTTAACAATTCAATAACCTGATCAACTGACGGATTCAGGTCTGATTTATAAGTGATATGCATAGAATTTTCTTTCAAAGGTGGATTTTTGAAGGGATAGTCTTAAGTGCCAGTTTAGAAAAGTATGCTAGTCCAGATCATCATAATTGTGATTAAATGCCTATGCTTTTTACTGGTACTGATCAGGGTTGTTTTTAATAAAAATATAGGTAAATTGTTAAGCAGATAAGAAATACATGATATTTCGAATAAAGAATAATTAACTATGGAAACCGGAACTACAGACCTTTGTGATAAATTTAGTGATCGTATTAATGTCGCATTACCAATCGGACTTAAAGATTTTGGCGCAGTCAAAGCTTTTCATGGACAGATTGTAACGGTAAAGTGTTTTGAAGCTAACCCACTTGTCAGACAAACACTGGAAAAAGATGGAACAGGCAAGGTTCTGGTTGTTGATGGTGGTGGCTCAAAAAGATGTGCATTAATGGGAGATAATATAGCTGAACTGGCTATTCAGAATAATTGGAGTGGTATCATTATTTTTGGCTGTATCCGGGATAGTGTGGCTGTTTCCAGGTTATCCATAGGAATTAAAGCTTTAGATGTAGTCCCGCTTAAAAGTGGAAAAAAAATTGAAGGAGATGTTAATGTCATTGTGAATTTTGCCAATATTGACTTTATACCAAATCAATTTGTTTACGGCGATGAAGATGGGATCATTGTTTCTCAGTATAGCCTGATTATTTGAAATTAGCAAATAACGGATTGAAATCTCCAAAAAAATAGCGGACTTAGGTGATATTTGGAGTTGAACAGGCACATACTATAAAAGCATAGTAGTTATGGAAACAAAAGTTAGTAAAGAGGAAATACACCCGGCTCAGGAGGCTTTGCTGATGTCTCTGTACCAGGATGCCTTTCCTTTGGTAGCAAACCATATCAGCAAAATGGGTGGTTCATTTGATGAGGCTAAGGATGTTTTTCAGGATGCCCTGATCATTTATTATGAAAAAGTAAGACATACAGGAATAACCTTAAGGTATAGTGAAAAGGCCTACCTTTTTGGTATTGCAAAATACCTTTGGAATAAACGATACAACTTAACCAGTAGGGAGATCTCTCTTGATCAGTTATGTAACAGGTCTGATGAGGATCTGGGATTAGTTGATTCTGTGTATGAAGAAGTCTCCTCATCCAGATTGCTGCACTTATTGCAGACTGCAGGTCAGAAATGTATGGAGCTGCTGAGTGCTTTTTATTATGAAAAACTAAACATGGAAACCCTGGCTGACCGGTTCGGATTTTCAGGCCCGAGATCAGCAACTGTTCAGAAGTTTAAGTGTCTTGAAAAAATAAAAGAAACAGTAAAAGAAAAATCACTGAAGTATGAAGACATCATGGAATGAACTGCACCTGATTGAAGATTTTCTTTTATCTGATACCACAGCAGAAGATAAGATATTATTTGAAGCAAGGGCTGTGTTGCAGCCAGATCTGAAAGAAAGTGTTTTTTGGCAGCAAAGAACATATGATCTGATTGAAAGATATGGAAGGCAGCAATTAAGAAAAGAAATAGAGCAGGTACATGAAAAGCTGTTTACGGCTCCCGGGCATTTTTCTTTTAGGAAAAAGATCATGAATCTTTTCAATAAATAACCAATCATTTTAAGCTAACAAGCATAATTCTCCTTCTTTATCAGAGGGCAGGGGAACCTATGTCTTAAATTTAACTAATCATAAAGGATATGAAAAACAATGAATTTCGTAATTATGCAATAAAACACCATCGGATTAGCAGCTCATCTGTAGATCATTATACATCCCGCATATCAGCTGCTGCAGGCCCGGTGGCAATGGCTCCCTACATCATTGAAGAAAGACAATTGAATGTCGCACAGATGGATGTATTCTCCCGTTTAATGATGGACAGAATTATTTTTCTCGGCGAACCGGTCGATGACAGGAGTGCTAATATTATACAGGCACAACTTCTTTTTTTACAGTCTGTAGATGCCCATAAAGACATCCAGCTGTATGTCAATTCTCCGGGAGGTGCGGTTTATTCCGGATTTGGTATTTATGACACTATGCAATATATCTCACCAGATGTTGCTACAATCTGTACTGGAGTTGCTTTATCTATGAGTTCAGTGTTGCTTTGCGCGGGGGCCGCTGGTAAACGTTCAGCACTGAAACATTCCAGAGTGATGATCCATCAGGCATCTGGAGGGACGCAGGGGACAGCAGCCGATATGGATATCAGCATTAGAGAAATATTGAAAATTCAGGATGAATTATATCATGTAATAGCTGAGCATAGCGGACAGAGTTATGATAGAATAAATGAAGCAGCAGGCCGTGATTATTGGATGACTGCAGTGGAAGCCAAAGAGTTTGGAATGATTGACGAGGTTTTGGGCTGAGATTTATTATAGCTGTAAAACCGGAGCTGGTCAGTATCATTTTCAGATTAAATAACCATCGAAATATCTTATAATCAATACATAATAATAAATTATAATGAATAGCTTTATGATTATACGTTGATTATAAAGCTGAATAATGAAAAATTTTGACTGGACCGGTTTTAAAAAAAAGATAGCTGTTAAAGCGCCACCAGCTACAATTTATGCTGCATGGACTAAAGCTGAGGAGCTGGAAAAATGGTTCCTGGCCGAGGTGAAGTTTCTTGATCAGAATAACAATTTGATCAGTAAACAGGCACCAGCAGCAACAGGATATAGCTACGAATGGAAATGGTATATCTATGAAGATATAATGCCTGGCAAGATCACCGATGCGAATGGAAAGGACTTTTTTCAGTTCACGTTTGAAGGTGAATGTGTAGTAGATGTAAAGCTCACTATGAAGGGAGATTATACTGTAGTTGAACTGACTCAGCAAAATATTCCGACAGATGATAATTCTAAACAGTTCATCCGGTTAGGCTGCGCTTCAGGGTGGTCTTTTTATCTGGTTAATTTAAAATCTGTTTATGAAGGAGGTCTGGATTTAAGAAATAAGGACGAACAGTTACAGTTAATGATCAATAATTAAGGGTCATCGCAGATTAGTAAATGTTAATGGCAGGGTTTAGTGAAAATGGAATTTATGGAAATGAGTAAGTACAGTAAACCCAGAAAAATTATTCTCCTGACAGGGATTGTAATTTGTTTGCTCAGCGTGTTTATTATTTTTCCGGTAGAATACTCGAAATCTTATTTTATAGAAGACTATATTTTAACCTATACAGGTCTAACAATGGCTACCCTGTCAATCTTGTATGGATTAACGGGGCGCAGTTTTATCAAATACCTGTTATTTGATTTTTCTGAACCTTATAAAGTAGATCTGGAAGAATTTATGAATCAAAACTATATGTTCAATGTTTCGGTAGAGACTTTTGGCAGACTCACAGGACGTAGCCTTTCGGGGTTTAAACGGGATTTTGCCAAAACATTTGGTACTACCCCAAAACAGTGGTTACGTGAAAAGCGTCTTGATGAAGCCTATTATATGATCAAACACAAGAAACAAAAACCTGCAGATTTTTATCTGGATCTGGGCTTTGAAAATCTGTCACATTTCTATTTTGCTTTTAAACAGAGATTTGGGATGACCACTTCAGAGGTATAAGCTCAAATGGATATACGGCAAATAATTATAGCCAGTTCAACGTAATTATATAAATTTCTCTATTAATTGTGTAAGAAATGTTAAATGAAATTTCAATACTTTTACTCCGGAAATGAAAAGAATACTGTCCATATTGCTGTTAATGATATATACTACTGCCAGTTTTGGTTTTAGTGTAAAACAGTTTTATTGCTGCGGACAGTTGAAATCTGTTTCACTTACTCTTAAACAAGCTGTAAATGAGCAATGCAGCAAAGGCAATGAAAAGGATGGATGTTGTAAAAATCAATTCCATAATTTAAAGGTAAAGGATAGTCATACTGTATCCGATGAGGTTAGTAGTCCGGCAAAGTATTTTACCGATCTCCACTTAATAACCTTTAATACTTTCTATCAGGGCCCGGTCCTTACGGATGTCCAGCGTATTGTGATAAACAATCCGACTAATGCTCCGCCATTAAATCATGGCGTTCCTATTTATATCTTTAACTGCATCTATAGAATCTGATCATGCTTCCTCAAAGCATAACAGGCACTATTTCTTAGTGTCCTGATTGTTATTATCTGCTTATTTTTTTCATAATAGGCTTCATGGTTTACTCTTAATTTCTGTTTACACATTAAATTCAAAAGGTGAAAAATTAAAATTTTCAATCATTTGGGTTACCATATGCTTATATCAAATATTGGCGTAAGCCATTATTATAAGTAAGGCGAAGGCAAGCCCCTGATATGGAATTATAAGTCTTAATTCTTAATACAATAATTAATCATTTCAAATTAAAACGATGAAAAAAGCAATGTCAATTGTCTTTGCATTAGTCCTGTCGGGATTTACTGCATTCTCAGTATCTGGTCAGACAAAACCAGGTTCTGATACCACTAAGATGAAAAAAATGAAGATGCCTGTTCAATACACCTGTACAATGCATCCCGAAGTAATCAGTAACAAGCCAGGCAAATGTCCAAAATGTGGTATGACACTGGTGAAAAAAACGAAAGCTAAAAGCAAACCTGCAATGGGAAAAATGAAGATGTAAATTTTACTGCGGAGCAGTTTATCTGCTCCGCTTAATTGTATTAAGAGATGATTAATAAATTAATTTCCCTGTCTCTAAAGAACAGGTATATCGTATTGATTGCAGCACTTATCCTCTTTGCCTGGGGCAGCTATGCCGTAAGGGAAAATCCTATTGATGCTATTCCTGATCTTTCTGAAAATCAGGTTATTGTTTTTACGGAATGGGAGGGGAGAAGTCCACAGATCATGGAAGATCAGGTCACTTATTCATTGGTCAGTAATTTACAGGGAATTCCTAAAGTAAAAGCCATAAGAGCGACTTCTATGTTTGGTATGAGTTTCATTTACATCGTTTTTGATGAAAAAGCAGATATATACTGGGCAAGAAGCCGTGTCATGGAACGACTGAATTATGCACAACGGTTACTGCCAGAAGGTATCACACCAACACTTGGTCCGGACGGAACAGGTGTCGGTCATATCCTGTGGTACACGCTGGATGCTAAGGGAATTGATCTGGGTGAGCAGCGTGCGCTGCAGGACTGGTATGTAAAACTTGGTTTGCAGACAGTTCCCGGTGTAAGTGAGGTCGCTTCATTTGGCGGTTTTGAAAAACAGTATCAGATCAATATTGATCCCCATAAACTTAACTATTATAATATTCCATTAAGTCAGGTGCTTAAAGCCGTTAAAAGTAACAATAATGATGTGGGTGGCCGTAAGTTTGAAATGAACGGAACGGGATATATCGTTCGCGGCCTGGGATATATCAAAAGTCTTCAGGATGTGGAAAATATTTCTATTGGTACAATAAACACTGTATCAGTCAGAATTAAGGATGTCGCTACAGTACAAATGGGAGGAGATCTGCGTCTGGGTATTTTTGATCAGAATGGTGAAGATGAAGCTGTAGGCGGAATAGTGGTGATGCGCTATGGTGAAAATGCAGATAAGGTAATTAATGCCGTAAAGGATAAAATGACCGACATTCAAAAAGGGCTTCCTTCAGGAGTGAAATTCAAAATTGCTTATGATCGCAGCGAACTGATCGAAAGTGCAATTGGCTCCGTTAAACATACACTGATTGAGGAAATGATCACTGTATCCACCATTGTAATCCTGTTTTTATTTAGCTGGAGAAGTGCACTCAGTATCATTATTCAGATTCCAATTACCATCGCTGCGAGCTTTATTCTGCTTAATGCTTTTGGGATATCATCCAATATTATGTCTTTAACAGGAGTTGCTCTTGCCATAGGGGTTATTGTCGATAATGGGATTGTAATGGTCGAAAATTCACATCGCAATCTGGCAATTGCACAAGAAAAAGAAAAATCATGACTACCATAGAGAGAATTAAAATTATAGAAGCCTCCTGTAAGCAGGTAGGCAGAGGCGTGTTTTTTTCTACGCTCATCATTGTGGCCTCTTTCCTGCCAGTATTTTTACTGGAAGGGCAGGAAGGTAAGTTATTTGGTCCGCTAGCCTGGACAAAATCATTCATACTGGCAATAGATGCCATTCTTGCTGTTACTCTGGCTCCGGTGCTGATTTCCTTTTTTTTAAAGGGGAAACTAAGAACGGATGATCATAATCCGCTGAACCGCTTTATGGAGCGTATTTACAGACCAATCTTGAACTGGTGTATTCATTGGCGTAAAACGACTATAGGGATTAACCTTCTGGCTTTAATTATCAGTGTTCCTCTGTTATTAAGCCTGGGCAGCGAGTTTATGCCTCCACTGGATGAAGGAACAATCCTTTTTATGCCAGTTACTTTACCTGATGTTTCCAATGCACAAGCCAAGCAGCTTCTGCAGGTGCAGGACAGAATCATTAAAAGTGTTCCTGAAGTGAAAAATGTATTGGGTAAAGCTGGCAGAGCAAATACAGCAACAGATAATTCGCCGATTTCCATGGTTGAAACAATTATCTTATTGAAACCTAAAAATGAGTGGCGTAAAGGAATTAAAAAAGAAGACATTATTAATGAACTGAATGCCAAGCTTCAGATACCAGGAGTGGTAAATGGCTGGACACAACCCATTATCAACAGGATCAATATGTTATCTACCGGGATCAGAACCGATGTCGGTTTAAAAGTTTACGGGCAAAACCTGGATACGATCTATGCTTTATCCAGCAGGATGAAACAGGCACTGCAGGGGATCAATGGAGTGAAAGATCTTTATGTTGATCCAATTACCGGCGGTAAATATCTGGATATACAGGTGAATAAAGATGCAACTGGCCGTTACGGACTAAGTATAGACGATGTGAATCAGGTGGTGGAAAGTGCCCTGGGAGGAATGAACATTACGCCTACAATTGAAGGTAGAAGAAGGTTTAGCGTTAACCTTCGTTTAGCCCAGGATTATCGCAATAATCTGGATCAGATTAAGCGGACATTAGTACAGACACCTGCTAACGGACCAATTCCATTGTCCTCTGTTGCTGATATAAAAATTAGTGATGGTCCGGCAATGATCCAGTCTGAAAATGCACTTTTAAGAGGAACAGTACTTTTTAATGTTCGTGAGCGTGATTTAGGTAGCACTGTTAAAGAAGCACAAGACAAGCTTAACGGTATGATTAATACCCTGCCTAAAGGTTATTTTATAGAATGGAGCGGACAATATGAAAATCTGATTCGTGCAGAGCGCACATTGAAGCTTATTCTGCCAATTGTGTTGCTGATTATCTTTGGCTGTCTGTATTTTGCTTTTCATTCTGTCAGGGAGGCTTTTTTTAGTCTGATCTCTATCCCTTTCGCCTTAATAGGCGGGGCATATATGGTTTATTTCTTTGGTGTACATCTTTCAGTGGCTGTAGCAGTAGGTTTTGTGGCTTTATTTGGAATTGCAGTAGAAACAGGAATCGTCATGGTCATTTATCTGAATGATGCAATGGCACAACTGGTAGAATTAAAAGGTAACTCCAATGAAACTATAACCAGAGAAGACCTGCGCATTTATGTCATGAATGGTGCGATTAAAAGGCTGAGACCAAAACTAATGACAGTGAGTGTGGCTTTGTTTGGCCTGGTTCCGGTCCTTTGGTCAACCGGTACCGGCAGTGATGTGATGCAACCGATTGTGCTGCCCATGATTGGTGGTGTATTAACTTCTTCCACTCATATTTTACTGGTTACTCCACTGATCTTTCTGATGGTAAAAGAGTATGAGTTAAAAAAATACGGCAAACTGGAAGTGCTGGACGTAAAAGAATAATGATATGAAAACAATCAATCAAATTATCTGCATCGTACTTGTCTGGATGGCAGGAACAGTCACTTCCAGAGCACAGGTAGCAATTTTATCTTTGGATAGTATCCTGACAAAACTGGAGATGAATCCTGGCTTGTTAGCTTATGATGCAAAAATTAGCGCTCAAAATGCTTATGCGACAGGAGCTAAAAGCTTACCTGCTCCTCAGATTAGTGCCGGTCAGTTTCAGACCCCATATCAGCTGAAACCAAATACAGGTTCCTTTATGATCAGCGCAGAACAGATGTTTACCAATCCTGGTAAGCTTAGGGCTAAGCAGAACTATATGAATGGGCTGTCTAAGGTGACGGCCGAGGATAAGAACTATCAGAAGAATCAGTTAGTAGCCCAGGCCAAAGGATATTATTACAAAATGGGTATTATAGCGCAAAAACAAGACTTGCTGGAAAGTACCAGAGGCTTACTGCAGTATATGCTCAAAAGTGCTAATATCCGGCTAACCTATGGAAAAGAAAAGTTAAATAATATTTATAAGGCCCAGGCAGAATTATATGAGCTGGATAATAGCCAGGAACAATATAATAATGATTTAAGACAACAGCGTATCCTGCTGAACATTCTGATGAACAGAGATAAACAGGTTGATTTCAAAGTGGATACTGCCTTTATGGTAAAGGATTATGAGACATCGGTTACGGATAACTCTGAACTGTCTATGAGGAGGAGTGATATTAAAGGAATAGATCAAAATATCAGCTTACAGGCCCTGAATGCAAAAATGGAGTACAGTAAGCGTAAACCAGATTTTGGCCTGCAGGTTGGACAAATGTTTAGTTACGGAGGGATGTCTAATCAGTATATTTTAATGGGCTCTGTTACTATACCTGTTTTCTCCTGGTCTTCTAAAGAGTATAAGGCCAATTTGAAAGGGATTGGTTTTGATGTAGAGCGTTTAAAACAGCAAAGATCAGAGCTCATCAATCAGGCCGAGGGAAACCTGGCGGGACTAAGGGCTGCGATAAAAAGTAAAAAAGCCCTGCTGAAGAATTATAACCGCAATATTATTCCTGCTTTACAGAACAATTATAAAACATCGCTGCTCGCTTACGAACAGAATACAGGTGAGATGCAGGTAGTGCTGGATGGATTGAAAGCCTTACAAATGGCAAGAATAGAGGCTTTAGACCGTTTGGGTGAACTTTTACAATTACAAGTAGATTATGAAAGAGAAAATGAAAAATATTAGTCTGATGATAGTCATAGCATCCTCTTTACTGATCCTGTTATCAGGAGGTTGCACTCAGCCCAAAAAGAC
Organism: Pedobacter lusitanus; assembly: GCF_040026395.1. NCBI lineage: Bacteria > Pseudomonadati > Bacteroidota > Sphingobacteriia > Sphingobacteriales > Sphingobacteriaceae > Pedobacter > Pedobacter lusitanus. Next base: position 209,543 of record NZ_CP157278.1, read on the forward strand.
AGCCATATCCCGCGCAGTGAAGAACGAAGTAAAATATACCTGCCCTATGCATCCGCAGATTATGGAAGATCACCCGGGAGCATGTCCGATATGCGGAATGACATTGGTTAAAAAATCAGGAGAAGCCAGTGAACGGGCAGGTATTAGCTTGAATACAGTATTGGAGCCAGTCAGTTCGTCGGTCATCACTTCTGTCAGGGTGATCAGACCTGAACAAAAGCTTAGTCCTGTTCAGATTGAAGGAGAGGGATATCTTGATTTTGACAGCCGTACATTCAATAACATTGCAGCCAGATTTTCTGGCAGAATTGAGCGATTATACATTAAGTATGTTTTTCAGGAAATACATAAAGGAGAGCGGATTTTTGATATTTATAGCCCTGAAATGTTAACTGCGCAACAGGATCTTCTGTATGTGGTTAAAAATTCTTCAGGTGACACGGGGTTGATCAATGCTGCAAAACAGAAGCTATTACTGCTGGGAATGACCAGTTCTCAAATCAATCAGGTGCTTAAATCAGGAAAGACATTTTATAGCTTACCAGTGTATAGTCCATATGATGGCCATGTACATGATATGCCTCACAGTCAACTTGCAGGTACGACCAATTCAAAACCGGAATCCGGCATTGTAAACAATTCGCCATTAAATGTTCGGGAAGGAATGTATGTAGCAAAGGGGCAGAATATGTTTAATGTGGTAAACCCGCATCATTTGTGGGCTATAATTAAAATTGATCCTTCTTCGGTTACTCAATTAAAGCTAAATCAAAAAGTTAAAATTACCATGCCGGATTTACCGGACAAAAAAATAAGCGGGAAGGTGAATTTCATTGAACCTGTACTGCAAGGTGGTGATAAACGGACGAGTATCAGGGTTTATATAGATAATATGCAACATGACCTTAAAGTAAACAGCATCGTTCATGCGGTAATAGAAACCGGAACGACAAATGGAATATGGTTACCGGCATCTGCAGTACTGGACCTTGGTCAGCATAAAATAGTATGGGTGAAAAGAGGGAACAGTTACAGAGTTCAACAGGTATCTGCTGGAATACAAACCGGGGGGCAGGTGAATATCACTAAAGGCATCTCAACGACTGATACCTTAGCTGCAGATGCTCATTATTTATTGGATAGTGAAGGTTTTATTAAAATTGAAAATCATGAAAAATATAATTAACGGTCTATTCTACAGAAAGGTGAGTGGTGTCTTTTTACTGGTCTTATTGTTGTCTGTGACTTTGTTTATCGCTTGCAGGCAAAAGATAGAACCGGTGGGTAAATCAGAAAATAAAACTTATTACACTTGTTCTATGCATCCACAGATTCATGAGGATCACCCGGGAAATTGTCCGATTTGTCACATGACACTGATCAAAGTAGAAACTACCGGTAAAGACACTGATATGGAAGCCAGTAAGATAAAGCTTACTGCATCACAGCTTCAGCTGGCTGGTATCCGTACAGATACCATTCGTGAAGAAAATATCGGGAACGAGAAAACTCTGACAGGGACAGTAACAACTAATGAGAATAACGCTGAACAATTAAGCGCCAGAAATGCTGGCCGTATCGATCAGCTATTTGTAAGGACAATCGGTGAGAAAATATCGATTGGTCAGCCTGTTTACAGGATTTATAGTGAAGATTTGCTGGAAGCAGAAAGAGAATTTCTTTTGGCCAGGCAACAACAAAAAATGCTTAACAATCCGGATATAGATTACAAAAAGCTAATTGGCGCAGCAGAGAATAAATTATTATTATGGGGGATGTCGTCATCACAAATTAAAAACCTGGCTTTGTCCGGGAAGGTTTCTGCAAGTGTAATCATCAGGAGTAAAGTAAGTGGAACTGTGAGTGATATTGCTGTACATGAAGGAGATTATGTAACTGAAGGAATGCCAGTTATCAAAACTCAAAACCTTAATAATTTATGGATTGAAGCCCAGTTATATGCTGGTGAAGTTGCAAAATATCATCTCAACGACCAGGTCAGTGTCTCTTTACCAGACTTAGGTAGCCAGCGTATTACAGGTCAGATAGAATTTATGAATCCTGAATTATCAGGTGAATCCAAAGTCGCACTTATTCGGGTGAGTATTTCTAATGAACAGGGACTGATCAGACCCGGAATGCTGGCCTATATTTCAGTAGCAACTGAACTGAAACATAGTTTAGCAGTTCAGACATCAGCTATATTGACTGATGGAAAGGGCAGCAGGGTATGGGTTAAAAACGCAGATAATAGCTTCTCACCAAGAATGGTTATGTTGGGTACAGGTAATCAAAGTTACTCCTCTGTTTTGTCTGGTTTAAATGCGGGGGATATCGTTGTAACAAATGGGGCCTATCTGTTGAACAGTGAAGCGATTTTTAAAAATGGAAGTGCGAATATGGATATGGGAAATATGAAAATGTAAGCTATTTTAACGGACATGAATCTGGTGCATAGTTTTTGAGTTTCAGGAACTTATTAAATTGCTGTACCTTTGAATTAAGAATGGATAAGATTGTTGTATTTAAAGTTTTCTATAATCCTATAGAAGCCAATATTGTAAAATCGAGATTAATAGATGCCGGAATTCAGTGCTTTTTATCTGATGAGCATACGATTACGCTTAACCCTCTCTATACACAAGCTCTTGGAGGGGTAAAACTCCATCTTTTTCAAAGGGATGCTGCTATGGCTGGAAGTATACTGGAAGAAACAATTCCAGCCATAGAAGAATCAGGAGAAGGTGACGGAGAATATGTTTGTCCCAATTGTGGGTCTCATCATGTCGGTTACGTTCAGGCAACTAAAAAGCGGTTCAGTATCTTAACGATGTTCGTTTCAATATTATTTATGGTTACCCGTTTAATGTGAGGAAAGTCCATCATTGTTTTGACTGTCTGCATGAGTACTGATAGTTTTGTTATCCCCGTTTTTTATATATGCTCATCGCAAAGAAACAGGCCACAAACATAATTCCTGTGCACCAGGCGAGAGCTATCCATATTTCATTGCCCACCGGCTGATTTGACAGCAGCGCACGGATAGTTTCCACGATGGATGTGACAGGTTGATTTTCAGCAAAAGCACGAACACCCGCTGGCATTGATCTGGTTGGTACAAATGCGGAGCTGATTAAAGGCAGAAAGTGAATCGGATAAGCAATGGCAATTGCACCATCTACTGATTTTGCAGACAATCCCGCAATCGCAGCGATCCAGGTCAGGGCCAATGTGAAAAGTGCGAGTATACCGGACACGGCGAGCCATGATAATACTCCGGCCGGTGAACGGAAACCCATCAGAAGGGCTACAATAATGATTACAATAACTGATATAACGTTGGATACCAATGAGGTCATGACATGTCCCCAAAGCGCAGCCGAACGGGCAATTGGCATGGAATGAAAGCGCTCGAATATTCCCCGCTGCACATCGGTAAACAAGCGGAAGGAAGTATAACCCACACTGTTTGCAACAGCAATTAACATTATACCAGGCAGCAGGTAATTTACATAGTTGTCTGTTCCGGTCTGAATTGCACCGCCCAGCACATAGACGAACAACAACATTAATGCAACAGGCATGATAGTAACCGTAACGATGGTATCCATGCTGCGAAGAATATGGCGCATGGACCGTCCAAGCATTACACCCATATCCATAAGAAAATAACTTTTTGTCGTTTCCATTTAGTTTTCCTCCTTTTTACCAACAATGGCAAGAAATATCTCCTCCAGTGTCGGCTGTTTTTCAATATACTCTACTTTTGCAGTCGGGAACAGCTTTTTGAGCTCCGCAAGTGTGCCATTGGCGATAATTCTACCTTCATGCAGAATAGCAATCTGATCCGCAAGCTGTTCGGCCTCATCCAGATGCTGGGTGGTCAGGAATACTGTCATACCGCTATCGGCAAGCTCTCTGACAATCTGCCAAAACTCAATGCGTACTTCCGGGTCAAGTCCGGTGGTTGGTTCATCAAGGAAGATGAGCTGCGGTTTTCCTACAAGGCTCATGGCAATGTCAAGTCTGCGGCGCATTCCTCCCGAATAGGTAGAAACCCTGCGATCTGCGGCAACCGTCAAACCGAAACGTTTCAGCAGATCGTCTGTCACCTGATGAGGTTTGCTGAGATGTCTTAATCTGGCTATCATGATCAGGTTTTCCCGCCCGGTCAATATCTCATCCACAGCAACAAACTGCCCGGTCAGGCTGATTGACCGCCGAACATTATCAGGACTTGTTAAAACATCAAATCCGTTTACAATAGCGTTTCCGCTATCTTGTTTCAGCAGCGTGGTCAGGATTTTTACAATTGTTGTTTTACCTGCACCGTTGGAGCCAAGCAAGGCGAAAATACTGCCTTTTTTTACCTGGAAATTTACTTCTGTCAACACAGGTGTGTTTTTATAGGATTTTTTTAATCCTTGTGCCAAAATGGCGATTTCATTTTGCAACATAATACATTCCCTCTTTTATGATGTTAACAAGGTGATACCGGTTAAGTCTGCTTTCCCGTTTTTCAGGAATTCGAAGGTCAGCCGGTCTGCCTGACAGTCTATAAACTGAACTCCTTTCAAACTCCTGTTTTTAAAGAAAGTATGAATAAGCGTTGATTGCTGAAATATCACCCTGGTAAATCCGCAATCTTCAAAATAGCAGTCTTCCAATGTACCATTGAAGGTTGTATCGGCGATATGCGTATCAATAAAAGAGGTGCGATTCCACAGCGAATTCGTCACTGTGTTTTTCTCGAATCCGCTATATTTAAACTCCACTGCGGTAAAGTTGGTGCCAGAGAAATCGCAGCTTTTGATATGGCTTTTTGAAAATTCGGTTTCTTCCAGAGAACAATTTCTGAACAGGTTCTTGTCTAAGTGAGAATTGTGAATATGGCTGTTGCTGATATCGGAATCAGAGAAATTACAGCTGTCAACATGGTTGCCTTTTAAAAGAAGTCCTGATAAATCAGAATCAATGAACAAACAACGCTGTATGTTCGAAGAGCTGAATTTTTCATGCAGATTTTTCAGTCCGGAGAAATCTGCATCTACCCAGTTTCCATTTGACATATCCCAGCTGAGCTTTTTTCCTGATATTGCGGGACCGGACGGTAATTCACCGGATCGTTTATCCGGAGACTCAACAGATACTGGTTCGGCAGTTTCCGACTGGAAGTTTTCTGAGAAATAGTTAAGGTCAACACCCAGGATTTCTGCAAGACGATTAAAAGTTGTGATATCCGGCATCGATTCTCCGCGTTCCCACTTGCCAACTGCCTGGGAACTGATGAACAGGCGCTGTGCAAGTTCGGCCTGGGAAATGTTTATTTTCCTGCGCCCTTCTGCAATTCTGTTACCAATCATTTTAGTATTTAACATAGTTGCTATCTCTTTAGTTATTAAATGTTTATTTGATAGAACAAAGGTATTCGGATGAATTACCAGAATGAAAAAAACGCCATAACTTATAGTTGTATTTACGCTACTTGTAGTTGTTATTGACAACTACAAGTAGCATATAACGGGATATGCAGAAAATCATTGAAGGGGCAGAGCTGATGTTTAGTTTTTACTCAGACGTTCCAGAATTAAGGATGAAAAACATTTGACTCCTGTTCTGATACTTTCTTCATCAACCTCAAAACCCGGAGAGTGATTCATGGCAACCATTCCTTTATTAAAGTTGGAACCCCCAAGAAAGAAGAAAACACCAGGTATTTTCTGTTGAAAATAGGCAAAGTCATCATTGAAAAAAGGGATTTGACCATAAGCAGTAGTGACTATGCCTTTTTTATAAATGTGTTCGAGAGTTTCTGTTGCGATGCCGGTTAATTGTTTGTCATTGATAACTGTCGGATTTTCCTGGATAAATGAAACAGAAAGCAATTGATCTTTATAACCACTGGCTGCTATGACCTGCTTGATTTTAGGAATTATGTCTTTCAGCCTGGATGAATCCGTCTCATATAAATATGCTTCCAGGAGGAGCTGATCATTTTTAGAAGAGATAGTGAAATTCTGATCTACGATCAGGTAATCCCTGAAAATTGTACCGGGGTTCATCAATCCAATTTTTGGATCAACCATTTTTTGTATTTCCCAGGGCTTACTACCTGTACTTGCACGGGATAAAAAGCTGTGGATTTTTTTTGTTAATACTTTTGCTTCTTCATCCGATAATTCATTTTTTAGCATGATGCTTATTCTTTTCTGGTAGGCGAACATTTCATTGGGCTTGACCATAATTTGTCCGGCCGGTAATGCACTTACATGTAATCCATAAATCTCATCGGGACTTATTTTTGAGAGTAAACCGTTGTTAAGCATTCCTTTGGCTCCAATAAATGTCTCTTCTTCAGGTTGAAATATAAAGTATACCGTTCCGCTTAAAGAGTTTTTGTTTTTTGCAAGCACTTCAGCTATTCCCAGGGCAATGGCCATATGTATATCATGACCACAACCATGCTGAACACCTTTTCTTTTGGATTTGAAAGCTACTTTATCAGGATAATCATTAGGCAGAGCGTCCATTTCTGCTCTCCAGGCAACCTTTTTCCCTTTTTGTCCTCCTTTTAAAATTCCAAGGACACCATGACCGTAAATATTTGTATCAACTTCAAGCCCTAAATCAAGCAAATATTGTTTTATAATCTTTTGCGTGCGTATTTCGTGACCTGCCAACTCTGGGTTTTCATGAAAATCTCTCCTGATTTCCACCAGCTTTTTAAAAATGTGATCGGTTTCGAGTTGAATAACTTCGTGAGTTAAGTTCTTTTTCGGTGTTACATTTTTACTTTTTAGTTCCTGTGCAGAGGAGACAGAAATTGAAATGATAAAACACGTTAATGTGAGTACAAGTCTTTTCATAATTTATAGCTGGCTGATTTTAAACCCTGGTTATTAGAATAGTTAACGGGTGAGTTGTTACCAGAGAATCCAGATTAATTTCCGGGAGGCAATCAGCATGAAAAATGTGATGTAGGTCACGCAGTGGCCTGAAATTTTCTATCGTACTTTACACTGTGATTAAAAACACCTGGTGGATAGAAAAAGATAAGTTTATGAAAGCAACAATTAACAGCATAAATATGCCCGTACTTGGGTTTGGCACCTTGATTAACGATCCGGCATTGGCAATAAGTGCAACCAGAGATGCGTTGGAAGCGGGATTCCGGCATTTTGATGCAGCAGAAAGATATCGGAACGAAAGTGAAGTAGGCGAGGCACTTGAAGCAGGTCTTGCAGCTGAAGGGCTCAGACGTGAAGACATCTTTGTGACGACAAAATTGTGGAATACCAATCATAGGCCAGAGCGGGTCAAACCTGCGTTCGAAGCGAGCTTGAAGAGACTCAGGCTCGAATACCTGGATTTGTATCTGATTCATACTCCGTTTGCATTTCAACCTGGAAACGAGCAGGATCCCCGGGATGAAAACGGCAATGTCATTTATGACCGCGAGGTAACCTTGGCTGACACCTGGAGAGCGATGGAGAGTTTGGTGGACGAAGGGAAATGCCGGGCTATCGGATTGTCTGATATCAGTTTAAAAGAACTCTTACCCATTTATGAAATGGCAATAATCAAACCAGCTGTGGTTCAGATTGAAGCACATCCATATTTGCCAGAAACAGAGCTTCTGGAGTTTTGTAAAGAGAAGGGGATTGTGTTTCTGGCTTTTGCACCATTAGGTCACGGAATAAAATCCGGGCCGCTCGAAGATCCGGTTGTTTTAGCGATTGCTGAACGGGTTGGACAGACACCTGCTCAGGTGTTACTGGCCTGGGCGGTTCAACGTGGGACGGCTTTGCTGACTACACCCAGAACTGCATCCCGTGCACACGAGAATTTTAACATCTCTGTATTGCCGGAAGACGCATTTGAAGAAATCAGTCAGATTCAGATCAGGCAGCGATTCAATGCTGTGGTGAGGACTGGTGTGCCAGGTTTTATCGCAAAAGGTAATTGAACAGGAAATACAAATAACCAGAGCCATGGAAGAACAACAAATACGTAAAACATGAAACACAATATTTTGCAGATGCATTCGAGGCGCCGGCATGGCGAAGTCCATGGACTCAGGCAGGAGGGGCTTAGTTTTTATTATTGGTGAACAACAGAAAATGAGTTGACCACCAGTCAGCTCATTTTCTGTTGTTTCAGGAATTAATGCCAGAACCTGCTGGACGTATTGTGGCGTCTGTAAGTTCGGATTGCCTCGAAATTACTTTTAAGTGCTTTATTTTTCGGTGATGGATTTGCACTTTCATAATTGCTTACGGCTTTAAATGCCATTACCATATCATAGTCCATAGCTACCTGTCCTTTGTCGAAAGGTACATTGCCGTAGTTATTTCTGAACCATAATTTCCATTGCGGGCCCCCGGGCGTATAAACATAAGTTGCTGTATCCGTTTGTTTTGGGAACGGGCCAGGCAATACAAAGGATGTGAAATTATCCTGAGCAGGACTATGACAACTCATACAAGAGGATAAGGGCAGATTTTTGTAGACTTTACCTGTACTCAGATCAACAGCCTTTTGGGCAACTGCACCATCATTCGGACCGCTGAGTCTGCCTCCCCAGCCTAATGTTTCTTTACTATAGAAGGGTGCTTTAGGGTTGATTACTGTTTCGGCCAGTTTAGGATAAGGAGGACTTACCGGGCTGTTGACGTTCGGGTCGTCGCCCCACATAGCGCCCAGTGGTACCATCTTGTCCCAGAATGTGCCTTTGACATCTTTGTCGTATACGAAAGTAGAGTAAACCCAGCCTGTGTGAGGAGAGGTCTTACTATCTTTAACGATAACGTCCAGTTGGAAAAAACTAACCTTACGCATCTGATATCCGCATTTTTTGCTTGCAGATGTGGTTATCGTATCGTAAACACTAAAGGTTTGTGCATTTTCCATCACAGACCACTGCGGATAATTGATGTTTGAAAAAGCGAACTTTACAATAACACTGCCTTCTTTGAACTGAGCTGCATCATTTATTAAATTAACTTTTTGTCCGGTTTTACCCCATATTTTTCCAACTGTATAAGCGGCTGTAGAATCATATAATACCAGTGCGTATCCGCTTTCGTCTTCATGAAGTGTACTAAACATATTTGTCGGGTTTCCATTGCCCAGATAGGCCCCTAATATAGCCTCTCTTTCTGTTCCCAGCCAGGGTTCGTTGAACCAGCCATATTTAGCTGATGTCCACTTTTTATTGTCCGTGAAAAAGGGAATTATGTTAGGTTTAATGTAGCGCTTTAGCGAATCCATATAAGCAAATACATTAGCTTCTGAGATTGGCTTTCCCTTTAAAGCCTGTTGCCACGAAGGATTGATAACGGGTTTAAATGTTGTTGGATAATCATGACTGAGGACAAACAGGGGACCGTCATATTGTTTTTTGGAAGGGATAGAGTCCCTGTGGTTTAAAAAAGCATTATTTGTTGCTATAGTTACCTGATCTGATTTGAGTTTGCCGTCTTTGGGGCTGTCCTGATTATTACAGCTGCAGGCAATCAGGACGACTACTGACAGCATAATGCAGAGATTAATTGTTCTTTTCATGAGGGTTAGGATTTAGGTTGATATAGGGTAGGTTTGAGTTGAATGAATGTCGTTTAACAAAACAAAATAAATTCTTTTATCCGGATATTCGGAGGAGGTATACAGCTAAATGTTAAGGGTTAAAACACCCTTGGAACAGGTGGTTATAATTATTAATTCATTAAAAAAGCCTCAATACAGATTGAAGCTTTTTTATCCTGCCAGGATTCTGATCAGGTATTGAACATTTATACTATATCTTTTGATAGCATACTTGTTTGCTATCATTGGAATTGGTTATATGAGTTAACTGCAATGCTCTTTTTTCTTTGAGATCCTGAGTAAAGGAGTGATATTTGATGTTTTCCATTTCAGATTAAGCTCCGATATAAGAGTGGCCATAAATATCATTCCTCCGCCAAGCAGCAGCCGGGATGTAATATCTTCACCCAGAATGAAGTGCGCAGCTATAGCTCCGAAAACCGGCTCAAAAAGATATATAATAGACACCCGCTCAGCGCTAATATATTTTTGAGAAATATTGGAGATCGTATACATGTAGGCTGTTGAAAATAGCGCACAAAAGATGATGCCTGTCCAGAAGGTATTTCCCTGAGGTATCCACCTGATATCTCCCTGGCTTAAGGTTAATAGAAAGGCCAGAATTGAGCAGGTTGCAAACATAGGCACTATTGTAGAGATAATGTCGCGGATCTTTGATTCTCTTTCTATCTGGATGAGATATACTGCGAAACAAAAGGCTCCGGCAATGGTATACAGGTCACCTGTTCCGATGCTGAAATTCTCCTTAATAGATATGACGAACAGGCCGGTTAGTGCAGTAAGTGCAGCTATCCATATTTTTAGCGGTGCAGATTTCCTGTAAATTATAAGTTTAAGCAGAGGGATCATAACAACGGTTATTCCAGCCACAAACGAACATTGCGATGCCGAGGTGTGTGTGATGCCCAATGTCTGCAGATAAATACCAAGCACAAGAGGAAGCGCCAGGCTGGCACCAGCTTTAATTGCAGTCAGGTTCAGGGTTTTTACGTATTTTCTGAAAACTACTGATAATACGATTGTAGCCAGGAAAAACCGGTAAAATAGAAAAAGACTCGGTTGGTTTTCTCCAATAGCGAGTTTGGTAACCGAGAAAGATATCCCCCAGAAAGCGGTGCCCATAATTAATAAACCGAGAAAAATGTTCTTTTTTTTCACCAGGCTGTTTTTGATTCACTAACAACAGTTACTATTTTTTTCATCAGCAGATCTGTTTGCTCATCTTGTCCCAGTTTGAATGGATGCTTACCAAAAACGGTGAAGCCATTTTTCTCATAGAATTTTATAGCTCTGTAATTTTCTTCCCAGACACCAAGCCAGACATAAGGAGCTCTTATTTCATAAGCAAGATCCAGGGCTTTTTGATAGAGCAGCTGACCAACTTTCAGACCATGGAACTCCTTTAGCACATAAATCCGCTCAATTTCAAGAGCATCATTATTCTGTTTTTCAGTCTGAGCCTGTCTGAGGTTGATCTTCAGATAGCCAATTATCTTTTCATCGGCTACCGCAAAATAAATCAGGGAATCCTGATTCGTTAGTTCATCAGTCAGCTTTTCTATTGAAAAACTCTGCTTAAGATATTCCTGCATGTCTTCCTGACTGTTTAAATGCGCAAAGGTTTCCGAAAATGTTGCTCTTCCGATCTCCTGTAATTCTTTTATTTCCTCCAGCGTTACCCTTGGGATAATGATACCTTCCATAGTACGAATGTAAGGAGTCTTTAAATGTAATAAAATGCTATTTATTCATTTATTAATGCATAAATTGCATTAATGGACTTACAGCGAATCAAGTATTTTTTGGCTCTGTCCGAGCAGCTTCATTACTGGAAGACGGCAGAAAAGATAAATATTACACAATCTGCTCTTTCACGTCAGATCCAAACTCTTGAAAATGAGCTTGGCTTACAGCTTTTTGAACGTAATAAGAGAAATGTAAAATTGACCCCTGCGGGCAAATTCTTAAAAGAGAAATGGGAGATAGAGCTGAGTGAACTTGAATATATCCATCAATTTGCAAAACAGATACATTTAGGGGAGCGGGGAACTTTTACCATTGCATATCCTGATTCTATATCGGCTTCCATTATGCCGGATATACTGGCGAAGATTGCAGCAGCATTTCCACAGCTTCAGATTAAGCTTGTACAGGTTTTGTATGAGAGCCAGCTGGAATTTCTAAAAACCTATAAGATTGATCTGGCTATTACCAGGGACATCAATAACGAACTGGGGATAAAATCAAGAAAGTTATATTCTGATCATTTAGCTTTAGTGGTTCCGGAGGATCATCCCTTTAAGGAGTTCGGCGACATCTCTGCAGAAAGCCTTAAGGGGCAAAAATTCATACTGCCCACCAGGGATGAGGGGAGCAGTTACAGTGATATTATTCATGGACTTTTTAAGTCCTATGATTTTGCTCCTGATGTATTTGTTCACTCCGAATTTGGATCTACGATTATTGCGCTGGTGAGGAAAGGATTGGGAATAGCTATTTTACCAGATTCTTATCTGCATCATCAAAGTCCGGGGCTCCGGTTTATTTCTTTGCCCTTTAAGACGGATCTGTTTATCAACTGGCGTGCTGATGATCATAATCCGGTACTTGCCAATATTCTGGAGCTTATCCTTGATTATTAAGGAGCAATTCTGCTTTTATTCCTGTTTTATATTGCCCTGTATGTTGGCTATGGGCTGGTTCTGATACTCTGGCAAAAATGTAAAGAGATTTTTACCTGAAGTAAAATTGACGTTGAAGATGGATTGTGCCGGTAATTACCTTCTGCAGGTATAATCTGTTGCTTTAATTTTTAATTCTTATTTTGATTGGGGGATTAATTTAGATAATTTGGGGCGACCACAAACCTGGCGCTATCGCCGGATTAAAATAACCTGACAGGATACTTATTAAATGCATACGGAAAAAACCACCGCGACAGTTCTCCAAACAAAACAACATTTCGAAATTCTTGATGGACTAAGGGGCTTTGCAGCCCTGGCAGTAGTAGTCTTTCATTTTATGGAGTGGGTTTATACCGATCCCAGCAAGAACTTTATCGGACACGGTTTTCTGGCTGTCGATTTCTTCTTCTGCCTATCAGGTTTTGTGATTGGATATGCCTATGATGATCGTATAGCAAAAATGGGCATACTCAATTTTTTTGTATCAAGAATTATCAGGCTCCATCCTTTGGTCGTCGCAGGATCTATATTTGGTTTGCTGGCATTTTTGTTCGACCCCTTTGGTGGTCATCCCGAATTATACAGCACCGGTAAAATCATTCTGACGTTTTTTTGCTCCTTATTCCTTATTCCTTTACCTGTAATCGCAGACCGTGGATTTAACCTGTTCAGTTTTAATGCACCCGCCTGGTCATTGTTTTGGGAGTATATAGCCAATATTGTTTACGCATTTGTGCTTTACCGGATTGGTCGTAGTTACCTGTTGCTGCTGACCATACTTTCTGCCGTTGCTATTTGCTTTGTAGGTTACCGTGCCGGCAATTTACTGGGGGGCTGGAGTGGCCCGACTTTTTGGGATGGCTTTGCCCGCATATCGTATTCCTTTTTAGCAGGGTTGCTTATTTACCGTTCCAACTGGATCATCAAAAACAAGCTGGGATTTATCGGACTGGCGATATTACTCTTGCTGGCCTTTATAATGCCATCCTCTAAATGGAACTGGTTCTCCGAACCTTTGGTTGTATTGCTTTATTTCCCCCTGCTGATAGCTTTGGGTGCAGGAGCAACATTAACACCAGGCTTAAAAAAGCTTTGCTTGTTTTCCGGAAAAATCTCTTATCCATTATATATGACGCATTATGCCGCGTTATGGATGTTCGGAAATTATTATACCAGCCATAAGCCGGGTACTATGCAGCTGACTTTTATCATTATATCCGGGGTAATCCTGCTGGTTGGAGCAGCTTACCTGGTTATGGTAGTTTACGATATACCAGTGAGGAAATATTTAAGTGATAAAAGGAAGGCCAGGTTTGCCAGATAAAAGCCGGCGGGTCAGTTTACATTCCCTGATCTTATAATTTTTTTGAACGTAATCTTTCCTGAATATCGCTCATTAATTCTAAAAGTATTCAATGCATCAAAATGCAGTCTGTTGAATTGAGCAGCTTTGTCGATATTCTGCCAGCTGCCATAAAATTGATTATGGCCCATATACTTATTTTTCAAGGTGCTGATCAGCAGGAAAAATCCGGCAAAGACGAACGGAATATAAACCCACTTTATTTTACTGAATTTATTAACCCAGTCCGGCCGGTCATGATTCTGAAATAATGGTGGTTCGATCCAAAAATATTTAATAAAAAGCGAGAATTCAGAAAAGAAAACAAACAGCGCCATCATGGTCAGTATTGTTGCAAAACCTTTCGCTCCATCAATATCAAATGCAAAGTCAACCATTAAGATATTAATCATAAAAGCAAGAAAGAGAATAATGCCGGGTCTTGTTGTCTTTCTGAAGAATAAGAGCAGAGAACTTACTATTTGCGACCCGGCGATAAATAAGCCATACCAGTATGAATAGCCATAATAATACCAGGTTAATTCAAATCCGCTGAGTGAACCGACCGGTTTGTCATAGGTGCCTGGCTGTGTGGTAAACTGAGTTCCTAATATCTTTGCAAAAGCATAGGAAAGAATCATCGTTGCCAGAAAATAACGGCAGAATGTGTGTAAATAGTAATGTGCTTTTTTTCCGTTCATGATTTGATGAAAAAGTCTATCAGAAGACCTAAAAGTATTGCAGAAATGGAAAACGTAATCATCCCGAGTATATAGGAAGCGAATGCTTTTAAATAATTTGCGATTTTCTTTTTATCAAAAAACTGTCCGATGGCCATGGTAAAATACGCTATGGCTATAATTCCTGAAACTTTCATCAGGCTTACTTTTGTTAACCCCTCAAAAATGGCAAAAACAGAAAAGATCAGCATTCCCATTCCTAAGACGAAACATAACAGGATCAATAATTCAAAAAAATTGTACTCATATTTTCTGAAGAATAATTTTAGCCAGAAGGCGATAAAAATGCCCATAATAATATTACCATAACCATAATGATGATGGATCCAATTGAAAATTAAAGTCATTGCAGATTTTTCCGGGCCGTTAAAAGAAACGTACCTATCATCAAGATGAAATAAGTTATTTATCACTGTATAGATCAGAGAGGTTACAATGATAAAAAGTATGGGTTTTACGAGTCTGCTTCTGTTCTCTGTTATAAATTCTTTTATATTTTGGCCTGGTCTGCTAATGAGTTCTTTTATGGTATAAAGGATGCCCTTTTCAAAATGTAAAATATGCCAGATTTCATGTAAGACATAATGCCTGTCCACTCTTTTAATCTGTACGGGCAGACCGCAATTGCAACAGAAATTGCCCTGGGCTATATTACTGCAGTTTCTACAATTGATCATCTTACTGTGTATGATTCATTTAAATCTAATGCTGATAATTTCTCCATTATGAAAGGTTATTTTCTCCAAAAATCACTACAAAAATATTCTCAAAGACTACACTTTAGTGTAGATTTGGGAGAAGCCAATGCCAAAATGAAGAACCACACTAATTCAAGTCTGCTAACCAAAAACAGGGTAGGGAAAATATCAGAAGAAGACTCTCTTAAACAGCAAAATTATCTGGAAGTCGTCAAATCTTTTGCAAGATTAACCTATGAAAGTATCTATGTTATAGATTATGAAAAAATGGCATTTGAATACGTTTCAGAAAATCCATTGTTTTTATGTGGATATTCTTCTGAAGAGGTTTTGAATATGGGCTATGACTTCTATTTTAAAAATGTTCCTGAAAATGATCTGGAATTATTGAATCTGATTAACGAAGCAGGATTTGATTTCTTTGAGAAACTGCCCGGGGATACGAAAAAAATGTACAGCATAACTTATGATTTTCATCTGGTCAATCAGGATGGTAAACACATTCTGATCAATCATAAGCTTACCCCATTGTTTTTGACAAGCGATGAAAAGATGTGGAAGGCCATGTGCATAGTGTCTATTGCTCATCATCAAAAAGCAGGTAATATTTGTATCCATAAGCAGGGCACTGATATAACCTGGGAACTCGATACAGTAACTAAAGTCTGGCGTAAATCAGAGAAACCTAAACTCACAAAAAGAGAGATGGAAATATTGCGGCTGCATGCACAGGGATTAACTATTAACCAGATTGCAGAAAAAATATTTGTTTCTTCTGATACAGTGAAGTATTACAGAAGACGGATTTTTGAGCGTTTAAATGTGAGTAACATCGTAGAAGCGCTTTCTTATGCCGTTAATAACAAGATTATTTAAACTGATCAGTTTTTGTAATACAAACCATCCTGACCAACCAGCAAAAAGTTTCCATCTGGCTTGATGTAGTAGGAATAAATAGTTTTGTCAAAACCCAGCTCTAATCTTCCCCAATTGTTCTTGATACTATAGATACCCGGTTTTGGAGTGTAACGTACCAGATAAAAAACATCGTCTCTGTAAAATGAAATATTGGATACAGATTGCGAGCTGCTGTTCCATTCATAGTAACGTTTTGCCGTACCCTTTAGCGTTAGTGGAGATACTTGTGCAATTATAGCGTCATCTGAACCAACATAAAGGTTACCATCCGGGCCAATTGCAAATCCCGAAGGCTGAGAAAGATAATAACCATAATCCAATTTGATGGACTGCCAGGACTTTCCGGTATCTTTAGATCTGAAGAGTGTTCCCCAATCATCAAAAAGATACAGACTTCCGTCAGCATGTTTATTGAAAAAACTGAAACGCTGCGAATCCCGTGACACGATTAATTTTTGCCAGAAGCCTCCATTGTCTGTAGTAATATATGGTCCGTCGAAATAAAAACTAACCATCAAAATATCATCTTTAACCATGAAGCCGGTAGGATCTCTTTTGTCCAGGATACCATTATTTATCTCATGCCAGTTTTTTAGATCCCTGGAGTATATCACACCGTTGGATTTGGTAAGTAGGTACAACCAGCCTTTACTATTGAATTGTGCAGACACTATCTCAGAGGAATTTGGAATTCCTTTGACTTTTTCCCAGTTTATTCCATGATCAGTTGAAGCATAAAGCTCCCTGTTTACCAGGTAAAGTGTTTTATTGTCAAAGGTTGTTATCTGAGTGTTATAGATATCCAGGGTCCCGCAACCACAGGCTTTAGCCCAGTCGCTTTTAGGTTTACTGCCTGTTGCCTGTATCTCAACTGAGTCTTGTGGAACAGGTGATTTGCCATTCTCGGTATAGAATTGCGGAGTGGCATAGACATAAGCTATTATTTTTTGGTTGGGAGTGTTGCATCCCAGTTGCCATCTGGCTTTAGCTGTTCCGTCAGGCAGAATATATGGTTTGGAATAGTCAGCATCACTTTTAACTATGCCATTGCCCTGAACCATTGCGAACTGCAGATAGTATTGTGCCGTTTCTTTTTCTTGTGGAGCAGTAATCTTGAAAGTCAGCTCATCAGACAGGTATTCTCCGTAGGCTCCGGACTGGTTGTTGCCACTTACCAGCGTAAGCTTTGCCTTTGGCTGAGTTTCAGGAATGGGGTTGGGTTGAGGTTTTTCATCTTTTTTACAACCTGCAAGCACTATTATTGCAGCAAATAGGATAAGAAAAAATTTTATAGCGTTGGTAAGTCTGATCATGATTATGGCTTCAAAAGGTCGTAAGTTAGAATTGAGGATTGTTGCAGGCCATAAATGGTAGTTTCATCCTTTATTACGGCTTTACGAAGGTCATAAACACCGTAATTGCTTCTCATGATTTGTGTCCAGCTTACCCCGTTGTCTCTGGATTCTGAGATTTCTCCGCCAGAGCTAACCAGAAAGCCATGTCCCTTTTCGAAAAAGCGAATAGCTATGATAGGAAAGCCAGCTCCGCTGGTTATTTTTTCCCAATGTTCACCACCATCGGTGGTACGCATGAGCATTCCATTTTGTCCAGCTACAAAACCTGTTGAGCTGTTTATGAAGTAGATTTTATTCAAATTATTGTTTATTTGAACAGGCAGTTGTTTCCATGTTCTGCCTGCATCAGTGGTTCGTGCGATAAAGCCAACTGCCCCGCAGGTGAATAGTGTATCGCTACCGATATGAGTCAGGTCATAGAGCCTGTTCTGTATATTGAAACTACCTGATTTATTCCAGGTTTGCCCACCATCTACTGTCTTTGCAATATTGCCCTGAAGACCTACGGAATAGATCGTGTTTCTGCTTTGCAGGTAATAACTGCTTGAGCTCTGGTGCCCGATAAATGGGGGAGTCCAGTTGTTGGCCTGAAAAAAAGTTTTTCCTCCGTCATAGGTAAAGTAAGCGTAATTGTTTACAATATTTACCAGGGCAGTGTCCCGGCTTGAAAAGGAAATAATATAAGCACTGTTATCTACCCTTACCGGCTCACCTTTTAGCCAGGTTTTTCCACCATCTGCAGTTCTGATTACTCCTGAGCCTTCTCCAACCGCTATTCCATTATACTCATCAATGAATTGAAGATCCTGCAATACATTATAGCCATTCTGACTTCCATAATATACACTTTTCCAGGGCTTGCGTACCCTGGCGGAGAGCACTACGGAGTCCATTGCTTTGCAGGTTCCTGAGGTCATATCTTTAGCGTTGCAGTGAGCAGAGAAGTAAAGTTTTATTGTAGGATTCTCTACATTGGGGTAGGGTAGCCAGGAGCCCTTGATGATCATGTTTCCGCCGGACTTAACCTGACTATATAGTCGAAAAGTATCATAAGGCCCATTCGATTTCTCATCATATGCCAGTGGCGATCCATCATATGATGCATCCATTTTAATCCTTAGTACAATTGTATCCAGGAATTCTTCTTTGTATGCCAGTTGATTATTCCCCCGTACGATTTCAATACCTTTTACGTTACGATCCGGAGCTATATCAGGTGGAGAAGGTTCGTTTTTTTTACAGGCTGCTATACAGATGATACAAATTACAAATAGGAGAGAGCGGAATATCCTTGACATGGAGAGCTGTTGAATTTTTCCAAAAGTAATAAATATATGAACATGGGGGAAATATAAATGACAGGGGGAATTTAGCTTAATACCCCTGGTTTATTTTGAAAATCCGGCCGTTATATTTTTTTATCTGTACTAGTGGTTTTTTTTATTATTTTAGTTAGCAATTCCTAATATTCTAACCAAATCTTATATATGGGCCGGAGACGCTTCTCCCTGATTTTTTGTATTCTGGCAATTTTTGTGTTTGCGGTTGTGCAATGTACACAGGTAAAAAGTAAAAATAATGATAGCAGGGGACCAGCCTACGCCGGGAGCACTGCATGTGTAAGCTGTCATAAAGACCTTACCGAATCTGCCGTCCACAATTCTCATTTTAATGCTTCAAAAATGTTAACGAAGCCTGACTCTGCTGACAGCCTGCATATACCTGACGGAGAGTTTGTGTTTAATGAACAGACTAAAGTACAGGTGAAGAACCGTGTTGACGGCCTGTATCAGTCTGCGCTGATCAATGGGGTTGATAAAAAAACAGAACATACAGACATGATTTTTGGTGCTGGAAACAGTGCATATACGTTTGCATTCTGGTATGGTAAACAGCTGATGCAAATGCCATTGAACTACCTGACTAAAGAACATCAATGGGTAAACAGCCCGGGATTCCCTGATAACCAGATTTATTTTGGCAGGCCAATCGTTTCCCGTTGTTTAGAATGCCATAGTTCTTTCGCGGACAAAAAGATGGTACAGGGAGCTAATTTTTCAATAGAGGAAGAATACGTTAAAAACTCCGTTATTGCAGGTATAGATTGCGAACGTTGCCATGGCCCTGCGGCACAGCACGTAGCCTTTCATGAGGAAAATCCTACCGTGAAAACAGCCAGATTTATGGTGAGTTATAAAAAGCTGGCGTTAACCAGAAGGGTGGATGTATGTGGGGTATGCCATTCAGGAACGGGTATCCGGACGGTGACTTCTACATTTAGTTTTAAACCTGGTGATACGTTAAAAACAATGCCTGAATATAGTGCCTACAGAGGAGAAGATCCTGATGTACACGGAAAACAAAAGCAGCTGCTTGAGGCTAGTGTATGTTATAAAATTGGTAAGGCAGAATGTATTACGTGTCACGATGTGCATGATAACAAGAAGCCTGGTCTGGCCATTTATTCTGCTAAATGCATCAGCTGTCACCAGGAGGTGAAACATGAAACATTAAAAGAGAAAGATAAAGCTGTGCTGGCAAAGAACTGCATTGACTGCCATATGCCGGTTAAAGAGTCGCACGCTATAGGTTTCCAGATGAGCAATAGCAAAGAGAAGATCCCTTATAAACTGCGTACGCATCGTATTGCAATCTATAATGAGCTGGTTAAGAGGAAATAATTATATCGGTGCTATTAAGTCCGCCATGTCCTCTATTTGATTTAATTTGGAGTGATCTCATAAAAAATTTGCGCTCATCCCCTAAATTCCCCGTTGATGTACTTTCTCTTTTAAGTTTGGAATGAATTGCGTTGCTTTAAATAATTATGATAGTAAAACGGGTAAATCATCGGCCATTGCTGTCCCTTTATTGGAAATGCCAGATCATAGGATGGTCTGTAGCATCCCTGTATTGGGGATATGCAGGTTTTCTTAGTGGGAATTTCGACTTTTTAATTGGATCGTTGCAGTTTATTACCGATGTGGCCATATATATAGGTCTGACTAATATTTACCACAAACTTGCCTTAAAAAACAACTGGCGGAATTTAGGTTTTAACCAGATTCTAAAACTCATGATCCCTGCTGTTTTTGTGATGGGAGTAGCCTATACCATAGTTACTTTACTGAAGACTTATCTTTTCAGGTACTGGTTCTTTCCTGTTCCTTCCCAATCTCTGCTATTGTTTTTTAAGTCCGGCGGATTGAACATTTTTATTGCAGGGATCAGGCTCATGTCTATCTGGTTGCTGGCTTATCATTTATATCAATACGCACAGCGTGAAATAGCCATTACTAAAGAAAATGCACGACTGGTAATGATTAACAAGGATACACAGCTCCATAATTTATCTGCGCAGCTTAACCCTCATTTTCTCTTCAATTCACTAAACACTATCAAAGCCTTAGTTCTTGAAAATCCTAAAGATGCCAGAAGGGCCATTGACCTGCTATCAGATTTATTGAGATCTGGCCTGTATAACAAGGATAATATGCAGACTATTGTTAGCGATGAAATCAACTTAGTGAAGGACTATCTTGAACTGGAAAAGTTAAGAATGGAAGGGCGCCTGCAACAAGATATAGCCATTGATCCGCTTTTGATGTCCTTCATTATACCGCGTTTAAGTATTCAGACGCTGGTTGAAAACGCGATAAAACATGGGGTTGCCCGGCAAAAAGATGGTGGGTTTGTATATATAGAAATTAAAAAGGACAATGACCAGATCAGTATCAGTGTCAAAAATACCGGACAATTTAATGGTAAAGAGTCGTCTCATGGTATTGGGCTTAAAAATCTGAGTGAAAGGCTCCGGTTACAATATGGCGGACTTGCAAAATTTACAATTACAGAACAACCTAAAGGAGTTGTACTGGCCTCTTTACTTATCCCAATCCTATGAAGAAAATTAAAGTCCTGATAATAGACGATGAGCGTGCTGCCAGGAGTGAGGTCAGGAGGCTTTTAGACAATTATCCTGAATTTGTTATCTCGGGTGAAGCTGGAAATGCTGATGAAGCCAAATTACTGATTGAACAACAACATCCGGATATCCTTTTTTTAGATATTCAGATGCCTGAAAAATCCGGATTTGATCTTCTGGAATCTCTTAGCCGTGTACCTCAGGTTATCTTCATTACAGCCTATGATCAATATGCTGTAAAAGCTTTTGAATACAGCGCACTCGATTATCTGATGAAGCCTGTGCGCGAAGAACGTTTTGAAAAAGCAATTTGTCAGATCAGAGAAAAGATGGTGTTGCAGCTATCTGAAGACAGGATCTTTGTTAAAGACCGGGGACAGTATCACTTTATCAGCTGGAAAACTGTTTATCTGATCCAGTCTATGGATAACTATGCGTTTTTGCATTTTGAAGACAAAAAAGTATTCTACAAATGTTCCCTGAACCAGTTGGAGAAGAATCTGGATAAAAAGAACTTTTTTAGGGCAAACCGTTCGCAAATCATCAATCTTCAATTCATCCATAAAATCGATATTATGGAAAAGGGCAGGTTAACGATTTGTCTGCTATCCGGAGATGTGATAGAAGTATCCGAGCGGCAGTCCGTTAAATTTAAAGCTATTAATAGATGAAAAGACAATTAACTCTGGCCGGTTTGTTTTTGATGATAACATTCCAATCTGGCTTCGCGCAGAAAAATTTAAACAGGGATCAATATCTGATCACTGACAGTGTACTGATCAAAACAAAATATGGTGCCACTTTATCCGCTGTGGTTGTAAGAAAGAAAGGAATCACTGTACCTCAGCCTGCAGCTCTGCTATTTTATATTTATTCAAATCTGGAGAGAAGTCTTAGTGAAGCAATCTATGCTGCAGATCATGGTTATGTTGGAATTGTCGCCGATACCAGGGGAAAGCGCTTAAGTATGGATAAAATAGAACCTTATGAACATGAACAGGAGGATGTTAATGCGGTCATTGACTGGATTATTCAGCAAAGCTGGAGCAATGGAAAGGTGGGGATGTACGGGGGGAGCTATTCGGGCTTTGCACAGTGGGCAGCGTTAAAACATCCACATCCTTCCCTTAAAACCATTGTACCCTATGTGGCTGCCATACCCGGTCTTGGCGTGCCGATGGAAAACAATGTTTTTTTAAACGTCAATTATCAATGGGCTTTTTATGTGACTAACAATAAGTATACAGATGATCCGATAAATGATGACAAACAGCGGTGGAGAAATCTGCGTGAAAAATGGTATGAGAGTGGTGTGGCCTATAATAAAATCGACAGCATAGATGGTACACCAAATCCCTGGCTGCAGCGTTGGTTAAAACATCCGTCTTACGATCACTACTGGCAGGCCATGGTGCCTTATCAGGGTGATTATTCCAGAATTAATATCCCTGTACTGACCATTACCGGATACTATGACGATGGTCAGATTTCTGCAATGCATTATCTCACAGAACACTATAAATATAATCCTAATGCCAATCACTACCTCATCATAGGGCCATATGATCATTTTGGTGCCCAGCGGGGTGGCACACCGCTAATACACGAATATAAGGTGGATCCGGAGGCATTGATCAATACAAAAGAAATCACCTTTCAGTGGTTTGATTATATAATGAAAGGTGGCAGGAAACCTGCTTTATTAAAGGATAAGATTAATTATGAACTCATGGGGGCTAACAAATGGAAACATGCCCCATCTATTGAAAAAATGAGTAATAAGGCCTTAAGGCTTTATTTGACCAGTGAAAAGGACGGAGAAAATTATCTACTGTCAGAGAAAAAACAAAACAACCGGTTCGCAGTCAATCAGGTAGTAGACCTGGCCGACCGGAATTCGTCTAATAATGATTACTATCCGGATCCAATCATAAAAAAGGATCTGGACCGTACTAATGGATTGTTTTTCATCAGTAAGCCATTTGATCATTCCGTTTCTGTTAATGGGATGTTTTCAGGAGAGCTAAAGGCCGTGATCAATAAAAAGGATATGGATATTGGTGTTGTACTCTATGAAATAATGCCCAATGGCGAATATTTTGAACTGTCCTATTTTTTAGGGCGGGCCAGTTATGCGAAAGACATGAGTATCAGGCAGCTTCTGCGGCCCGGTATAGAAGAGACTATTCCCTTTAACAGGACAAGACTTGTCAGCCGCCAGCTGAGTAAAGGAAGCAGGCTCCTCGTAGTTTTGAATATTGATAAGAACCCTATTGCCCAGGTTAATTATGGTACAGGCAAAGATGTAAGTGAAGAAAGTATACACGATGGAGGAATACCATTAACCATAAAATGGCGTAATGGCAGTTTTATTAGTATCCCGGTTCTGGATTGAGATGAGATCGGCTAGTTGTTACAAATTGGCGGGACTTCACCCTTAAATTGTCGTTTTTGCACAGCATCAAATTATGAAATCGACTCCATCTTTGTATGGTCAGTAAAATTCTAACCAAATTTAAACAGCCTTATGAAAAACTTATCCCAAACACTTAAATCGATGCTGCTGATTGCAATCATCATGTTTACAGCATTTCAATCAAACGGACAACAGTCTAAACCTTCCGGCAGTGGTTATGTACCTGTTAATGGTATCAAAGTTTATTACGAAGTATATGGTGAGGGCAGGCCTTTAGTTTTATTACACGGTGCTTTTATGACAATTGATATGAACTGGGGTCAATTAATCCCTGAGCTGTCAAAAACAAGAAAAGTAATTGCTGTAGAATTGCAGGGGCATGGACATACACAGTTTTCAGATAGAAAATTATCACATACTACTCTGGCAAGTGACGTAGAAGGGGTCATGGATTACCTGAAAATTGACAGTGCTGATATAACTGGATATAGTTATGGTGGATCTGTAGCATATCAATTTGCTATACAAAGCCCTAAACGGGTAAGAAAATTAGTAATCATTTCTTCTACTTATAAAAATAGTGGCTGGCTACCAGAAGTAAACAATGCGCTTAAAGCAATGAAGCCTGAATTTCTTACAAATACACCTATGAAAGCTGCGTACGATGCGGTGGCACCAGATAAAACCAAATGGACAAAGTTCTTAGAGCAAATGATTGCTTTTAATCATATACCATTCGACATGGGAGAGGCAAATATTGCGAAAATTACTTCGCCTGTATTGATAATTTCAGGTGACAATGATGGCCTGGACAAAATCGAATTGATAAAAACATACCAACTATTGGGAGGCGCTGTATGTGCTGATTTTGGAGCAATGCCTAAATCTCAGTTGGCTATAGTTCCTTCGCAGAGCCATGTGAGCCTTATGATGCAGACCAAAACAATATTAGGTTATCTGGATAGTTTTTTGAAGTAAGCTTAGCTAATTAGGTTAAGGATAATGAATGAAAATGAAAAGGTTGAAATGCTGAGTTTTGTAGTTTAAGATAGGTTATCACAAACTGTGATAACCTATCTTAAACTACCTGAAAGCTATTATTTTTTTGCTTAGCTCCATTGCTATCTGCATATCCGCAATACCGTAACCATAAGGAACTTCGGGCTTATTTGCCATATGACCTGATTTTCTGATAACTTCCATCAGCTCTTTATTTGTTAATTTTGGATAAGCTTGCCACAAACAGGCAGTCAGACCGGCCATGATTGGGCTGGAGTAAGAGGTTCCGCTCCGGTTTTCGCTTTCACCACTAACATTAATAACACTCGCGCCTTGCCCCATGGCCATCACATCAGGCTTCATCCTTCCGTCTACTGTAATACCCCAGGAGGTGAACATCCCGGCATTACCTCTGGAGTTAACTGAACCCAGTGTTAATACATTTGGAGAATCAGCTGGTGTTCCAACCCAGGTGTCATTATTTCCTGCACAATTAACAATGAAAATTCCTTTACTTGCTGCTGCATTTGCACCTCTGGTGGCCTGTGCAGTTTTACCATCCATATCGTTAAACTCGTACTTTGCAGAAACCAAATAGTGGGAGGTATATGCTAGTGATGAGTTGATGATATCTACACCCACGCTGTCTGCATATTCTGCTGCATTTACCCAGTAGTCTTCTTCAATAGGGTATTCTGATGACGAATCTTCGGTGCGTAAAAGCCAATAATTTGCTTCAGGTGCTGTACCTACATATTTGCCCGGTAAGTTAGTTGCCATGCATGATGTTACCCAGACGCCATGACTGTCTATTGCATACGGATCATCATTCTCGTAGACAAAAGATTTTGCGCCTTTAATATTTATATTCTTAAAAGATGGATTATTCTTCATGTCGATAAAACCAGCATCGATGACAGCAATATCAATTCCTGCTCCTTTAAATCCCTGTTGATGTAAAATTTGTCCATTATTTATCTTGATATTGTTCGCTGCTGAACCATAGTCAAGTTGATTATTTGCAGTATGGTTTGAAACAAGCTGAGGTATGTCTATGTATTTTTTAGCAGGTGGCGATGTCGTTCGTTTACCTTCCCATACCATGATTACATCTTTAACAAAGGGAAGGGCTTTATATTGGTCAATCAAAAATTGATCGCTGCAATTAACACTTACTGTGTTAAGCCACTTGCTTTTTGCCACTATAATGCCTCCAACTTTTTGGATAGCCTTAAGGTATTCGGCGGAAATAGGTAAATCTGTCTCATCAATGGCGATATTTCCCTTCCGTCTTCTTTCTATCGCTTTTACGGAAAGAAATTCCTGAGGCCGATTAACAGAGAAATTTGAAAGGCCCTTATCTTTTAAAACTAATCGATATTTATAATCATTAGCATCAGTAACCACTACTTTGCATTTAGCTGTTCCCTTTCCGCCCACCATTGTGGCTACAATGTATGTCTCTCCAGCTCCCGCTGCCCAAACTGTACCATCTGGTTTTACTGTTGCTATTCTTATATTTTCGGAACTCCATACTACTTCTTTAGACTCTCCAGATTGTATGTTCTGAATATTTACTGTTAATCTCGCACCTAGTTCGGGGTGATCTCTTTTAAGCTGTACAAAGGAAGGATCTATTATGATAGAGGGAGTCGATGGCAATTCTGATTTCTTGCAGGCGGAGAAGTATAAGCTAAAGCAAAGAAAGGGTAGGCAAAGCTGAAAAGTACGAAGCGTCATTTATTGTTATTAAGCAGGTTGGATTTTTAGTCTGAAAGAAAAATCTGATTTTTTAAAATATTTCATCAAAACTAGCAATTTTAACGATTAGGATTAATTACTTTCTAAGTTTCCTCTTTATTGTCAATTTGTTTAGCCTTTAAAGGTGGGGAATATGAGTTGACTCCTTTGGTAACGAGACTGATGCTTGCTATTGCCCTTACAGCACAATGCGGAGAGGATCATCGTGATGAACCTGAAAAATTAATAAATGTAGATTTAACCGGATAAAAAATCTAAAACCAGTCATTATAAATTATATTTACGGCAATGGTAATCGATTATAAAAAGATTGATTTGTTTGGAAAATCATTCATTCAGAAAGTGATATTAAAAGCACCTTTTGAATTTGCTTTTCCTGTTTCTGAACAAGCTTGTTTTTTATACATGCTGCAAGGTGAAATGCTGTATCAATTTGATGATGATCATCTAAATATTCCTGCCAATCATTCATTATTACTCAACTGCATAAAGTCTGGAAAACAGATACACGATTCAAATGCCGGCAGCAATGGTGAAATTGTAATCGTTACTTTCCATCCGGAAATATTAAAGAGAATTTATGAAAGTGAACTTCCTTTGTTACTCCGGCCAGGTAATAAAGTAACTAATCAGTCAAGTGGAAAGATAAATAATGATTTTTTGATTCAAAAGTATATTGAAGGTCTCCTCTTTTATTTTGAGAATCCATCTTTGGTCAATGACGAAATTTTGATTTTGAAACTGAAGGAAATCATCCTTTTGCTTTCACAGACACGAGACGCTGAAACTATACAAGTCATCTTATCACAACTTTTCTCGCCCGCTTCATATACTTTCAAACAAATTATAGCAGCGAATATTTTTTTGCCGGTTAGTGTTGAAGAGCTGGCACAAAAAAACAATTTGAGCATTTCCTCATTTAAAAGGGAGTTTAAAAAATTGTACAATGATTCTCCTGCCAATTATATTAAAACCAGGAGACTGGAAAGAGCCGCAGAACTGCTTTTAGTTTCCAATGAGCGTATCACAGGCATAGCCTTTGATTGTGGGTTTAACGACTTAGCCAACTTTACTAAAAGTTTTCATGATAAGTACAGCGTTACTCCAACAAACTATCGTTTGAAGTTGAATAATAAATAATAACCATTGATCCTTAAAAATTATTCCTTCTAAACCAGCCATTTTAGAAGGGGAGGATGAGCCATATCGCCAAATAATTGACCTGATTCACAAAACCATTCTGTTTTTTGTATTGCAATTTTGAACTGTCAATAAAGACTTTCAAATTTAAAATAAACATCATGGGATTATCAAACTTAGGAATTTTTCATACTGCTATAGGCGTTGTTGCCATTGTTGCTGCAATTATCGCTTTAGTACGAAGAGGAAAAATAGATTTACAGCAGTTTACAGGTAAGATTTACTTTTATTGTACGCTTGTCTCTTCATTAACAGCCCTAGGATTATCTAGTATCAAAGGGATTAATCCAGGACATATTCTGGCGCTACTAATTGTGGTTCTGATATCGGCTGCTTATTATCTTTACGCTAAAAAGCAAGGAAATAACCAAGTTCGTTTTATAGAGAACTTTCTTCTCTCCTTTAGTTTTTTCTTATCATTGATTCCTGCGATCAATGAAACTTTTACCCGTGTTCCTATTGGACATCCTTTAGCTAAGGGATCTACTGACCCTTTAATCGGTAAAACACTTCTTCTTGTTTTAGTGCTGTTTATTGCAGGTTCTGTTTATCAGTTCAGAAAGCAAAAAGAAATTAACAAGTCAATATAATTTAATATAAGCAAAACGAGTAATTCGACTCACTCATTATTTATTTTTTACGCTTTAACTGCAAATACTATTTTTCCAGATTACATAATATCAGTTAAGAATTTGTTGTCTATATCTGGGTTTTCTAAGATTTTTACGACTATTTTTAGTAGCTATCAGGGTATTTTAATTGCAAAGGTGTTGCTACTTTTGAACCGTCACCAAATATTACAAAACAAATAAAGTTTGAAAGCTATGAAAAAAAAAGTCTTAATTTCAGGTGCAAGCTTTGCCGGATTGACCTTAGCCTATTGGTTAAATAAATTTGGCTATCAGGTAACCGTAGTAGAATTGGGTAAAGGCCTTAGAAAAGGCGGTTCGCCCATCGATGTCCGGGGCAAAGCCATGGATGTTGTAAAAGAAATGGGAATATTACAAAAAATTAAAGCCCATGAATTTATCCATACTGATGAGATCGTAAATGCGAAAGGCGAAACACTAACTAGTTTTTCAGTAAATGCACTGGAGGAATATCGCGGAGATATTGAAATCCATCGCAGTGATCTGGTCGAAATCATTTTTGAAATTGTCCCTAAGGATGAAGTCGAATTTATTTTTGGCAACAGTATAAAAACGTTGATCCAGCACGAAAACCGTGTTGAAATATCCTTTGAAAATGGATCGGACAGTAGTTTTGATTTCGTATTTGGCGCAGATGGCACACACTCTATGGTAAGGAGACTTGTGTTCGGAGCTGAAGAAAATTTCAAAAAATTTTTCGGTGTTTACTTTGCTTTTGCCAAAGCAGATCATATATACACAGGCAGATCGGGTAACACCGGGATAATATACCGGGAGCTGGGTAAGGAGGCGGTTATATACCACTTCAAAGATGGAGCGAATGCTATACTAATGTTTAGAGCGCCTAAATTAGATTGGAATTATAGAAATGATGAACAACAAAAGCAAATTCTGAAAGAATATTTTGGCAATAATACGAATTGGAAAATCCCCGACATTTTAGACTCCATGCTTCATTCCGACAATTTGTATTTTGATGAAGCGAGTCAGATTCATATGCCGACCTGGACAAAAGGACGTGTTGCCCTGGTTGGCGATGCTGCGTATGCACCAAGTTTTTTTACGGGAATGGGCACAAGTTTAGCTTTGGAAGGCGCAACTTTGTTGGCAAATGAGCTTCACGTAAGTGAAGATTACACAACTGCTTTCGGGAAGTATAACGAAACGTTTAAGCCTTTTGCCGAAAGCATTCAAGCCCGTATTACCCGTGGTCTGAAAGTTCAATTGCCCGAAACAGAGGAAGAGTTCCAGGCATCTATTACCGCGTTGCGTAATAATGAGAAACTTTCCTAATCGCCGAAATTGAAGGAGTTCAAAAGGAATTATTATCATGGATGGCCCAGTTATGGTGTGATACCCTAACCCCAAATTTCATTTACACAGATTTCTGTGTACTGCCTTTATATTTTAAATTTCGTTCCTGATTGATTTGAACTCGGCTTATGGAAATTCTTATTTTCAGTAATAACATTATAAATATGCTGATCTAGCCTTCCGTTACTAAGTCCATATTTAGCAAAATTTTGAGGATAAATTAATTCATTACTGTGGTATATGGCTAGTTCTCCATTTTGAAAGCTCATGATCAATTGATTTACCTCTCCTTCACCAGTGTAAATAAAATCCGATCTGTCAAAATAAAAAAAGAAATTTGTAATATTTTTAAAGCTCTCGTTGAAATTAATTCTGATATTATTTCCAGATATGGTTAAGCCACTTTGTTTTATACCCCGGAGGGCTACCCTTGTAACAGACTGCTGACGCTATCTAAAAAAAGAGTTATTAACGATGTTTTGTAACCAGCATTACGGGCATAATCAGCTAAATCTTTAAATGAGGCGTCATTAAAAACAGTTTCTATTAACATCTTTACCATTATCAATGCTTAGTCTGGCTAGATCTTTAGTTCGGCCTTTATACACATAGGTCATCAATACTTGAAAACCTTCAAGTTCATTCAACCGTGTACGAATAAATGTAGATTTACCGGCAGCATTACAGCCAGCTACAAAAACCAATTCTGGCATAATGTTAATTCAATCTTTTAATAATGGTATCTCTCACCTCAATAGGCATATCATTTTCGTCAGTTATTACTTCCAGAGAAACAAGATACTTTTCACCTGTTTGCAACTCTTTACGCCAATATCCCTGGTCTTCTGCAAACTGTGCATAAAATGGATTGCCTAATTCAAATGCTCGTTGACGACCTAACTCATGCATATTACCCATGTTTTTTAAAAGCCTGTCTACAATTGAGGATGTTTTCATGAGGATAAAATATAATGGCTATTACAATACAAAAACCAATTCATTAAAAGAATTATTCAAATATAATTATAATGGTTTAAATATTACAGATGTGATATTTAAACCGGGGATTTAGTAATGTTTTTTAATGCAAAATGACCCAATTTGCAATATTTAGGTATTTCGTGATCCCGCTGGGATTCACATCCAGTGTGAAAACCATGGGTTAGTCATTATCTGGGAGGTTTTGGATTTGGTATCCACCGAATCGCCTGCTTTTTATTTGTAAGTATTAGTTGCAAATGCTGTACGATAAAGCTATTCAAAATATACCATCGCATTAAATAATAAGATTACAATTTGATCAGGAACAAGAATGTTATTTATTGAGTTGCTCATCGTAGAATTTAAACTGTGTCTGCAGTACTAACCGTAGATAACCTGGATGAAATTATTGATTTCTATAAAAATCAAGTAGGCTTAACTGAATCCCTTTCCTGGGATAGTCCAACCAAAAGGAGTTATTTTAGAAGCAGGAAAAGCATCGTTAGAGCTTATAGATAGAAAACATAGGGATTTTATAGATAAAATGGAAGTAGGTAAAGCTGGAGTTTCTGGCGATGTTAGGATTGCGCTGAATTTTGGCGATCAAATATCGGAAAAATCGAAACAACTTTTAAGAAATGGCGCTAAACCACTAGGGAAATTAACAAAGGCACCCTGGAGCGATATTATGCGTATAGAAGATCCCGCTGGTATGCAGGTTACATTGTTTGAAAAATCAACAATAACTGATAAGAAATAAATTCTTAGGATTACATCGATGTGAAAAGATTGATATAATCTAAGACAATTAATTAGATAAAGTTGCTTTCTATATAAGGTTGGGCAAAGCCCTACTTCCGCTTGATCTTTGATCTGCAAACAGCGTTTCAAGGATATTATTCGGTGAGTTGGTGCTTATTTCAAATCACTCACCGAATCGCTCACCTTTTATATGTGAACTGGTACAAGTTTTGACATCCTGGGAAAAACAAAACCCCTGCTAACATTACGTTTGCAGGGGTTTATACGTTTTGATCTTGAATCTTGTGATCCCGCTGGGATTCGAACCCAGGACCACTACATTAAAAGTGTAATGCTCTACCAGCTGAGCTACGGAATCATCATTCTTTTCAGAATAATACTCTAAGCGTTTCCGTTTAAAGTGATGCAAATATAGGAGTACGATACCTATAGTGCAAATAAATAATACCGTTATCTTATAGTAGCCTGATTCTAAGACTGATTAATTGCATTTAACGTTAAAAAACTGTTAAATTAACGTTCTAAAGGAGGTTTTTGTACTCAAAAACCTCCTTCAAAATGTACTATTTGATGATGTCTTCAGCTTCATTTTTCTTTTTTGAGATATTGTATAAGACAAATCCCATGAAAAGGAAGATTAAAACACCTAATAATTCATAACCACCCGCACCAAACCAGCGGGTAAACAATGGCTGAACATCAATTTTACTCAGATTACTGCGTACAGAAGGAATAACCATCAGAATAGCGACAACCACACCAGCCAGTGCACCACCTGCAACCAGTCCCGTTGCAAAGAGATTTCCAGGGCCCAGTTCTTCTTCTTCCGGTGTTTTTACTTTTTTCCTTTCTTTCCAGTCTACGATTCCCTTTATCGCTCCACCAACAAAAATCGGAAGCGTGGTAGATAAAGGTAAATAAGCACCTACAGCAAAAGATAAAGCATTGATACCGCATAACTCAATAGTGACAGCGATAAACACACCAACCAGTACATACTGCCAGTCCAGGTTAAAAGAAAGCATACCTTTAATCAGGGTTGCCATTAATGTAGCCTGAGGAGCAGAGTATAATTCAGTACCAATCGCATGTTTGATACCCTGAGCCAGCATTTCCGGAGTAGGAGTGTCCAGAATGCGGACTGTCAGTCCGATTACTATAGATGAAACGATAACCCCGATAAATAAAGCAAGCTGCTGATATCTTGGTGTCGCACCGATGATATAACCTGTTTTGAGATCCTGAGAAGTTGCACCGGCGTTTGCTGCTGCAATACAAATCATACCACCTACAACCAGTGCCATAGGCTCATATAACTTGCCGGTCCAGCCAACGGCGATGAAAACCAGGCAGGTTCCCATAATCGTTGCAATCGTCATTCCCGAAATAGGATTGTTACTTGATCCGATCAGGCCTACAATACGGCTTGAAACAGTAACGAAGAACGCTCCGAATAAAACAACCAGAACACCAATTAGTAAATTACTTAGGATTCCGTTACTTGGAATCTGCGGTAAAACAGCAACCAGGATAATCAGTGCCAAACTGCCAACACCCACAATTTTCAGCGAAAGATCGCGGTCAGTTCTTTTGGTATCAGCTACAGTTTTTCCTTCTTTAATAGAACCCAGACTATCTTTGAATGAAGAGATAATGGTCGGAATAGTTTTTAATAAAGTGATAAATCCACCTGCAGCTACTGCGCCGGCACCAATTTGTTTCACATAGGCCTGATAAATTGCCAGCGGGTAATCAGCAAAAGTCTTAGTTACCGGGTCCCAGCCTACAGAACCACCAGCTTTGGTAATATCAGCAAGTAATCCCAGTTTAACCAGCTGATGTGCTGCCAGAGCAGGATCAATCAGTGTAGCTAATAAAGGTATCAGTCCAAGCCAGGCTAAAACACCACCGGCAACCAGTACACCTGCTATTTTTGGGCCGATAATATAACCCACACCCATATATTCAGGAGTGATCTCTCCGCTAACCTGCGCAGAAGGCAGAAATTTGTTGGCCTGTGTAGTTACCCAGGTCGGCGCTTCTGAAATCACATGGAATACCTTTTGCAGCAATGCATAGATCATGGCAAAACCAAGACCCCAGAATGCAGTACGGGCAAATGACCCGCCTCTTTCTCCGGCTTTAAGTACTGAAGCACAAGCTGTTCCCTCTGGATAAGGTAAGGTTTCATGCTCTTTGACAATCAGCGAACGGCGTAAAGGAATCATCATCATCGTTCCCAGAACCCCTCCGAGAATAGCAAGAATCAGGATGGTCATATAGTTGAAAAAGGCTTCTCCCGAACTTTGTCCACCAATATCAGTACTCAGGAACAGGAATCCCGGAAGTGTAAATACAACTCCGGCAGCAATGGATTCACCTGCCGATCCGGTAGTTTGAATAATGTTATTCTCCAGGATAGTTGTTTTAAAAAACTTTTTACCCAGCGTAATTGCCAGTACGGCAATCGGGATTGAGGCTGAGACGGTTAATCCGGCTTTTAGTGCGAGATAAACAGTTGCGGCACCAAATATGATCCCGGCTATACATCCCAATAAAATGGACTTAATTGTAAATTCTGCTACATTACTTTCTGCAGGAATGAAAGGCTTAAATTCTTCTTTACTCATTATAAAAAAATATGGTTTAAAGATATCTTTTTTTGCCCACCTTACAAGGCTAAAGGTAAATAAACCGTGTATTTTGGGACTTTGGTAAGTGTAATGTCAACACAATAGAAGGGGCTTTTTGGCTCTGAATATGCTGGAAAACAGCTCGTAGAAAAAGATTATATCAGGTGAAAACCGACGTAAAAACAGGTTGCTTAAAGATTAAAAGGAGTTTAAGAGATGTTAGTGATCGGTGTTGGTATAGGGTTGGTATACCCCTGGGGTATACCAACCCTATACCAACACCGATAGCTGACCCTTTTGTAACTTTCCTGTTTGATATTTAAATTACCCCTGAAAGTTATTTAGGTAATCTGAAAACTATTATTTTTTCTAATAAATTAAGCTGGTTCAGCTGTTATACCAGGTGCATTGAACAGGTGAAAATATGACTAAAATATATTAGCAGATCTTCATATTTGAATTATCTTGGAGCTGTCAGACCGATAGCCTGACTGACAATTAAAATCATATTTTTGCGCTCAAATTATCAAGTGAAGAATTTATTAATCATATGCCTGCTTTTTACAGCCATTGGGGTAAAAGCGCAAACAGTAAAAGGGAACAAAAAAGCAGTTAACAAGTGGGGATGTACCAGTTGTGATACTTTGATCCTGAAACCCGGTAAACCGGTACTCATCTTTCATAACATTCCTCCAGTACTAAGTGCAGATGAATTCCAGCATGTGCGGCAATTGAAGGAAAGCGATCTGAGTGATGAATCTATTAATTATAAATTCGGATTATCTGCCTTATCCAATGCCCAAAGGGAATGGGATGAGCTTCAGATACATTTTCCTAAAGAAAAGTTTAATTACAAATACCTTTTTAAACATACTTATCTCAAAGTAATGAACAGTACCAGGGAGGTAGTCAATATGCTGACACTACCTGATGAGTATAAAGGCTTTGTTTACTGGAGTGGCAAGGCAGGTGATAAAGTAGTTAAACGGGAGGAAATGTATCAGCTGACAGAGCTTGTGGCCAAACACCGGAAAGCCAGATTCCGTTCGGGGTATATGATCAAACATGATCAGGATTCTGTAGCGATTGCACATTATAAAACTGTTTTCAATCCAACCCGGGAGTCTGCCGGCCAAGCCCTGTTTTTTGCCGTTAATCTGAACTTTAAAGACTATTATCTGCCATTGCAGCTTTTCAATCTTAAAGATGTTAAAGAGATAAAGCTAACCAGTGATGTGAGTAATTACAGGAATGTCATTTTAGATTTTAACAATAAAGGACAGGTTATCAAAATGCTGGATGCGCTCAAAGCAGTATCAGTCGAATACAAAGATGGTGCACCTCATTTATTTACTGATGGCAATGTGCAATTTCAGGAATTCAGTTATTCAGGTGATACAGTCATTGTTGCAAATAAATGGGATCATAAGCTGGATCTGTATACCAGAGCCGGGAATTTTTATTTTAAGACAAAATCTTATTTGTTGTATGAGCCTGTCCGGTACAGGAAGGAACTGGTTTTAAGCCAGAACGACCTGATTCTGCAAGCCGATGGGAGTGCAGACCTTGCTGTGCAGGCTTATAATCCAAATAAAGATGTACTGGATATGCTCACCGCACCAGCCGTCAATGAAGAATCCCGGCAAACTATTACCCATGTGAGTTCAGTCACCGGTACTTTACCACTGACAATCAAATACAGAGTATATTATGATTCTAAATTTACTGTATTAACCGAAGAACAGTACATGGACGCTAAAGGCAATCTGATTTTAGACAAGACTGTCGATGGAATAAGACGCCGTCACCTGTTTAAAATGAAAGATGGCAGACCATTAAGTCTGACTATTAAAACGCAGATTTTATCAGATGATGGGAAAAGCGTGCTCAGTGAATCAAAAAGGTTCAAACCACAGGTGATCAATTTCAGTTATCAGTATTATTAAAGCATTACAGACCGGATACCACTATTGATTCCATAAAAAGAGCGGAAGAAAACCGGTTATCTGGTTTTCTTCCGCTCTTTTTAAAATCAGCTTAAAATTTTACTGAACTGATCCTGAATTTGTGGTGTCAGGATTTTGCTGATGTAATTTCCGCAGTTTACTATGCTTTTTGCCATACAAAAAGTAAAAAATAACACCAATTGCCATCCAGATAAAAAGACGTTCCCAGCTTTCAATTGGTAAACCCACCATCAGACAAACACAAACGGCAATTCCAAGAATAGGAACCACAGGTACAAAAGGAACTCTGAAAGATCTTGGGATCTCCGGATTGGTACGTCTTAAAATGATGACGCCCAGTGCTACCAGCGAAAAAGCAAATAAGGTTCCGATACTCACCATATGCCCCAGATCAGAAATCGGGACTAAACCTGCAAGTAAACCTACAAACACAAGAAAAAACAGATTGCTTTTCCACGGAGTTTTAAAACGGGGATGAATATTACTGAAAAATTCAGGAAGTAATCCATCTTTTGACATACTGTAGAACACACGGGACTGACCCAGCAACATCACCAGGATTACTGAGGTATAACCAGCAAGAATTGCAATAATCAGCGCGCTGTTCAGAAAATGATAGCCTGTAACTGCAAAAGCTGTTGCTGCAGGGCTGGCATCCCCTTTAAATGCGGTGTAGGGAGCCAGACCAGTCATGACATAAGAGAAGGCTACATATAGTATTGTGGCTACCAGTAATGAGCCGATAATGCCGATTGGCATATCTTTCTGCGGGTTTTTAGCTTCCTGCGCAGCAGTAGAAACGGCATCAAATCCAATAAATCCAAAAAAGACTACGGCAGCACCCCTGATAATACCCGACCATCCGAAATGTCCGAATTCTCCTGTGTTTTCAGGAATAAAAGGACTGTAATTCGCTGTATTGATAAATGACCAGCCAAGGGCGATAAAAAGTAAGATAACACCAATTTTCAGGATCACTAACAGATTATTGATAGTTGCGGATTCTTTTGTTCCTTTTACCAGAACAAGAGAAAGTACAACTACGATAAAAACAGCAGGAAGATTAATGATACCGCCTTTTAAAGTAGTTCCATCTGCTAATCTGATCAGATCAAAAGGAGATCCTGTAAGTTCTGGTGGTAAATTAACAGATAGCTGGGCGAGTAATTTGGTCGCATAACTGGACCAGCTTACCGCTACAGTAGCAGAGGCGAGGGCATATTCAAGTACTAAATCCCAACCGATAATCCAGGCCATAAATTCACCCAGGGTTGCATAAGTATAAGTATAGGCTGAACCCGCTACAGGTATCATAGAAGCATATTCTGCATAACAAAGCGCACAAAAGGCACAGGCAACTCCGGCCAGAATAAAGGAAAGTATCACTGCCGGTCCGGCATTTTCAGAAGCGACAATGCCGGTCAGTGAAAATATTCCCGCCCCGACAATAGCCCCAATGCCTAAAGCAACGAGATTATAGGGGCCCAGCGTACGGGTAAGACCGTTTTCACCATTGTTTTTTTGTTCTTCTATCAGCAGTTTAATGGGTTTCTTGAATAGCATAGGTAATTTTTGATGGATTTGCGCTTATCTGTTTATATGGATTAAGGAGGGCAAATGTATAAATATTATATATAAACTACTAAAATAGTCGTCTTTATTATTTTGCAAGCCGTACTGAAGCATAAATACGTGGTTTTATCTGGCTATTAAATCAGGGTTTCTTATTATATTTAGATAGACTTAACTATTAAATCTTATTATTATGAGTTTTTCACATGCTGTGAGCTGGTTCGAAATACCGGCAAATGACATTAACAGGTCCCAGAAATTTTATGAGACCATTTTCGATATGCAAATGATACCCATGGATATGCCGGGTTTTGAAATGAGGATGTTTCCTATTATTGACCCTATGGTTGGAGTAGGAGGAGCTCTGGCCAAAAGCGAGGGGTTTCACGAGGTTTCTTCTAATAGCGGTACATTGGTTTATCTGAACGCTAATCCGGATGTTCAGATTGTACTGGACAGAATTGAAGCTGCAGGGGGAAAGATTCTGGTGCCCAAAACAGAAATTTCACCAGAATATGGCTATATGGGAATTTTCCTGGATACAGAAGGAAACAGGGTAGGTTTGCATTCCATTCCTCAGGGAGCTTAACCAGAATTCCTTTCAGGTACATTTCATGTTCAGGCACCTGAAATTTTTCAGGTGCCTGAATTTACTCCCGGAATTTATGACGTCAAATTATCGGTAAAAGACCTCAAAATCTTTTGCCGTATAATTTTCAGGGAATCTTTCCTCTTGCAGGAAATAAGAAGCAGTTTTCCCGATTGCATCAGAGCACATTGCTGAATAACCGTTACAGCCGCTGGCTACATATAATCCGGTCTGAGCGGTCTCACCAATATAAGGTCTGCCATGTACAGAACGATTGATGATACATCTTTTAACCTGATAATCAACCGGCCTGATATGGGGTAATATCTTTAGTAAGGCTTGTTTTAATCTGTCGGTAAACTGCTCACTGTTACCTGCTCTGAACCAGTGCTGAACCTGTTCAAGATGATCAAAGTAAATATCCTCAGGTACATTACATCCCATTTTTATATAATACTTACCATCAGGATATTTAACTGGTTTGATCAGATAAATTCCTTCAGTTATATCATTGTCAATTTCGTATAAAAGAGAAGGGAGCCCGGACAGCTCCTGAGCCTGGTCTTCAGTCAGCTGTGCCAACAGGATAATTTCATTTTTAATCTTTAAATCCAATGGCCGTGGAATAAGACCAAGGAAATTCACAAATGAACCTGCGGCCAGTAATATCTTTTTTGCCCGGTAAGTATTTCCTTCATGTGATTTAACGGAAAAACCCTGCTCATCTTTTGTTAATCCTATAATGGTTTCAGCTAGTATTGTCCCGTTATTCTGTTTGAAAATGCTTAACTGAGCCTGCAATAACAGACGTGGGTTGATCAGGCCGGCCGGAGATTCTTCCAGCAGCCCCTGTGAATGGTCAGGAAAGCTATAATCATTAAAATCCGCAGTGATTGCCGCGCCATCCATATAAGCTGTGTAATCGAGCTTAAACTGCCCGGCCAGAGAACCGGCATTGATCAGATAATCATCTTTTCCGGCAGGGTTTACATATAAGCAGCCTACAGGATCGTGAAATTTTATCCCGCTTTGTGCCGCTATAGTATCATATTGTCTGACTGATTCCAGATTAAGACTTGTCCATACCTGATCTTTACCGATCAGCCGCTGTACCCGCGCCTGATCATAATGGCTGGCAAAAACTATAGCCTGATTGTAATCCTCAGGCTCATCCGGCCCAATGACTGCAATTCTTTCTTTGTTGTAAGACAGGTATTTGGCCGCCGCTGACCCAACTAAACCTTTACCAATAACGATGATGTCAAATTCGTTCATAAATTTCCTTTAATATCCGGTATCCATAAGCCGGCAATCTTTTCAGCCTCTGATAATTTTCAAGATAATAATTTATTTAATGATCAATTGTGTCCGGTCTCTATTCTTAAAAATAAAAAATGGGCTGGTCAGGCATTCAGATAAGTGCCGGACCAACCCATTTTATGGAGAAAAGGAGTTACTTAATAACCAGGATTCTGAACCAGATTTGGATCTGAATCTATATCATTTTGAGAAAAAGGCATCAGGTAATCTCTGCCAGCCCTGAATACTCTTTGTTCAATTGCTCCTTTCTTTTGAGCTCCATTGAGCTTGATTGCACGGTTAAGTACGGTTTCGGCAATTCCCCAGCGTTTAACGTCAGAATAATATAATCCCTCTCCGGCAAATTCTATTCTCCGCTCATGTCTTATGCGTTGTCTCATGGTTTCCTGACTTAATCCTGCAGGTAGCGGAGGCATTTTTATACTGCTTCTGTTCCTTACCATATTGATCGCATCATAGACACTCTGATCGGGACCGGAAGCTTCATTTTTAGCCTCGGCATACATAAGTAATATATCAGCATAACGTAGCACTATACCATTGATTTGTGATTGATTATCTGAAACAGAAGTTGAGGTTGTATTATCGTAAACGGTATATTTTTTGAAACTATATCCGGTATAAACTCCTGGCCATCCATCTGCCGATACCGGGTAAGGTTTACTGTTGTATAATACTCCTTTTCTGAATAAGGTCTGATCCAGACGCGGATCGCGGTTGTTGTTGGGATCAGCAGAATCTGCGGCTGGATTTGACGGGCTGTAAATTGTTCCATCTTTCATTTCATATTCATCTACAAGATCTTGTGTAGGCTCAATGGAACTCCATCCAGGCGACAGGGCCGGATCATATATTCCAATATAGGTATCCCAGTTAGTGGCATATTTTGGCGCCAGAAACTGGACGTCAAAAATAACTTCCTGATTATTTTCGCTGGCCTCTGTAAACAGACCTCTGTAATCAGGAAACAGACTATAACTCATAGCCATGACACTTTGTGCAGCTGTAGCAGCTTCTGCCCATCTTTTGTTATAAAGCAGTACTCTTGTTTTTAAGGCAAGTGCAGCCCCTTTGGTTATCCTCCCTTTTTGTGCCGGAGTTGCCGGAAGCAGCGGCGCAGCTATTTCCAGATCTTTAATAATCTGTGCTACTACTTCATCTTTTGTACTTTTCGGCATGTTTCGCTGATTGAGATCAGTTTTTTCAAGCAATAACGGAACTCCGCCCCAATAGTTAGCGAGAATGGAATAGTAATAGGCTCTTAAAAACCGGGCTTCACCTTTCATTACATTCTTTGAAGCTTCCGGCATAGTGACTGATTCAATGTTGCCAAGAAAATTGTTGGTAGCCGCAATACCGGCATAGGCACCTTTATAAACACCGCCAAAACCTCCCAGGTCTGTTGGAGACTGCGCACTCAGGGCAATGTTTTTCCAGCCTTCCCAGGGATATTCACTGTAGGCATTGGGCGTAAGTACTTCAAGATAGGGCTGAACCTGTGATGTGACATCCCATAATGCAGAATAGCAGCCGGTTATCGCGGCTGATGCATCGGCTTCTGTTTTCCAGAATGTGGTTGGAGATAATTTGTCGGTTGGAACGAGATCCAGATCACCCTTTTTACAGGATGACATAAACAAGGCAATAAATGCTATGGATAGGTATAGAGAATTTTTCATCAGTATAAATTTGTTTTTCGTGGTGTTTAAGTTTTTAAGGGTTCTCAAGAGCAAACGTGGTTTTAATGGTGATGAAGCTATCATGTGCCACCCGATTTTATCCATTACGGTTGGTGCTCTGCTGCACATAATGGTTTCATAATATTAAATGATAAGCAATGAATTAAAACTTCACGTTTATACCGCCAGTGATTATACGGACATTGGGGTATTGGACAGACCCGGTACTGGTTAATGTTCTTTCCGGATCAAGCCCCTGAAATTTGGTTATCGTAAACAGATTTTGACCGTCAACATAGAACCGGATTCCTTTTATTTTCAGGTGTTTTATAATCGATTCTGGTAGGGTATAACCTAACTGAATGTTTTTTACACGCAGGAAGGAGGCGTTCTGAAGCCAGAAACTATTGTCTGAAAAGTTATTGGTCAGTGCATTATAGGTCGTTAATCTCGGTAGTTTTGCATCAGGATTTTCCGGTGTCCAGGTATTCCCTGCTTCCCATCTTTTCAGCACACCTGCTCCGTTGAAAAACGGGAAGAAAAGGTCGCTTCCTACATAAGACTGCACATCGGCTACGCCCTGAACCATAACACTGAGGTCAAAACCTTTATAGGCTGCAGATAAATTTATCCCATAAGTCCAGGTAGGGATAGGTTTGCCTACATACTGTCTGTCATACTGATCAATTATCCCATCCGGTTTTCCATCAGGACCGCTGGAATCTTCAAATTTCAGGTCGCCTGGTTTGGTTGTTTTGATATTCGGTTTTGGACTGTTATCTACTTCATTCTGGTTCTGAAATATTCCGATAGCTTTCCACATATAGAATTCATTAATAGGCTGTCCCTGTACGATAGAGTTAAAACCAATCTGTGGATCTGGTATATAATCTACATTGTTACGGACATGAGTAACATTAAAACCAGCACTGAATTTAAAGTCATTGATACTGCTGGCATAATTTGCGCTGAACTCCCAGCCTTTATTACTTACTGAGGCCAGGTTCTGTACTGGACTGGAGGTAATACCGAG
Organism: Pedobacter lusitanus; assembly: GCF_040026395.1. Lineage (NCBI taxonomy): Bacteria > Pseudomonadati > Bacteroidota > Sphingobacteriia > Sphingobacteriales > Sphingobacteriaceae > Pedobacter > Pedobacter lusitanus. The sequence continues at coordinate 251,687 of NZ_CP157278.1, forward strand.
GAAATCCGGGATCTTGATAGATCTTAATATTCCGGTACGTTTATCTACAAAATAATCGAAAGTTGTACTCAGCTTGTTCCCTAAAAAGGAAGCATCAAAACCAATATTTTTTTTGGTACCTACTTCCCATTTAATCCCGGTATCTACAATGGAAGTTTGTGCGACACCACTTAACATGGTATTATCAAAATTATAAAAACGGGCAAAAGCCAGTGTAGGGATATAGGAGTATAGGCCTTCCTGATCGTTTGAGCTGCTTCTGTCATTTCCGGATTTCCCCCATGAACCCCTTAGTTTCAGTTCGTTAACCACATGCTGGGATTTCATAAAATCTTCCTGTGTAATTCTCCAGCCCACAGAAACCGAAGGGAAAACACCCCAGCGCGTATCCTGTGCAAAACGGGATGATCCGTCAGATCTGACGATACCTTCCAGCAGGTATTTTTCCTTATAGGCATAATTTAAACGCCCGATATAGGATTTTAGAGCCCAGGCAGTACTGGTACCGTTAATCAGCGGGGTGGTTATACCCGCATTGATTTCGGATAAGCTGTTACTTACAAAGCCCATAATAGAGCCGCCTAAATTGCGGTAATCATTTTTTTCCTGGCTATAAATACCAGCCAGCGTAAAATCATGGTCCCTGGCGATTGTTTTTTTATAGGTCAGACTGGTATAAATAGTTTTGTAAAGATTCTTTTCCCAGGAATTGTTGGCCGTTGGCCCGGCGGCCCCCATGGTAGATTTCTTTTGCAGTGTCAGCGGATCGTAGACGTCAATTTTTGGGGTAAATAACTGATTGTCCTGAGACCAGTAATTAGCACCTCCGGTCACATTCCACTTAAGCCCGTCAAGAATTTCATAGTTTAGAAAAAGGCTTGCATTCAGACCGTAATAACTGGTGTAATTTTTCCCTTCATTGACCATGGCCAGTGGATTCTGAAAATTAGGATTAATGGCGTTTACCCAGGTAGAAGCATAATCGCCACTGGCTGTATAAGTACCATAAAAGGGAAGTGTTCTGTTAACTTCTCTCAGCATTCTGTTAACTTCTCTCAGCATTCCGCCAGCCCCTCCATTATAATAAGACTGATTTTGAGTCTGATATCTTAAAGCTGTGCGTAAACCCCAGTCAAACTTGTTTGTAACCTTTGAATCAATATTTGTACGTAAAGTGTAGTTTTTACTGTTGTCTTTGATTACAATCCCATCCTGATTATTATAACCCAGTGATACTGCATACTGAGTTCCTTCTTTTCCTCCTGAGAGTCTGAGCAGGTTAGACTGGATAGTTGCCGGCTTAATTATAATTGAACGCCAGTCATTATTCGGATAAATCAGCGGATCGGTTCCTGCTGCGTATTTATCGAGAGTTTGCTGAGTGAAATACGCGGCTCCGCCCTGGTTAGCCAGCGCCTGATTATATAATTTCATATAGTCAAGGGAATTGGTCACTACCTCGGGCAGTGTGATAGCCTTTTGTGTACCGATATAACTGGTAAAGTCTATTTGAGTAGCTCCCTTTTTGCCCATTTTTGTCTGGACGAGAATTACTCCGTTAGCAGCCCTTGATCCGTAAATCGCAGCAGATGCATCTTTGAGTACTGTGATAGATTCAATGTCATTTGGATTGACATCATTCAAAGAGGCAACTACTCCGTCTACTACAACCAGTGCACTGCTGTTACCCAGTGTACCGATTCCGCGGACACGAATCGTTGCAGCATCTGCTCCTGGCTGTCCGGAAACCTGGTTTACCCAGACTCCGGCAACCTGTCCGGATAGTGCCTGTGAAGCACTGGTAATGGGCCGGTCAGCGATGGTTTCACTTTTTACAACACCAACTGAACCGGTCAGGGTAGCTTTTTTTTGCGTACCATAACCTACCACAACGACCTCATCGAGACCTTTGTTTGTTTCGGCTAAATAAATGGTAAGAGAAGTCTTACCAGCGGCTGGAATTTCCTGATTGGTATAACCTACATAGCGGAAAATTAATACGGGTGATTTTTCTGAACCGGGATCTATACTGAAGTTCCCGTTTTTATCGGACTGCGTGACCTTCTGTGTACCTTTAAGCAAAATAGATACACCGGTTAAAGGAGATTTATCTGCAGCATCACGTATGCTGCCAGAAATGATTTTTACCTGCGCCTGAGCAAAACTGCAGGTAATAAAGACTGATAATAAGAGTAAACGTAAACGAATCATAGTGTTTAGGGTTTTTGGTGGTTGATATGTTGCTTTTCTTGCTATAACCTTATATAGTTTGATAAGCTGTGATTAATAAATTTATAAGCTTGGAATGCTATAAACTCAACTCTCTTTGTCTGATGCTGACACTATATTGTCCATGATTATTATCTTTTGATAATTTTGAGCAAATTCGTGTATGCAGCCACTCCTGATCGAAACGAAAACAGTTTTACAGCATACTATTTTTATCAAGGAGGTAAATGTTAAAAGCCTCAATAATCCATTACATTTTCATAATGAGTATGAAATGGTATTGATCACCAAAAGCAATGGCAGACGGATTGTTGGGGATAGTGTAGAGAATTTTTCTGCCGGTGATCTGGTCATCATGGGACCAGACCTCCCGCATGTAATGTATAATGACAAGGAATACTACGAAGCTGAAAATAAGCTGGAAGTCAGCGCAATCGTTACTTATTTCAGACTGGACTGGCTCAATGAAGATTTTGTGGCTTCCAGTGAGGTCAGTCAGTTTAATCAGTTATTGAAAGATATTAACATGGGAATACGTGTTTATGGTGATTCCCGCAAAAAAGTAATCAAACTGCTTAATGAACTGCTGCTGAATACGGGATTAAAGAGAATTATCAATCTGCTGAATATTCTTAATCTTTTAAGCGAAACCAGAGAATATGAATGTCTTTCTAGTCTCGGCTATGTTAATCCGCATACACAGAAGGATGTACAGCGTATTGATAAAGTATATAATTATATCATGAATAACTTCACAGAGCAGATTCCTCTGAAAGATATAGCCATGCTGGCTAATATGACTACAGCCTCTTTCTGTAAGTATTTTAAAGCACAGACGCAAAAGACTTTCACGCATTTTGTAAATGAAGTCAGAATTGGCTACGCCTGTAAGTTATTGTATAACGACAGCCTCTCTATTTCGCAGGTATGTTTCCGGAGTGGATTCAATAACCTGACTAATTTCAACAGGAATTTTAAACATTACACCAAGATTAGTCCTTCTGATTTCAAAAAGAAATTGAAAATATAAAAAAAGCAGGTACGCTATCGGACGTACCTGCGCTGACCTAACCATGATCAGAGATAATGGGTTTTAACCATTAATTTTTAAAAGTGCCTACTTCTGCAAGTGAAGCATATTGTCTGCCATCGGTAGCCGAAGTAACCATGATCTTAAAGTACTGGAAGATTTTTGCTGCCGGCAGATAAACAAACTGCGGGCCTCCGCTATCTTTCAGTGTATAATTTCCGATTGATGTCCAGGTAATATTATCATTACTGGTCAATAACTGCATATCCTTGATTTTACTGCTGCCAGCCCTTTGGGTAAAGGTAAATCCGCCAACTTCTAAAGCCTGCCCCATGTTAATGGTCAGATAGTGTGGAAATGTTGGTGCATTACTGCTCCAGCGTGTTACCCAGGAAGTATTAGCATTTTTATCAATAACGTTAGCCGCTTTTCCATCTTCACTGACAGTTTCATTGGAACTGAAATCTATAACCTGCCAGTTAGCTTTATTGTACTCATTTTTATCTCCAAAATCTATTACAGGTTGTCCGTTCCTGATAGCATAACTATATGGGGCATTGATCAGGCTTCCGTTATCACTGCAGAACATGATTCTCAGTTCATAAGGATAATCTTCTGTATTGGTAAATTCACTGTATGGCATGCTGACATAAAAACTATCCAGACCAATTTTTGGAGTTGACCAGGGTACGGCATCATAATCTTTATTACCGCCAATTCCGTTTTTGGCTCCATCATTATAAAAGTTAATGTAGTTCACTACGGTTGTACCCGTGAATTTACCGGAAACAATAATGTTGCCTCCTTCATATTTAGCGTGAATACTGGTAATCCTGGTATCTGGTGCAGTATACCATCCTGTTCTGGTGGTTTTACTGAATACCTGGCAATTATTTAAAATAGCACAATCAGCTTTAGTCAGGTAGGTAGGGGCTTTGCCGTAAGTTGAATTGCCGGCACCCATTAATGACGTGCCGAACTGCGCATTTTCTGATTTCTGCCCTCCGTTATGTGGTAAATTAATACCGTGCCCCAGTTCGTGCATCATACCACCAATCCATTTTGTGGCTTCACTGCCAGGAGTCCCTGCTGCGCCGAGATCTTTGTATTCCATACCCGGATAGTCCAGTGCAAAACAGGTTCTGCCTACACCAAAGAAAGGTGCATTGTCTTTGTTGATGTCTTTAACGCACATAATGATCAGCGTATGCTCACTTGACTTATCTTCGGGATGTACGGTGAAATAATCGTTTACTTCAGTCTGTAAGGCACCTGTATCGGTGTAGGGGTATTTTGACTGGTCATATTTACCATGGATTTCGATGATCTTGATGCGGTCACCGGCCTGGTTTTTCAGCAGTCCGAAACCTCTGTTGCCAAAACCCCAGTGATCCATCCATTTGCTGAAAAAATCCTGACCTTTCAGCATGATTTCGCTTATCCTGCGCTGATAATCGTCATTGGCTGTTTTGTCTGAAGCAATGAAATAGACCACATTCAGATTGTAAGCATAATCTGAGGTATAAGTAGTATCGCTGTTTGAGGATGTTTTGTTAACCGGTTCTGTAACGATCGTGTTCTTTTTACAGGATAGAAAAATGGTTAAGAATAATAGGAGCAGGTAGGTGGTTTTTTTCATTTAGGTTTTGTTTAGTTGCGGTTGATTAAATTGAATAATCTAATTTATAAGACGCTCTAAACAAAAACTTTACATGAATTGTCCATTACCGGTACCAGATTACCCGAACAGGATTATTTAACACCTTTTGGAAATTTATCTGCGATTAAATTCAGGTTGATTCCATGTTCCAGATAAGCTTTCAAACCATCCAGAACTGTAGTAAAACCACCACTGGCATTATTGATCTCAGTCAGCAGCTCATCACCGGTGGTACGGAAGCCATATTGCTGAATGGTCACATAAGTAGTTTCATCGCTCAAAGCTTCAAACTCAAAATCTACCACAGTTGAGTATTGATCCCAGTCAACGGAAATCTTTTTGTTTGCTAAAATTTCTTTAACGAATACTGTGCTGGACACCTGATACATTTCCCATTCCCAGGTTACAGAACTGCCTTCTTCAAGTTTTCCGCTTGCTTTGGTAAACCAGAAGTTTTTAGTGATTTCAGGATCAATAAAGGCTTGAAAAACGGTTGCGACTGGTTTTCTGATGAGCATTTGTGCTTCTACACGTGGAGTTTTTTCTGTTTTCATATCAATTGGTCTAAGAAAATTTTGCTACTGTGTTTTTATCAAATTACACATTTCTGTTTAACACTAAAATTAACTGAAGGTTTTTCGGGTAGCTGTTTTTAGTATTAAATATCAAAAATATCTTTTAATACCGGCCCAAAACTCCGGCTTGAATTGAGTTTAGTGTGCTCCGCATCATTCATAATGAAAAAGAAGGCACCGTTAAATCCTCGTTTTATCTCTTTGATCAGATCAGCATTGATGATTGTACTTCTGTTAATTCTGACAAACTGATCGGGCAGTTTTTCTGCCAGTGAAATGATCGTGAAATCGGTCAGGTTTCTTTTCCCATCAGTAGTATTCAGAAATACATATTTTTCTTCTGCATCAATATAGACCAGATCCTGAATTTTGATCAGTAAAATTCTATCCCCTAATTTGACAGTCAGTGTTTTAATCTCTTTTTTGATTTTTAACTGGCGCATCAGTAAATCCAGAGGGATCGTGTAATCCGGCTGCGGTACCTGTAATCTTTTAACAGCTTTGGCCAGCCTGTCATCTTCTATAGGTTTCAGCAGATAATCAACGGATTCTTCTTCAAAGGCCTTTACAGCATATTGATCATAAGCTGTAGTGAAAATTACCTTTGGTGGTCTGGTCAGCTGGCTTAACATTTCAAAGCCATTTAAAACCGGCATTTCTATGTCCAGAAAGATCAGATCAGGATTGAGTTTTTCTATCTGCTGCAAACCTTCTGCTCCATTGGCGGCTTCGCCTATGATATTGATCTGGTCATAGGCAGCGAGTAAACGTTTGAGCCGTTTTCTTGCCAGTTCTTCATCGTCTATAATAAGGGTGTTCCAGTACTTATCCATGGGTATAAGGAATGATGATTTTTATTTGTTTTACAGGTTGATTAAGGATTTGCACCTCATAATCGTCGTTGTAAAGTAATTGAAGTTTCTCGTACGTGCTCTGCAAGCCATATCCTGTTTCCAGTTCTTCGGGAAAAGGAATACCATTATCAATAATGGAGATGGTGATCTGAGCTGCTTTGTGTATTTCTATACGCAAAAGGCCATGATCGGCTACGTTTTTTAAACCGTGTTTTAAGGCATTTTCTACCAGAGGCTGTATCAGAAACCTCGGGATCTTATCCTTGAATAACTCTTCATCTACAGCAATGACAAAATCAATCCGGTCTCCGAATCTTACTCTTTCTATATCGAGATAGGTACTTACTATTTCCATCTCTTCCTGTACGGTAACCAGGCTTTCCTGACTCTGGTTAATACTATATCTGAAGAGCTTTGAAAGCTGAATGGTCATGCGTTCGGCTTTGTCAGGATCTTCATGAATTAAACTGGCTATAGCATTCAGCGAATTATACAGGAAATGGGGGTTGATTTTAGATTGCAGCATAGCGAGTTCTGCCTGTGTTTTCATCTGGCTTAACTGGAGCATATTGAGGTTTTTCTCTCTGAGCTTCGCATTCATTATCTTTGTTTGCGTAGTATAGACATGAATAATAGTGCAGACTATAACTACAACAACGACACTGAAACGGGCATCTTCGAGATGTAAGAAATGATATTCCTGGTTAAAAACCAGTGCCCTTACCAGGTATATCATTTCTATGGCAATTAACATCCCGATTATACTGGACAGATAATAAACGATCAGAAACAGCCATCCTTTTCCACTGGTCAGTCTTAAAACTTTCTGTGATATATATATGCTGTTGACTATAAAGAACGCAATGATCGTACTGAAGATCATTTGGTTAATCAAACCTCTTGTTCCAATCCACCCGCCTTTAAATGCGCTGATCAGCAGGCAAAGAATCAGGCCTATGCCCATTCCTGCAACCAGGTTGTAAAGATTTAATCTCAGCCAGCTGATCCTGCTGAGATTATTAAGGCTTTTTTCCGGATGCTGATCTGTCTGTTGAGGAGCTGACATATTCATTTATTTACATTGGGCTAATAATGCTTTTGCAGGTTCAGCTCCCCAGTTAGGTTCTATAGCATTGGCGGGTTTAAATATAGCAAATTTTGCTACCGCAGATTCTAAAATAGGTTTAGCTTTTGTTTTTCCGCCACCAAAGGCTTCGGGAGTGTAAAATGTATCCTGGCCTCTGATCAGGCTGATACGTGGATTTTCAGGGTTAAGTGTTTCTGCTTTTTCCAGCGATTCTGCCGACTCACTCATCAGGTATATTCTGTTTCTGGGATCAACTGTCATTTTCATAAACTGAAGGGCACCTTTCAGCGCATAGATTTCACTATTATTGGCAGACAGGGTGCCGGCTTTTTCAATTTCCAATAGAGCCTTATCCCAGTATTGATCTTTCAGGTCTTTATCAGCTGTGAAATATCCTGCATACAGGTTACAGTAAGCGGCATAATAGGAGGGTATCCATTCTTTGGTTTCTACCGCGGCAATACGGTCAAAATAGTTTTCTGCTTTGATATAGTCTTCTGCATTTTTAGCGGCAACTATCTGGTCCAGACCGTTTGTTGCAGCCTGCAGGAATTTAGGACTGTAGTTTTGTGCAAAGCTGTTAAAGCTGATCAGAGCAAAGATGAATACGAGTGTTTTTGTTAGATTTTTCATGTTGATTTGTTTTTATATGATTTGATAATAGAAATTAAGCGGTTAATTATGGATGAGATTATCTGATAAAGGTGTTATCACCGATAGTGATCATTAATCCGATCAGAAAGTCTCTTTTCGCTGCCGGAACTATTGCCTGTCTGTTTAAGCCGTTCGCACTATACTGATAACCGTAAACCTGATTGAATCCGGGCACATTGTTTACATTGAGGTAAAGCACTGCGAATTGCCTGAAAACATGGGTCAGATAGCTGGCATTCAGACTCAGACTGTTATAGGTTTGTGTTTTATCTGCCAGATAAACCGGATTATTCGGGTTGACATATGGCCTGCCCGAAGCAAATGAATAGGTTCCGCCAAACTGGGTATGCAGGGATTCGAAAAAGTGCTTGTAAACTACAGATACAGTATGTTTTGCGGCGAAAGATGGTGTGGCCATCATCGGGAAATCCCTGAAATTTCTTTTCGTATCCAGGAATGAATAGGATAACCAGTAATCTGCATTTCTGATGCTTTTTTTATCTCTCCAGTAGAGTTCAAAGCCTTTTGCATAACCGCTGCCTGAGTTATCTGGAATTCCATTGTTTAGTTTGGTCAGCTGGTTATAATCTTTATAATACCCTTCAATTCTGAAATTCCTGTCCGGCGTATTGATTTCATATTTAAGGATATAGTGATCTGCCTGTTCAAATCCGGTTGATTTGATAATCAGATATTCATCTTCCGGATTTTGATAAAAGCGTCCGTATGCAAATGATACTTGTGAATGTATACCTGTTTTCAGACCGAGGGATGTTCTGGGTGCCAGATTGTATTTTTGCAGATAGGAGGAGTATTCGCCTCTTAAACCTAAGCGGACTACAATTTTATGGGTTAAAAACAAATCTGTTTCTGCAAAGCCTGAGCTGACCTGATCATCGTACTTCCTTAATAATCCATTCAGACTTTCTTTTCTGCCGGTAGCAAAGGTTTCTGCACCGAATCTGAAATTTGATAACTGCCCGAAAAATTTAGTCAGCGTTGCTTTTCCTTCCAGCAGATGATCCTGACGGCTATAATCATTAACGGTCATTAAACCTGCATCCCTGTCTTTGTTATAGGCAATTCCGGTTTCCAGTTTCCATCTGTCGCCAAAATACTCCTTATAGGTGGAATTGATATAAATGTTCAGATTGTTATTGCTGAAATATCGGGGAGCAGCGGGTGTATCAATATTGGCCCTGTAAAGTGCCAGTCTGGTTCTGCTGTAGGATGCATAAATTTTAAACATACCGGTTTCAGAAGATTTCAGTTTGTACTGAATATTACCGCCCAGTTGTTCGGGAGCTTTAATGTAATTGTGATTTTGTTTAATGATACCGTAGATGGGTGAAAGGTTATAATAATATCCACCTGCTGTGATTGAACTGTTTTTGAATCTTATGTTCTGATCCAGTCCTCCGCCAACTGATAGTAATGATATTCCGGTAGTTGTTTTAGCAGGCAGGTCTGTACTTTCTAAAACCAGCGCCGAGGATAATGCCTGGCCATATTCTGCTGAATATCCGCCGGCAGAGAATGAGGTGCCTTTAAACAGGAAAGGGGAAAGGCGTCCTCTTGATGCCTGATCTGGAACGGTTGCGTTAAACGGACTTTTGACAAGCATTCCATCAAAATAAGTCTTTGTTTCTGAGGCGGAACCGCCTCTTACAAAAAGTCCGCTTTCGGCAAAAGCAGTCTGTGCGCCTGGTAATGTTTGCATCGCTGCAAATACGTCTGCGCGGGAACCTGCAATAGTAGCGATATCCAGCGAACTGAGCACAGCCCCCTTTTTCTTATCACCTGTGATAAAGGACCCGGCACTGATATTAACGGTCTGCAGTAAATTGGCTGCTTCTTTAAGTATCAGATTGAGGGTTATATTTCCATTGCTTAAATTGATCTGAACAGAGTCCTGCACAAAATTAAGTGCTGAAAATTGAAGGATACGTAAACCGGTCTCTGTTGTAGTAAATGCAAACCTGCCCGTGCTATCTGTCGATGTACCGTCATAACTGCCTTTTAAACTGATATTAGCATTGGCTACTGGAATACCTTTAGTACTTTTAAGCACACCGGATATTTTGGTCTGTGCATTGGCAAACGAAATAAGGAATAGAAAGAAGAGCGTTAATTTAAGGGATTGCATATTGTTCTGTATTTAATTACAGGACGAATATGGCAGGTTATATAGTCCTTACCATGACAAAGCCGACGAGTGGCAGGATGGGTAGGATAAATGGTAGTATCTTGAGCATAAAAAATAAACATCTGAAATGGAATATACTAAAGCTTATACAGTAAAGGACGAACATATAGATGTTCAGCAAATAATGGATGGATTGTATTACCCATTTTATATGGAGTACTGCCGTCACGACTATATCAGGGAAATACTGGGATTTGATTTCGAAGAGGAAGCTGCAAAGGGTGTTTTTATGGTATTATCCGGATACAAGATCAGTTTTCTGAGATCGCTTAAAAAGGGGGATAACTTCACTGTTACCTGTACCTTATTTACTGATAAAGCTGGTTTACCCAGACTGCACTTTAAACAGGCAATTATGATGAACGGCAAAGTCATGACAAAAGCAATTTTTACAGGAACCTGTATTCCTGCATCCGGAGGCAGACCTTATTTGCCGGAGTCAATTACGGAAAAAATTACTGATGCGCCTGTCCTGAATGAAGAGGTTTAATGGTCATGGGGTCAGGGTATAATACTTCTTTCTGAACCAGAAGGCCAGATTAACCAGCGCAATAAGTGCCGGAACTTCAACCAGCGGACCGATTACACCCGCAAAAGCCTGACCTGAATTGATACCGAAAACACCAATGGCAACGGCAATAGCCAGTTCAAAGTTATTGCCGGTAGCTGTAAAAGCTATTGCTGTACTTCTGGAATAATCAGCTCCAAAATATTTACCGGCAAAAAAGCTCAGGGTAAACATCACAGTGAAATAGATAACCAGGGGTACAGCGATACGTATGACGTCAAATGGAATCTGAACTATCAGACTGCCTTTAAGACTGAACATAATTACTATCGTAAATAACAGCGCAATTAACGTAACGGGAGAGATTAACGGGATAAACTTATCCTGAAACCATGTTTCACCTTTGAGTCTGATCAGGGTATATCTGCTGATTATACCTAAGGCAAATGGTATTCCGAGATAAACAGCAACGCTTTTTGCAATTTGTGAAATGGTAATGTTAACTTCCAGACTTTTAAGTCCAAAATATGGAGGCAATACAGTGATAAATACATAAGCGGAAACACTGTATAATAACACTTGAAAAATGCTGTTTAATGCAATAAGTCCTGCCGCATATTCTCTGTTTCCATCTGCAAGTTCATTCCATACCACAACCATTGCGATACAGCGGGCCAGACCAATTAAAATCAGTCCGGTCATATATTCCGGATAATCTCTTAGAAAGGTAATCGCTAAAAAAAACATTAAAAACGGACCTGCTATCCAGTTGAGGATAAGTGAAACACTTAAAACCCGTGTGTCTTTGAATACTTCGCCCATTTTTTCGTATTTAACTTTGGCTAATGGGGGGTACATCATTAAAATCAGCCCGATTGCCAAAGGTATATTTGTTGTTCCGCTGGAGAAAGAATTGATAAAACCTGCAGAAGAGGGAAAGAAGTATCCGGTTCCGACTCCTGTCGCCATGGCAAGAAAGATCCACAGGGTTAAATAGCGATCGAGGAAATTAAGGCGCTTTCTTTCACTGACAGGGGCACAATTGTTTGAACTCATAGAAGATATTATAATTTCCTGTTGAAATTTTCTTTAACAAATGCTGAACAGTAATCGCTGATCATATCACGTACTTTTCTGAATTCCAGCATAATTTCATCGGCCGTGCCTGAAGCTTTTGCCGGATCTGGAAAATTATAATGATATTTAATAGCCCCGGAAGGGAAATACGGACAGCTTTCTTTTGCATTGTCACAAACTGTGATGACGTAATCGAAATTAATATGGGCATACTCGTCTACGTGATTAGAAGTGTGAGCGGATAGATCTATTCCGATCTCATCCATCACTTTAACGGCCCTGGGGTTTACACCATGAGTCTCAATTCCGGCACTGTAAATTTCTGCCTGACCACCTGCGAAATAGCGTAAAAAACCTTCAGCTAATTGACTACGGCAGCTGTTGCCTGTACAAAGGACTAATACTTTTTTCATCTGATCATTGAATTAACAGCAGCCCGAATCGGGTGTGCAGGACTGACCATCACCGGTCAGATTGTATAATTGGATTTTTGGTTTCCCGTTCTTAACTTCTGGTGCACAGCATTCTTCACCGGTATCGGTAGTACCACAGCTGCCGCCTCTGCCAATCGCTTTACATTGTGTAAAATCAGGATTAAGGTCAACAATCAGATTTTCACCTGCTACAGTAATACTACCGGGATACATTTGTCTGGTATCATAGGCCGAATTGCCGAATTCGATCTTTACTATACCTAAAGGATTAAGTGGGAGAGATTTCTCTACCAGATTAATAATTGATAAAGCTTTATGTACCTGCATTGCTCTTTCGCTGTCTTTAACTTCAGGTTCCCATAGCTGCACAATAATTTCTGTCCATGAATTCATTACGCCACCGCAGTCTACAGAAACAATGGGTGCCTGTTTGATTTCTGTGATATGATAAGAAGCATCTACCCAATTCTCTGCTGCATATTGAAACTGTAAAGTCAGCTCCGGATGCTGTTGTAATGCTGTTTTAAAGTCGTTCCAGCTTTTTAGTTCAGTTGTATTCATAATATTGCAATTTAACGATTGATAGGTTTAAAAAAGGTTAGCAGCAGTTGGGCTCTCCTTTATAAGATCCAAGAAAAACTCCTAATTGTATCTCTAATTGTTTCCATACGGCAGGATTAATACAGTAACATACGCTAACGCCCTCTATGGTACCTTGTATAATTCCTGCATTTTTTAGTTCTTTCAGGTGCTGAGAAATTGTAGCTTGTGCCAGGCCCAGTTCTTCTACCAAATCACCACAGATACAGGTATTTGATTTTAATATCCTTTGCAGAATAGCTATACGGGCAGGATGTGCCATCGCTTTTAGCAATTGTGACAATTGATTTTGCTCGTCTGTGAATATTTCTGTCTTTGTAAGTCCCATATATTATATTGCAATATTACGATAAAGGTAGATAATATCCAAACAATTTTTAAATAGCAGGATCATATGGATATTATCGGGAGCCGGGGTTATTTATCTAGCAGATAGGTAAGCATGTGATCGACTGTGTCATGTGAATTTTGATAGGGTGCATTACTTAGCCTGAAACCATTATTTTCCAGCAGTCTGACTGAACTGATATTACCAGCGGCAGGAAAAGCGGTAATCGTCTTTGCTTTCAGCGTCTCAAAAGCGTAATTAATTACACATTTTATGGCTTCTGCCATTATTCCTTTACCCTGATACTGTGGCAGCAATTCGTAACCGATTTCTACTGTTTGCCCGGGTATATCAAAATTCCATAAGCATATGGTGCCGGCAAAAGCCTGATCATTTTTGAGTGTAATCACCCAATAAATGCTGGCATTGTTTTGTATGAGATTTTCAATTTTAGCTATATGTGCCAGCGCATCTGGAATACCTGTAGATACAGCTCTGTCAAGAAATGCATTTACAGCAGGGTCAGAGCGCAGTTCATGGACAGCAGCGGCATCTGTCTGCTCCAGTTTTCTTAATCTTAAACGTGGGGTACTTAACTCAGGAAATTCTGAAAAATCTAGCTGGTTCATTGGTTTATAATTGGGTTTGGTTAATAACACCCCAATTTAGCAATTCATTCTGTTTGATTATATGATAATCGTATTTAAATATTGAGATAGAATGCGGTTTCGCGTTTGATCTCTTTTAAGACGAAACTGCTGCTTAAGGTAGAGATATTAGACAAAGAGGAAAGATGGGTAACCACAAAAGTATGGTAATCATCTACGTCATCAACCACAATTTTAAGTAAATAGTCTTGTCCGCCGGCAATACATAGTACTTCCAGAACTTCTTTAAAACGAATAACCGCTTCTTCAAAATTCTTGAGGGTTTCAATGGATTGCTCTTTTAAGGTGACTGTGCACAATACAAGTAAATGTTTACCCAGTTTTTCGCGGTTTATCAGTGCTACATATTTCTCAATATATCCTTCGGTTTTTAATCTTTTGATACGTTCGTGAGTAGGGGAAACACTCAATCCGATTTGATGAGCGATATCTTTTGTGCTTAATGAAGAATCCTTTTGAAGGATATTTAATATGCGGGTATCCAGCTTATCTAATTTATCAATCATTGTATTTTACTGAAATAGGATTCAGCAAGTGGCAAATATGAGGTTTTTTACTGTAAGAGTATGCTATAACAGTTGTTTTTCCTGAATTTAATATAATTGAAGAAAATATTATGGTATGTGTATAATTTTGAAGAATTAAATACCATATATAGACAGACCACCAAATGAAAACACAATTGAACACTCAGGATAACGATCGTCTGAGTACTTATATGAAAATGGCTGAGGAGCGCTCAAAATACTTTATCGGATATCCTATCGCACAGGATTTCGATTATTCTGAACTATATCCGCTGCTTAGATTGCCATTGAATAATGTAGGAGATCCATGGGTAGAATCTACGTATGATTTAAACTCCCGTTCTCTGGAGCTGGAAGTATTGGAATTTTTTGCTGAATTGTTCAACGCGCCCGCAAAAAACTGGTGGGGATATGTGACTAACGGTGGCTCGGAAGGAAACCTGTATGGTTTATATGTAGCAAGGGAATTATATCCGAATGGAATTGTTTATTATTCTGAAGCTACTCACTATAGTGTACAAAAGAACATTCAGCTGCTGAATCTGCGCAGTATCGTTATCAGAACGCAGAAAAACGGAGAAATGGACTATGAAGATTTAAATGCAATGGTACAAATGCATCGTGATCAGCCTGTCATTATTCTTGCAAATATTGGTACAACCATGATGGAAGCTAAAGATGATTTGCAGCAGATTCAGCAGATTTTGCGCAAACAGGCAATCAAAAATCATTATATCCATTGTGATGCAGCTTTAGCTGGTACATACAGTGCTTTACTAGACCTTAAACCAGGATTTGATTTTAATAATGGTACGGATAGTATGGCGATCAGCGGGCACAAATTTATTGGTTCACCTATTCCATGCGGACTGGTATTGGTTAAAAAGAATTACAAAGACAGAATAGGAAAGGCTATTCCATATATTGGTACGGTAGATACGACTATTACGGGTAGCCGTAACGGACACAGCCCGATTTTTATGTGGTATGCAATTAAAAAATTAGGTAAAGAAGGACTGAAGCAGCGTGCGCTGGAATGTCTGGAAATAGCTGCTTATACGGTTAAAAGTCTGAATGATATTGGTGTTAAAGCATGGACTAATCCATCTGCTCTTACTGTCGTATTTCCTGCTCCTTCAATAGAACTGAGACAGAAATGGCAGATTGCTACGGAAGATGGTAATAGTCACGTCATCTGTATGCCTGGAGTAAGTAAAGCACAAATCGATCATTTTGTGGCTGATTTAAAGGAAGATGTGGTTTTAAAAGCACCGGTTCTGGGTTAATACTTATTTTTGAGTTTATTTATAACCGGCCTCCAGCAATGACTAGAGGCCGGTTTTTTTATTAAACAGCTATGGTTAAGTTGTAAGGGGACAAAGTATATCCGGGGTTACTCCAAGATAAGCAGCAATGTCTCTTTTGCAATTTTCATTCATCCGGGAAGGGAAGCGGCCGGAAAGTCTGACAAAACGTTTGCAGACATCTTCTTTCAGCTCTGTTGTCTGCTCAGACAGGTTATATTGCTGAACTTCTTTTAATCCGGCTTCTATCTGATAAAATGCAGGAAATAATCTGATTAATTGAGGAATTGCACTGTAAGCTAAACTGAATAAGGTGGAGTCTTCCAGCAGTTCAATATTTTCATCTGTTGGTGTCTGGCCGGGAAATCCGGAATGGGCATGGATAATCTGGTCTGCGTGCCAGTACCATGTAGTGATTTGCTGTGGAGGGCTGTTCACATAAACTCTTGCTGAACCCTTAGCCATAAACCAGCAATTTGCAGGTATCTGACCGGCTTTTATTAATTGCTGGCCCTTTGCGCCATATTCTTTTACCAACACCGTATTCATATACGCTTTGAGCGCCTCGGAGACGGGGTGATACTGGCTGAAAATGTTAAATAATCTTTCTTTTTCCATAGGTTTGATGTACGTGTCTGGTAAATATGGAGAGACGTTATGGTAACAATATAGTGATAATATTTCTTGAAAATTATTATCTTAAATTTTTTTGATAAAATATTGTATATTTTGGTTTAATCACAAAATATTGATGTTCGTTTTGGTTGATATGGTTAGCCGGTTTAGTATTGGATTTGTACTTTTGTTTTTTGTAATCTTATATCAATTGGGAAATACCATTATATCAAATAGAAAAAAAATTCTGACATGGCTGTTAATGATTCTGTGTTCAGGATTTATTTTTTTGACTTTTATTGTGGCTCTGTTCCCACCTTCTGCATTGGACCTGAAAATTTCTGCTGCTGTACAGTCAATTCAGAGTCCGGAACTGGATAGGGTAATGATATTGATCAGCTGGTTCGGTGCTTTTCCGGTTCCGATGTTTATGGGCTTGCTGATCGCAATTATCTTTTATCTGTTCAAATTTCGCAGAGAAGCACTTTTTGTCGTGTTAACATTTGTTTCAGGAGCGATCAGCTCTATCATAAAAATCATAGTTAACCGGCCCAGGCCCACTGTAAATCTGGTTAGAATTGTAGAAGTGGCTAAACAACAGAGCTTCCCCAGTGGGCACATGCTTTTTTATACGATCTTCTTTGGTTTTTTACTGGTCTTAATGTGGAATTTTAAACAGCTTAATAGCTGGTTAAGAGCCGGAGTATCGGTTATATCGGCATTTCTCATCTTAACTATCCCTTTTTCAAGGATATATCTGGGGGCTCACTGGTTTACTGATGTATTGGGAGGATTTATACTGGGCCTGATCTGCCTTTATATTATTGGAGCATTCTATCTAAAGAAAAACAGGTTATAATTAACAGCTACCGGCAGTATTTTACAGCTCTTTTTCTAAAAGCAACAGATGTTTGCACTGAATTCCATTTTCAAATATCGGCTCGGGATAGTTGTCTGTAAAGAAATTCTGAGTGGTTCCAATGAGTTCAAAGCCTTCTTTCTGGTAGAGCGCCAGCTGGCCGATGCTTGAGTTTCCTGTGGCAATTCTAAGTCTTTCAAAACCTTTATCTCTGGCAACAGCAGTAGCTTTTTTTAATAAATGTTTGCCTAAACCCATGTTCTGATATGCAGATCTGACGGCAATATTTTTGATCTCAATGACTTTTTTATTGACTGGAAATAAAACAAAAACACCTAGAGTCTTAGTATTATAGATGGCTGTATAGATCTGATTATTATTTATATATGAATTTACAATTTCTATTGAAGGATCTGCCAGAAGCAGTAAATCATAGAGATCCTGATCGGGTGTATACCTCACTTCAAAAGTCAGTTCCCGGTCAATTGACAGGCGCTCCACTTTTTTAGTCATCAGTTCCAGACGCTCTGTAATTGAAGTGTCGCCTTCAATACGGATCAAAGGTGTCTGCAATTGATCCATCCAGCTGGTATGAAGTTCAAAACTTCTGCTCGGGAAGCCTGGCTGATCATAACCTGATGACCATTCGATAAATTCATGATACTTTCTTTTCCGGTATTCATCTGTTTTTAATAAATCTCCATACCGTTCTATTTCTCTTTCAATTAATCGCTTTATTCTGATAGCAGGAGGGATCCATAAAAAAACAACCAGATCAAATAAATGGAAAAATTGTTCATCCCAGCTCAGGACCGGGCCTGATACAACAATGTTCTGATGCAGGTTGAAATCTGCAGTAAGTTTATGATTTCGTTCTTCGGGATTACGTTTCTGTTCAAAAGGCGGCTCGCTTTTTAGCCAGTAATAGTCATCGGAATCCAGATGATGAAATTCTGACTGTAAGGAAAAATGATGGGCTAAGGTGGTTGTGCCAGAGCCGGATGCTCCAAAAATCAGAATTTTCATGCTGTTATTTTTTGTTCTTTAGCACTGTAAAAATATAAAAGAATCCATTATTCTTATTATTTACTAATATTATTAGTAATTTTGTGGTACTATTATTTATCCATAAAACGGAGCTATCTGTTTTAAGAACTATTCAAATGGCCAGACCTGATCGCAGACCATCAGAAATGATGTTGAATTACCAGTACGCTAAAAACAGTCCGGTAAGGGAAGTTGATAAACCGTATTTTCAATATCAGTACAGTGAGGTTACAGAACTGCTGAAACAGAAAATCATGAATTTCATTATGCTGAATTCTAAATTACGGGAAAATATCAGCTCCAGACACCGTTTTATAGAAGTAACCCCTCAGGCAGTCATCTTCAATCTCATTGAATTCAGTACTGTATACCGGAAGAGGTTTATTGACGATGATTTTGAAAATTATTGTGAAATGTTCATCGAGCTGATTAAACCGGTCATGATTTCTTTCTTAAAAGAAGTTCAGTTTTATGGTTTTGGATTTCATTATCATTTTCGTCTTCCGGGCAAATCATTTGATAAGATAAAAACAGAAATGATCGGCCATACGGAAGGTTGAAAGTGCCGCTGAATTAGAAACGGCAATAATCTGGTCTGTGCTAAGCAGTATTATTTAGCTGGTATGAGGAACTCTTTATAAGATAAGCCTCCAACTATACCCAGCCCATTTTGTACATTGCTGTGAATAATTACTTTCTCTGAAAATGGACTGTCTTCACTATCATCGGCTTTGGATACACTTTTCAGATATTTGTAGCTCGTCTCTGTGAGTAAGGTAACTTCGATATACATTTTCTTTGGACCGGGATTAAAATCCGCAGTAAAGGAATAAAATATAGTTTCACCTGCGGGCTGTGCTTTCTCTGCAAACCAGGCTCTCTTCTCTGAATTACCACTTCCAAAAAGGTCAGTTGTATTTACCGGACGGATAAAAAATGGTGTTTTGATTACTGTACCTGTTTTTTCTTTATCCTCGTATAGAACTCTGAAGCGATAATATTGCTTTTCCTTACTCAGGTTCTTAAGCAGAAAATTGAATTTTAGTTTATAGCTGTCACTGCTGGACTCAGTAACAGTCTGATTATTGATTTCTATTTTGGTTATATCAGGAATTACGTCACTGCCCTCAATCAGTTTGAAACCTGGCAGCGCAGTTGTTACTTTATATCTTTTATCTTTAAGAACCAGCGAATTACTTACATAATATGTTTTGCCGTCAATAATTTTAGGTTTTAATAACTCCTTGAAAGTATCATTTTCATATAAAGTGGTTTCAGCATAATCAACTTCTTTAAAAGATTGTCCGCTCGACAGCCGGCCGGACAGGGAAAGACGAACTTTCAATGGACTATTCTCATTCATCAGTACATTAAGAACCGGTCTGTCCATGTCTGCTGGCAGATTGATAGTGAGTTTTTTTTCACATGACGTGAATAGAAGAACAGCTAATACTGGTACGAGATTAAGTGCTTTCATGGTTTTGAGATTAAAATTTAAGACTGTAAGATATACTTGGCATAATTGGCAGCAGACTATTTCCTGTCAGATTAGCTGTATTGCCCTTGTAATCTTTGATATTGAAATAAAATAAGTTCTGTCTGTTATAAACATTGTAGATACTGAAATTCCAGGTACGGACCTTTCCGCTTTTTTTGAGTTTTATAAAACTGACACCAAGATCTAATCTGTGTGTTGGCTGTATCCGGATATTATTTCTGGATTCTATGTATTCCAGTTTTTGATCAGCACGTTCATTTGGTTTATCCTGTTCCGGACTAACTCCTTCAAACTGTGTTGTTGGCATGGTAAAAGGGGAGGCACTCTGATAAACGAAAGTTGCCGAAAGCTCAATACCGGGTTTTAATTTATAAACACCAACCAGGTTAAGTGTATTCCGCCGATCGTATTTATAAGGGAAAGTTTTTCCATTATTGATTTCCGGTAAGGTCCGGTTTGTCCAGGCAAGCGCATAACTTGCCCAGCCTGTTAAACGCCCGGTTTTTTTCTGAAGAAATAATTCCAGTCCATAGGCTTTACCTTTACCGGTAGTGATTTTATTTTCCCAGTCATTATTTTCACTGGTCACTACATAATCAGCACCGTCTTTGTATTCAATGATATTATTCATCGTTTTATAATAGCCTTCGGCAGAGAACTCAAACTGATTATTGAAAACATTGCGGGACATTCCCAGTGCGAACTGACTGGATTGCTGCGGTAATACCTTACTGGTTGCGGGAACCCACAGATCTGTGGGCAGTGAAATAGAGTTACTGGCTAATAAATGCATGTATTGAGTCATCCTGGCATAGGATGCTTTTAATGCCCAGTCTCCAGGCAACAGATAGCGTGCACTGATACGGGGCTGTAAAGAAGTATAGAACTTACCTTGTACGTCAAATCCACTTGCATGCAAACCGATATTTGCTTTTAATTTATCCGTAATTGTCCAGTCATCTTCCGCATATAAATCCATCTCTCTGCCTCTGATTTTAGAACCGGTGTTTTCATTTTTTAAAATCTCATTATTAAAAGTCTGTTTAGAAAGACTGGTTCCGGGAGTGAAGGTGTGTATGGTATAAGAGGCTCCCATTTTTATGCTGTGTGCCGGTAGTGGCAGATAGTCAAAGTCAATTTTGGCCGTATAATCTGTAATGCCGGAGTTAATACTCAGTATATCATCTGAATTGATGCCGGCTTTGGAACCGAAAATGGAGGAGGTCATCGTCGTATTAAATTTATACTGCGAAGTAGTCAGGGTTGTATTTGCGAATAATTTATCCGAGAAAATGTGATTCCAGCGTACAGCTCCGGTGGTATTATGCCAGGCCAGACCAAAATCACCAAGGGCAGTAGAACCATCGCTTATACCTCCTTGTTTTACTTTGGTTCTAAGCTTATCCTGACCATTATAAAAGCTTAGATAAACCTGATCCTGATCAGAGAATTTATGATGAATTTTAGCATTCAAATCATAGAAATAGAGCTTGAACTTTTCTACGTCAGGATTAGTAGCTTTTAGTATTGGTTCTGCATATAAATCATGATATGTCCGGCGGCCCGAAATGATAAAGGAAGTTTTATCTTTCCTGATGGGGCCTTCGATAGTTAACTGGGAGGCAAGTAAACCAACGGTAAACTGCCCTTGTATCTTCTTCATATTACCATCATTCATCGATATATCAATTACTGAGGATAAACGGCCACCGTAACGTGCTGGAAATGCTCCTTTATAGAGATCAACATTTTTGATTGCATAAGTATTAAAGGCAGAAAATATCCCCAGTAAATGTGACGGATTATAAAGAGGGGCTCCATCCAGTAAAATCAGATTCTGATCGGGAGAGCCTCCGCGAACCAGCACAGCACTTGTGCCTTCACTGCCTTGCTGTACGCCGGGAAGTGTTTGTAAGGCTTTAAATAAATCCGGTTCACCAAAAAATTTAGGGAGTGCCTGGATCTGACTGATGGGAAGATTAATTTTACCCATTTGTGAGGTCTGCTGAACGGGCTGATTACTGGTGCCTTTGATAATAACGGTGTTTAATTCGTTTTGCAGCGGCTTTAGCCGGAAAGCGACTGTACTCTTTAAGGACAGATTAATCAGGGTATCTATAGTTTGATAACCGATATAGGAAATTTGAAAGGTAGCAGTATCAGCAGGGATGGTAATGCTGAAATAACCGTAATTATTAGTTGTGGTACCAGTTTTTATACCTTTGGCAGTAATGCTCACCCCAATTAATGTTTCGCCGGTAGCCTGATCGGTTATTCTCCCGCTTAAGGTTTTGAGATCGTTTTTTTGTAGCGTAACAGGCTTTTGACTGGTCTGGGCTAAAAGAGTATCGTATTTGAAATTGATCAGCAAAAAAAAGAAGAAAGGGGGTAGTCGCAGTAAGTTTTTAAAATCAGGCACGCTCATATATGATTTAAATTCATCGTTAAGACGCACTTAAGCAGAATACCCCTATAAATGAAAAAATATTATTGAGATCACTGTAGCATTATGAGACTGGTTTCCGTTTTACTTTTTGATTGCATTTTTAACTATTAATAACTCTCTACTATAAAATGAAGATATGTTTTCACTTACTTAGGTTTATACTCCTGTGTTGCAGGGGGAAATTAAGATCATAGCTTAAATTGTTTTTTGATTCCTGCGGTCATTCGCATCTCAAATAATTGCAATATTTAAAAAAACAGTTCATTTATCCTGTCGTTTTTTAAGTATTTAAAATTAAAATAGTATTTTGAGCAAAAAACGAAATTGATGAAGAAATATATTGGAATAGCAGTTTTATCAACTTTCATGGCCTGTACCAGTTCCGTGAAAAAAGAAACTGCTGTAACAGACAGCACAGCTACAGCTGATCAGGCATCAGCGGTGAATGATGTTAAACTTGCCGACCCTAAAACGGAAAGTATATATAAAAGCTATATCAGCTTGAAAAATTCGCTGGTTGCTGGTAATGCAACAGCAGCCCACCAAACAGCCCTGGATCTGGCTACCTCACTTAAAGCTTTTGAAGGTTGTGAAAATACCGCATTGATTGCAGAAAAGATTGCAGGTACTGAGGATATTAAAGTACAGCGTAAAGAATTCACTGCGTTGAGTTCTGATGTGATTGCGCTTTTCAAACATGCTGATATTAAGCAGGGATCTATTTACATACAGCATTGCCCGATGGCCAATAATGGCGATGGGGGAGACTGGTTATCTTCTGAGAAGAAGATCAGCAACCCTTACTACGGAAAAGAAATGCTGACTTGTGGCGCAGTACTGGAAGTAATTAAAGCAAAGAAATAAGCTCAATTCTTACTTAATGATGACCTGCGGTTAACAATTATTTAACAGCTTTGTTATCATTGTTTGTAAGCTATTTCATTAGAATAGTTAAATTTGTTATTTATAAATTAGAAGATATATGTCAGATATTGCAGAAATTAAGATCGATGGTAAAGTATACGAATTTCCCATTGTAACTGGAACCGAGGGTGAAAAGTCAATTGATATTTCAAAATTAAGGGATTTAACGGGACACATTACGCTGGATTTAGGCTACAAAAACACTGGATCAACAAAAAGTGCAATTACCTTTTTAGATGGTGAAAAAGGAATCTTAAAATACAGAGGGTATTCAATCGAAGAGTTAGCAGAGAAATCTACTTTCCTTGAGGTTGCCTTTTTATTAATCTACGGCGATTTACCAACTACCAAAGCTCTTGAAGACTTTCAGTCTCAGATCACCAAGCATACGCTGATCCATGAGGACATGAAAAAGTTCCTTGATGGTTATCCTTCAAAATCTCACCCAATGGCTCAGCTGGCTTCATTGGTGTGTTCATTGTCAACATTCTATCCAGAGTCACTTAAGGCTAATTCTTCGCCTGAAACAATGGATCTGACAATGATCAAATTACTGGCTAAATTCCCGACTATTGTATCGTTTATCTATAAGAAGTCTTTAGGTCATCCGCTGATTTATCCTAAAAATAAATATGATTATGTAAGTAACTATCTGAACATGACTTTTGGTCAGCGTACAGAAGAGGTTGAAATTGACCCGGTTGTAGTGAAAGCAATGAATACTTTATTAATCTTACATGCTGATCATGAGCAAAACTGTTCTGCATCTACAGTAAGAATGGTAGGGTCTTCGGATTGTAATTTATATGCGTCAGTTTCTGCTGGTATTGATGCACTATGGGGTCCGCTTCATGGTGGTGCTAACCAGGCTGTAATTGAAATGCTTGAACTGATCAAAGAAGATGGTGGTGACACTGAAAAATGGATTAATAAAGCAAAAGATAAAAATGATCCTTTCCGTATGATGGGATTTGGACACAGAGTATATAAAAACTTTGATCCACGTGCTAAAATTATCAAAAAGGCCTGCGATGATATCCTGGAAAAATTAGGTATCAATGATCCGGTTCTTGAAATCGCTAAGAAACTGGAAGAAGCAGCTTTGAGTGATCCTTATTTTGTAGAGCGTAAGTTATATCCTAATGTTGATTTTTACTCAGGTATTATCTACAGAGCTTTAGGTTTCCCTACTGATATGTTTACCGTATTGTTCGCATTAGGACGTTTACCGGGATGGATTGCACAATGGAAAGAAATGCACGAAAATAAAGAGCCGATTGGCCGTCCGCGTCAGGTTTACGTTGGACATACAAACAGAGCTTTTGTTGAAATAGAAAAACGATAGTATTGATATGCGGGTTTAAACAACCTGCTATATTTTAAACAGCCCCTTAAGATTTCTTAAGGGGCTGTTTTGTTTGTTTTAAATCTGAAAGTATGCTTTAATTTAAGCATCTAGTAATCCACTTTATTGATTTGTATCTTCTGTAAACTTCCCTGATCATCCTTTACTGTAATGCTGGCACTTTCTTTACCTGCCAATATATGCGGACGGTTCAGCATATCGCATAAAGTCACTTTGGAATAGTCAATGTCATCTATGGCTACAATTTGCTGCCCGGGTTTTACTTCGTTTTTATATTTATCCCATACCACACCAATAGCCAGTCTGTCATTGATTACAGTTGGTACAAAGGGCCATTGTTTTTCTTTAATTTCGTTCTGTTTTCTGGTACTGTTAAAATAGAATTTACTATGGATAAAATCCAGAGTGATGACACCATACTTAAGGATTTTGGATCCTATTGCTGAGGTCCCACTTTTATTAGTCTCCACAATAACATTATTGAACAGGCTATTACCGATTTTCATCTCCGGGAATCTCAATAAATATTTTTCTGCACTTTGCTGCAAGCCCAATCCGCCAATAGTATTTGCTCCATAGCCTTTGGCCAGAATCTGATAAGCACCTGAATCGGGTAATTGATTAATCATCTCTTCAGAAATTCTCAGAAATTCATTGTCACCTGTATCAAACCCAAGATTTAAGATCATATCATTTTTCAGCACTATGCTGATAATAGGATTGCTCTGATAACTTGTATTGGTAACCAGTTCTGAACCGGAGTTATTACTTAACTTTAGTTTTGCCAGCTGGTCTGTCAGCGTAATGATATGTTTGGCTTCGTTAATGCTGACAATAGAGTTTCTCAGGATATTGCTCCCAATTACGCCATCTATATTCCAGCACTTATAAAAGTCCGGAAAAAAGGTGATTGCCGGTATATGTTTAAACTGTATGTTGCCGATTTTTATCTGGGGTACCTGAACAACACCCATGGTATCCATAACCCCGTTGACATCAGAAAGTGAATCTTCATTTAGAAATTTCGCTTTTAATTCAGTAACCAAACGCGGACTGATTGCTACAGGTGCACCTGTGTCAAATAAAAACTTGTATTTTTTATTGTGGAGTTCTACCTCTATAAATATTTTGCCATTGATAGTCTGATAGGGGATCTCCTGATAATAGTTCTTAGCGGATGTCCCTCCCTGGTTATAGGTGAAATCCTGTGACCGGACTCCGGAGCATATAATCAATAGCAAACAGAGATTAAAAATAATTTTCATCTTAAAAGATTAACAGACCAATTTATTGTTTTTGTTTCTCTTTAATCCAGTAGCAGCAAGGATTTAACATTTTTTAAGAAAAACAACCAGGTTAATTAATCTTTAGCCAGCCGGTAATGCTTAACCTGGGCTTATTGGTTACTAAAACCTCGTGCACAAGTTCGCTGCTTTTAAAGAAAACACTTTTACCGTTGTCAGGTGATATGTTTTGCAAATGATCCGCATGATGAATACAGAGTTCTCCACCATCAATTGCCTGCCAGCCGGCATTTAAATAAATAATCATTGAATATTGTCTGCTGTCATTGTTTTTGAACTGGTCGAGATGTTTTTTATAAAAACTCCCTTCTTCATAGCGTGTATAATGGAATTCATAACCTGTTATACCTGTATAGCATGTACTGTTCAGATAACTTACAAAGCTGTCCATCAAATCAAAAAAACTGTTTTCATGAACGTTATTGTGTTTCCTGTCCAGCCAGTAAATCATATCACTCCTGACAGATTTATCATGAGAAACCAGCGTTTCATTTCCTGTTCCGGCAGATTGAAGCTGTTTGTCCTGATATAGTTCCTGAAGGTTTTCTTTGAGCCGGGCTGATAAAGCTACGCTTAAGAAGTTTTCTGTTATACCAACTTTATTGTCTATAAAACTGTCGATTAGCGTATTGAAGATGTTTTGCAAGATGCGGGGTGGGAAAATATATGGCAAATCGCCAGCATGTTGGTGAAGGTAGGGTTATTTAATCAATAAAATGCTAGTTTTGCATTTCTAAAAACAATCTCAATTTTATCGAATGAATTTATTAGAGGCTAAAGTATTATGGAGTTATGATCATGAACTGGAAACAAAAACGGGAATTAACAATATTGCCGCCCAGTTTACTGGTGTACCTCCGGTACATAACCATACAGGAGTTTTACGCTTAACGAAAGACGGACTGATTATACGGGGAGATGAAGACTTGATTATTCCGCTGGCAGATGTAGAAGAAGCTTATGTAGGATTTGATGAAAGTTACCAGCGTAACTTTGTTAAAAATCTGGGTTTATTATGTCAGCCTCTGCGAATCGTGACTAATAATGGAATATCAAAAAATACGATCTATCTGATTCTGGACTATAACTATTTCGGTTGTGCTAAAAACCTGACCTTATTTGATTTGCTGCAGGAGATGCTAGCCTGACAGGAGAAGATTTTTTGTGAAAATCTCCCCCTGCAGATGCTAATTAATTTGAGGTGAAGCAAGATATTTATTACGCAATTCTTTAAAAATAACTATGTCAGATTTCTTTAAAAAGTACGGAATTAAAATAATATCAGTTTTATTAATCATCCTGATTCTCGGTGATGCCTGGTTGTTATTGACCCAGGGTTTTTCATCACCAGTACTATCCGGTTTGATTGGCTGTTCACTTACCTTATTTGGTCTTAACTATTTCAAGAACAAAAGCTAAACCAGCAGACCTTCTCTGATTTCTTTATAAATCGCTGTAGTTTCAGGAACAGCAATGTTTAAAGCTTTTCCGTAAGCTATTATTGCTCCGGCAAATAACTCAAGTTCTGTATGCTCTTTTCCTGATTGTACATCAAGCTGCAAAGATGTTGGTGTCTGATAGGGGAAAGAGGCTGCTTTCTGAAAGGTTTGTTCAATGATGTTTTCAGGAATGCTAATCTCTTTTTTAAAGGCTATCAGTTCTATTTCCTGCATAATCTTTAGTGCTCTCTCATGTAATTCAGGCTCTTCATTAACCTGTCCTATAGATTTGTTATATCTTGCAGAAACCAATCCAAAGCTTGCTATAAAGAAATATTTAGACCATATGGCTGGAAATGAATCTTCTTTATAGTCTATGTCAATAGCTGCATCTTTAAATAAATCAACGATGGTTTGCGGATCAAACTGTTTGTTTTCAGGATCTTTTCCTACAATGATTTTTCCAGGGCTGCCTTTATGTTCAACAACTCCCTTTTCTTTGATATGAGAGGCAACATAAACACAGGCCGGAAGTACAATTCCGATTTTGATGATTTTACGTATTCTTTCATAAATATCAACTCCATTCATTAATGGAAGGATGACCGTGTCGTTGCTGATTTTATCTTTTAGCTGATTGCAGATCTTTTCAAGATCATATTCTTTGACACAAATGATAAATACGTCGGCATGTCCTGAATCTGCAGGATCTTTGAAAATCTGGTGCGGTCTGACTTTGATATCACCGGTTTCAGGAGAGAGTAAGGTGAGTCCCTGTTCTTTAACAATCTCGTAAGTCTTTTCCCGGGCAATAAAGGTAATATTAACTGTATGGTCTGCAGTATATCGCCCGGCGAGTTTATATCCAAAATAGCCGCCAACACCACCCAG
Source organism: Pedobacter lusitanus (assembly GCF_040026395.1). Classification (NCBI taxonomy): domain Bacteria; kingdom Pseudomonadati; phylum Bacteroidota; class Sphingobacteriia; order Sphingobacteriales; family Sphingobacteriaceae; genus Pedobacter; species Pedobacter lusitanus. Next base: position 279,817 of record NZ_CP157278.1, read on the forward strand.
TCCAATTAGTGTAAAGTCTGTTGTTTTCATTCTTCTGTTAAAATTTAACTGATATATTTAGTAATTCACAAGTGGGCAAATTACAGGTATTCAGATGTAAATCCTAGTGTAGAAAGCGAAATATGACTGAGAGATCAGATATTGACAGAAATGTCAGTATAGATTGAGTATAATGTATACTGTACCTAAGGCACAGTATACATTATACTGATAATTACATTAATATACCTGCAATAGAAGCAGAAAGATAAGATGCTAATGTTCCGCACATTAGTGCTTTAAGGCCTAGTTTAGCAAGATCTGCGCGACGTTCTGGTGCCAGCTCTCCAATTCCACCAATCTGCATACCAACACTGCTGAAGTTAGCAAAACCACAAATAGCAATACTGATAATCAATACACCTTTTTCAGTTACAATCGGAACTGATTTGGTAGTCAGATTTTTAAAGGCTAAAAACTCATTTACAGTTAATTTCTGACCAAGCAGGGTAGCCGCATTACTTACATCCACATCAGGAATACCCATTGACCAGGCAAATGGATAAAATAATCTGCCAAAAATCCAGTCAAGAGATAAATTGAAGTTAGGATTGAAAAGGTGACCTATGTTAACCAATGTATAATCCACTAAAGCGATTAAGGCGATAAAACCAATCAGCATAGCGATTACGTTCATAGCAATTTTAAAACCTTCACCAGCACCATGTGAAATAGCATCAATCAGGTTGGTATATTCACTTTTTACTTCAAGTTTTACTTTACCCATAGTCTGTGAAACCTCAGTTTCAGGGAAAACTATCTTAGAAATGATCAGTGCTCCCGGAGCTGCCATTAAACTGGCCATAATCAATTTAGGGGCGAGATTCATTCCTGCCTGCGCACCCATATTGGCATAAACAATCAGGATGCCGCCTGCAATACAAGCTAAACTTCCACTCATGGAAGCCAGCAGTTCACTTTTAGTCATACCTTTAAGATATGGCTTGATCATTACCTGTGCTTCAACCTGTCCTACAAATGCACTGGCTACATTACTCAGTGCCTCAGCACCACTTACACGCATAATAAAATTCATACCTTTCGCAATGACAGATACAATACGCTGCATAACTCCGAAATGGTAAAAAATTGCAACAAGCACACATACCAGGATGATAGTTGCTGTTACGTTAAAAGCGAAAATAAAACTGTCCGGAGCAGCATAGGCATGTGTTTTACCATCAAAACCAACAACAGCAATTCCACCGTAGACGAAATCAACACCAATTTTAGCAAATTGCTCAATTTTCTGCATTCCTTTTCCAAGGAATTCAAAGAAGTGCTGTACAGGGGCAACTCTTAAAACGAGAATGGCTATAACTACCTGGAGCGTAAGCCCGCTTGCTACAAGTCTAAAATTAATCTTCTTCTTGTTGTTAGAACAAAGATAAGCAAGGCCCAGTATAAAAATGACGCCAATTACTCCGTGAAAACGCTCCATAAAAAATATTCAAATAAAAAAAATTGGGTAGAAAAAATAAAGATGTATATAAACTTGCAAATAATAACTATTGTGATGAATTTCTTTTATTTAATTCATCTCTGATCCGGGCTGCTTTTTCATAAGCCTCCTCAGCAATAGCTTCCTGAAGTTTTTGGTTAAGCTCCTCAATACTAAGGCTTCCAAAGCCAGTTCCGGGAATTGAAGTATCAATATCGTCCTGTCCCTGTTCCTTATTCAGGTTGTCCATGTTTTCGAGAAAAACAAAGTCGTTACCTTCGATAACGATACCTGCTGAGGATAAAATAAATTCGTATGTGTAAATTGAGGAGTTGAAACGAACAGCCAGAGCAATTGCATCTGATGTTCTTGCGTCAATTTCTTCTGTTCTTTCACCGTCTGTACAGATCAGTTTAGCGAAGAAGACGCCGTCTACAAGGTTGTAGATTAGAATTTCTTTGATTTCAATTTTATAGGTTTGCGCAAATGTCTTGAACAGATCATGAGTCAATGGCCTGCTTGGGGTCATTTTTTCGATCTCTATTGCAATAGCCTGAGCTTCAAATGCACCTATGATGATAGGCAAACGTCTTCTGCCGTTTACTTCTCCAAGTACCAGTGCGTAGGCTCCGGATTGGGTTTGGCTATAGGATAAGCCAACAATATCTAGTTTTACTTTTTTCATATTTATGAATATCCGGCGGAAACTTTCATCTCCGCCTGATATTAATATTAAGCCTGATGTGCTTTTAGAGCCTCAATTAATTTAGGAACAACCTCAAAGGCATCTCCAACGATTCCGTAATCTGCAACTTTAAAGAAAGGAGCTTCCGGATCTTTATTGATAACAACAATTACTTTAGAAGAACTTACTCCGGCTAAATGCTGAATAGCTCCTGATATACCAACAGCGATATACAAATTAGGGCTGATAGCAATACCAGTCTGACCTACGTGTTCTGAATGTGGTCTCCAGTCTGCATCTGAAACCGGTTTAGAGCAAGCTGTAGCTGCACCAAGTAAACCTGCCAGTTCTTCAATCATACCCCAGTTTTCAGGGCCTTTAAGACCTCTGCCTGCAGAAACAACCAGTTCTGCATCTGGTAATGAAACTTTATCTGTAGCTCTTACGATTTCTTTTACAATCGCTGCAAGATCAGTTGACTGAACAGCAGGTGAGAAGGATTCGATAGTTGCAGTAACTGCTGATTCTTTTACGCCGAAAGCATTTGGATTCAGGGCGATTACTTTTACTGCCGAAGTAAGTTCGGTTACAGCAAATGCTTTTCCGGAGAAAGCACCTTTTTTCACCAAAAACTTACCACCATCTAATTGAGGTAATTCTATAGCACCGTCAACCAGACCAGCTTTTAATTTAACTGCTACACGTGGAGCAAGACCTTTTCCTGAAAAAGAGTTTGAAAGTACAACTACATCAGCACCTTCTTTTCCTGCAGCTTCTGCGATTACTGCAGCATATGCCTGGTTTACGAAATTTTTTAATTCTGCACTGGCAACATTTAATACTTTGGCAGCACCATATTTACCCAGTTCCTGTAATTCACTATCTGCAACATTACCGATAGATACAGCGGTAAGGTTAGTTCCTGTTTTATCTGCAATGGCTTTTGCATAAGAAACCGCTTCAAAAACGGATTTCTTAAACTTACCGTCGACTTGTTCTACATATACTAAAACTGACATATTTTTTCGCTTAGATTTTTATAATTAATTTTTTAAAACAGACCTTAGATTACTTTAGCTTCGGTATGCAGCAGACTGATCAGACTTGCAGCTTCTTCAGCCGGGATTAACTTAACAGTTCCGCGGGCTGGAGGAGTTTCAAACTGAACTACTTTAATTACTTCTTCAATTGGCTGCGCAGCTACGACAGCTAAAGGTTTTGATCTTGCTGACATAATACCTCTCATTGTAGGGATTGTTGGTACAGCAACACCTTCAGCACAGCTTGCTACAAATTTGCCTGTTACAGTAACTACTTCTTTACCACCTTCAATTTCTCTTTCAAGAGTTGCAGTAGTACCATCGTAGTCTAATTTTTTGATAATAGAGATAGAAGGGATATTTAAAAACTCACCTACCATTGCCGCTACCTGAGCGCCATTATAATCAATTGATTCACGTCCGGTCAGGATCATATCGAATTCACCTGTTTTAGCGTACTCAGCTATTTGAAAAGCTGTGAAATAGGCATCACGCGGAGCCGCATCAATTCTGACAGCGTCATCTGCTCCGATTGCAAGTGCCTTTCTGATTGTAGGCTCTGTACTGCTTTCTCCAACATTAACCACCGTTACTGTTCCTTTTCCGTCAGCACAAAGTTCAATTGCTCTTGATAATGCAATCTCATCATATGGGTTCACGATAAACGTAACTCCCGCAGTATTGAATTGGGTATTATCATTAGTAAAAGTTATTTTTGTGGTTGTGTCGGGCACGTTACTGATACAAACTAATATTTTCATATGAATAAGTTGTTTTTTAAATTGATGAAGCCTTTATATAATGTATTGCGTTTTTATCTTATTAAAATATAATGGTTTCAAAAAAATGTCTTTTTGCAAATCTAATTAAAAAAGCAGGGATTTAAAATGCAAAGTACCCGATTAAACAAGTTATTATCTTTTTTGGCAACAGAACCGAACGATCCATTTATCCTATATGCACTGGCAACGGAGTATAACTCCTTAAATGATACCGAACAAGCCTTTCATTATTATCATAAATTAATAGAGGATCATCCATCTTATGTTGGTACTTATTATCATTTAGGTAAATTGTATCAAAAGCACGGGCAAACAGATAAAGCGACAGAAATCTATCAGCTGGGTATGAAAAGGGCAAGAGAGAAGGGTGATGGGCATGCTTTTTCGGAGTTACAGGGTGCATATAATATGGCAGCCGGTCTGGATTATGAAGACGATTAACTGGCAGGATGGAAAAAAGACAGCTACTGTTCATTAAAGATGTTTTTCTTTTTACATTTACAGCATTTGGTGGTGCTCAGGCACATATATCACTTTTGTTAAAGTATTTCGTTAAACAAACTCATTATATCTCAGAAGAGGATTTACTTGAACTTAATGCATTGGCGCAAATTCTTCCGGGGCCGGCATCAACGCAGACACTGGTTGGAATTGCGCATAAAGTAGGTGGATTAAAACTGGCACTGATTACTTTTCTGATCTGGATTATTCCTTCGGCTGCAATCATGACCTTTGCTGCATTCAGTTTTGCGCAGCTGGATCATAAAGTACAGTTTACGCTGATTTTAAAATATATTCAACCAATTGCTCTGGGGATTGTAGCCTTTGGTGCCTACACACTATCAAGGAAAGTTCTGGTTACACAGACGGCAATTTTTTTGGCTATTTCTGCAGTAATTGTGACATTGGTATTAAGAAACGCCTATGTATTTCCTCTGGCCATTCTTGTTGGAGGTATGATTTCTTCTGCTTTAGAGTCTCCACGCGAAGAAAGTGAGATCCGCGTGAAGCTTTTTGCAAACGTTAATCCTAAAAAACTTGCCTATTTTTTTGGTGTAATGTTGTTTTTAGCAGCATTAGGAGCAATTATTAACCGGACATCTCCATTTAGTTTACCCATCAGACTTTTTGAAAACTTTTACAGGAACGGGATCTTTATTTTTGGCGGTGGGCAGGTATTGGTGCCACTGATGTTTACGGAATTCGTACAAATGAAGCATTACCTGGGATCTTCAGAGTTTTTATCAGGCTTTGCCATCCAGCAGGCTCTGCCAGGCCCGACATTTTCTTTTACAAGTTATGTGGGGGCTTTAAGTATGAAAAACTTTGGCTATGGAACTTTTGGGCAGATATTGGGAGGAATAGTAGGGGTGCTGGGGATTAATCTTCCCGGCTTGATTCTGGTCTTATTCATAGTTCCTTTCTGGGAAGATTTAAAGAAGATTACGAGAATCAAACATTCTTTGTCGGGAATTAATGCCGTCAGCGTAGGGTTTATCATTGCAGCATTTGTGCTGCTGATTAAACCTGTAGGATTTGATCTGATGTCAATCAGTCTTATTGTGGCTACTTTTCTGATTTTAAATTTTACAAGAATCAGTCCTCCGCTGATTGTTCTTGCAGGAATATTACTGGGTTACTTTATGTAACCCGGTAATAGCTGTCTTTTATCTAAAATGGTGCGTCATCATCAAAATCATCCATTCTTGAAGGTTTAATGATCACATTACCTGCAGGTCTGTCAAAGTCTGCTGAAGGTAGCATACCTGCGCCCGGATTATCCATAGAGAATGAATTTGGTGGCATGAAGTCTTCTTCAAGATCCGCAAATTTAACATACTTACCAATGAACCTAAGTGGCACGATACCAGTTTCACCATTCCTGTGTTTTGCGATAATTACCTCACCGACACCCGCCTGTGATCTTCCGCTTTCATCCTCTGTGATTCCGTAGTATTCAGGGCGGTAAAGGAATAATACCATATCCGCATCCTGCTCAATAGATCCTGATTCCCTCAAATCGGATAAGAGTGGTCTTTTACCATTTACTCCGGGTCTTGTCTCCACTGCACGACTCAGCTGCGAAAGTGCAAGAACCGGAACATTCAATTCTTTAGCTACCGATTTCAGGGCTCTTGAAATACTACCAATTTCCTGCTCACGGTTACCGCCGCCACTTTGTCCTTCTCCTTTACCATGCATCAATTGTAAATAATCGATGATGATCATCTGTATATCGTACTGAGATTTTAGTCTTCTGCATTTTGCTCTGAATTCAAAAATATTCAGGGCAGGAGTGTCATCAATTAAAAGAGGAGCTTCTGTCAGCGTGCCTATTTTACTATGGAGTTGCTGCCATTCCCATTCCGCTAAATTTCCTTTACGGATTTTTTCCTGTTCAATTTCTGTTTCTCCGGATATTAAACGATTCACTAACTGTACTGAGGACATCTCCAATGAGAATACCACTACCGGACGTTTAAATTCAACAGATGCATTTCTGGCGCAGGTTAGTACGAAAGCCGTTTTCCCCATTGCCGGACGTGCAGCAATAATAACTAAATCTGATGGCTGCCATCCGCCGGTAATTCTGTCCAGCGCTGTAAAACCGGAAGGAACACCTGTTAATCCGTCTGACTTTGTTCTGAGCTCCTCCAGGGTTGCCAGGGATTGTTTGATAATCTCATCCATTTTCTGGGTATCCCTGCGCAGGTTGTTCTGGGCAATATCAAAAAGCCCTTTCTCTGCGTGATCAAGCAAATCAAATATATCAGTTGTGTCTTCGTATGCGTTTTGAATAATATCAGATGAAATCCTGATCAGTTCACGCTGTATATATTTTTGTGAAATAATACGGGCATGATATTCAATGTTTGCTGCCGAGGCAACACGGTTGGTCAGGTTGGTGATATAATAAGCACCACCTACCATTTCCAGCGTACCCAGTGTTCTGAGTTCGGAGGTGACTGTAAGAATATCGACAGGTTTAGACTTTTGAAACAGAATAGCAATGGCTTCAAATATCTTTTTATGGGCCTCTGCGTAAAAAACTTCCGGCTTCAGAATATCAATAACGGTAGAAAGAGCATCTTTTTCCAGCATCAGTGCACCAAGCACTGCTTCTTCTAAATCTATAGCCTGGGGGGGTATTTTGCCCAAATTGCTGACTGGGGCTCCGACTCTGTTTTTTCTGGAAGAGGTAAAGTTCTGCCTGTCCTGACCTTGTGTTCCGTTATCCGTATTCATAGCCCCAAAAATAGCGAAAAATTTACTCCTGTAAAGATTTCTTTATACACATTCTAACAGGATAAGATCATAGAATTTTGTACCGGTAAGAAAAAATATGTTATTTACTAACAAAGTTTTGTTGATAATTGGTTGTGAATCAGTAGAAAACGATGCTTAAATTTTTGCCGCTTTTTTCGGGTAGCAGGAGACAATATATGGTCGCTGGAAAAACGATTCCTCAATTCCCATTATTTCAGCTATTTTTGCGGGTAAATAAGAATAAATGGAAAACTTTAGAAGGTCACCCAGACCTAAAGAAAATAATGAATTTGTATTCGGTATACGTGCTGTAATTGAAGCAATTAAAGCCGGAAAAGATATAGAGAGTATATATATGCAGCGTGGTCTTACGGGAGAAATTATTCCTGAGCTTAAAGGTTTACTCAAAGGTACCGATATTCCCGTACACAACGTTCCTGTAGAAAAACTAAACAGAATGACACAGAAAAATCACCAGGGAGTGATTGCTGTAATTTCTGCTATTACATTTCAGAAAATTGAAGATATTATTCCTTTGATTTATGAAAAAGGAGAGGTTCCGCTAATCCTTATTCTCGATGGAATTACTGATGTAAGAAATATGGGGGCGATTGCCAGAACTGCAGCTTGTACAGGTGTACACGCAATTGTTGTACCAGCTAAAAATTCTGCTCAGATCAATGCTGATGCTATTAAAACTTCTGCAGGTGCATTATTTACCATTCCGGTTTGCCGTCAGCAGAATTTACATAAAACAGCACTTTTTCTTCAGGATTGTGGTTTGCAGATTGTTGCCTGTACTGAAAAGACAAATGATCTGATTTATGCACCGGACTACACTGCTCCAACTGCGATTGTAATGGGTGCGGAGGATGAAGGTATATCAAATGATATTATGCGCATGGCTAACCATTTAGCAAAGATTCCTATGTTTGGAGAGATCGGTTCGCTGAATGTTTCGGTGTCTACCGGCGTTATTTTGTATGAAGCCATCAGGCAACGCGGTAATAATTAAGCGCCGGTTTAAATTTATCTTCCGAATTTTAAACCAGCGCTTAAAAGCCTGTTAATTACAGGTTTTATATAAATTTCTGTCCAAAATTGGACTTTACATCTGCTACGATTTGTTTCACGCTCTGTTCTTCAGATCTGGGACAAATCAACAGTGTATTATTAGATTCCACTACAATATAATCATGCAGGCCCTGCAGAATAACCAGTTTGTCTTCAGGTACATTCACCATACAGTTTGATGAATTGAACATCATTACCTGTTCAGATGGGATAACTGCATTCCCGACATAATCTTTATCAGCCATATCATAAATAGATGCCCATGTTCCAAGATCTGACCATCCGAAATCGGTAGGCAGCACATAAACATTATCAGCCTTTTCCATAATGGCGAAATCTATGGAAATATTAGTGCATTGCAGATAAGCATTGCCAATAAAGGTTTTTTCTTCTTTTGTGTTGTATAAAGATGCACCTATATGAAAAATTTCATACATGTCAGGTAAATGCTTGCTGAATGCATCATTGATAGCTTTAGCTGACCAGATGAAGATACCGGCATTCCATAAGAAATCACCACTTTGCAGGAATGACTTGGCCAGTTCAAGATTAGGTTTCTCGGTGAAGATTTTCACTTTGTTAATCTGTGGGTCAGTCGGTAAGGTTGTCTCTACATATTGGATATAGCCGTAGCCCGTGTCAGGGCGGCTGGGTTTGATCCCCAGGGTGATCAGGCAGTTGTTTTCCCTGGCCGCGTCTAAAGATTGCTCTATGGCGGCTATAAATGCGTCCAGATTTGATATCGTATGATCTGATGGCGCGACAACAATGGTCGCATCCGGATTGATTTCTGTGATCTTCATTGAGCCATAAGCGATACAGGGTGCTGTATTACGCATGATCGGTTCTGCAAGAATCTGGTTTTCTTCAATATCAGGCAACTGTGTTCTAACCAGGTCAACATAGATTTCGTTGGTAACAATAAATATATTTTCTGGTGGGCATATTTTTAAAAAACGGTCGTATGTGCTCTGTATTAGTGTTTTTCCTACACCAAAAAAGTCTATAAACTGTTTTGGGTGTTCAACTCTGCTTACGGGCCAAAAACGACTGCCAACGCCACCGGCCATGATTAGGGCGTAATTATTTTTGTTCATATTAGGATTAAACTATAATAAACCTTCATGAAGAAGGTCGTGCAAATGTACGATACCAAAATAATCATTGGCATCGGTGACTAATAATTGTGTAATATTGGATTGTCTGATCAGCTCGAATGCAGTCACTGCTAAAGTATCTTTATCTATCATTTTTGGTTTGCTGTTCATAATGTCCTTTGCTGTCAGATCTGCAAGATCTGAATATTTTTCCAGCATTCTTCTGATATCTCCATCGGTAATGATACCCATAATTTTGCTATCATCAACAACAACTACAGCACCTAAACGGTTTTTACTAATTGCAATTATCACATCTTTGACAGAAGCACCGGACCGGATACTCGGTTTGGCATTTCGTTCTGCGAGATCAGAAACTTTAAGATACAATTTTTTTCCCAAAGATCCGCCAGGATGAAAACGTGCAAAATCCTGAGCACTGAATTCTCTTGCCAGAAGCAGACTGACAGCAAGTGCATCCCCCATGGCAAGCTGTGCCGTTGTACTGGTAGTTGGCGCCAGGTTATTTGGACAAGCTTCCTTTTCTACCGTTGTATTCAGGATGAGATCTGCCTGTTTGGCAAGCTCTGATTCCAGTTGACCAACCATGGCAACAAGCAATGCTCCGCACTGTTTTAGCAGGGGTGCAAGTACTTTGATTTCGGGTGTATTTCCGCTCTTGGAAATACAGATTACGATGTCCGTTTTCTGTATCATTCCGAGGTCTCCGTGAACTGCATCTGAGGCATGCATATAACTTGAAGGAGTACCTGTAGAATTGAAAGTGGCAACGATTTTCTGCGCAATAATGGCGCTTTTGCCGATTCCAGTGACAATTACGCGGCCGTTTCCGGCGATAATTCGCTCTACAATCACGGCAAAATCATCATTTATGTGATTTATGAGTCCAAGTATCGCCTGTGCTTCCGCTTGTAAAGTGTTGATCCCCGCTGTGATAATAGATTTTTTACTTTTCAAAGAGAAATATTTAGTATATTGATGCTTTAATTGTTGCAAAATTATGTTATTTTGAATCAAAAATAGCACTGAATATTTTATACACAAAATGGATGTGAAAAAGTCGTTGTTTGACAACTTACAAACCTTTTTTGGTTTCGACAATTTTAAGGGGGATCAGGAATCAATTATTACCAATGTTCTTGAGCGGAAAAACACCTTTGTAATTATGCCTACAGGTGGGGGGAAATCCATCTGTTATCAATTACCGGCTCTAATGTCAGAGGGTACTGCCATAGTGATATCACCGCTTATTGCGCTGATGAAAAATCAGGTGGATCAACTGAGAGCTTTTGGTGGAAGTGACAGTATTGCACACTTCCTGAATTCTTCTTTAAACAAGTCGGAAATTGCCCAGGTAAAAAGTGATTTGTTAAGTGGTCAGACTAAATTATTATACGTAGCACCAGAATCATTATCCAAAGTGGATAATATCGAATTTCTGAAGCTTATTACTATCTCTTTTGTTGCGGTTGATGAAGCTCATTGTATTTCAGAATGGGGACATGATTTTCGTCCGGAGTACCGGAGGATACGCCAGGTGATTAGCGGCCTGGGACCAGATATTCCAATTATTGCTTTAACAGCAACAGCAACACCTAAGGTACAGCAGGATATTATCAAGAACTTGCAGATGGCAGATGCCACGCTGTTTAAGTCTTCATTTAACAGACCCAACTTATTTTATGAGATACGCCCTAAAAGGGATGTGATCAAAGAGATGATCAGGTACATTAAATACAATACGGGTAAATCCGGTATTATTTACTGTCTGAGCAGAAAGAAAGTAGAGGAGGTTGCAGAAGCGTTAAACCTGAATGGAATCAAGGCTTTGCCTTATCACGCAGGTTTAGAACCCAAAGTCAGAGCAGAAACACAGGACAAGTTCCTGATGGAAGATGTTGAAGTCATTGTTGCTACCATAGCCTTCGGGATGGGTATCGATAAACCAGATGTCCGTTTTGTAATACATCATGATATTCCTAAAAGCATGGAAGGCTACTATCAGGAAACGGGTAGAGCAGGTCGTGATGGCGGAGAAGGTGTCTGTATTGCATTTTATGCACAGAAGGATGTCGATAAGCTGGCCAAATTCATGAAAGACAAGCCGGTGGCTGAGCGTGAAATTGGTACGCAGATTCTTAAGGAGGTGATTGATTATGCCGAATCAGGTGTATGTCGCAGAAAACAGATACTGCATTATTTTGGTGAAAACTTTAATGAGACCGGTTGTAACTGTATGTGTGACAACTGTAAAAAGCCTAAAACGTATTTTGAAGCAGAAGAGCCGCTTAAAGTTGCGCTTACGCTGATTAAAAATATAGGAGAAAAGTTTGATGATGCCCATATCCTCTGCGTATTACTGGGGATGGAAACTGCACAGACTATCGCCTATGAGCACAGTAAACTGCCTGAGTTTGGCCTGGGTAAGGTAGAGGGTGAGAATCTTTGGAAATCGCTTGTCAGACAGGCCGTACTTAATAACTTTTTATCAAAGGATATTGATAATTATGGTTTGTTAAGACTGACCAACTCAGGAAATGATTTCCTTAAAAACCCTTACAGTCTTAAGTTTATTCTGAATGTACCTATTGAAAGTGCGGCAGACGACGAAGAAGATGATGTAAAACATGGCAGCGGAACGCTGGATACGCAATTGTTGCAATTGCTGAAAGATCTGAGAAAAAAGATTGCCAAACAGAAAAATGTTCCTCCTTTTGTTGTTTTCCAGGACCCTTCTTTAGAAGAAATGTGTACGCATTATCCCATAGCGATGGATGAGCTGAAACAGATTTCCGGAGTTGGAAATGGTAAGGCTATGAAGTTTGGTACACCATTTATTGAACTGATCAAAAAATATGTGACAGACAATGATATTGAGCGGCCAATAGATTTGATTATTAAAACACAGGCTAATAAATCACAGTTAAAGGTTTCTATTATACAAAATGTAGACAGACAGATCGGACTGGAAGATATTGCTAAATCCAAAGGAATCACTTATAGTGAAATCCTGAAGGAAATCGAGGCAATTGTCAACTCCGGCACCAAATTGAATCTGAACTATTTTGTAGATGAGATGCTGGATGACGATCGTCAGGACGAAGTATTTGATTACTTCCGTGCAGCAGAGAATGATTCAATTGATGAAGCTTTGAAAGATTTGGGAGAGACGGATTATACGCGTGAAGAGATACAATTAATGAGAATCAAGTTCATGTCAGAACTTGGAAATTAAGCTTAAGCATGGTCAATTTTGAATTAGATAAATTAAAACATACTACTTCCGGCAATTTCTTTTTAATGGCCGGCCCTTGTGCAATCGAAGGTGAAGAAATCGCAATGCGAATTGCTGAAAAGATTGTAACCCTTACAGATCAACTGGAAATTCCCTTTATTTTTAAAGGATCGTACCGAAAAGCAAACCGCTCCAAAGGAGATTCTTTTACCGGTATTGGAGATGAAAAAGCCTTAAAGATCTTAGAGAAGGTTGGAAAGACTTTTGGTGTTCCAACTGTAACTGATATTCACGAAAGTGCTGAAGCTGCTATGGCTGCTGCCTATGTAGATGTATTGCAGATCCCTGCATTTTTATGCAGACAGACGGATCTGCTGATTGCTGCTGCGAAAACAGGAAAAGTAGTGAATGTGAAAAAAGGACAGTTTCTTTCTGCCGGATCAATGAAATTTGCAGTCGAAAAGATTTATGAGGCTGGAAATAAGAGGGTTGTGTTAACTGACAGAGGAAATACTTTTGGTTATCAGGACCTGATCGTTGACTATCGTGGTTTACCGGAAATGCAGTCATTTGGTGTACCTGTCGTGATGGATGTAACGCATTCTTTACAGCAGCCAAATCAGAGTTCGGGGGTAACCGGTGGTAAACCTCAGTTAATTGAAACTATTGCGAAGGCCGCAATTGCTGTTGGTGCCGATGGTTTATTTATTGAAACTCATCCTGATCCTGCACATGCTAAATCTGATGGTGCTAATATGCTGCATCTGGATTTACTGGAGCAGTTACTTGTGAAACTGATCAAAATCAGAAAAGCAGTGAGTTAAGACTCACTATTACTCATATTATAAAAGGCTGTGTCATAATTTTAATGAGCAGCCTTTTTTGTTTGTTGCCTATGAAATTTTCAGAAATAGTCGCACTGATCTTATTTTTTATCATACCGCCAATTATTGGCTTCCTGATCTATAAACAATTCAGAAGCTTTGTAAGTTTGAAGAGGGGAATTACTGAATATTTTATGATTAGCCTTGCGGGGTTTTCAGTACTGCTTTTTTTAGTTGGATTGTCAACTTATTCATCTGATTTTAATCTGGCTATTGACCCTGTCGATAATGGATATACGCCATTTGCTACAAAACACATGCTGACTTTGTTTCTTTTTTTTATGGTGGCCATATATGCTGTTATTGTTCTCTGGCTGAAAGGAAGGGATCTGCCTCCGGTAATAGTGGTGCTAGCGCTTACGGTGATCACAATCGCTTTGATGATTAGCGTTGCTGTCATACTACAGGTTGTAGAAAATTCTGATGGAAATGTGGGTTGGTGTTTTGTGTTTCTGCCTCTTGCATATATCATTTCTGCTATCAGTCTGATTATCAGAATAACGAAAGAAGAAAGCCATCATGCCGTAAACAGAACTTACCGGAACAAAATATTAGGTTATCTTAACCGGCTGATGGCCGCTACACAATGGCAACCGGTTTGGGTAATTATATTACTAATCCCTGTATTTATTGTAATAACTGTAATTTTAATCCTGTGTGGCCAGGATTCACATGCGCTTACCAGGGTTTTTACTGAAACTACGGGCTGGCATTTTTCGCAAAAAGCACATCCTCCTTTTCTGGATCACCAGGGACATTATTTGTGTACAGTAGCTGCTTGTGGGAATCCTGACCTGGTAAAACCTATCCGGCTTGGTAACCGTCACGGACATCAGATCATTGTGAACAGACAGCTACAGATCGCGAATGCTTTTGAAGAATTAATACAGGATATTTCACCGGTTTTTCACCGCTACATAAGAAGATTGTACGATCAATATGGTTATCCATTGTCAAAACGGATTAATACACCTATGCGTTCAAATATCATATATCTGCTGATGAAGCCTGTAGAATGGTTTTTTGTCCTGGTTTTATATACCTGTGTCAAAAAACCGGAAATGAAAATTGCAAAACAATACACCTGAAATAATTAGAATCTCCGGTTATAGTGTTTAAATTTTGGCTTATTCCAGCCAGTTATATACCCGTAATAATAAATGATGTTCTGCGATTTTGCTGTCTGCCTGCTGCCTGCTCATTTGATGCAATAGGTTTTGTAGCTCCAAAGCCTTTGAAAGTTAACCGGTCCGGATTTACTTTGCTGGCAATCAGGTAATCATATACTGCTTTAGCCCGCTGTAAAGATAATTTCTGATTGGCATCTGCATTTCCTTCATTATCTGTATGTCCCTGAATCTCTATAGTCACAGAAGAATTAGCCTGCAATAACTGCAACAGATTTGTCAATTCTGTAAGCGACGGGGCTAACAGCTCAAATTTATTTGTGTCAAAAAAGATATTCTTCAGAACCATATTTGCACCTGGTTTGAGTTTTTCCAGTTCAATCTCCAGGATATAAGGTTGTGTGTTTTTTGCTTGTCCGGGTTCAAAATTGTCTGAGTAAAACAGATATCCATCAGCTACTGCATTAAAAGCATAGGTGCTGCCAAGGGGCATTACTGCCAGAAACTCTCCATTATCTCTGGATGTAAAGTCGTTAAATTTAGTTTCTTTCGTTTTTAGATTGACTACTTGCACTTTAGCCTCAAGGAAACCATGAGTTTCTTTGTCCCTGACTATCCCTTTAACATAGGTGATTGGTAGTGGTTTTGCAGCTTCAGGCAGTTTAAATCTGTATATATCCATATCGCCAAAACCACCTTGCAGTACAGAAGAAAAATATCCCTCTGTTCCATCAGGACTAACCATTAATCCGCTTTCTTCGTTGAACGTATTGATAGGGTAACCGATATTCACTGGTTTGCCCCATTTTCCACCGGTCTGCATGCGGCTGTAAAAGATATCCATACTTCCCATACCAGGCCATCCGTTAGAGGAGAAGTATAAGGTTTTTCCATCCGGATGTACAAATGGGGTATTTTCATCATATATCGTATTAATTTCCGGACCCAGATTTTCCGGCTTGCTCCATTCACCCTCACTATTTAATGTGGTTTTCCAGATGTCGTATCCACCGATTCCTCCAGGACGGTTACTTACAAAATATAGTGTATTCCCATCCGGGCTTACAGCTGGCTGGGAATCCCATGAAGAAGAATTGACCGTTGCACCTAAATTAAATGGAGCCTCCCAGTTATTTCCGCTTTTATGACTCACATACAGATCGCAGCTTCCTAAGCCATCAGGGCGATTACATCCTGTGAAAAAAAGATACATACCATCCGGAGAAATAGATTGTGCACCTTCATTAAACCGCGTATTGATCTGATCACTCAGTGGTATGGCAGTTTTCCATTCTTTGTTTACTTTACGGGAAATATAAAAATCTTCATTTCCATCTGTGGTACGGCTAAAAATAAGTGTTGATCCATCAGCTGTCAGCGTAGGTAAATATTCTCTGTCTTTTGTATTGATGGCTGCTCCCAGATTAACAGGATCATATTTTTCCGGTTTTTTTATAGCGATGACAGCAAAATCACAATCCATGATATATTTACCGGCTTTTAGTATCATTTGCTGTTCTTTACCTTTGTAAAGTTCTTTGAATATGGCAAAATGTTTACCTGCACTGGCATATTCACCACTATTTAATTCTGCCTCACCCAGTGAATAATAGACTCTCGGAGCTACCGGAATAATTGTAATATCAATGGCTTTCTGATAGTTTAACCTGGCTTTTTCAAAAGACCTTTTTAATTTGTAAATATCTGCCAGCTGAGTAAAAGCAAATTGAAATGATGGATCTGCAGCAACCGCATCTTCCAGTTGTTTAGCTGCTGCATCATAATCTTTTGCAAGCAGGGACTTTTGTGCATAATCAAAATTCTGCTGTGCTTTTTTTATGGGAGATTCCTGTGCCAGGATAAAATCACTGCATAGGAACAACAGATAGAAAATTACAGGTATAGTCTTTTTCATGTTTTTCTCATTAGATCAGGCAGAATTACTGTTTAATTTTTAGTTGAAACAGCTTTTGATGTTACAGGATAAACTTAATAAAAAAACAGCAATACCTTTTGAAGATCTGCATAGCTTTTTATCTAAAAGATACGGATGCTCAAAAGGTATTACTGTTTGTTTAAAGGACAGGTCTTGTCAATTAACCGATTAAGGAATATTTAAATATTTATGTGTTTGTAATGAAATTTCCCATTTCGGGTTAGCCATTACATAATCTATAATCATAGGCGTAATTTCTTTGGATTTTGACCACTCAGGCTGAAGATAAAGTTTACAGGTAGGAGATACCGTTTCTGCATATTTTTCTGCCCACTCAAAATCACTTTTATTAAAGACAATTACCTTTAATTCATTAGCGAAAGGGGTAATGTCCGGACGTGGAGCTTTGAATTTTTTTGGAGACAGACAAATCCAGTCCCAGCTGCCGGACAGGGGATAAGCACCGGAAGTTTCAATAAAAGTCAGGATGTTTTTCTCCTGAAGTTTTTTTGTCAGGTAATCCATGTTGTAGATCAATGGTTCTCCACCAGTGATGACTACGGCCTTACCAGGAAAGGTGTCTGCTTTTTCTGCAATATCATCAGCTGAAGTCAGCGGGTGAAGTTCAGCATCCCAGCTTTCCTTCACATCACACCAGTGACAACCCACATCGCAACCTCCAAGACGAATAAAATAGGCAGCTTTGCCTGTGTTAAAACCTTCACCCTGAATAGTGTAAAATTCTTCCATTAATGGAAGCAATGTGCCGTCTGCTGGAATATTATGTGCCATATATCAAAAGGCAAAGTTAAATAAATATGCATGGAAAATGGGAATATATGTATATTGACCATATTTAAATGACTAATCTATGAATAAGCAGAGCATCAATGGCTGAATTACGCTGGTATAAAATTGATGTGGAAATTCCCGAAGGGGATTTTGTCAGGCAGTTAAACATTGCCGGTAAAAAATTATGCCTGCTCAGACATCAGGATCAGATTCATCTGGTACAAAATACTTGTCCTCATGCCGGTGGTATACTAAGTGGAGGATGGTGCGAAAAAGGAAAACTTATTTGCCCTATTCACCGCTATGCCTATGATTTAGTTAGCGGAAGAGGAGCAGAGGGGCAGGGCGATTATATCAATATCTATCCGGTACGTCAGGAAGCAGATGGTTTTTATGCCGGATTTAAACAAAGTTTGTTCAGCCGTTTCTTTAAAAAATAATCTTCAGATATTGTTATTCCGGGATCCTGACAGGGAGGCTGGTTCAGGCTGGATAAAAGTTTGGTGTTGAAAGACCTGTAATAACCCGCGTGAGCAGAGTTAATAAAAAATATGGCTGAATAATTAATTGCGATACAAATTAATTATTCAGCCATTTAAGCTGTAAATCATCAGTTTATTTCAGGATAACACCTGCTAAATATCCTGATAAACAGAATTATCTTATTTTTAAGGATAGATTTCTTTTTTAGCTGAGGCCAGAGTGTTTTTAAGTAAACCAACGATAGTCATCAGGCCAACTCCACCAGGTACCGGTGTGATCCATGAAGCTAATGGAGCTACATGTTCGAAATCAACATCACCATATAATTTATAACCTGATTTTGTTGTTTCCGATACTTCTCTATTAATACCTACATCAATAATGATCGCACCTGGTTTCACCATATCTGCAGTAACAAAATTCTTTTTCCCTATAGCGGCAATAATAATATCTGCCTGTAAAGCAATTTCTTTCAGATTGGCAGTTTTACTGTGTGTCAGTGTCACTGTACAATTTCCTGGATTTGCGTTACGTGCCATTAGAATACTCATCGGGCTGCCAACAATATTGCTACGTCCGACAACTACACAATGTTTACCTGCAGTATCAATTCCATAAGCTTTAAGTAATAACAGGATACCATAAGGAGTAGCAGGGATAAAACAAGGCAGGTTACGCATCATACGTCCCAGGTTTACCGGGTGGAAGCCGTCTACATCTTTACGGTGGTCGATTGCTTCGGTTACTTTCTCCGGATCTATATGGTTTGGAAGCGGAAGCTGAACAATCAGTCCATCTATACCTGCATCACTGTTAATCTCACGAATCTTTTCAAGCAACTCTTCTTCAGTTACATCTGTATTATATCTGATCAGTGAAGATTGAAAGCCCACTTTTTCGCAGTTTTTCATCTTACTGGCCACATAAGTTTCACTTCCGCCATCATTACCTACCAGTATGGCTAATAAATGAGGTTTACGTCCGCTTTGTGCTAAAAAATCTGCCGCTTCTGCCGCTATTTCTAATTTAATCTTTTCTGATGCGAATTTTCCGTCCAGTAACTGCATATCAAACGCTATATTTTGTAGGTTATACGATTAGTCTAATTTCAATACGGCCATAAATGCAGTCTGTGGAATTTCCACGTTACCTACCTGGCGCATACGTTTCTTACCTTTTTTCTGTTTTTCAAGCAATTTACGTTTACGTGAAATATCACCACCATAACATTTTGCGGTTACATCTTTACGTAAAGCTTTTACAGTTTCTCTGGCGATAATTTTAGCACCAATAGAGGCCTGAACAATAATCTCAAATTGCTGACGGGGAATTAACTCTCTTAATTTTTCACAGATTCTCTTTCCGAAATCGTAAGAATTACTACGGTGAATTAAGGAAGATAATGCATCAACAGGTTCTGAATTTAACAGAATATCCAATCTGACAAGGTCAGATTTACGGTAACCAATCTGATGATAATCAAAAGAAGCATATCCTTTGGAAATTGTTTTCAGACGGTCATAGAAATCAAATACGATCTCTCCCATAGGAATCTCAAAAACAAGTTCCACACGGTCTGATGTCAGATACGACTGGTTGGCAATAATCCCTCTTTTCTGAATACAAAGTGACATTACAGGTCCTACAAACTCAGCCTTGGTAATGATATTTGCTTTGATATATGGTTCTTCCACATATTCCATTTTACTTGGGTCAGGAAGATCAGAAGGGTTATTTACAATAATTAAATCACCTTTGGTAGTCATTGCCTGGTAAGACACGTTGGGAACAGTAGTAATTACCGTCATGTCAAACTCACGCTCTAAACGCTCCTGGATAATCTCCATATGCAGCATGCCCAGGAATCCGCAACGGAAACCAAAACCTAATGCTGCTGATGATTCCGGTTCGAATACAATAGAAGCATCATTGAGCTGCAATTTGTGCATTGCCTCTCTTAATTCTTCAAACTCGTCTGTATCTACAGGATAAATACCCGCAAATACCATTGGTTTAACCTCTTCAAATCCTTTGATTGGTTCCAGACTCGGGCGATCTTTATGAGTAATCGTATCTCCAACTTTTACCTCTCTGGCTTCTTTAATACCAGAAATAATATACCCTACGTCACCAGTTTTAATGACGTCTTTCGGAGCCTGTTTCAGTTTTAAAGTACCAACTTCTTCAGCGATATATTCTTTACCGGTAGCTACGAACTTCACTTTATCGCCTTTACGGATTTCACCGTTAAGTACTTTGAAATAGGCAATAATCCCACGGAAAGAGTTAAATACAGAGTCGAAAATTAAAGCCTGTAACTCGCTTTGAGGATTTCCTACTGGTGCAGGTACACGCTCAACAATAGCCCGCAGGATATCATGAACACCCTGTCCGGTTTTTCCAGAGGCAGGAATGATTTCTTCTCTCTTACAACCAATCAGTTCAATGATCTGATCTTTGACTTCTTCAGGCATAGCACCAGGTAAGTCCATTTTATTTAAAATAGGGATGATCTCAAGATCATGCTCGAGTGCTAAATAAAGATTGGAGATAGTTTGTGCCTGTATACCTTGTGAAGCATCTACAATCAGCAGCGCACCCTCGCAGGCAGCAATTGAGCGGGAAACTTCATAAGAAAAATCTACGTGTCCGGGAGTGTCAATTAAGTTTAATATATAAGGCTGTCCATCCTGGATATAATCCATCTGGATAGCATGACTTTTAATGGTAATACCACGTTCACGTTCCAAATCCATGTCATCCAGTAACTGAGCCTGTGACTCTCTCTGGGTGATTGTATTGGTGTATTCAAGTAAACGGTCGGCCAGGGTACTTTTACCATGGTCAATGTGTGCAATTATGCAAAAATTACGTATGTGCTTCATCAGTGCCGCAAATATAGAACATTAGCTTGATTATTCCGCACTGTTTGCCAGTTCAAGTAATTTTTTGACCAGTTCTGCATCTGTAAGTGCAGAACTATATTCATCTGCTTCATTCCCCATGTTTAATTCCTTATTTCTGAACAGCATTTTACTGCTGTGATTTTTCCTGGCGGATGCATGGAATACTTTTGCACCAGTCTGGCTGATCAGCTGGCCGATATTAGCAGTATTGACGCCGGCACCGGGCATGATAGCAATACGTTCGTCTGCCTGAATAATCAGTGCTGCAAGTCTGGCTGCGCCATCTGCCGCACTGGTTTTACCTCCGGAAGTCAGGACACGTACTATACCGAGCGAAATAAGGTCTTCGAGCGCTTCTTCCATATCTGCTACCATGTCAAAAGCCCGGTGGAAAGCAACCTGCATAGGCTTTGCCAGTGCTATGAGTTCGGCGCAGCGTTTTTTGTCTACCTGACCATCTGCGGTCAGTATACCTGTTACAATCCCGTCACAACCTAGTTCTTTACAGATTTTTATATCTTCCTTCATCAGCTCAAATTCCAGATCTGTATAAAGGAAATCTCCACCTCTGGGTCTGATAATAGGAAAGACTTCAATATGGAGCAGTTGTCTGGCCAGTTTAATTTCTGCATAACTCGGGGTAGTTCCTCCCTCTGTCAGACTTGCACACAATTCTACCCGTTTTGCACCTCCCTGCTGAGCTTCCAGTGCGGAACTTACAGAGTTGGCGCAAACTTCCATTTCAATCATAGCTGTAAATTTTAGTAATAACTTTTTCCGGGGATTAAAAGATCTTTGTTTTCATCTGTACAAACAGCATAACTGAATCCTTTCTGGATAGCATAAGCACCGTATTGTCCTTTTTTATTCAGCGCTAAAAATCCTACCTGAATTTCTTTAGCCTTTGCAGGTTTCTTTTTAATGATTCGCATTACAGCTTCTTTACAGGCTTCTTCTGGCGGATAACCCTGACGCATCAGTTCTACAACCAGAAAACTGCCTACATTACGGATTACTTCTTCTCCGACACCTGTTGAAGTAGCTCCTCCGATTTCGTTATCTACGTATAAGCCGGCGCCGATAATAGGACTGTCACCCACACGGCCATGTAGTTTAAAGGCCATGCCGCTTGTGGTACAGGCACCTGATAAATTTCCACTGGCATCAAGTGCCAGCATACCTATAGTATCATGATTATATTGATTACCAGGTAATCTGGTTGGAGCGGCTTTATCATATAGTTTATTCTCGATATTCATAATCGGCTCATATTTTGCTGTTTTAAGCCATTCTTTCCATGCTTTTTCACTTTCTGGTGTGAGCAGATTGATTTTCTTAAAACCATTTTCTAAAGCAAACTGTAATGCTCCGTCACCAGCAAGCATCACATGTGGTGTTTTTTCCATCACCAGTCTGGCTACAGAAATAGGGTGCATAATGTGTTCAAGAGCTGCAACTGAACCGCAATTGCCCAAATCATCCATAATACAGGCATCGAGGGTAACTTTTCCATCTCTGTCAGGTAATCCGCCATAACCTACACTTTGATTTTTCGGGTCTGCTTCGGGTACCTGAACACCCTTTTCAACAGCGTCAAGTGAGCGGCCGCCGGTTGATAATACTCCCCAGGCTGCATGATTAGCTGCAATACCAAAATCCCAGGTGGAAATAACTATCGGTTTTCCTGGGGTCTTTGTACTGGAAGAGGGCAGGATATTAGCCATTCCGCTTTTGTCAATCGCCAGCAGAGAGGCAGATAAGGCGGAGCATTTAATGAATTTTCTACGATCAAACATAAAAACGGTTTAGGTTATTGAGCTACAAGATTACATTAAATAAGTTATTAGTAAAAGGTCTTTAAACAGAAAAATCCGGCCCAGGCCGGATTTAAATATAGTTTTTTAATTAATTTATGAGCTTAAACTGATCAGCGTCTTTCAAAAACGGGAAGCCGCGGCGTATTTTTACCAGTTCTTCGTAATTTACGCTGAAAGTGTAAAGGTCCTCGTCTTCGGGTTTGTAGTAAACAGTATTACCAAAAGCATCTATACACATAGAGTGACCGCTATGATAAACTTCGTTACCATCATGACCAACACGGTTAACGGCAACAACATAGCTCTGGTTCTCTATTGCTCTTGCAGGGATCAGTGCTTTCCAGTGAGGTATACGTTTATCCGGCCAGCTGGCGATCACCAGTAAAAGATCATAAGCTTCGTCATTATTTCTTAACCAGACAGGGAATCTGAGATCATAACAAATGGCCAGTCTGATTTTCCAGCCTTTCAGTTCAACAACTATTTTGTCATTGCCTGAAGTATAATTCTGATCTTCTTCACCCATGCCGAAAAGATGTCTTTTATCGTAGTGCTGATATTCGCCGGTTGGCAGCATCCAGATCATCCGGTTATAATAATTGCCGCTTTCTCTGATAATCAGACTTCCGGTAATTACACATTCATATCTGGCAGCTGCTTCTGCCATCCAGGTCATTGTTTTGCCGCCCATTTCTTCTGCCAGTTCTGCTGCATGCATACTAAAGCCAGTATTGAACATTTCCGGCAATACAATAAGATCTGTTTTTTCCTTTACACCAGAAGACAAACGCAGAGATATATTCTGCAGGTTTTTGTCTATATTTTCCCAAAATAAATAAGCCTGAAAAATGGTTATTTTAAGATTATTAATATTGAGATTGTTTGGGTTCTCCATATATTGATAAGGTAATAGGCACGTGAAATTATAGTTTCATTAATCTTTCAACGGATTTTTCAAGCGTATCTTGCCTTTTGGCGAAACAAAAACGCAGTACCCGGTGATCTGTATTCCTGATATAAAATGCAGAAACCGGAATAGATGCCACACCGATATCTGTAATTAACCGCTTAGCTAGAACAGTATCTTCCTCATCACTGAAATGGCCATAGCTCACGCATTGAAAATAGGAACCTTTACAAGGTAGTAATTTAAACTTGGTTTGCCCGAGCATTGAACGGAATAAATCACGTTTCTCCTGGAAAAAGACTGATAGTCCGAGATATACTGAAGGATCTTTCAGGTAATTCGCTATACCTATCTGCATTGGCGTATTTACGCTGAATACATTAAACTGGTGGATCTTTCTGAATTCTTTCATCAGTGGCTCAGGTGCTATGCAATAGCCTGCTTTCCACCCGGTTGTGTGTAGTAATTTACCAAAAGAAGCCACTATAAACGTCCGCTCACGTAATTCAGCATAAGAAGCAAGTGAATTGTGTTTTACCCCGTCATAAACCAGGTGTTCATAAACTTCATCACTCAGAATCAGGACATCTGTACCTTTGGTTAGTTTAATTAATGCTTTAACATCTTTTTCCGTCAGTACCGTACCGGTTGGGTTATGCGGGCTATTCAGAATAATCATTTTTGTACTGGCAGTAAATAGTTTTTTTACCATTTCCCAGTCAATACTGTAATCAGGAGGGGTCATCTCATAAGATTTAACCAGTCCGCCCAGCATTTTTATAGTAGGAGCATAACAATCATAGGCAGGTTCAAAAATAATAACCTCATCACCAGCCTGAATACAGGCTGTCAAAGCAGTAAATATGGCTTGTGTGCCACCAGCAGTAATGGTTACTTCTGTATCAGGATGATAATTTGATCCATATTGAAGATTTACTTTATCGGCAACCAGCTCTCTTAAAGATTGAACACCCATCATTGGTGCATATTGATTATGCCCGTTTCTCATTGCATCCGCAACAAGTTCAATCAATTTAGGATCACAGTCGTAATCAGGGAATCCCTGAGAAAGGTTAATGGCGTTGTGTTCAGCCGCTAACTGGGACATCACTGAAAAAATAGTGTTGGATATTCCCGGAAGTTTCGAGTATGTAGCTATCATGTGCGGGCAAAATTATAAAATATTCGCTGTTTTATGGTGAGCGTGTTTAAAATTCAGTCTATATTTAATAATTTGCGATACGTATGACTTTTAAAACTAAAGAGAGCAGATTATTGCTTGTACTGGGGAGTTTTTTTGTAGCTAACACTATTCTTTCTGAATTTATTGGTGTTAAAATATTTAGTGTGGAAGGCACACTCGGGATAAAACATTTTAATATTAATTTATTGGGAGTTCCAAATCTGTCCTTTCATATGTCGGCCGGTGTACTGACCTGGCCACTGATTTTTATCATGACTGATATTATCAATGAATACTTTGGTATGAAGCAGGTTCGGTTCCTTTCGATATTAACCGCTATACTTATAGCCTATGCATTTTTTATAGTCTGGGGTGCAATGAATCTGAATTCGTCTGATTTCTGGGTAAATCAGCAGATTAACGGACGGATGCTGAACATGGACAATGCATTTGCGGGTATTTTTGGACAGGGTATGTGGATTATCGTTGGCTCCATTGCTGCATTTTTAATCGGTCAGTTTGCTGATGTACTTATCTTTCATAAGATTAAAAAGATAACAGGTGAACGGGCTTTATGGCTGCGTTCAACGGGGTCTACACTGGTGTCCCAGCTGATAGATAGTTTTGTGGTGATTTTTATTGCCTTTTATCTCAACCCTCAATATCACTGGAGCTGGCAGATGGTGGCCGCTATCGGACTAGTGAATTATACCTATAAGTTTCTGGTCGCTATTTTAATGACACCTATACTTTACGTGGTCCATAGTATAATTGATAACTATCTGGGCAAAGATCTGGCTCATAAATTAATAAAAATGGCAGGAAGAGGGTAGGCCTTATTTTATATTAGATATTTTTAAAACATTGAAAATCAGTTGTTGTTGTATAGTTGATTATTGAGCATAATATAGATTTAACTGTTGCTTAATAAATAAATTAAATTATATGAAAACGGTGACTTTTTCTTTTGATCATCCTGTGGCCGTTAAAGTTTTTTTTAACTGCACATCAGATCCTGAGCTTAAACAGGATATTAAATTTCTACGCAGTGACGAACATGGACTGCTGCATGTCCCGATAGAAGATGTTCCGCAGGGAATATGGAAACTTTTACTGGAATGGAATCATGACGGCAGAGACTTTTGTATGGAGCGGATAATTGAGCTGCCCGGCAGAAGTTTATAACACTTGTTTGTATCTTTTATACAATTAAATAAATATTTTATGGATTACTTACAATCTGATTGCAAATAAAAGGTATGATTTTTGTACCTTTGAGGAAATTTTTAGACATTAATGAAGATATTTATTACAGGCCTTCCTTTAGAAGTAGGGGAAGATGAATTAACAGCCGTATTTGGTGATTTCGGTCAGGTAAAATCACTTAGAATTATCAAAGATCGTGAAACTGGTCAGAGTCGTGGTTTTGGTTTCGTAGAGATGCCAGTAGACGAAGAGGCTAAAGAAGCGATTAAGAGAATGAACGGTGGCGATTACAATGGTAACCGTATCAAAGTTGCTGAAGCACAAGAAAAACCTAATACTGGCGGTGCTGGTGGTGGCGGTGGTTTCAAACGCAACAACAACAACAGAGAAAGAAGCTATTAATTAGCTTTTTTCTATTGGATCGATTTTTCTATCATCACATAGAGAACCAGGCTTTAATGGTATAATCCCTGGTTCTTATTTCAGATGGTTTTTAATTATGCTGGATAAAGGTTATGATAAGAAAATACCTGCTGTTTAACCTGGTTTACGCACTGCTATTTATATTAGTGCTGGTTTCCGGATACAAGCAACTGACGCTTTTGAACTATGGTTTAATACCATGTATTACGCTTATACCGCTTGTTTTTTTCTGCTTAACTACAAAATTAAGCGGCCGTTTCCATCAAAGGTTATTCACAGGATTGGTTTTCGCCCTTACCGGCAGTACTTTGTTTCTGCTGAGGGGGTATGATCCGTCCTATTCTTCATATGGGCTTATTGCCATTGTGATTTGCCATTTGTTTTATATTGGTGCATTTTACCTCGATTTTCGCTCCGCCCAGGAGCTCGATAAGAAAGGGGCCAGAATTGCTATATTCAGCAGTGCCATTATTTTTACTGCGTTTTATTTCTATCTCAGACCACATCTGGGGACTTTCAGACTGCCTGTACTGGTTTGCATTTTTATTGTTGCCCTGTTTGCTATGATGGCTGCCTTCAGAAATCAGCGTGTCAATCAGCTTAGCTTTAAGTTAATTCTTACCGGTGTCCTTTTTTTTATTGTAGCTGATGCGATTTTAGCACATACTTACTTTATCAATTCCTTCAAATCTTCTGATTTACTGATTGTTGTAATTTATATGATTGCCCAATATTTTATAGTTACCGGTGGTGCAGAACGTAAGCTCTTAAGACCATTATCTGCCGACTAATGTTTCTCTCTGTCCAGTATAGTAAATTGCTGTACAAATCTTTCTCCTTTATCATCCACCAGGGTTAATATATGTTTTCCTGATGTCGGGCTCAGACTAAGCTGATGATTATGTGCTGTTGTAGCTACATACTGATCATCTATATGCCAGTAGATTTTTGCAGATGGATTTTTATGGGTCGCTGTAAAGATAACTTTTCCTCTTTGTCCATCAAGTTCCAGTGGAATATAAATAGCAGCATTGTTTTTTGGATAGATCATATCCATTACATAATTATTACCTGCATCACCACATCCTTCCATAAATGGAGGAAGAGGTTTATAATCACTGTGTTTTATTTTATAATAATACTCTATCGCCGGTGGCAATATAAACCAGGACTGATGAATCATATCTGCCGGGCTGATACACTGATCGGTAACCCGGAAAGTACTGCTACGGTCAAGATGTATGGTTTTGTGGTAAGGACAGATCACTGTTTTTTCACCTGCAAAAGATACATATTCTTCAATACGGTCAGGACAGTACTGGCCGGCTTTATATCCACTTTGGAGACAGATAGATGTTTTCTTTAATTTGTTCTTGGGCATTTCAAACCATTTACCTGCAGGTAGTTGTCTGAAAATATCAAATAATACCGGTGCGGCAACATCTATTCCGGTTAATCCTGGCCGCCCTTCTCCATCTGCATTTCCAACCCAAACACAAACTACATAGTCGGGGGTAAGACCAATAGCCCAGGCATCCCGGAATCCAAAGCTTGTTCCGGTTTTCCAGGCCAGCCGCTGGGAAGATGAAAATTGTTCCCACAAACCTTCATCGCCCGGACGCATCAGTTCTTCCATCGCATTAAACGTACTCCAGATTGCCCCATTGTCTAAAAGAGAACTACGCTGAAGTTCATTTTCATCTGGTTTTTCATCTGGTTTTTGTTTGATATAACCCGGTGCATCATAGTCATGCGGATTATAATATCCATGATAATCATTGTAGTGGTTGAGTGATCGGGCCATACCCATATAAGTTTTAGCCAGGTCCCACATGGTTACTTCACTGCCACCCAGAATGAGTGATAAGCCATAATGATCGGCGGGTTGACTGAGCGTAGAAAACCCCATTTTTTTTAGCTGATCATAAAAACGCGGATATTTATAGGTCTGTAATAGCCGGACAGCCGGAATGTTCAGCGATCGGCTCAACGCACGATCAGCAGCTATCGCGCCATCATAACCAAGATCATAGTTTTGCGGGGAGTAATTACCTATTTGTGTAGGAATATCAGGAATTAGCGTTTTAGGCAGGATCAGTCCATCGTTTAACATACTTGCGTATAGCAAAGGTTTTAAGGTACTGCCCGGACTACGGGGAGCTCTGATCATATCAACATGACTTTCCAAACCTGCATTCTCCGGCTGATAAATATTTCCGGCATAGGCCATAACAGTACCATTACGAACATTTAATACGAGTGCTGCAATATTATCGATGTCATTGGCTCTGTACCTGTTGTTGTATCTTTTTAATAATGCATTGATTTTTAATTGTAAAGCTTCGTTCAATGTTGTCCTTACTCTGGTAGTTTTGATTTTCAAACCTGCTCTTTCAGTTTTAAATCTGTTCAGCAGGTGTGGTGCGTTTTGTGGTAATGGTCTGGGTTTACCTGGCACAGGCTCCAGTTTGGATAGGTTCGCGGTAGCCTGATCTATGATTTTTAATTTTGCCAGCTGATCCAGCAAGTTATTTCTTTTCGTGATCAGACGGGTTATATTGCGTCCGGGGTGTACCAGTCGCGGACTGTTTGGTAAGACTGCCAGTGTAGCCATTTCTCCCCAGGATAGCGTTTTCGGGCTACGGCCAAAATATCTCCAGGCAGCTGCCTCCAGTCCAACTACATTACTTCCAAATGGAGCGTTAGCTGCATATAGTTTAAGTATTTCTTTTTTTTTATGTCTTACTTCCAGGCGCAAGGCAAGAAATATTTCAAATAACTTCTGGATGATGGTCCGGTCTTGTCTGCGGCTCAGTCTGATGGTTTGCATGGTTAGCGTACTGCCTCCGCTTACAATTCCTTTAGCACGAAAGTTCTGACGCATAGCCCTCACCATAGCCAGCAGATCTATACCCGGATGCTGATAGAAACGTTTGTCTTCAAAGGCTATTATACATTTGGCAAATTTATCCGGTACTGAATCTGCAGCAGGAAAACGCCATTGCCCGTCTGAGGCAATGGCCGCATTCAACAGTTCGCCATTGGCTGCTTCTACCACATAAGAAGTAGGGGAAACAAAAAGTCTGGCAGGTAAAGCAAACAAAAACCAGCATAATAACAGGCATATTATGCCGTCACCAATCAGCAGTTTTGATACCGCGTTTATTTTTATACTCATTTTTTACTTAATCACCTGCACCCATTTTCCGTTTTGTGTAGCACTGATAGTATTGTTGTACATCGCTTCACATTGTATTGCTGAAAGATAATATTTACCGATATAAGAAGCGTTCAGTAACACCTTATAAGTTACGGTTTCATTTTCCCTGAGATTGAAATAGGTAAATACGCGATCATCTCTGATATCTCTGTAGGTATAAGGAGAAGAAGCAATGATACTTTCATTATCATTTACCCTTGTGTTGATAATCTCCCAGCCGGAAGGAAATATCTGGGTAAGCGCCATCTGCTCATACAACCCCATTTTACCAGGATTTTTCAGTACAACCTCTGCATAAAAATCCAGTCCCTGTTTCAATACGGAAGGATCAATTGGTTTTCCGTTTAGTAATTTATAACTAACAGACATATCAAGTATGTCAGAATTATTCGGTTTAAAGTTATTCTGACCTGCCGCTGGTTGTCCATCTAATATTAATCTGGCAAATAACACAGTCTGTCCATTATTGGTTACAGCTGCTGTTTTTCCTTTGAAATTAATAGGCAGGCTGCTTAAATACTGATTTTGATTGAATGTTCCCTTTTTACCATCCAGCAGATAAGTATAGTTCAATCTGGAAGAAGCAGAATTTTGCCCGCAGAATTTGGCTATGGATAATAAACCGTATGCTGTAGTTTGTGTACTGTACCAGTCATCTGTACCTAATTTTGCAGCTACAGTTTGTAATACCTGTGCCGCCCTTCCT
Source organism: Pedobacter lusitanus (assembly GCF_040026395.1). Taxonomy (NCBI): domain Bacteria; kingdom Pseudomonadati; phylum Bacteroidota; class Sphingobacteriia; order Sphingobacteriales; family Sphingobacteriaceae; genus Pedobacter; species Pedobacter lusitanus. The sequence continues at coordinate 310,088 of NZ_CP157278.1, forward strand.
TTCTGGCCCATTAGTGTCAGGGTTTCCAGAATCATGGCTTCATCACGACTGTCTGAGCCATATGTACCTCCCAGCTGGGTATAAGGTTTAACTGTAATATCCAGACCCTTAGTCAGTGCTGTTGCTGCAGAAGCCTGTCCGGCCAGCTGATAAGCTGCGGCCAATCTCCATTTAGCACTCACTGAAAGGTATTCAAAAGCCTTTAATCTGTTCATCGCTGCCATTTCAGGTTTACGTGCAAGTGCTAACACATACAGGCGATAGGCCTGCGAAAGATCGCCGCCATAAAAATTATTACTGTTTGGTACCCAGCTGCCCGCCTTTCCTTTAAGATAACGTAATACCTCGTCAAGCATGCCTACCGGAATATTATAGCCGCTGTTCTGCGCTTCTACCAGGAAATGACCAGCATAGTTTGTTCCCCATTCGTCAGCTGAAGGATCGCCTGGCCAGTAAGCCAATCCGCCTTCTGTAGTCTGGAAAGAACGCAATCTGTTAATTCCCGCCTTGATATTTCTATCCGTCTGAGCTTTCTGCTGTTCGTTCAGTGGACTTAGTTTGTTCAGAAATAATTGTGGAAAGACAGAAGAGGTAGTCTGCTCTACACAGCCATGAGGATATTGCATTAAATAACTTAACCTTTTTTTGAGGTTGACAGGAGGGATAGATGATAACTCAACACTTCCGGAATTACTGCCGGCTATACCTAAAGGCAGATAATCTGTAGTCCAGCTTTGACCCGGCTGAATAATTGCTGATACCACATTAGTTACATATGGATTTGGATTTCTGATATCCAGTTCAAGATCGTAAACTGCTTTTTCGGCACCACTTTGTGCTACAATTTTCACTTTGGCAATACCGGTGATCTGTGGTACTGTAACATCAAAATAAGCCATTTGTTCACCCGGTTGTGCATAAGTCAGCTGTCTTGTTTTAAGACCAGACACCTGGAGGTTTTGTGTTTGCAGCTGCACGGCGACATTTTTAAGATTGTTTTCTGTTGCGAAGACCGTCACCGGCAAAGTGAAACTCTCTCCCGGACCGACTACTCTTGGCAGGGTAGCCAGAACCATTAACGGCTTTTTCACCTGAACAGATTTCTCTGCAGATCCATAAGCACCATCCTGTCCTGCAACCACCATAGCTCTTACTGCACCGATATACTGAGGAAGTTTAAATTTATGGGTTTGACTACCACCTTTACCCAGGGCAAAAGGCCCCATGTATTTGACTACTGCAGTAAATCTGTTTGCTTTAGCCGGATTGAGGTTACGATTTACAGAACCATCTCCTCCAATACTTAGTATACGTTCCAGATTACCACCCCATGCACCCAGTACATAGTTAAACAGGTCCCAGGTTTTTACGCCCAGACCTTCACGTGCATAAAATACAGCATGAGCATCAGGAGTCTTAAATCTCGTTAAGTCCAGTAAACCTTCATCCACCAGTGCAATGGTGTAGGTCATTGCTTTTCCATTCTGCTCAGAAACAGTAATGGTGTTCTCCGTTTCAGGTTTGATTTTATCAGCCATTTTAATTACCGGCTTTAATATTGTTTCAGGATCTTCTATAACTAATGGGATAACACCATACATCCTTATAGGAAGATCGTTTACGGTTTGGGCATGTGGCTGCAACAACGTAATGTTGGCAAAAATATTTGGCGCCATGTTTTTCTCAGCCTTGAATTTAAACTGTGTCTGACCTTTTTTAGTGTCTGTCCAGAAAGTTTTTAAAACGCGGCTACCATTCTCCAAAGAAATTAAGGCTCTTCCGTTTTCGCCGGTAGGGATGGTTAAGACGATATCTTCACCTACTTTGAATTTGGTTTTGTTGGCCGTAAATGAAAGCATGGAAGCCTCGGTTGGATTAGCTGATTGTTCGCGCTGTGCCCATCCTGGCCAATCTACATAAACAGCTTTACCAGTGACATGGCCACCTTCAGCATCACGAACCAGAACCAGGTAGCGTCCCCATTCGGGTTCATCGATGTGCAGTGTCCAGTTGCCTTTACCATTTTGAAGAACTACATTTCCTTTTCGGATTAGTTTATTGTATTCATTCTGTGTAAAGTTAGCAAAAGAGTTTTGTGTATCCTGTTCCCACCACCAGCGCCATTGCACTTTATACAGCTCTACCTGAACAGTTTTAGACCCACTTAGCAGTTTACCATTACGGTCCACATTAACAATGGAGAAATTATGATCTTTACCTGTCATCAGCATTCCACTGAGTTTTTCTCCTTCAGGTGCTTTTATTCCATAATAATTGGTAAACACATGATAGGGGATAGAGAAATTGTCAATGCTGAAATTACCTCCTGCTTCAAATACCTTGGTGGTGAAATTGGCTTTCAGTACTCCTGGTGCTGTAGCATTATCATTGAGATTTGTGTTCACAGCGGCCATTCCGTTTTCGTTTAGCCTGCCTTCGAATATGGTTTTTACCTGTGATACAAAATTTACTGTTGGATTGTCAAAATTATAGCCATCAAAACCAGGGAATGTAGTTTTCATGGTATTCAGGTTCACATCTACTTTGGCTTTCAGGTTTTTTCCTGTAGCACCAAATAACCAGTTTGCTGAAAGGGTAGCGGGTGCTGCTGCTCCTGTACCCAGATATTTGCGGCTTCCAATGTCAAAACCGATTTTTAAACGGTTAGGCATCACGGTCTCTATTTTTATTGATTTTTGAAAGGATGCTCCTCCGGCTTTTACCTTGACACTCCAGTTCCCTGTTGGAGCTGTACTTTCTGTGGAAGTGCGGAAAGCGTAAAATCCATTTAAAGAAGCACCACTGACTGCCTTTTTAATCAGTTGTCCCTGTGGATTATATAATTCAAAGGTAACCGGATAGGCAGCAGGAAGTTTTTTGAGTTTATCTTCAAGAATGAAAGATAAAAAGAGTGAATCTCCTGGTCTCCAGACACCGCGTTCTCCGTAGATCAACCCTTTTAATCCGTTCTGTACCACATCGCCACCTACATCAAAACGGCTTAAAGGAAGCGAATATCCATCATCGAGCTTCAGGTATCCGCGTTCTTCGCCACGTTTTGCAATCAGCAGGAATGGTTTTCTTTTCAAATCAAAAGAAGCCATTCCGTCACCATCAGTTTTTACTGTATGAATAACCTGACGCTGGTAGTCCATTAACTCCAGAGTAACTCCGCTTATTCCTTTAGCGGTAAGCAGGTCAGTAGCCACAATCAGCATACTGTTGTCATTTCCTCTTTTAGCTACAAGGCCAATATTGGAAACTAGCAGATTTCTACTGGCAAATTTATCACTGGTATAGTAAGATGGTGTGCATGGATTATCTTTATCAGCCCATTTATATTCTGAACTGTAATAATTATTATAGCTATTCCAGAAATCATCATCCTCATCTATTTTTTCTCCATAATATCCATTTTGATTGTATTCAGCATCTGTTTGTTCTTTAGAGCTTTCTGTACAATTTAAAACATTATAGTTTTGACGGAAACTGAAGGTAACCCTGTACATTGCACCTGGTTCTGCTTTAATGATCTTGTCAAGATCAAGAACAAACCTGTTTTTTTTATGAAGATTTAATGTTTTATCCTCATCCAGACGAATCCTCTTCTGGAGTAATGGTTTACCAACGCGTCTTAATTCATTTGCTTCCTTGTAGTTATTGTTCTGGAAAAACTGAGGAATATTGTTTTCATATACTTTGATAATAGTGACATCTACTGCTTTGAGATTAACTGCTTCAAAGGGAAGGACCAGTTTTCCTGAGTTTGGAAGAATAGTACCGCTACCAGCAATAGTAACTGAAGGAAGTTTGTTTTCAAATAAAATATTTGCTGAAATAGCAGCATCAAGCGCGCGTTCATTACTGTTGACAATTCCTTTATTTACAGTGAGCATATAATTTCCAAGAAGCGGTTCCGGGGTATATATTTTAACCTGACTGCCGTCGATGGTAAATCTTAGATCTGAGGAAGTACCTAGAGTAATTAAACCTGTTAAATCCTGGCCTATGCCTACAGGTTCAGAGAATTGTACCAGTGCAAAATCTTCAAGATTCTGTACAGCCTTTGTGGCCAGTACCTTAAATACGCCATTGGCTGGTACGGCAAGATTTTCCTCACCTTTGTTTTTTGCATCTATAGCATCACCAGACCATTTAAGACTTAATTTTTCTTCTTTTGATGTCTTTTTGATACTGTCAATCAGAAAGGTTGATGTGTTTTTCTGCGGGTTATGCTGCCACTTTATCTTTAAGTGCTGATTAAAGTCCAGTTCCAGACACTTTTCCAGTAATTTAGGATCCTCTTCATCCGCCGTACTGATTTCTCCTGTCAGCTTCATATAAGTTAAGGAAGTATTATTCTGTGAAATTAATCCGTTCTGAGTTAGCATCAGACCAGGTTTGATGACATTGAATTCGAAATCGAACTCTTCCAGATCCTTCTCTGTTTCTGTTACCTTGCCAAGGTTAAATGTTGCGGTATAGGTTTTTCCGGATTCCAATTTTTCATCTGGCCTGAATTCTATAGTCTGTGCATCGATCCAGAAGGTTTTACCTTTTACAGAAGGGGAGAAGCTAAACAGATTGCGTTCGTCTGGTTTGCCAATTTCACCCATAGTTTTCACCTGTCCGGCCAGCTGTATTCTGATAAAACTCTTTTTGGAGACCGTACCTGAAGTATATCCTTCAATATATTTGGCGTAGGCCTGCTGATCTTCCGCTGATTTATGTTTTCTGAAAATAAAAAAAGCAGCTATTCCTATTAGAATAACTGCTATTGAACCAATTAAGAATGGTTTTTTGTTTTTGATGAAGATGTTCTGTTCAATATTCATATTTCTTGCCTGACGCTATGAGTAGCACTAATTTATTACATCTCTAAAGCACTTAAGGCTTAACTGATATAAGAAGCAAATTCTTTTTTCAGGATGTAATGTCAGGGAAATTACAAAAAAAATATTGAACCTGAATTTATTTAATCATTACGCCAGGTTTATTAATCAGCGGGATTTTAATCAGGTTATCATCAACTATACTTTCAGGTAGAAAAATGAACTTCTTATCATATATGGTACCGTCGATATAATAACTTAACCAGTATTCATTTGTTAAACCGAAAACTTCTGTATCTATAGCTTCAACTCCTTTAAAAGAGTTGGCAGGTACATCACCTAAAAAATGGCGCAATATTGAGGTTTTTACTAATCTGCCATCTTTTTCACCATACCCTTTAGAGCTGATCAGCACGTTATCTATCTGTACATTTTTAAGGTTGATCAGGTAGACAGTCCAGTTTTTAATTTCCGGTGTTTCACTGATCAGCACAACTGCCATGGCCAGGTCTTCTACAATATTTTCCGGCAGGTCTTTCTTCATATTTTATTTCTTTTTAGCTGGGGCTTTTTTTCTGGCAGGAGCTTTAGCCGCTGCACTCTTTGTTCCGGCAGTTTTAGTGCCAGCTGCCTTTTTCTTCGTAGTCTTTGGCTCGAAAGCATTGGGAACCTGTTCAATAATTAATTTTTTTACATCCTCAAGCGAAAGTACGGCCAGGTCTTCCGGGGCGTATTTTTCTGAAGTGGCTGGATTTTTACCCAGTTTGAGCATATCTTTTCCAAAACGGATAAAAGGTCCCCATCTGCCATTTTCAATCGCTATTTTCTCTGCAGCCCACTGCTGAATAAATCTGTTGGCTTCTTTTTCTACTTTTTTGGTAATTAGCTCAGCAATATCATGATCAGCTAATGCATCAAAATTATAAGCTTTAGGTACATTAATGAAAAGATCATTCCACTTGATAAAAGGGCCGAAACGTCCGGTACCTTTAGTCACTGGTAATCCCTGATAGTGTGCTACGGGAGCATCAGCTGTGATTTTTTCTTCAATGATAACTATTGCACGGTTCTGATCAACAGTCAGCGGGTCTTCATTTTTAGGAATAGAGATATAGGTATCACCCCATTTCACATAGGGACCAAAACGGCCTACACCCACTGAAACTTCTTTATCTTTATAATTTTCCAGCTGGAAAGGTAGCCTGAACTGTTCTAAAGCATCTTCAAGGGTGACGGTACCAACTGACTGAGATTTCATCAGACTTGCATATCTTGGTTTCTCTTCATCGTCATTCTGACCAATTTGTACCAGAGGACCAAACTTACCTACCTTAGCATAAACATTTTTACCACTTACAGGGTCAATACCTAACAGACGTTCTCCGTTTGCGCGGTCTGCTGTTTCTGTAGTTACCTCAACTTCTTTATGGAAAGGGGTGTAAAAAGCATGAAGCATTTTTGTCCAGTTTTGTAAACCCTGGGCAATTTCATCAAATTCCTTTTCTACTTTAGCTGTAAAGTTGAAATCAACTATTCCTTTGAAATGTTCTACCAGGAAATCATTTACAACTTCACCTATATCGGTCGGAAACAGTTTGGATTTCTCTGCACCGGTAATTTCTGTTTTGATAGCTTTGGTTACCTGACCATTTTCAAGAATAATTGAACCGAAGGAACGTGAACGCCCATCGCGGTCTTCTTTGACTACATAACCACGATTCTGAATCGTTGAAATTGTAGGTGCATAGGTTGATGGTCGGCCGATACCCAGTTCTTCGAGTTTTTTAACCAGACTTGCTTCTGTATATCTTGCTGGTGGACGCGAGAAACGTTCTGTCGCAGACATTACATTTAAAGTCAGCTCCTGTCCATTAGCTAATGGGGGCAGAATGTTCTCGTTATCCTGATCTTCAGCATCATCATCATCACTGGATTCCAGATAAACTTTAAGGAAACCATCAAATTTCATGACCTCACCTTCCGCAACCAGATTTTCACTGCGTGTACTTACTGCAATCTGTGCTGTGGTTTTTTCAAACAGGGCTTCGCTCATTTGAGAAGCAATAGCACGTTTCCATATAAGCTCATACAGCCTTTGCTCTGAACTATCTCCGGTTACGGTATGCTGATCAAAGTAAGTAGGGCGGATAGCCTCATGTGCTTCCTGTGCGCCTGCAGACTTGGTTTTATAGGTCCTTGGGTGATGATATTTATGTCCGTAAGCAGAATTGATCTCATTTGCTGCAGCCGTTAAAGCTGTTTCAGATAAGTTTACCGAATCTGTTCTCATGTAAGTGATCTTACCACTTTCATATAAACGTTGTGCAACCTGCATGGTACGGGAAACAGGGAATCCCAGTTTGCGGGATGCTTCCTGTTGTAAAGTCGAGGTTGTAAAAGGGGCAGCAGGGTTACGTTTAGCAGGTTTTGTTTCCAGGCTACTGATTTTGAAACCAGCATTGATACAGTCGCGTACAAATTTCTCTGCATCTGCTTCCTGATCAAATCGCTGAGGCAATTCTGCTTTTACAAATTCTCTTGCTTTTCCTGTGCTGAATTTCGCTGTGATTTTATAGGCAGCGGCAGCATTAAACTTGTTTACTTCACGTTCTCTATCTACAATAAGGCGTACTGCTACAGATTGTACACGACCAGCAGATAACGAGGGTTTAACTTTTTTCCATAATACCGGAGAAAGTTCGAAACCTACCAGACGATCTAGTACACGTCTTGCCTGTTGTGCATTAACCAGGTTATAATCAATTGTTCTTGGAGACTCAATTGCTTTTAATATTGCCGGTTTGGTAATCTCATGGAAAACAATACGTTTTGTTTTGTTTTCTTTCAATCCCAGCGTCTCATATAAGTGCCAGGAAATTGCTTCCCCTTCACGGTCCTCATCGGAAGCGAGCCATACCATCTCGGCATCCTTTGCTAATTTCTTAAGTTCAGCGACCACCTGCTTTTTATCAGCGGGTACTTCATAGGTTTGGGCGAAATTATTGTTCGTATCGATTCCCATATCTCCTTTAACAAGGTCGCGGATGTGTCCGTAACTCGATTTAACAAGGAAATCTTTACCCAAATACCCTTCTATTGTTTTCGCTTTTGCAGGTGATTCAACTATTAATAAATTTTTGGCCATTTAGAAGGTTTTTCTGCAAATAAAACTATAAATAAGCCTAAAATCAAAATTCTACCAAGAATAAATATCAAAAAGAATAATTTGGACGTTGAAATTATTGCTCATTTCTTAAATCCGGATGCTTTAATTCAGCGTATTATGGATTGGAATCGATTAAGTTTACCTTCTTATTATATACGTGTAAAAAATTTGTCCCTATATTCGTTATAACATAAATTTTAAAACTATGAATACCCTACTTATTTTATTCAGTTTGTTATTTACCCCACCACAAAGTATCTATGATTTTACCTTTAAAACAATTGATGGTAAAGAGATTAAGCTTGCAAAGTTTAAGGGTAAAAAAATTCTTATTGTAAATACAGCTTCAAAATGTGGTTATACGCCGCAATATGAAGACCTGGAGAAATTGCACCAGAAATATGGTAAGGAAGTTGTCCTTATTGGTTTTCCGGCTGGTAATTTTGGTGGACAGGAACTGGCTACCAATTCAGAGATCCAGGATTTCTGCAAAAAGAATTTTGGTGTTACTTTTTTATTAAGTGAAAAAGTAAGTGTAAAGGGAAATGACATTAACCCGATCTTCAAATATCTAACTTCGGCCAGTAATGCTGATTTTACGGGAGACATTAAATGGAATTTTGAAAAGTTCCTGATTAACGAGAAGGGTGAACTGGTTCACCGTTTCCGTTCTAAGGTTACTCCAATGAGTGCTGAACTGACTAAAAACCTGTAACAATTACTATACAAAGCCCCAGAGGGTTGTTCTAGTGACGTGAAGAGAAATTCCTTAACAGGGATTTCTTTTTTTTTTAACCGAATTGTGTTGGTTTGGGTTACATTTGCAACATAATAACAACTATGTACAATTCAGTTCCGCTCAGGGCAGCAAGTTTCATCCTGGGGTCTTTCTTTTTATATTCCTGCAGCAGCAATTATCAGGTGGTTAAATCAAACCGTACGGAGTATGCGGTAAACAGTAAAGTTGCTCCAGACAGCTCTGTTATCCATACTTATTTGCCGTATAAACTAAAGCTTGATTCACAAATGAATCAGATTTTGGGTTATTCAGCAAATGAAATCACCAAGAAAATGGTGGGCGGAGAATCTACTCTGGGAAACTTTATGAGTGACGCTGTTTTGTCTGAAGCCCGAAAAAAATATCCACAAATTGATTTCACCATACCAAGTCCAAATGGTGGCTTACGAAATGATCTGCCTTTAGGAGCCATTACATTATCCAACGTTTTTGAATTGATGCCATTTGAAAATGAGTTAATCGTTTTTGAGCTCAAAGGGACAGCGGTTCAGGGTTTACTCGATTATATTGCCCGTAGTGAAGGACAGCCTGTAGGCGGCTTAACCATGAAAATTGAAGCTGGCAAAGCTGAAGAGGTCATGATCAATGGTCAGCCATTTGATACGGCTAAAAATTACCATGTACTTACTTCTGATTATATCGCAGGCGGAGCTGACGGAATTACATGTTTTAAAAATCCGGTAGCTGTTCAGGTACTTGGCCTTAAAATACGTGATGCCTTAATTATGTATATCAAAGAAAACCAGGAAAAAGGAAAAAAGATCAATTCAAAATTAGATGGGAGGATGTCCAATGATAAATCGTAGGAAGTTTATAAAAACAGGTAGTATAGCAGCAGTTGCCACAGCATTAAGTATAGATTCATTAGATGCTATGGCAAATGGAGCATTAAAACAACTGACCATTTTGCATACCAATGATGTACATAGTCAGATTGAACCTTTTCCCATGAACGGATCCAGGAATCAGGGGCTTGGCGGGGTTGCCCGCAGAGCTGCATTGATTAAGAAAATCAGATCTGAGCAACCCAATGTTCTTTTGCTGGATGCAGGTGATATCTTTCAGGGGACGCCTTATTTTAATCTTTATGGCGGAGAACTTGAAATTAAACTGATGAGTGAGATGGGATATGATGCAGCAACGATGGGAAATCATGATTTCGATAATGGTCTGGAAGGTTTTTATAAACAACTTCCACATGCAAATTTTCCAATTCTGATTAGTAATTACGATTTCTCAGATACGGTCATGCATAAATCTACGCAGTCTTATAAGATCTTTAACAAGGCTGGTTTGAAGATTGGTGTCTTCGGTATAGGAATTGAACTGAAGGGGCTGGTAGGAGAGAAGAATTATGGAAATACCATTTATCAGGACCCTGTATCAAAAGCAAATGAGGTGGCTGGTTTGCTTAAAAAAGAGCTGCATTGTGATTTGATTATTTGTCTTTCTCACCTGGGTTATAAGTATTCAGATAACAAGGTTTCTGATCAGACTTTAGCACAGAATAATGATCATATAGATTTAATCATTGGTGGACATACACATACTTTTCTAGCTAAACCTCAGGATGTTAAAAATAGAGCAGGGAGGATAACTACAATTAACCAGGTAGGTTTTGCAGGAATAAACTTAGGCCGTATAGATTATTATTTTGAATCATACAGAGGGAAGAAATTATTAACTTCTTCACCCTATATGATTTCGGATCAGCTGGATAGCTAAATTATTTAGACAAGGAAACCGCCTCCTAAAAGGTCGTTTCCTTCATAGAAAACTGCAGACTGACCAGGAGCTATAGCAGATACATTGTGGTCAAATACCACACGCATTTTATCTTTTTCCTGTACAATGGTACTTAACATACCAGCGTCTTTATAACGTATTTTGGTAATCACATTATCCATTGGTTCTAAAATATTTTCATATTTGATCAGGTTAATATTACGTACCATTGCTTCACTTCTTTCCAATTCTTCTGCTCTTCCAAGCATTACTGTGTTACTTTCCGGAAGAATCTGGGTAACAAACATAGGTTCGCCAAAAGCAATTCCCAGGCCTTTACGCTGTCCGATTGTATAGAAAGGATAACCTTTATGCTGTCCGACAATCATTCCATCACTTGTGATAAAATTTCCGCCTGCAACACGTTCTTCCAAATCTCCTACCTTATGTTTCAGAAACGAACGGTAATCATTTTCCGGAACGAAACAGATTTCGTAGCTCTCACTCTTTTTTGCCAGTTCTTCCTGTCCCATATCCAATGCCATCTGTCTGATATCGGCTTTGGCAAAAGATCCTAGTGGAAATTGTGTACGGGCAAGATTTTCCTGAGAAACACCCCATAAAACATAAGACTGATCTTTATTTTCATCCAGTCCTTTGGAAATTACATGCCTGCCATTTTCATGTTGTCTGACATTTGCATAATGCCCAGTAGCGATAAATTCACAATCCAGTTTATTTGCACGTTTTAACAAAGCTTCCCATTTGATATGGGTATTGCAAAGCACACAAGGATTAGGTGTACGGCCTGCAAGGTACTCGTCAACAAAATTATCAATTACATAATCACCAAATTCTTCTCTGATGTCTAATATATAATGTGGAAAGCCATAATTTACTGCTAAAGTACGGGCATCATTGATGCTGTCTAAACTACAGCATCCGGTTTCTTTACTATTACTTCCGGAAGTAGCATAGTCCCAGGTCTTCATCGTTAAACCAATAACTTCATACCCTTGTTCGTGTAACATTACTGCTGCTACTGAACTATCTACACCGCCACTCATGGCTACCAGAATTCTACCCCTTTTACTCATTGTATTTTAATATGATACAAAAATAACTGATTTTAGTTAAAGATTCATTTTTTAAGCAGTCAGATCCTTGTAAAAAGGTAATTTACAATTGAAATTAAACATTATAGCTTCTTCCTTACGGCGCTTAATAAGATATATGTGATATATTAGAGCGCTAGATAAACAAACCAAAACCGACTATTCAATGAAGAAACTTTTATTTTACAGTGTTTTATTTATTCCTTTTATCGCCAGTGCGCAGCAAGATCTTGCTAAATACGTAAAGCCAATTATAGGAACGCAAAAAATGGGGCATACTTATCCCGGTGCTGTAGTTCCTTTTGGGGCTGTGCAGTTAAGCCCGGAGACAGATACGCTTTCTTATGAGCTTAATGGTAAATACAATGGTGATGTTTATAAATATTGTGCAGGTTACCGTTACGAAGACAAGACAATTGTTGGATTCAGCCATACGCATTTCAGTGGCTCCGGGCATTCTGATCTCGGGGATTTCCTGATTATGCCAACGCAAGGGAAATTACAGTTAAATCCGGGTGTTGCTTCTGATCCCAAAGGAGGTTTTCGTTCTGCCTTTTCTCATCAGAATGAAGTAGCAGAAGCAGGATATTACAAAGTGAAACTTGATGATGACCAGATTCTGGCAGAATTGACTGCCTCAAAAAGAGTAGGGATGCATCAGTATACTTTTCCTAAATCTGATCAGTCGCATATTATTCTTGATCTGATGTCCGGAATTTATAATTATGAAGACAAAAACGTATGGACTTATGTACGGGTGGTTAATGATTCATTAGTGACTGGCTATCGTCAGACCAATGGCTGGGCAAGAACCAGAACAGTATATTTTGCAATGTCTTTTTCTAAACCTTTTGTGAAATACGGGCAGAGAAACTATGACCGTAAACAGGCTTATAAGGGGTTCTGGGGCAAATTCGATCAGACAAAAAACTTTCCTGAGATAGCTGGAAAACAATTGAGGATGTATTTTGATTTTAAGACCCAGGATCAGGAGAGGGTGAAGATAAAATTCGCGCTTTCGCCGGTAAGCCAGGAAAATGCACTGGAAAATATGCGTGCTGAAATACCGGGCTGGAATTTTGAACAAGTTAAGGAACAGGCTAAGCAGGAGTGGAACAAAGAGTTAAATAAAATTACTGTTAACACTTCTGAAGACGATAAGGTTAATTTTTATACTGCAATGTACCATGCCTTTATTAATCCAACAGTTTATACAGATATAAATGGTCAGTATAAAGGGCTTGATCAGGGGATACATGAGGCTAAGGGATTTACAAATTATACTACATTCTCGTTATGGGATACTTACCGGGCTTTACATCCTTTCTTTAACCTGATTCAGCCATCAAGGAATAATGATATGGTTAAATCTATGATGGCGCATTATAATCAGAGTACATTGAAAATGTTGCCGGTCTGGTCACATTATGCTAATGATAACTGGTGTATGAGTGGATATCACAGCGTATCTGTAGTTGCTGATGCGATTATTAAAGGAGTTTACGATGGCGATCCTGAAGCAGCACTGGCGGCTTGCATAACAACTTCTAACCGCAAGGATTATGAAGGAATAGGAGATTATATCGATAAAGGCTTTATTCCAGCAGAAAAAAGTGGTGTATCTATTTCTAATACGCTAGAGTATGCTTATGACGATTGGTGTATTGCACAGCTTGCCAAAAAACTAAATAAGGAGGATATTTATCAGGAATATATTAAACGCTCTGGAAACTGGGAGAATAATTTTGATGCTTCTACCGGATTTATGCGGGCTAAAATGGCCGATGGTACATTTCAGAAAAAATTTGATGTAATGAGTACTCATGGACAGGGTTTTATTGAAGGTAATTCATGGAACTATAGTTTTTTTGTCCCTCAAAATCCTAAACTGTTGATTGAACGGATGGGAGGGAAACAGAAATTTGCAAAGAGATTGGATTCTTTGTTCACGATGCATTTGCCTGATGAGTTTTTTGCAGAAACTGAAGATATTACCAGAGAGGGGATAGTAGGTGGGTATGTACATGGTAATGAGCCTGCGCATCATGTCGCTTATTTATACAACTGGACTGATCAGCCCTGGAAAACTCAGTCAAGAATCAGAATGATCTTAAAAATGCAATACAAGAATGCTCCGGATGGTTTAGGTGGAAATGATGACTGCGGACAAATGAGTGCGTGGTATCTGTTTTCTTCTCTGGGTTTTTATCCTGTAGCACCTGGTTCTGATGAATACTCGGTGGGTAGTCCGGCTGTGAAATCAGCAATAGTGAAGCTGGAAAATGGGAAGATATTTACTATTGACGCAATTAATCAGAGTGATAAAAATGTGTATGTGGAAAAGGTTTTACTCAATGGCAAAGCGATTACAACGCATACAATCAGACATGCTGATATTACCAAAGGAGGAAAGCTAACATTTTATATGAGTAGTAAAGCGACTAAATAGAGTTTATTCTCTGATTCAGACAGGGCAGATTAGGATTTTTCTGCCCTGTTTTATATTAAAAATAGTTGCTCACCTATATGATTTAAATTAATTCGACTGAAAAACAGTGTATTGTCTATTTAAGGGCATTTTATTTCTATTCTGATTTGTATCTTAATATTTAATTTCTACCTTTGCAGTCCTTCAAAAAAGGAAATGATTCCGTAGCTCAGCTGGTAGAGCATTACACTTTTAATGTAGTGGTCCTGGGTTCGAATCCCAGCGGGATCACAAGATTCAAAATCAAAACGTACAAAAGGCTGTTAATCGCATGATTAACGGCCTTTTTACTTTTACGGGGGTACCAAAACTTGCATCAATTCTCATATAAAAAGTGAGCGATTCGGTGAGTCATTTGGAAAATTCACCCTACTCACCGAATAGCACATATTCAACTACTGAACAGGTAGTTACAAACTGAACATCTTGTAAGCGTTAAACTGCAAAGCTATTTTTGTTTCACCCTTAATCATTGAATGATGAAAACGAACTTTAGCCTGCTTTTCTATCTGAAAAAGCAAAAGAACTACATCAGTGGCAACAGCCCTATTTACATGAGAATTACGGTTGACGGTAAACGTTCAGAAATCGCGACCAGCAGGGATTGTAACCCAAACCGTTGGAGTAAGCGTTCCAGCCGACTAATCGGAACTAAAGAAGATGTTAAAATGCTTAATTCCTATCTGGATCAACTGCAAAGTTCCGTTTATCAGGCACATCAGGAGTTGGTAAGTTTCGGTATCGGAATAACTTCCGAAGCCATTAAATACAGATATCTAGGTAAAATGGATGGCTCGCACACCTTACTGGAGGCTGTTAAAGATCATAATGAAAAGATGCAGTCCTTGGTGGGTAAAGGTTACGTACAGGGTACATTGAACCGTTATAAGGTCTTAGAAAAACACTTATCAGCTTTTATGCTTTCAAAATACGAAGTGGTGGACATGGATATTAAAAGAGTAGATCAAGCCTTTCTGAATGACTTTGATTATTATTTAAGATCGAATAAAGACTGTGAGAATAACTATGTGGTTAAGAATGTCAAGAACTTAGGAAAGATCCTGCGCATCGGTTTGGAAAACGGTTGGGTAGAAAAGGATCATTTTCTAGGCTATAAAGGCAAGACCAAGAATGTTGACCGCTATTATCTCAATCAAGAGGAACTCGAACAGATCGCCGGAAAAGAGTTCCTATCTGAAAGATTAAGGCAGGTTCGTGACGTGTTTGTTTTTTGCTGTTTTACCGGACTGGCTTACGTAGATGTGTTTAAATTGAAACAGGAGCATATCCAGAAGGGAAATGACGGGGAACGCTGGATATTCACCAACAGGCAAAAGACAAAAACCAGGTCTGCAATTCCCCTACTGCCTACAGCAGTTAAAATTATGGATCGTTATGCAACAAATAAGGTCTGCGTAAATAAAGGGAATCTACTTCCTGTTCCCAGCAACCAAAAGCTTAACGAGTACCTGAAAGAGATTGCGGATCTCTGCGGGATTGACAAGAAACTGACCTCCCACATTGCCCGCCATACTTTTGCAACCACCGTAACACTTTTAAATGGTGTACCGATTGAAAGCGTATCCAAGATGCTTGGCCATACCAATATCAGAACGACCCAACACTATGCTAAAATATTGGATATTAAGGTTGGTGCCGATATGGCTTTATTAAAGGAAAAGTATCACTAGGCACTCATAATATTGGTTGATCTGTCGCCAAATTCTTCATGCTTTTTTTGAGTTCTTGAGGGGCTTTTAGAAAACCCAAGTTGCGCAGGGTTTTTCTCTCCTTTATTTATTCTAGCCTTTTGGGGCTAGGATAAATAAAGGCAAGGGAGTTTTTGGGTACCCAAAAACACAACTTGCCGGTTACAAAACAAACAGATTTTGTAACCGGATGTGAGGTCTAGAAGCAGATTCCTGTATCGGCTAGGCAGAACTAAGCTACTAGTCTGCTTAGCCAGCCTATCACTTAGCTACCTAATCAGCATTACACTTAAACACTTTGGTTACTAACTTTAGTTGTTAATTCAAGACTTACAATCTCTTTCTGTAAATCTGAAGGAATATTTTGCCATATAGTTTTTTCAGTCAAGACCAATTGACAACCACATTCATCTTTAGCCACTTTAATAATGTGCTTATACCAATCAAGGTATGTCCATTCTCTTGACTTTGGTGAGTAAAGAAAAAGTCCCTCATTGTCCCAATGCACTTCTGTCGCTGTTCTATAAATTTCCGTAAAACGCACTGTGTTTGGCTTTAGATAGAGCCTACCCTTGTTGTCTATACCTATTGCTAATATCGGATCTATTACCATTATAGATTCTATGCTGTTGGATGATCATAATCTTCATTAAAAAATTCAGTTAAGCTTACTCCAAAACAGTTCAGAATATTAATCAAAGTACCAATAGTTATATTCGCACTCCCCGCCTCATACTTGCCATATTGGGAACGATTTAGATTATGTTCATAAGAAAACTTATCTGGACTGGTATAACCCTTTGATTTCCTAAGACTTTTAAGTCTTAATCCTATTTTCTTTAGCTCGTTTTCACTTGTTAAAAGATCGCTGTTTGCCATGAAATAAAGTAAAGCAAATACTCCACATCAATACACTCCATAAAAAGAGTATTTTTATTTAGAGCATAGACTTTATATCGTTACCTTAGGGTATTAAACAAATAAAAATGTAAATAAACTATTATTAAAACACTTAGAGTCTTGCGGTTGCATTATCTGAAGCCGTAGCGCAAGACAGCAGAATACCTAACCTATTTACTAATATGCTATATTAGCGTATTCCTAAAATAGGTGCGGGACTGCTGTACACTTGTGATACGTAAGGCTTCAGAAACTTTTATGCAACCACGAGATGCAGTTCCGCACCTATTTCTGCATCTCCAAGCTACCAGAAAGCACACAAGATATCCCGTATGAAAAAGTCATTCTGATGGAAAAACTATTTGACCTTCCACAAGGGACACTAGCCTACCAGCATCCGGAAATTGAGAGTTTAAAAAGTATACTGATCGATGATTGAACCATTGCCTTTACTTCAAGCCCACGGTCTTTTCCGTAAACACCCCTGCAAAAACTGCGCGGTGGGAAAGTCTTTTGCAAAAACTCCTTTCTTTTTTCCCTTCTTAAATAAAACATCCAGACAGATAGGATTCCAACCAGAACCCTTTATTCCATGCTCTATCACCTCACTGTAGGCTAAAGAATCCTCGGGGGATTCTTACAATCCTGTTTGCAACGCATACAGGGATAGAATAGGGCTACTGCCCAATTCCTGCTTGCTAATTTAATTCGACCTGCAATACATTGCACTAATACCTACTGATATTCAAACCATTTTCAATCTCCATTACTGAAAAGACGTAACTATTTTCAGCTTAGCATTGAAAACTAAAAAAATTCGCTCAATGATAAAAAGTTCTATATTCGTATCATTACGAAATAAAACTTAAACAAATTAATGATAATTGGCGTACTCATTCGAAACTTCAAAACTTATTCTGGAATAAATTATATACCATTAACTTTCGGCCAGTCCTTTTGTGGATTAGTAGGTAATAATGGTATTGGCAAAAGCTCTGTGCTTGAAGCATTGGACAGTTTTTTTAATGTTAAATCGTGGAATTACAACGTTGTAACTAAAAAAAGTGGTTTTCCAATAACTAGGCCTCATATTGTGCCTCTATTTGCTATATCAATCAATGACATTGGATCTGAAAATTCGGAAATTGCAAAAAAGTTAAGCGATTACATCTGGGACTTAGAAGATGCTGATATTATTTCACAAAATAGACCGCATTTTAAAATATTTTCGGATCAGTTAGAAATTATAAAAAGAGATAAATCAAAAGAAGATACACTAATATTACCATTAGGATTATCGTATGATAATGTTCCTAATCTAAGTATATTTAATACAAAGAAACTAGGTGAACTTTTCGTTGACGATTTTGATCGAACCCTCCAAATAGTACAAGATTCAGATCTACAGCAATTTTCGCCTTTAGTGAATGAGCTTAAGAATTTAATTGAGTATATCTATATCCCCAAAGACATAGACCCAGAAAGTTTTACTCAACTAGAGACAAAAGAAATTCAATCTTTAATGGGCGAAACCTTGAATGATATAGTTGAAAAATGTGTTCCACAATCTAAGATTCAAGAAATAAACAGTAATCTAAATGGTTTTATTGATAATTTATCTTCTATTTTAGATGAGTATTCATTTAGAACAGGAGGAGAACGTCAAGTTAATCTTAGAAAAAATGACGTATATAAACTAATCATTGAGGCATATTTTAAAATACGTAAACTCCATAAAAAACAAGGGACTCATTGGCTTGAAATGGCTTACTTGAGTTCTGGAGAAAAACAAAAAGCAATTATTGAGATAGCATATCAATTTTTGAAAAATTATAGAAATAACACCGAAAAGATAGTTCTTGCAATAGATGAACCTGAGTCATCTTTACACATGTCAGCTTGTTATGATCAATTTAATAAATTATATGAAGTTAGCTTACTTTGTAAACAATTACTTTTCACAACACATTGGTATGGCTTTATTCCGACTATTGAAAGTGGAAACGTTAGCATCATTTCTAGAAAAGAGGATCAGCACATATTTGATTTAATCAGTGTAAATAGTTACCGGGAATCAGTAAAGCAATCATTAAAGGATTCAAAAGGAAAACTACCTTTCGACATTAGACTAAAAAGCATAAATGATTTTATTCAATCTATTATAACTAGTATACTAAGTGATGAGCCTTATAATTGGTTAATCTGTGAAGGCTCTTCAGAGAAAATATATTTTGAGAAGTATTTTGCAGATATTAAACAAGAAAAAAAACTAAGGATAATCCCAGTTGGGGGTGCTTCTGAAATTAAACGAATTTACAATAACTTGCAAGTTGCTTATGAAGATTTCAAAAAAGATATTCAAGGGAAAGTCATATTAATTTCTGATACCGATTCACAAATAGTACAATATCCCATCAAAGGAGAATTAAATAACTTATTATGTTTTCGAATAGTTAATGATGAGAAAACAAGAAAAACGACTCTGGTTCAAGTAGATAGAAATCCAGTTTCTCCAAAAACAGAGATTGAAGATACTTTAAATGGAAAACTCTTTTATGATACTTTAATAGAGTTTGAGGTAGATAATCCTGAACTAACAACTGTTTTAACTGATATTAATAATCCTTCAGAGGAACCAACATTCTTTTCTCTTGATTTATCACCAAGCAAATCAAAAATTTTAGATGATTTTTTCAATAAAGGAAATAACAAATTTGAGTTTGCAAATAAATATATATTGAAACTAGATGACACTTATAAAGTGCCTGAATGGATCGATGAAATTAAAAAAATGTACTAAAAAGATCTTAGTATTAGAATTTTATTAGTACCCAATGATCAAACTGTAAAAATTCAAGACGAATTCAAGTTAATTATTAAGAATAATAAGTTCATCAAAACTTTGGCCCTATAATAAAATGAGACTTAACTAAAGTAAAAAAATGGAAGAACTACAATTTCAAATGCCTGCGCAAGGTTGGAGCCAATTTTTGATAGCAAGAAAAAAAATGCTAGATGAATTCGACAGGGCCAAAACTCTTAGTAAAAAGCATATTGTTCAAACTTCCCATGGAAATGTTGCCGAAGCAGAATTCAGAAAATGGTTAGGTAATTTTTTGCCAAAAAAATATGGTGTGACTTCTGGTTATATAATTTCTACGGGGATATCCGATCTTGAAAACACACCTCATTTTGACGTAATAATCTATGAGCACTTAGAGGCTCCGATTTTATGGATAGAAGAAAGTCCAGATAATTCAAAACAAGGAAGTTCATTAGCAATACCCGCAGAATATGTAAAGGCGGTTATAGAGGTGAAATCATCATTTGCAAGGTCTACCGTTAAAAGTGGAATAGAACATCTAAGGGAACTAAGTAAAATAATGAGTGGAATTGATGCCCCTGATGAACGATACAAAAAATATTTGCCTAGAGACTTCTTTTGTAGTCTCGTTTTTTTTGAGTTAAGGAAAGAGAACGAGTTCGACAAAGGAGCAATAAATATGATGGTTGATGGATATAGTCTTCGTGGGTATTCAGGAGGGGTTATTTTAAGAGGTTCTGGACATTCTAAAGACAATACAGGACACATAAGTCTTTTAAATTCTCAACAACCAATTATCTCGTCGTTAGAAAAGCCCGAAAGGTCATTACTTGGACCCTTTACACTTTCAGATACTATTAAAATAGATGAAAATTCATATTTTGGTGCGATGTTAGATTGGGCTGAACCCAATTTTTCAAAATTTGCTTTCGATTTAGTGGCATTGCTTAACGGAACCTTTGAATCAGGTAGAATATCGAGCTTTCATGCATTAGGTACAACAGAATGGGCCGATGCAAAAAAAAATAAAATATAACTACTCAATTTTCTCTCAAAATAGTTTTTCAAATTTTAGATATATTTAGTAAAACAGATACTTATCCATTCTGAAAATTTATTATGTTTACAACATAGCATTTACAGCAAAAACGTACAAATAAAAGGTGAGCGATTCGGTTAGTACCAATTCCAAAACCTCCCAGATAATGAATAAACCGTGATTTTCACCCTAGGTTCGAATCCCAGCGGGATCACAGAGAATAGTAACAAAACTATGTAAAAGCATGCAATCATATGATTGCATGCTTTTTTCGTTTAGGGAATGTCCCAAAATATGTGTTAAGTCACATAAAACAAGTCTGTGCCAGACTACATTTGAACCAAAAATTTGCGGATGATATGCTGAAATGGCAGAATGCATTAAACAAAAATGTATTGCTTAATCCTGACGAGACCAGAAAGGTATTCAGCAGATATAAATTGAATAATAGAGCAGAATTTGCTTATGGTTATGGCTGGCATATTAAAGAAATAAATAAGATACCTGTCAGGGAGCACGGTGGTAGTATATTTGATTTTAAAACAATGGGAGTTTATATTCCTGATATCTATGTTCTGGGATTGAGTAACTGCGATTGTCACTCCCCAACGCAAATAACAAGAGATATTGCAGTAGTGGCTCTTGAAGGATTAGAGAAACGCAAATAAAAAGGATATGTTTACTGCGTTAATATTGACCGGTATGGAAATAAGAAAAGAGACTTCTGCAAATCTGAATTGTGTTTACAATACGATAAGTCTTATAGAAAAAAACTATGATCAGGTTATTTCCATCAGAGAGCTGGAGAATGTATCCAATTATTCTTACAGGAATATTCAAAGAATATTTAAATATACCTGTGGAGAGACCATTGGTGCATATCAGAAACGCCTTAAAGTAGAAAATGCATATAAAATGCTCCTTTATACCACTGAGAATATTACTTCCATAGCATTAAAGGTCGGTTTT
The DNA here is from genome assembly GCF_040026395.1 of Pedobacter lusitanus. Classification (NCBI taxonomy): domain Bacteria; kingdom Pseudomonadati; phylum Bacteroidota; class Sphingobacteriia; order Sphingobacteriales; family Sphingobacteriaceae; genus Pedobacter; species Pedobacter lusitanus. The sequence continues at coordinate 331,654 of NZ_CP157278.1, forward strand.
TCCAATCTGGCTTCATTTTCAAAAGCATTTAAACAACATTTTAATATTGCTCCAAAAGATGCTAAATTTCAAAAGGAGCCTCTGCTCGCCAAAGCTGAGATTTTTCCAATTGAAGCGAAGCAGCTTTTAAAACCGGAAATTGTTTACGTCCGCCCTTTTACAATTTATTACAAGAGCGCGTTTATAAGCTATATAGACGAAGAAATTGAATCACTGTGGGAGAGGTTTATGGAGAATGAGTTTCCAGTGTATGGAAATGAATTTTACGGTATTGTAGCGGATGAACCTTTGATAAGAGAGAACCTTAGCTGCAGATATGACACCTGTTCCACTATGCAGATAAAGGAAGGGAAACTACCTTCTAAAACGATAGGAGGAGGTAGGTATGCGCAGTTCGTACATTACGGAGAGTATCAAACGATCGAAGATACTTACAGTAAGATCTACGCTGGCTGGATTTTAAACACAGCGCTTGAATTCGGGCATTCGCCAGTTATCGAAAAGTATATGATGCATCCAGGTAATACAAGTTCTCCTGAAGAACAGGTTACTTATATATGGTTGCCTCTGGGTTAGAATTAAGATTGTCAATTTTGGACAATAATCTGTGTTGAGGTCCATATAGTTTTGCGCTATCAAAATCTTACAAATTTATTATGTTCAAAATGACAATCGCGTTAATGATTTTATCGACCATTTTTTTTTCCTGTGCAAAAGAAGGGGCTGATATTGCTCCTGGCTCTACTGCAGACACCACTAAATTGTATACAATGCCTGAAGAATCCAGTCCTCATGAAGGTACCTGGTTACAATGGCCGCATGAATACCAATATGGTAAAACCTTCCGCAATCGTTTGGATAATACCTGGATTGCGATGACCAAAGCGCTGATACAGGGTGAAAAAGTGCATCTCATCGTTTATGATCAGACTGAAAGGGAAAGAGTGACCAGTCTCTTAAAAACAGAAAATATTCCACTAGATAATGTAGATTTTACGATCAGCCCGACAGATGATGTATGGGTACGTGACAATGGGCCTATATTTGTAAGAGACAAAAATGGACACTTACTTATTGAGGATTGGGGATTTAATGGTTGGGGTAGAAAAGCAGATTATGAGAACTGTAATCAAATACCTGCGAAACTAGCTAACGATCGTAATCTTAAGAAAATAGACCTTAATGGCATAATGATCAACGAAGGAGGTAGTGTTGAAATTGATGGCAAAGGAACTTTTATGGCTTGTAAAAGTTCAATATTAAATGAAAACAGGAATCCTGGTATGACACAAGCTCAGGCAGAGGCTATATTTATCAGATATCTTGGAGTTACAAAGTTTATCTGGCTGGATGGAAAGGCAGGGCTTGAAATTACAGATATGCATATAGATGGATTTGCAAGGTTCGTGAATAGCTCTGCGATCATTACTATGTCTGAAGAAGATATGTTGTACTGGCAGGTGCCTCAAAAAGATATCAGTACACTATATGGTGCAACGAATAAGAATGCAGAACCCTATAACTTTGTGAAAGTACCACTTACCCGGAATGATGTAGTTACGACATACGGCAAAAATGTTGGGAAAGGGTCATATATCAATTATTACATTGCCAACAATACAGTGCTGGTGCCTAACTATAATGACCCAAATGATACTGTTGCCAACAATATTATTCAGAAGCTGTATCCAGGCCGAAAAGTCATCGGCATTGACTGTCGTAATTTATTTGCTAATGGCGGAATGGTTCATTGCGTAACACAACAGCAACCAAAACAATAACTGAGTTTATGCCTCAAATTGTATCTTAGCAGAAATATAACCAGTCTCATGAAAATTAAACTATTTCTTTTATTGTTTTTATCATTGGGAGTGGTGGCTGTTAATGCTCAGACTTATAGTATCTCCAAAACAGTAAACATTTTTGGAGATACTATTCATACGTATAAAGACCGTAGCGGAAAAAATATTGCCATGGTCACACGTTCCACTGATATTTTTGGCAACAGTGTCACTTCTGTTAATAGTGCTGAAGATCCTGAATCAGTAAAATTATTAATCAAATTGTTACTGGGATCGGGGGATTATTGAAGAGAAAATATGAGTACCCAACTGAAATGAACTATCATTAAATAAATAATAATCATAAAATGGCACAGCAAAGCATACATGTGTGGGCAGGCACCTCAGATAAAACAGAAGAACAATTCTATAAATATTTTGATCAGTCGAAATTTCAGAAAGACAATTCAGATTCAAATCTTCGTAGTCAATTTGGTAAAGACCTGGATCTTCAGGATGTTTATGATGAAGACTGGATCACTATTTACTACAGCAGAAAAAAGATCAGTATTCAGATGGCTATAGAAGAACTTCCTGTATGGGATGATCAGATTGAAGTAGGAATCTATCAGGCTTGTGTAGGAAAGGGACTTTCAACAGTAAACGCTATATTCTGTTATGCAGATGATAACTTATCAATGGATAAACCACTGAAAAGTTATAATAATCTGATATATATTGGCTGTTTTAATAATCCGCTTTAAATATCTTGTCCTGAACAACGCCTTAAAATGTCAGGAGCGCACCCGGTTGGCTTCAAATATTGATAATACATTAGCTTATGCTTAATGTATGGCATTTTTATTTATAATATAAAAATATGAAAACGATATTTGACAGCGTAACAAGAGAAAAACTAATAGACAGAATCAATACACTTAATGAGGATAGTAAAGCGCGATGGGGTAAAATGAATGTCTATCAGATGTTGAAACATTGTACAGTTTACGAAGAAATGATGTTAGGCAGGAATGTCTACGGACGAATGTTTTTAGGCCGGCTATTTGGTAAGATGGCTTTGAAGGAATTTACACAGGATGAAACTCCTATCAAACAAAATGTTCCCACGCTTGCTGAACTTAAAATAAAAGAGCTTCACGGTGATGTGTTAGCTGAGAAGAAAAAATGGATTGCTTTACTGCAGGAACATGCTGATTCTTCAGCTATCGAAATTGTACACTCTTTTTTTGGAAAACTGACAAGAGAACAGGTTGGTTGTCTCGTTTATAAGCATACTGATCATCATTTAAGGCAGTTCAATAGTTAATGTTCATTAATTAGGCAGTCTTTTTTTTATAAAGTTTACATAAACTGTCATCATAATGGCAGCGGCGAAACTAATCGCAGTTATTGCATCTATAAATGATGAAGAGACTTTTTGACCGGATATTTTATCTGCATAGTATTTAACAAAAGAATTGGGCAGATCTGTCTCACCCAATTTTTCTTTAATCTGCCATTGCCAATCTGTAACAGGACAATAACCTATACCATACCAGATACCGAGGATCAGCCAGCAGCTTAAAGTAAGTGCAACAACCAGGAGATGGGCTTTTCTTGTTGCGGGCCATATCCAGCCAAACAGATTGAACCCAATAATGATCAGGTGTAACAGTGTGAATAACCAATCCAGTAAAATCATCATTGCAATTTATGATTCATTTTTAATTATGCCCATTATATAAATTTCGCTTAAATTGTGCAAAAAATACATTGATGAAGATAGCTGTTTTAGATGATTATCAGAATATCATTAAGGACCTGGAGTGTTTTAGCCTGTTAGACGGACAGGAGGTTTTAATTTTGAATGAAACAGAAAAAGACAAAACATTACTTTCCGAAAAACTAAAGGGTATAGAAATACTGGTACTTACTCGGGAGAGAACGATTGTCGACAGTGAATTGCTCTCTAAACTGCCAGATTTGAAATTAATCAGCCAGACAGGTAAAATATCGAATCATCTGGATATAGATGCCTGTACAGAACATAAAGTTGCTGTTGCAGAAGGAGTAGGATCTCCTGTTGCACCTGCCGAATTAGCCTGGATCTTAATTATGAATACTGTAAGACAGATTCCTGAAGCAATCGAAGCGATGAAAAATGGGAAATGGCAGGTAAATATCGGTTCAAGTATTAATGGGAAAACTATTGGAATCTGGGGTTATGGTAAGATTGGAAAAAAAGTAGCAGGTTACGCAAAGGTTTTCGGAGCTAATGTACTGGTTTGGGGAAGCGAAGAGTCAAGAAATCAGGCTGTAAACGATGGTTTTAGAAGCGCTGCTACAAAAGAGGAGTTTTTTAGTACGACCGATGTGGTTACTCTTCACCTTCGTTTAAATGATCTTACTACAGAGATTGTAAAAGAAACTGACCTAAACAGGATGAAGACATCTTCAGTATTGATTAATACAGCAAGAGCAGAATTAATTGAAAAAGGAGCTCTGTTGAAATGTCTTGGAAAGGGCAGGCCGGGGTTTGCCGGTATAGATGTCTATGAAGAAGAGCCCATTTATAGTCCGGATTACGAGTTGCTTAAAATGTCTAATGTTTTGTGTACACCACATTTAGGTTATGTAGAAAAAAATGGATATGAATTATATTTCAGTAAAGCATTCGAAAATGTGATGAGTTATATCAACGGAAATCCAGTGAATATAGCAAATCCAGAAATTTTAGATCAGAGATTTTAATTATCTTTGTTCTTTGAAATATTCAATCCATTTGTTATGTCTTCAGTAGAAACCCTTGGTGAGTTTTATAAAAGAACAAATCAGATTATTCCGTCAGATTTATTAAATTCAAGTGGAAACTCAAGTCATTTTAATGTTCAGCCCAGATGTTATTGTAATAAGGTCACGCCCTATAACAGAAGAGATCATTATAAAATATGTCTGACTATAGGAGATGGCAGGTTACACTTTGCAAATAAAGTCATAGAAATAGATCAGCCTGCCCTTGTTTTTTCAAATCCTTCCGTTCCATATTCATGGGAATCCACTGCTGATAATCAGGAGGGTTTTTTATGTTTGTTTAACGATTCGTTTATCTCCGCAGAACTAAAAAAGGGGCTGGAGCTGACCTGTCCTTTATTTAATCCTGTACTTGATCCGGTTTGTTTTTTGAATAAAGAGCAGGCCGAATTGGTTAGTGGGTATTATCAGCAGATGACTGATGAATTAAAAAGCGATTATGAATACAAATTTGAGGTAATCAGAAGTCTGCTTAAGTTGATTATACACCAGGGAATCAAGATTCAGGCTGATTATAACATCATCTCTCAAAAAGATCTTTCAGATAGGATTACGCCAATGTTTATGGAATTGCTCGAACGTCAGTTTCCCGTTGATTCTCCGGGGAACCCACTGAAGATAAAGACTGCTTCTGAATTTGCAAGTCAATTGAATATTCATGTTAACCACCTGAATTATGTGATAAAATCACACACAGGGAAGACCACAACACAAATGATCAGTAACAGAATTGTTGATGAGGCAAAAACTCTTTTAAAGAATACGGATTGGGACGTAGCCGAAATTGGTTATTGTCTTGGGTTTGACTATCCTGCTCATTTTAATAATTACTTCAAAAAACATACTGGAATTACGCCGTCAATCTTCAAATACAATTCATAGTTGTTATTTGATTTACGTAATCTTTTCTTTGAAAATTAAAATTCGTTTCTGTATCTGTCAACAAGTAATTTTAATAATTTAAAAGCCTCAATCCTGAGGCTTTTAAATTAAAACTAAGATACAAGGATGGCGTTAACTTATTAGTCTTTAACCTTATACTACAAATTTATAAAGATAGAAAGATATATATGGTAGTGGAAATACCTGATATCACTACGTAGAATTACCTGTTTTACTGATTCATAGCTTTAATATCTTCCAGCATTCTATCCAGTTTTTTCCGATCCAGAATTTGTCCTTTCGCAATAACAGCGTTAATCTTTTGGGTTGCACTGATATGCTGTAATGGATTTTCATCTAATACAAGAATGTCGGCCTTTTTTCCTGCGGTTATACTCCCATAGTTCTTTTGATTCAGAAATTCCGGAGAATTAATAACAGAGGCCTGAAGTGCCTGTAAAGGAGTCAGGCCATACTTAACAAATAATTCCAATTCCTGATGTAAACCAATGCCAGGGTAATCAAATGAATTTAAATACCCGGCATCTGTTCCTGCCAGAATTTTTACGCCTGCTTTTTGTAAAAGAGGTAAAACGGAAGCAGATTTTTCAAACAGCTGGTGTCTGAATTCAATAGCTGCCGGATTATCCTTAGCTGCGCGTTCTATTCTCCATATATAGGTTTTACGAATCCCTTTGCCAATATATTGCAGATATGGATCGTTTTTATGATCATCCTGATCCAGATAAGCAATAGTACGGCTGATAGATAAAGTAGGGGTTAGTGACATGCCATGTCTGGTCATATTCCGGTAGGCCTTAAGTGCTGTAGCCTCGTCAAAATCAGCGATGATTTTCTGATTAACAGCAGCTCCTTTTAAAGTTCCTGAAGAGATTTCATCAGATATTTGCTGCTCATCTTTAGTTCCCGCTTTTAAAGCATAGCCAATATGTTCAACAGCACTTAGTCCGGCATCCGCTACCTGATTCATGGTTAAGGAAGAAGGGATATGTGCCGAAACTTTAAAACCTCTGGCACGTGCCATTTTTACAGCCTCAAGAAACAAAGCTGGTTTTAAGGTATTATCAGTGATTTTAACAAAGTCAACTTTGAGCTTTTGCAGGGAATCAAGTGCGAGTTTAACTTCCTCAGTTGTGCCAACTTCGATATCACCTAGCCAAATTGATTGATAACCTTCAATTTTAGGGCCTGAAGTAAAAATGGTGGGGCCTTGTAAAGTTCCCTTTGAAATTTCATCTCTCCACTGTAATACACTGTTACTTAAATCAGCTGAAGCATCCCGAACTGTTGTAATTCCATGAGCAAGGAAAAGAGGAAGGAGGTTTTTGTTTTCCCTGATCAGTGAATCTCCTCCTCCAAAATGCATATGCATATCCCAAAGCCCGGGAATGATAAACTTTCCTGCAGCATTATACTGTTGTCTGGCATTATATCGGGCAGCTTTCTTTAGATCAATAATGGTAAGAATACTATCATTGCGGATAATTATTGCTTTTCCTGAGGATACTTTTCCATTTTTAACGTCAATAATATTTCCATCAGTAATCATCAGATCGACCTGTGTTCTCTGTGCGAAAGCAATAGATCCTGTCCATAATAGAAGTATTGTAGTGAATAATCTTTTCATAAAAACAATAGGTTGGTTTTAATGAGCCCCGGCTTTTTTTAACAGCAGAACTATGGGTTCGAATTTTTTGTTTTTTGCATGGGTCAGAGGAGTTACACCTTCCTTATCAGCAAGATTTACATTACAGCCAGCATTAATCAGCATCGCTACAATTTCTACCTGTTTGCTGTTGCCATTATTAAGAATAATGGCCTCCAATAGGGCAGTCCAACCTAATTTATTAATATGATCTATAGGGAATTTCTCATCCTTGAGGAGTTCAGCAACAACAGTAGTGTGTCCTCTTTCACAGGCAGGTATTAATGCTGTACCATAATATCTGTTAAATACAGTATAGTCTGCACCTGCCTTTATACATAATTTTAATATATCAAGATATCCAGATGCACCAGCATATAAAAAAGAACTATTCAGCATTTTGTCCTGGGCATTCACATCAGCACCAGCCTCAATGAGCAGTTTAGCCATCTCCGTCTGATTTGCATAGGTAGCCGTAATTAGTGGAGTTTCACCTTTGTCATTACGGATTTCAAGGTCGGGTTGTTCAGCAATCCACTGTTTTAGCAGATTAATTTCATTTAAGCTAATAATTTTAAAAACTGTTAATTTTTCCATATTCTTTTCCTGAGCACATGAACTGAAAGTTATGCTCAAAAAACAGAGCATAGCCATTAATTGCAGATATAAGCATTTCATCGTCTGGCAAACTTAAATGTTATGGAGGTCCGGATATAGGACTGGTTAGTACATCACAGGTACTGATTATTCTTTTTTCTGAAATTTACAGGACTTGAATTCGTGTATTTACGAAAGAATCTGGAAAAATAGGAGGTGTCATTGAAACCAAGCGTAAAGGCTATCTCTTTGACATCGAGACTGGTTAGGGTAAGCATTCTTTTGGCTTCAAGTAAGATACGTTCACGGATCTGATCGCCGGCAGTAGTCCCTGATTTAGTACGGCATACCTGATTTAAATAGTTAGGGGTAACATTCAGTATATTAGCATAGTATGCTACATCGCTATTGGTATGGTAGTGTTTTTCCAGTATAGTAAGAAATCGGTTAAGGAGGCGGTTATCTGTACCGGGTATATGTATTTTGAATGTTCCATTATAAGCACGTTTAAGTAAGATTAAAAGGATCTGAAGCTTATGCTGTACCATTTCCATATAAAATGACACTTGTTCATCTGCTTCCTGAACAAGTGTTTTGAGTGCTGCGGTTATTCGTTCATTGTCTGTTTCATTAAGCTGAAAAGAAGCTTTTCCGGAAGCTGTGAAAAAAGGGAATTTTTGCTGTACCTGTAAAAGGAAATCCGGAGAAAACATGACCTGGAAACCACTGGTGTCAACTGAAAAGTTCCACTGATGTGCCTGTCCGGGCGCGAGAAAGAATACGGTTCCTGGTTTTACCTGGTGCTCAAAAAAGTCTATAGTATGAGTGCCGGTACCATGTTCTATAAGTAAAACCATATAGAAATCATGCTTATGTGCCTGAGGTATAACAGGCATGCTGATTGGCTGATGGTGTACAATCTTAAAATCTTCTCTGTTATAAGGCAGGTTAAAGATCTTCTCTATGCCGACTGTGGGTAATAACATCAATGGGATTTAATGATAAAAGACCCTGCCTTTTTTTACCTTGAGCAATAAGCGGCAGGGGCTTTTTGTTGGGGATATATCTGATTAGTTTTTCTCCAGCATAACACGCCATACTATAGCACTCAGAATACTGCCCAGGATAGGGGCGGCAATGAATAACCATAATTGACTGATTGCTGTGCCACCAACTAATAATGCAGGACCAATACTTCTGGCAGGATTTACAGATACTCCGGTTACCTTGATCCCAACAATATGGATTAACACAAGACTTAAACCAATTGCTAAGCCCGCAAAACCACCGTTGATGTTTTTTGTAGAGGTGGATCCGAAAATAACCATCAGGAATATAAATGTAAATACGGTCTCTGCAACGAAACCTGCAACCAGACTGTAATGACCGGGAGAACCGGCTTCATAACCATTTTGCCCTAATCCGCCGGCAAGTGAGTAGCCATCTTTGCCAGATGCAATAAGATATAAAATTCCGGCACCGGCAATAGCACCCAATACCTGAGCAATAATGTAAATAACTGCCTCGCCAGCTTTCATACGGCCGGCCACAACCATACCAATTGAGATCGCCGGATTAATATGGCAACCAGAGATATGACCAATGGCATAAGCCATAGCTACCACTGATAAACCAAAGGCAAAAGATATGCCTAACAGACCAACACCACTAGTGCCATCAGCACCTGCAATTACAGCGCTGCCACAGCCCATTAAAACCAGTACAAGAGTACCAAAAAACTCGGCTGAGAATTTTGAAAAAGTAGTTGTTTCCATGTGAGATTTAATTAAATTAATATAAATAGATAAATGATTTTTAGGTATTAAAAAAACATACCTCTAGTAATATTAAGTATATTTTTTTAATACTAGACAAATAAATGACAATTTAATTCTGTCAAATAACAAATTAATTTTATCTTAATTAAAGCTTACTTATAGGCCTTATCATATCAATATGAATGATATCATCTTCTAAGTATTCTTCACCGGTTACTATAAAACCAAACGACTCGTAAAATGATTTCAGGTATAACTGCGCACCGATTTTAATTGGCTTATTTCCATACAGGCGAAGACAGTTTGAAATAGCCAGAAAAACCAGTTGTTTGCCAAAACCTTTTCCTCTGGCAGCGGGACTGCTTACTATTCTTCCAATTGAAGGTTCCGTAAATGATAATCCCGCAGGTACTATTCTTGCATAAGCCATTAGTTCTTTATTTTGATAAAGCATCAGATGCTGGCATGACATATCTTTATTATCTGCATCCAGAAAGACACATTGTTGTTCTACCACAAATATTTCACTTCTCAGTCTTAGTATTGCATAAAGTTCTTTTACCGTAAGAGAATCAAAAGGTTTACATATTTCGGTATATTCCATGTCGTATTTTAAAATTTAAATGTGTTTTCAAATAACGGTTTTTATTTCTGTTTGATAACTGATTTAAACATACTAATTTTGAATATCCGCTTTAGCTGATAAATGTTTAAAGTATTACAGATAAAAAGAACTTGAATTATAAGCCGTTAGCCAGCCAGAATCCAAAATCAGTATATTTCAAATTGGGTTATCACTTAAAAAAAATCGTTTTATTACTTTTTATTGCTCTGACTATTCATCAGGCCGGAGCTCAACCGGTGAGGGTTGCTGTGGCAGCAAATGCTCAGTTTGTTTTGCGAAAACTGGCGGATGATTTTAAGCAGAAAACGGGAATAGAAGTAGAGGTTATCAGCGGATCATCAGGAAAATTGAGTGCCCAGATAAAGAATGGAGCTCCATATGATATATTTTTATCAGCTGATATGGATTTTGCACAAAGTATTTATGCAGATGGTTTTGCGTTGTCGAAACCCAGAGTCTATGCTTTAGGCAGCCTGATAATCTGTTCCGCCACCGGAGCTGATATCGGGAACTGGAAAACTTTAATTCGTGATCAGAAAACCGGTAAAATAGCTATTGCAAACCCTGTTCTGGCTCCCTATGGTAAAGCTGCGCAACAGGCTTTGAATTATTACAAAATCTACCAGGACGTATCCCCACGTCTTGTATTTGGAGAAAGCATCAGCCAGGTAAATACTTATGTGCTGAAAGAGGTAGTCAATATAGGCTTTACTACAGAATCACTGGTTTATGAACTTTCTGCTGCAAATCACTTTAAATGGTTAAAAATAGATACCAGAGCATATTCGCCAATTCAGCAGGGTGCGGTGTTATTAAAGTATTCAAATAATAAGAATTTTACTAGAAACAAGAGATTTTATGATTATCTTTTCTCTGCTGGTGCGAAAGCTATTTTTGGCCGGTTTGGTTACAGAACCCAATAAAACTTAAAAAAATTAATGGAATGGACTCCTATATGGCTCAGCCTTAAACTTGCTGCCTGTACTACAATTATACTTTTCGTAATTGGTATTCCATTGGCTTATTGGCTTTCAAGACGTAGTTCAATGGTCAAAGTAGTGATTGAAGCCGTGTTAACTATGCCATTGGTTTTGCCACCATCAGTTCTGGGATTCTATCTTTTACTTACCTTCAGTCCAAACAGCGTATTAGGAAACTGGTTGCATACCTATTTTAATATAAGCCTGGTTTTCTCTTTTGAGGGACTGGTAGTTGCTTCAGTAATTTATAGTCTTCCTTTCATGGTAAGTCCTGTTAAATCAGCGCTTGTCCATTTGCCGGCCTCTCTGGCAGAAGCATCCTATACGATGGGGAAGTCCAGACTGGAGACATTTTACCGCATACAGCTTCCAAGTATTAAAGCATCTTTATGGACAGCGACTGTATTGACTTTTGCACATACATTAGGAGAATTTGGTGTTGTTTTAATGATAGGGGGGAAATTGGAAGGAGTTACTAAAGTAGCATCTATTGCTGTTTATGATGCTGTTGATAATAATCAGTATAAAGAGGCCAACCAATATTCTATGGTTTTATTTGCAATTACTTTTATAATTGTAATTCTGGTTTTTGTTCTAAATAGAAATTCTGTAAGGGGGCCGCTGGAATGATTAAAGCAACAATACATAAAAAGATTAAAACCTACAGAGGAAATAGCCAGCTTATTGTACAGGCAACTTTTCCTTTGCAATCAATAACCAGGGTATATGGATCTTCCGGTTCAGGAAAAACAACATTTCTGAAAATTCTTGCCGGGCTAATCACGCCTGAAAAAGGAGAGATTTTTGTAAAAGAAAATTGCTGGCTTGATACCGCAAAAAAAATCAACTGGAAGCCGCAACAACGTCGCGTTGGATTTGTATTTCAGGATTATGCCTTATTTCCCAATATGACTGTGCTCGAACATCTCCGGTATGGTACTGCAGACCGGCCGCTGATAGAAAGATTATTGCAGATAGGCAGGATGGAATCATTTAAACAGCATAAGCCACAACAGCTGTCAGGCGGGCAGCAGCAAAGACTTGCAATTCTGCGTGCACTTGCATTAAAGCCAGAATTATTACTGCTGGATGAAGCCTTTTCAGCATTGGATGACGATTTGCGTGAAGCCTTAATTATTGAATTGAAAGTTATTTTAAAAGAGTTTAATACTACAACTATTATAGTCAGTCACCATTTGCAGGAAACGGTAGGTTTTGCAGACTGTGCATTAAAAATTGAACAGGAAAATTAACGTTTAAACAGATGATTATAATTAAAACAGAAGAGGAGGTAGAGTTGATCAGGATTAGCGCTACATTAATTAGTTCGGCCCTGGCTGAAATTGCTAAAGTGCTCAAACCCGGTATGACCACCCTAGATCTGGATAAAATAGCTGCTGAATATATTCAGGATCATGGAGCTGTACCTTCATTTCTTAATTATGAGGGTTATCCGCATCATATCTGTACTTCTGTCAATGATGTGGTAGTTCATGGTATGCCGGATCACATACCTTTACGTGATGGAGATGTGATTTCTGTGGATATAGGCGTTATTAAAAATGAGTTTCATGGAGATCATGCCTATACTTTTATTCTGGGCGATGCAGAACAGGAAGTAATCGATCTGGTAAGAGTAACTAAAGAGTGTCTTTATGAAGGGATTAATCATGCTGTGGCAGACAGTTATTTAACTAATATTTCAAGTGCGATACAAAGACATGCAGAAAGCAATGGTTATGGTGTGGTAAGAGAATATGTAGGGCATGGTCTTGGCCGTTCTATGCATGAACATCCGCAGGTGCCAAATTTTGGAAGGAGAAATGAAGGAATATTGATGAAAGAAAATCTTGTTCTTGCTATTGAACCGATGATCAATCTGGGTACTAAGGATATAAAAGTATCTAAAGATGGCTGGACAGTCAAGACAGCAGATGGGAAACCATCGGTGCATTTTGAACATGATGTTTGTACCAAACCAGAACATGCGTTGATTTTATCTAACTATACGCTGATCGAAATCGCTGAAAAAGCTAATACTAATCTTAATTCTTCATACTACTAATGCATTTTTTCACCTGATGAATGCTTAAAATGAGATGAAATACGTGTAGTGGTGATTTATTATCATTTCAAAATCAGGGACAAAGAAAATGTAAACTCTATGTGGAATAGTTTTATAGAATTAGTTTAAGCTAATTCGGCTTGTATGATTCTTTAATCAGTATAAATGTCATACTTTTGCTACGTTCCTAGAAATTGAAAAAGCGTCACTGATACATGAAATTACCTGCTCAATATAACCCGGTTCCTTTTATAAAGGATAATTATAAAATCATTGCGAGTTATATTTTTACACTATTTTTTATTGGTTTGGGGATCTGGTTTATTCAACATGAAAAAGCAGAACTTCAGCAGGTAAAATATCTGGTTTTAACTTCTAAGTGGGATTGGATAACATTCGGAATTGCACTCAGTGTAGTCTATATTTTTATGCACGGACTGATGTATAAATACTCGTTTAGTGCAGTAGGCAGTAAGGTTAGCCTCATGGATTCGACAATGCTGTATCTGAAAAGAAATTTTATCAGCGTGTTTTTACCAGCCGGCGGGGTTTCCTCTCTTGCTTTTTTTAGCGGAGAAATTGAACAAAAAGGAGTAGCTAAATCCCAGATCAATTTTGCCTCCTCTATTTATGGCTTTGTGGGTATCCTTTCTGTTGTGGTTATGGCTATTCCGGTATTTATTTATGCTATTTTTAAAGGAAGTATAGGCGCTGGTGAATGGATCGGGTTGATTGCTATTTTTGCACTGATAGGAGGGATTTATCTCATGTACAGGTCTATTGCTACCAATGGAAAGTTCTATCAGCTATTGATTAAATATATACCCGCAGTAGAAGTCTTTCTGTCTGAATTCAGAAACAATCAGATTGAACCACGAAGTTTTATCTGGACCTTTGTTTACAGTATGCTGATCGAAGTAATCGGTGTGGTCCACATCTATATTGCTATGGTAGCACTGAATATAGAACCATCATTGATTATTGCTACGATTAGTTATGTGGTTGGCGTAGTATTCCTGATTATTTCTCCATTTCTGAGAGGTTTGGGGGCCGTAGAAGCATCTATGACTTTTATGCTGATTCGTCTGGGTTACTCAGAAGCAGCAGCTGTTTCCGTTACTTTTCTTTATCGTTTCATGGAGTTCTGGATTCCTATGTTACTGGGGGCATTAAGTTTTCTGGTCAAAATCAATAAATTACTGATGCGGATAGTACCTGCACTGATGATTTTGGCATTGGGCATAGTGAATATAGTTTCTGTACTGACACCTGCTATTCATGAGAGATTGGTCTTCCTGAAAAATTTCCTGCCTATTTCAGCTATCGCAGCATCCAACTACTTTGTACTTGTTGCAGGTTTATTCCTGCTGGTTACAGCAGCATTTATGCTCAGAGGACTAAAAATGGCCTGGTATTTTGCATTAGGACTTTGTGTGTTTTCTCTGTTTGGAAACCTGACCAAGGCAATTGATTATGAAGAAGCACTATATTCAGTCATCGTAATTATCGGATTAGTTGCCTCAAGAAAAGAATATTATGTAAAACATAATTCAAGATTGCGTTTTATAGGTATTCAGACTACTTTACTCAGTGTGGCGGCAGTAGTTTTATATGGAACTGTTGGATTTTATTTTCTGGATGCCAAACACTTCAATGTAGATTTCGGTATTCTTCAGTCCGTTAAATATACCTTAGAGAATTTTGTTCTGATCGATAGTACAGATCTGGTTCCTCAGGATGCTTTTGCCAGAGGATTTCTTTATTCTATAAATATAAGTGGATTCCTTTCCGTTGCTTTTCTTGTTTATACCCTGATCCGCCCATATATTATTAAAGATACTACAGATGAAGAAGAGTTTGAATGGGCCAGAACGCAATTGGATAAGTATGGGAATTCTGCAATGGATTATTTTAAAACTTACCAGGATAAACTGATTTATCGATCTCCAGATCTGGAAGGTTTTATTTCTTACCGTATTGCCGGAAACTTTGCAGTCGTTCTGGAATCGCCGGTTACGGCTCCAGAAAATTTAAAGGCATTTATTAAATCATTTGATAAATACTGCTTTGAAAGTGGTATGAAAAGCTTTTATTACCGTGTAGCAGAAGAACATCTTGAACCTTTTATTAAAAGCGGTAAGAAGAGACTATTTCTGGGGCAGGAAGGGGTAGTTAATCTAACGACTTTCACACTCGATGGCGGAAATAGAAAATCAATCCGTAATGCCCTGAAAAAAGTGGGCGAAAAAGGATTCCATAGTAAGATATATGAAGCTCCCGTTAAAGACGGTTTACTGCAGAAAATAAAATCTGTATCTGATGAGTGGCTCGAGGAAACAGAAAGAGAAGAGATTGTTTTTTCTCAGGGAATGTTTAACTGGGAGGAATTGAAAAATCAGACCATTATCACTGTTGAAAATTCAGAAGAAAAAATTGTGGCCTTTTTGAATGTAATTCCAGATTATGCTAAAGGTGAAGGTACTTATGATTTAATCAGAAAAACCAGTGATGCACCAAATGGAGTTATTGACTTTATCCTTGTAGAATTGTTTAAATATTTAAAAGAGAAAGGCTATACCTCTGTAAATATTGGTTTTGCACCACTTTCAGGTCTGATGGATCCGAAAAATCTTCCGGAACGCTCTCTGAAGTTTGCGTACGAAAAAATTAAATCTTTCTCTCATTACAAAGGATTGCGGGATGCAAAAGATAAGTTTTCACCTGTATGGCATAATAAATATCTGGTTTATGCCCAGGACTATGATCTTATCCAGATTCCTGCAGTGCTGGCAAAAGTGATAAAACCCTAATTAAACCTATGAAAAGACTGATTCTTGTCATCGCATTATTTTGTTCCGGCAAAGCATCTTTTGCGGTAAATAAAGAAGAATCATTGCATTATGGTCCGTTTGGTAAGATAGTAATCTATCATCCTGTTCAAAAACCAACTTCAGTAGCTTTATTTGTTTCAGGTGACGGGGGCTGGAAAGATGGAGTAGTTAACATGGCGCAGCGGCTCACTGAACAGGGGGCTCTGGTATTAGGGATAGATGCCCGGAATTACAGGAAAGCACTGGCTAAAAGAAAAACTGACTGTTATTATCCGGCTGCAGATTTTGAGCAGCTGAGTTTAATGATTCAGAAGAAATATAAATTCAGCAATTATACCAAACCGGTTCTTTTAGGTTATTCATATGGAGCAACACTGGTTTACGGAATTCTGGCTCAGGCACCTGCCAATACATTTAAAGGAGCTGTGGCATTGGGCTTTTGTCCTGACATTGAGTCGAAGAAACCTTTTTGTAAGGGAAGCGGACTGACTCAACATGTGCTCAAGCCTGGGGTTTCTTTCTGGCTGGAAAGAACCGAACATCTTACTGCACCATTTATTGCATTAAATGGATTTAAGGATGAAGCCTGTCCTTATGCAGCTACAGCTTCTTATTTGAAGGATATGCCCATGGCACAATTGATTGAATTACCTAAAGTTGGGCATGGTTTTGCTGTTGAAGCAGATTGGTTGCCTGCATTTACAGCGGCTTATCAAAAAATAATCAATACCCCCTCTTTTGCAGAACGTAAGCAGGGGGAGAATAAAGAGCTCAGGACACAGTCAATTAAGCTCTATGGAGAAGACCTGCCACTAACTATTATTCCTGCTGCTAAAAAAAATAATCTGCCGTTGATATTTATGATTTCAGGAGATGGTGGATGGACAAGTTTTGACCAGTCTCTGGCGGAATCACTTGCCGAAAGAGGATTATCGGTAGTAGGGCTGGATGCCCAGAAATATTTCTGGGATGCCAGAACACCAGAAAAAACTACGGCAGATCTGAGCAAGGCTATTTTGCATTACAGAGAACAGTTCAACAAAGACAAATTTGTACTGGCTGGTTATTCTTTCGGTGCTTCAGTTATTCCTTTTGTAGCTGACAGATTAGAGCCTGTCCTGAAATCACATCTTTCAGCCGTACTCTCCTTATCACCCGATGTCACAGCTGATTTTGAAATTCACGTGCTGGATATGATCAGCCTGGGCAGTAGTACAGAAACATATAATGTACAGGCAGAGATGAAAAAAATAAAGAATATTCCAGTAATCAGTTTTTTCGGAAATCAGGAGGGAGGTGATATAGCTGCAAGGTTTATTAAAGCAGGTTTGAAAACAGAAATTATTCCCGGAGACCATCATTTTGGAGATAACTTTCAGGGATTATCCCTTGATCTTTTGAAAAGTATCCCGCAATAAGTTAATACCATGAATGCACAGATTTCAAATTTAGCCAGGATAGCTTCAGCACCATCGAGAATTATTATCGGGCTGATGTCCGGAACATCAATGGATGGTTTGGATATAGCCCTTTGTGAATTTACAGGGGCAGGTCTGAATACTCAGGTTAAGGTGCTGCACTTTATCACCATGGCCTATACGGAGTCCTTTAAAGAAGAACTGAAATCTGTCTCTTTCAAGTCCCGGGTTGAACTGGAAAAAGTTACCCTGTTAAATGCAGTTATAGGTACTTATTCAGCAAAACTGATCTTACAGGCATTAGATCAATGGAGATACCCCTTAGCATCAGTCGATCTGATTGCAAGCCATGGACAGACTATTTATCATGCGCCTGTCTCATTACATCAACATAAGGATTTCCCAAATGCGACATTGCAGATTGGTGACGGAGACCATATTGCTGTAAAGACCGGGGTAATCACCATCAGTGATTTTAGACAGAAACATATTGCCGGTGGAGGAGAAGGTGCACCTTTAGCTGTTTATGGAGACTATTTGTTGTTTTCAAGTCCAGAAGAAAATCGTATTCTGCTGAATATTGGTGGAATATCAAATTTTACATACCTGCCTTCAGGAAGAAATCCGGATCAGGTATTTTCTACCGATATAGGTCCGGGAAATACATTGATGGATCAGTATGTTCAGTTAAATTACCCTGGTAAGTATTATGATAAAGATGCTGGGCTTGCAAAACAAGGAAAGCCCAATCGGGAGCTGGTAAAGGCACTGCTGAATCATCCTTTTTTTAAACAGCCATTTCCAAGAACTACAGGGCCGGAATTGTTTAACCTGTCCTATCTGCTTGAAGCGCAAAAAATATCCGGACAACTATCCGTTTCACCTGAAGATGTATTAGCTTCATTGTGCGAATTCACAGCTTCCTGCATTGTTGACGCAATTAAATTAGCAATTAATCAGCAATCTTTTCAGGTTTATATCAGTGGTGGCGGAATGCATAATCCTCTGCTTTTACAGAAAATTAGTGAAGGTCTGGGGTCTGAATTACTTAACACTCAGGACCTGGGTGTTGATCCTGATGCGAAAGAAGCAGTACTTTTTGCTTTACTGGCAAATGAATGTGTGGCAGGTGGACAAACTGACTTTGGCCAGCGTCGGGGAATACCCAATGTGACGATGGGAAAAATCAGTCTGCCTTAAACTATTTATTTACTATTGTACAGTGCCGATTGATTCAGTTCTATACAATACTGAGTAATCCAGCTTCCCGCATCATCCACATATAAAATATTAGGTTTATTCTGATGCGTGATAGTCTGATCATCAATCCATTTGTTAATCTGCGTTTTCAGCACTTTATTTGCATTTCTGGCATGGGTGATAATACTTTTATGACGGGATAATACATTGGCTAAAAATACAGCTCCATCAAAAACGGGGCTGTTCTGATCTGATTCAAAAGCATTACATACCATTGCGGCTTCTTTGGCACTTTGGGTGAGCTGCCAGTCTAAACGGATTAAATCGTTAGCTGCGACCTGTGTTTTTAAGGTGTTAAAGAACACAGATTCTGCCAGAATCAGCTTTTTTAGATTATTAGTAGCTGCATATTCTCTTCGAAAATTGAGCATTTCATCTGATGCACCAATCATGCTGTTGAATACAATTCCGGGATTGTCAAATTTAGCCGTTTCAAATGCAAGCAGAATTTTTCCCTTAAGATCAGCAATTTTAATATCTCCCAGTTTTTTATTCCCTGCAATATATACATGATCTTTTCCAATGATATTGACAATTTTCTCTGCCAGTTTCGGGATTGCAATTTCTTTGGGGCAAAAATGACTGAAAGTGAAAATCAGAAACTCAGATCTGTTCTTTTCGAGGAACTTTTTTGAAGCAAGCAGAGCTGGTTCCAGTTCTTCTCCGTATCCGCCACCTATAGCATCATCCATACAGTCCGAAGAACTATGTTTCAGGTATAGCGTATCTTTTAAAATGCCGGCACGCAGATCGAACATTCTGATACCAGAGATCATTTGTTTCTCTATATTCAAAGATTGGGTAAGCGTATTACATTCATTAATTGTACCTTTCTGGCTACCTCCGGTAGCTGTTAATACAGACATTCCGGCATCATGAGAACCAGGGATAACAATGTCTTTAAGTGTATAATGTCCTTTTGAACTATCAAATATATCGCCCATCCAGTGAGAGAGATCGATATTTGAACCCATTAATGTATTTTTTTTTACAGTTTGTGCCTGCAGTAAATCAGGGCAGAAGAATAAAGTTAAGATTGAAAAGCAGATTACTGATTTGAAGATTTTAGAGGAGGAAACTGGTTCTGCAATTTGTATCATTGAATTGTTGTACGTGTTTTGTTAATATAATTGACAATAAAGATATGGATTATTGATAGTATTTGTATTTTCATATCCTTTAAGGATTCCCTATTATAATGAAAAAAATATACGCTTTCTTTTTATGTCTTTTGCTTAGTTCTGTTCCTGTATTACTAAAGGCACAGGATTCCTATTACTGGACTTCCAATTTTTCACCAGCAGGTTTCTTAACACCCGGTGCTGCCATTGCCAATACAAGAGATAGTGGGATAGTATATCTTAATCCTGCAGTTATGGCATGGTCCGATAAAACTGCAACGTCTATATCATCTAACGTCTATCGTTATGATCATTTCAGAATAAAAAACGGAGTAGGGATGGGAAAAGATCTGGTGGCAAACAGTACCAGGATCGTTCCGCAGTTAGTGTCGAAAACTTTTAAGTTAAACAAACAAGATCCCCTTACTATAGGATTTGCTTTAATTCAGAATCCACTTCAGGACTTTAATACTTCTCAAAGATTAGATAAAAAGGCAAATGTCCTGAATGATAGCTATAGTCCCGGAGATGAGGTTTATATAGGGCAATATGACGCGGATTCTAAGGTGACCGAAACCTATGCTCAAATTAGTGTAGGAAAAAGGATAAGCCAGAAACTGGCTGCAGGTCTGACTCTTGAAGGAACTTTAAGAAATGCAAGTAATAACTCGAATATCACTTCAAGGGCATTGTATAATACGCCAAATGATCCGGATGTTATATTTCCACCGGTTGCCAGTAACCAGATTATAACTTCATCAGATTATACTTATGCCGGGGTCAGATTAAAGTTTGGTTTGGCCTATGATTCCGGAAATCATCATTGGGGTTTGTTGTTAAGTAGTCCTCTGGCTAAATTATATAGCCGTGCAACTTTTATTGCGGATATTAATTCAACTAACCTGACTGATCCGGAAACAGGGGTGGTTAGTAATTTACTGGCCAGTACCAGGCAGACTAATCTCAGAGCCAAATGGAAGATGCCGCTGAGTCTGGCAGGAGGATATGCCTATGATTATGGCAGAGGTCAGATTTACCTGGCTGCAGAGTTTTTTGGGTCGGTAAATTCATATACTATTTTAAAACCAGAAGAAGATTCATTTATCAGAACCGGAAACGGATCAAAATTACCTTTAGACGGAGCGTTAAATATGCTTGATGGCAGGAAGAAGGTTTTGAATGTGGGCATAGGATACAGTCGTGAAATAAATGAAGTTTTTACGTTGATGTCTTCTCTTCGCACAGACTTTAATTATCTGAATGAAAAGACAGATGAACAAGGTCATATTTCTCTATGGGATAATTACCACGCACAGATCGGGGGGAATTTTAAGCGTCGTAAATTTAATCTGCGGGCCGGTTTATTGCTAAGCTATGGCAGAACGGGTAGTTTCAGCCAGCAGGTAAATTTTGATGGTGCGAGCGATAAAAATCAGTTGATTGGTGAGTCATTGCAGGTACCTGCGAAATATATATCAACCGGGTTATTATTATCATATATTCATAATTTTTAAAAACAATGATCCTGATCATTAATTTTTACATTCAGGTTTTAAAACATTATTTACTTTTATCTGTCATTAGTCAGGAATCATTATCCGGATTAAGACAAATGATCAGTATAATCTGGTAAATAATAAATTATGCAGAAACGAATAGTTATCATAGGCGGAGGTTTTGCGGGTATCAATCTGGCCCTTCAACTTGGGAAAAAGAAACATTATCAGGTCACTCTGGTAGATAAAAACAATTATAATTTCTTTCCACCGCTGATTTACCAGGTGGCGACAGCGTTTCTGGAACCTTCCAGTATCAGTTATCCGATACGTAAACTTTTCAGAAATAAAAGTAATCTGCATTTCAGACTGGGAGAACTGCTTAAGGTAGTTCCGGAATCTCATCAGCTTATATTAAGCAATGGTACTATTGAGTACGATGAGCTTGTTTTTGCCACCGGTGCAGAGACTAATTATTTCGGAATGGAGAATGTGAAGAGAAATGCCATACCGATGAAGACGCTGAGTGATGCAATACAAATGCGTAACAGATTACTTACTCATTTTGAGGAAGCCACACTTGCTACTGATCCGGCCGAAATAGCTAAAAGTCTGACCATAGTCATTGCCGGCGGCGGGCCAACAGGAGTGGAGATTTCAGGGATGTTTGCAGAAATGAGCCGTAGCATTATGCGCAAGGACTACCCTGAGCTGAAAGATGCAGATGGCCAGATTTATCTTGTTGATGGCGGAGCAGCCTTATTGAAACCCATGAGTACAAAATCTCAGGTGAATACCTATGAGTCTCTGACCAAATTAGGGGTTAAAATTTTACTGAATAGTCATGTAAATGATTTTGTGAATGATAAAGTTATTCTTTCTGATGGGACAGAGATTGTAACAAAAAATCTGATCTGGGCTGCAGGTGTAAGTGCAATAAATTTTGATGGTATTCCTGCTACCAGTTATGGCCGCGGAAAAAGGATGATAGTAGACGGTCTTCATAAATTAGCCGGCTTTGAAGATATTTATGCTATTGGTGATGCATCTATACAATCTGCCGATCCCGGATATCCGGAAGGTCATCCGCAGGTGGCTCAGGTGGCTATTCAGCAAGGCAGAAATCTTGCCGCTAACTTTATCCGGATGGCTGAACGCAGGGTTCCCCGCAGTTTTGTTTATAAGGACAGAGGAAGCATGGCAATTATTGGAAGTAACAAAGCAGTTGTAGATTTACCCAAACCAAAAATCCATTTGAATGGATTTCTGGCCTGGTTAGCCTGGTTGTTTATTCACCTGATGTCACTGATCACTTACCGTAACAGGTTCAGAACTTTCTATAACTGGACAGTAGCTTATTTTTCAAAAGATCAATCTCTGAGAATGATTATAAGACCAGTGGATCCCCATGAAGACCCCGTGGTGCCTGCAATCGAAAAATCAGCAGCAGTTGAATCAGAAAAAGTGGAAACCAAAAATGCATAAATCTATGGCAAAGCCCTGGTCATTCTGCGATTAGTTTGTTTTGGTATACCTGTAGTAAAACATGCGGTTACTTCATCTTCTTTTTTATGCTATTCCATCTTTACCTGTGCATTGGTTAAAGAGACATAATCAGTTTTGATCAGAAATTTAGGATTATAATCAAATGCCGCTGTTCTGTAGGCCGTATTAGTGTAGTTAAATGGATCAGTAGTAGTTTTAAAAGGATTAATACTAAAGGAGCTGCTATTGGCAATGTCTGCACTAAATAATTCACGTTTCCATAGGTATACAGCAGAATCATCAAGATCTTTGTCTTTTTTGCAGCTGGAGATTAAAATTGAGACGGACAGGACAGGGACGAAAAAATAAAAAAAACGGGATCTCATAAACATATTTTAATAATTAATAAATAGAACGATGTGTCAACAGCCCAAATCTCTTATTATGTTTTTTATTATCAAAATAGATTAACTCTTTTTAACAAAAAATTATAATAATTATAAGTTAATTTATTGTGGTTTACAGAATATTCAGGAGATAAGCCAATTCATTTGGTTATACTTATTTAAAACCACTAATATTACCTTTGTAATCCACCAGGACGCATAGCCATTACAGATTTAATACACATGAAGATATTATTAATTGAAGATGAAGAAGCTTTAAGAGAGGACATTATTACTTATTTTACAGAAGAAGGGAGCCTCTGTGAAACAGCAGATGACTATGCAACAGCATTGACAAAAATCAATATTTACAACTATGACTGTATCGTGCTGGATCTTACTTTACCAGATGGTGATGGAATGGAAATATTACGCAAGTTAAAAAGTCTGCATAAAAATGACGGTGTACTCATTATTTCAGCAAGACATTCTCTCGATGATAAATTATCCGGACTTAATCTCGGGGCAGATGATTATCTGGTTAAGCCTTTCCATTTATCTGAGTTAAAAGCAAGAGTTTCAGCTATAGTCAGAAGGAAGAGTTTTGACGGAAATAACCTCATTGTCTTCCATGAAATTAATATAGATACGCTGGCAATGAAAACCATGGTAGGTCAGAACATTGTCAATCTCACCAAAAAAGAATACGACCTGCTGGTTTATTTTATAGCCAACCAGAATAAAGTTATTACTAAGAGTGCCTTAGCAGAACATTTGTGGGGAGATGAAATTGACCTTTCTGATCACTTTGATTTTATCTATACCCATATTAAGAATTTAAGAAAAAAACTCGTGGAGACAGGTTGTAATGATTATATTAAATCAATGTATGGTGTTGGATACAAATTTAGCAGCTGATGAAATTAGCACAAAAATATAATAGGGTAAACCTGTTCACTACCCTGATCATATTGGTCATGAGCGGGGCTATCTATTATTTTGCGATTCATTATATATTAACCAGTAAGTTGGACAATGATCTTAAGATTGAAGAAGAGGAGATCATTGCCAGTGTTCAGAAATATAACAAGCTACCTTTACCAAGTGATTTTAAAGATCAGAAAGTTACCTATAAGGAGCTGGGTACAACAGAAGAGGTTGAAAGATATTTCGTTAATACCTCCTATTATAATCAGGACGAAAAGGACAGTGAGCCGGGACGCAGTCTGATCACAACAGTTAAGGCCGGAGACAGGAGCTATGCCGTTACCATTACTAAATCAAGCCTGGAAGCTGAAGATCTGGTCAGACTTATTTTTCTGATTACACTTGGCGTTATTATTTTGCTGCTGATTAGTCTGACTGTAGTTAATCGTTTTATTTTAAGTAGTTTGTGGAGGCCATTTTATGATATACTTAAACAACTTAAAGCTTTTAATCTGGCCGATAAAAATGAAGTTTCTGTACAGCAAACTCAGATTGATGAATTTCAGGAACTGAATCAGTCTGTGATTGCGATGTCCGCAAGAGTCAGACAGGACTATAAGGAGCTTAAAAGTTTTACGGATAATGCTTCTCATGAGATGATGACACCACTGGCTGTAATCAATTCCAAGTTAGATACTTTAATTCAGACAGAAGCTTTATCAGACAGGCAGGGTGAGTTAATAGAAGACGTTTATCTGGCTGTAAACAAATTATCCAGGTTAAATCAATCCCTGTTGTTATTGGCTAAGATAGAAAATAACCTGATTAAGGATGAAGAAGATGTGTCTCTGGATATTCTGGTTGCACAGAAACTCAGACAGTTCAATGAGTTGTTTATTGCGAATGAGATTCAGGTAGAAAAGAAACTGGAAGCCCGGCAGCTGTACATGAGTAAATATCTGGCTGATATTATGCTCAATAACCTGATTAATAATGCAATAAGGCATAATGTGCAAAATGGTGAAATTCTGGTGGAGCTAAGTGCTGGTGTATTAAGCATCTCCAATACCGGAGCAGGAAAGGCACTGGACGGTAACAGGCCATTTGAACGTTTCTATAAAGACCCTGCATCAGAAGGGGCTGGGCTTGGACTCGCCATTACCAGCCAGATCTGTAATTTATATCACTATAAATTGAGTTATAGTTACCGGGCAGGCAGACATATATTTAGCATTAAATTCTAATAGAATTAGTGATTTTGACACGAAGAAGATCTTTTTTTGCTTAAATTATAAATAGTTTTACGGCAAATTCAAGAAATCCGATGATCAGCCATAAAGAACTTTTTTTACGTAATAACGCACAAACATCTACCAGTCCTAATATGCTTGAAGTAGATCATGCAGAAGGAATGTATCTGTACGGTAAAGACGGTAAAAGTTATATGGATCTGGTTTCTGGTTTTGCTGTCAGCAATATCGGGCACCGGAATCCAAGGGTTCTTGATGCGATCAGAGCACAACTCGATAAATATCTTCATCTTACTGTTTATGGTGAGTTTGTACAGTCGCCGATGGTATTATTTGCGGAGAAATTAATCAGCGTATTACCTTCAGAACTTAATAACGTCTATTTTGTGAATTCCGGAACCGAAGCGACAGAAGGAGCACTTAAACTGGCTAAACGGTTCACCGGCAGATCCGGTATTATTTCATGTCATCATGCCTATCATGGAAGCACACATGGAGCTTTAAGTGTGATGGGTAATGAATATTATAAACAAAAATACCGCCCTTTATTACCAGACGTACGTTTTATAACTTTTGGTAAAGAAGAAGATCTGGAACTGATTACTACAGCTGTTGCTTGTGTTATTATGGAGACTGTTCAGGGAGAAGCGGGGATAAGAGTAGCTTCTGAAAGTTATATGCAGAAGCTAAGAGAAAGATGTACCGCTACCGGAACACTACTGATTCTGGATGAAATACAGGCGGCATTTGGACGTACCGGTAAATTATTTGCTTTTGAACATTATGGTATTGTACCAGATATTCTTTTGCTGGCGAAAGCTTTGGGAGGTGGGATGCCAATTGGTGCTTTTATCGCAAACAGAGAGGTGATGGGCGTTTTGAAGGAAAATCCTATCCTGGGCCATATTACTACGTTTGGTGGTCATCCGGTATCAAGTGTGGCCGGACTGGCAAGTTTAGAAGTTATTCTGGACGAAAACCTGGTAGAGGGAGTAACTGCAAAAGGCGAATTGTTTAAAAGCTTGCTTGTGCATCCACTGATTCGTGAAGTCAGGGGTAAAGGTTTGATGATGAGTATACAGCTGGATAGTTTTGAACAGGTAGAAAAGGTCAGCAGGCTTTGTGCTGCCGATGGGCTAATTATTGACTGGTTTTTGCATTGTGAAACGGCTTTACGGGTTGCTCCTCCATTGATTATTACAGAAGAAGAAATCAGGAAAGCCTGTTCCATAATTTTGAAGGCACTGAATGCACTGTAATTCAGGAGGCCAGCTGGAAATAAACCTTATCTATCAGATCGCCAATATTAAAAGGCTTAGGTAAAAAATCATCAGGGCCAAACTCTGTATTGATGACCATTTCTTCACGGAGCTGCCCTGAAATCAGGATAATTGGAATATGCTGCAGGTTTGTATTCTCTTTAATTGAGCGGCATATTTCCCTGCCGTCAAACCCATCCAGTTCTATATCCATTAATATCAGATCAGGTTTTTCATTTCCTATTTTTAACATCGCATCCCGGCCTGTTGAAAAGGTAATCAGATCCCAGTCCACAAAATCCAGCAAAGATTCCATAGCTGTTAATACTTCCTGGTCATCATCAAATATTAAAATTTTCTTATTCATTGGTTTTGAGTTTCGTTAATTGAAAATAAAGCCACCAATTTTATGCCAGTATTTACAGGTTTTATCTGAATGATTAAAGAATCAATCTGCTGATACTGAATAACTAATATTTATTTTTAGGAGTAGTAAAAAAAGAAGATTTTGGAAGAGCAAAATTAAATCTTTGGTTACATTTGGGGAATATGCTTTACGACCTGTTTATCCTTTGTCTGGTTTCTTTCGCCGCTGGTTTTATTGATGCTGTTGTAGGTGGTGGCGGACTCTTACAAACTCCTGCAATCTTAATTGTGCTTCCGCAATATCCTGTTGCAACTCTGTTTGGAACAGTCAAAATACCTTCTCTTTCCGGGACGGCTTTTGCAGCCTGGAAATACGCTATGGATGTTAAACTGGACTGGAAATTCCTGATATATGTAGCTGTTATGGCCTTTATAGGTGCAGTTCTGGGGGCGCATTATGTGACCATGATAGATGGAAAACTGTTAAAGCCTGTGATACTGGTCATTTTGATCGTTATTGCCTTATATACCTATTTCAATAAAACCTTTGGGGTGGGTACGGCAAAAGAAATGACCAGGCTGCAGCAATTAATAACTGGTTTTCTTTTTGGCTTTTCCATAGGCTTTTATGACGGATTAATTGGTCCGGGTACCGGGACGTTTTTTATCCTGGCATTTATATCTTTAATGGGATACGATTTTCTGAAGGCCAGTGCCAGTGCTAAATTGATCAATATTGCAACAAACCTGGCTGCTATCTGTTATTTTAGCAGCACAGGTCATATTTTATATGAATATGCTTTGCCAATGGCAGTTTTTAATGTTGGTGGTGCATTTCTGGGTACAAAACTCGCTATATTAAAAGGAAACAAGTTTATCAGGGCATTTTTCCTGATGGTTGTTGTCTTTGCTATTTTGCGTTTCGCTTATGATATATTTTTAAAATAATATGCAGGAAATCAGCTGGATACTTTTACTGGAAATTGCCTATACGCTAATTGTTATAGCTACGTGTCTGCGCATCATATATGATACCAATTCAACCAGTAAGACACTGGCCTATCTGATGCTGACCGTGTTTGTTCCCATACTGGGAATTATTATCTATTTCTGTGTAGGAATGAATTACCGCAAGCGTAAATTATACAGTAAAAAGATCGTCAATAATGAACTGATGCAGCGGCATATCAAAAAACAAATCTTCAGGGAGTCAGAAAAGACGTGGAATACGGTACCAGCCGAACTTCATAAATATCAGAAACTGGTCAAACTGCTGCTTAATGACGGGATGAGTAACCTGAGCGGAAATAACAGGATTGAGATACTAAAAAATGGAGAAGAGAAATTTCCGGCCGTACTGGAAGCCTTAAGGGAAGCCAAACATCATATTCATATTGAGTATTATATCTATGAAGATGATATGATAGGTAACCAGATCAAAGATATACTGATAGAGAAAGCCAGGGCAGGAGTACAGGTACGTTTAATTTATGATGATTTTGGCAGCAGCAGTATCCGTAAAAAAGTAGTTCCTGAATTAATTGATGCAGGAGTTCAGGCATATCCCTTTTATAAAATTCTGTTTATTGCACTGGCCAACAGAATCAATTACAGAAATCACCGTAAAATTATCGTCATTGACGGTCGTATGGCATTTACCGGAGGTATTAATGTCAGTGATCGTTATATCAATAGTCCAGGTCGCCGGGATCAGCTTTACTGGCGGGATACACATGTCAAAATTACAGGTCCCGGAATTTATTACCTGCAGTATTTGTTTATCTGTGACTGGAATTTTTGTGCAGATCAGGGGTTAATCCCTCAAAGGGACTTTTTTCTGGCAGAGCAGGAGAATGGTGGAAATGCGATTATGCAGATTGCGGCCAGTGGGCCGGATTCCGATAATCCGACAATTTTGCTCTCCCTGATCCAGGCTATAGGAATGGCTGAGAAAGAGATTCTGATTACTACTCCTTATTTTATTCCAGGAGAAAGTTTACTCGATGCCCTGGTTGTAGCAGCGCTGAGTGGAGTAAAAGTAGTTCTGCTGGTTCCCGGAAAATCTGATTCCAGAATGGTTTCAGCCGCAGGTAAGTCTTATTATGGAGATCTGATGAGTGCAGGAGTGGAAATTTATGAATACCAGAAAGGCTTCATTCACGCAAAAACAATGGTTTCTGATCAGCAATTATCAGTTATTGGTACTGCGAATATGGACAATAGAAGTTTTGAACTGAACTTTGAGGTGAACAGTGTTATTTATGACAGTCATACCGCTCAGGAAATGACAAAAATTTTCTATGAGGATCTGAAAGATGCTCAAAAGATTAATCCCGAAGAATGGGAGAAAAGACCTTTGTACAAACAGTTCCCCGAAAAGTTAAGCCGCCTGTTTTCTCCTTTGATGTAATTTAAATTCTGTTTCTTAAGCGAATTTTGTTTTTATATATTTTTCAACTTCATCAGCTACGGCACTGTCTGATTCTTTTACGGCACGTTTTAAAAGTTCTGGTGTTACACCAAATTTTTTAGACCAGTATTCAACCTCATAGTACTCTTGTAAGTCGATTAACTTGTTTTCCGGCATTTTTGTCTCGTTTTGATCGTAATAGGTATGTCTGAGCATATAATTAGGTTAAATAGATTTAGTATAGGATGTATATCAATACCTATGCCTAAAATTAATTCTTTTCTTTCTGATTTTGTACAATTAATGTTATCATCTTATTAAACAAAATTCAAAATTTCAGTATTCGTTACCGTTGACTTAACATTGTCTTAATAATAGAAGGCTTCCTTTGCCAGAGCCTGATCCCTAAACCAGAAGGCTGTTTAACTGTTCTCAAATGATAGCTGTCGACTGCAAATTTTATCTTAAAACGGGGTTTTTATCTTTAATCTGTTTATTCCTCCTGTTCAAAGCTGCAGCCAGAGATGCCCCCGGTCAGGAACTTAAACATACCCTGGAATTAAGTAACCGCTTTCCTGATTCCGCATTTATCCTGCTCAGGAAACTTCATCATAAAGCGTTGATGGATAACGACAAAAGAACTATTGGGGTATGTTTGCAGCAAATGGGGAAAATCTGTTACGCCCAGGGTCACTATGCGCAATCCCTTGAGTATCACCAGCAGGCAGATAAATTGTTCAGACAGCTGGAAGATAAAAATCTGCTTGCAGATAATCTCAATGATATGGGAGTGGTCTATTATCAGAACTTCAACAAAAAAACCTCCAGAAAACAATACGACCAGGCCTTAAAACTCTATAAAATGACCAGTAACAAGGTCGGGCTGGGAGAAACATATGGGCATATAGGTCATTTATACGAAAAACAACAACGTTATGACAGTGCTTTCTATTATCAGCGGCATGCTTTATATGAATATCAACAGGCTGGTTACAAACAGGGAGTTGCCAAAATTTATGAAAACCTGGGCAGCATACATGAAGATCTGGTTCATTATGATTCAGCCAGGTATTATTTTGATGCTTCGCTGATCTTATATAAAGCTGTAAATAACGAGGTTTCCAGCATTGAGGTCATTAATAATCTGGGGGATATCATGCGTAAGACCGGTGATTATCAGCAGGGATTAAAGTTTACCAGAAAAGCACTGAGTTTATCCATTGCTACTAAAAATGAATATCAGCAGGCCTCTGCATACCGTGACATAGCCAAAGCCTTCAATCTGCTTAATCAAAATGACAGCGCCTATTATTACATGGAATTAAGCCGTAAGCATTTGCTTCATCTTTATTCTGATGAAAGTAATAAGCAAATGTCTTTTTTACAGATTATTTATAACATAGATAAGAAAAATGATGAAATCGCAGCTTTGGAAAATAGCCGTAAAATCAATCTGATTATCAGTATTGCCGTGGTTGTGGTAATTCTGCTGTTAATTGTTATGGGCTTATTAACCATTTCCAGACAGCGCTTAAAGCTAAGGGAAAACAAGGCCATTGCAGAAAAGAATGAACAGCTTAACCGTGCCCAGCAGGAGCAGCTGGAGCATAAAAGCCGGGAGCTGACTACCCATACCTTACAGGTCATTCAGCACAATAATTTTCTGGACAGTATGCGTAATAAACTTGATCTGATGATTAAAGAGGATAAGCGGGATCAGAAAAGACAACTCTTACAGCTGGTCAGACAAATCAATCAGAATATCAATCATGATCAGCAGTGGAAAGATTTTACTCAGGTATTCGAACAGTTACATCAGTCATTTTTTGATAACCTTAAAACACATTGTGAAGATCTTACTGTAAACGATATCCGTTTAATTGCCCTGCTGAAGATGAATATGAGTTCTAAAGATATGGCCGTGATCTTTGGTATCTCTCAGGATAGTCTGCGGGTAGCCAGATACAGGTTAAGGAAAAAACTGAATATTAGTCAGGGTGACAATCTAAGCACCTTTATTCAGACTATCTGATCGGGCAAAAACGAAAAAATATACACATTAACAATTCCTTAATGTTACGCTAACCGAATGATAACGGCGGTTTTTGTTCTGGTTATGTACTTGTTTTACAGTAAGTTGTATGTTTGGTGTATACGCTGTATGCGCTTTGTATACAGTACTGTTCACGGTGTTTACATTTTGTACACGGTGATTTCTGGTCAATCAGAAATTGTTGCTACACCTTTGATTCAGCGATTAAACAAACACGCTCACAAACAAACAATTTGAACAATGAAATTAATTTTACAAACGATTCTCTGCTTATTCTTAAGCATTGCGGTGGCAAAAGCCGGTAACATTAAAGGACATGTGTATGATCACCGGACCGGAGAAGCCCTGGTAGGCGCTTCGGTAAAGCTGGAAAACACAACACAAACTACCATGACGGGTTTGGATGGTTCTTTCGAGTTTAAACATGTTAAAACCGGGGTATTTACGATTAAGGTTTCTTATATCAGTTATAAGAGCTTCACTAAACAGATTACAGTTGAAAAAGAACACAATCCTGCATTGAATATCTATCTGAGTGATGACAGTAGTAATGATCTGAGCGAGATTGTCATTGCAGCCAAACAGGAAGGCTCTACAGAGCGTACCGCCAGGAAGATAGAGCAGAAGTCCATGCAGGTTATGAACGTGGTTTCAGGCAGGGCAATGGAAGTCTCACCTGATTTGACAGTGGCCAATGCGATACAGCGGGTTTCGGGAGTGACGATAGAAAGAAGTAATAACGGAGACGGGCAGTATGCTATTTTAAGAGGTATGGATAAAAGGTATAACTATACCCTGGTCAACAGCATTAAGATACCTAGTCCTGACAACAAATTCAGGTATGTACCGCTGGATATTTTTCCGTCAGAGTTACTGGAACGCCTGGAAGTCTACAAATCACTGACCCCTAATATGGAAGGCGATGCGGTAGGCGGTGTGGTTAATATGGTGATGAAAGACGCCCCATCAAAATTACAGGTTAATGCGAATCTGGCTACAGGTTATAGTCAGATGCTTTTTGACCGTAAATTTCTGGCCTTTGACCGGAGTGATGCCAATGCTAAATCTCCTTATGAAACAAGAGGCAGAAACTATGACGCTAAAGCAGCCGATTTTTCTAAAGGAAGTACCGACTACAAAGCAAAACAGGCAGATCCGAATCTGGTTGGTGGTATTTCCATCGGTCAGCGTTTTCTGAATAATAAGCTGGGTGTATTAATAGCGGGCAGTTATCAGAATACCTATCGCGGTACCAACAGTACTTTCTTTAATTCGACTGTTGCAGAAACCGATAAATACTCAAGAATTACTTCCATGGCCGACCGTCAGTTCAGCGAACAGCAAAAACGATATGGTTTACATGGTAAAATCGATTATAATTTCAATGACAGAAACAAACTTTCACTGTTCAACTCTTATGTGAATCTAACCAGTATTCAGACACGTGATCAGATTACCACAAATTTTGCAACCTCAGAATATAATGCGGCAGCTGGTAGTGCAGAGATTTCTTATGCTACCCGTTCAAGATTTACTGAACAGCAGATTTACAACAGTACATTACACGGAGAACACACGCTGATTCCGAAAAAATTAAAAATACAGTGGTCTGCAGTTTATTCTACGGCCAAAAATGATATTCCTGACGAAACGACAATCACTTTAAACGGCACACGCAGGAACTTCATAGATAACCGTACTACAGCTAAAGAAAGCAATCACAGATGGTCAAGAAACACTGACGAAGATAAAGCCGGTTATCTGGACATCACCTATACCGCTGATATTGCAGGTACAAAAGTTGATTTTACAGGTGGAGGATTGTACAGAGACAAACAGAGAAGCAGTTTCTATAACAACTATGTGCTTTATCCGTTAAACAGAGCCGGTCTGTATGGCACAGACTTTATGAATTATACAACTATCGGCTGGGAAGTTCAGAATCCAAAAGGGGCAGTGGCTAATCCGCTTACTTATGATGCTTCTGAGAAAACTACTGCCGGATATGGAATGTTTAGTTTCAAAATTGCTAAACTGGAAGTTATCGGAGGGGCAAGAGTAGAACATACTAATCAGGGGTATAACCTTTTATTTCCTGCGGGAGAATCAAATCCTGCCGGCAGCCAGGTATATACTGATCTGCTTCCGAGTTTAAACTTAAAATATGGTCTGAGTAAAAACCAGAATTTAAGAGCAACCTATTTCCGCTCGCTGAACCGTCCCGGATTTTATGAGATTGTACCCTCAAAAACTGTTAATGAAGAGTATCAGGAACGCGGTAATCCGGATCTGAAAAGGGCAATTGCTGATAACTTTGACTTACGTTATGAATTGTTCCCGAACAGTACAGACCAGTTACTGGTAGGAGCATTCTATAAAAACATTAAAGATCCGATTGAGTACACCATACAGGCAGATGCAACCAGAGGACAGGATCAATATTATTCACCGGGTAATTTTGGAACAGCAAAAAACTATGGACTTGAGGTAGATTATATCAAGTTTTTCCATAAAATAGGGATTAAAGCAAATTATACCTATACACATTCTAAAATTACAACAGACAAAAGCAGCAGGATCAGAACCGAAACCGGCGACCTTAAACTGATTAATGTTGAACAAAGCAGACCGCTGTTTGGTCAGTCAGCCCATACAGGAAACCTGTCATTGCTTTACAAAGACAGTAAAAACGGATGGGATGCACAACTTGCAGGATCATATACCGGAGAGCGTATCAATACCATCTCACAGTTTGTCGACAACGATTTATGGCAGAAAGGTTTTATACAAATGGACGCTTCAGTAGAAAAGAGATTTAAAAACAATATCAGCGTCTTTGTTAAAGCTGGAAATTTGTTGAATACACCTAATGAATTGTTTATCAAAGGAAAAAATAGTCTGAATAATGACTTGCCAAAACAAAAAGAAGGCAAGAATGAAACCCTTATCCGTAAAGATTATTACGAACAGACCTATCTGATAGGCTTACGCTATAAGTTATAAACGAATTATATAATGATTATGAAACTGAATAAATTATTAATAGCAGCAGTCCTGATGACTGCGCTGTTTGCCAGCTGTAAAAAAGCGAATATTGATGTGGATACCACGCCAGTTGTACAAAATGGTAATGGTATCTCAGGTGAAGTATTTGGTATCTGGACCAAAGGAAGTGTAGTGAGAGTTACCGGTGATATTATTGTTCCTGCAACAAAATCACTGGTAATTGAAGAAGGAGTAACGGTGATTATGGATACCATAGCTAAACCGGAATTCATTGTTCTGGGAAACTTATATTCTATGGGAACAGCAGCCAGCCCGGTAAAGATAACCATAGAAGAAAACTACAGAACGGCGGCCAATAAATTTGGTAAACTTTGGGGAGGGATATTAGCTGCTCCAACCTGTTCAGAACTGTTACTCGATAATACGATTCTTGAATATGGTGGTGGTGCAACAACAGAAGCATCCACATCAGTTAAAATGGGCTTGTATAAAGCTAAGAGTGGGGAGAATACACCTGCACTATGGTTTTCAAATGTAAAAGGTAAACTGGTAGTGAGCAATAGTACATTCAGATATTTCAGAGATGATTGTACCTATATCGAAGGTGGAAAGATTATCTTTTCCAATAACAGATTCTACAGTACCGGTCTGGTAGGAGGTGAAGGAATCAATATTAAGTCCGGCTGTCTGGCAGATATAAGTTATAATTTGTTTTATGCCACCAATACTAATGCCCTTAAACTCTCGAATGTAGGTGACCGTACGCCGCAGGCCCATGTGGTAGCTTATAATAATACAATGCTGAATACCGGCTGGAGAAGGCCAACCGCAAAAGGAGGTTCAGTATGGCTGGAGTCAACTATCTACGCTGAATTGTATAATAACCTGTTTGCCAATGTCCGTTTTGGGATTAAAAGAGATATTAAGCTGCCTGAAGATAAGCGTTCTGTGTTTAAAAACTCTCTGTATTATGGATATAACCAGGTAACAGCAGACCAGTTTCAGCCAAAGACTGATATCATTGCCGGAACAAACGATGTTATTGGGAAGCTGGCAGGAGAAAACGATCCTAAATTTGTAAACTATCCATTGAATACAGCAACTGATAACCCTACATTGAATGAAAGCTGGGATTTTCATTTACTACCTGGCTCGCCAGCGCTGAACAAAGGAACAACAGCATTTGTACGTAATTTTCCGGACGGCCTGACCGTTAACGGAATTGTTTATCCATCACCGGCACCTTCGGTTAATATAGGGGCATTTGGATTAAAATAATCACCTGAAATAAAATTTTATGTTAAAAAGTAATTCCATATTTCTATTTATAGCTTTTACATTTTTATTAACCGGCTGCAGCAGAAAACTAAACACTGCAGCTGTATCAGCAGATTCTGTAACTGTTAAACCTGTAATCATTTCAGAGAAAGTACAATTTGATTCAGATGATCCGGCAATCTGGATTAATCCTGAAGATGCTTCAAAGAGTCTGGTTATAGGTACAGACAAAGCCGCTGACGGCGGGTTATATGTTTTTGACTTACAAGGTAAGATTCAGCATAATCTGGTGGTAAAGGGGCTTAAAAGACCAAATAATGTAGATATAGCCTATGGCTTGAGCTTAAACGGGAAACCAACAGCTATTGCTATTACCACCGAACGTTTTACGCATAAACTCCGGGTCTTTTCTTTGCCTGATATGAAAGCTGTGGATAATGGTGGGCTTTCTATGTTTGATGGCGAAACGGCACCAGAATACAGAGATCTGATGGGGATTGCTGTTTATACCAGTAAAACCGGGAAAATTTATGCAATCGTAGGTAGAAAAACAGGTCCGAAAGACGGTTCCTATCTGTGGCAGTATCTGTTAACAGATGACGGGACAGGGAAAGTAAAAGCAGAACTGGTTAGAAAATTCGGACACTATAGTGGTAAAAAGGAAATCGAAGCCATAGCTGCAGACAATGAACTGGGGTATATCTATTATTCTGATGAACAGTTTGGCGTACGCCAGTATTACGCTGACCCGGAAAAGGGTAACGAAGAACTGGCCTTGTTTGCTACAACCGGTTTTAAAGAAGATCATGAAGGAATCTCAATTTATAAAACCTCAGCTACAACCGGTTATATACTGGTTTCAGATCAGGGAGCAAACCAGTTTCAGATTTTCAGCAGGTCAGGTACAGCAAAAAATCCGTTTCAGCATGAGCTGTTAAAAATAGTCAAAGTAACCGCTGGTCACAGTGATGGATCTGAGGTAGTTAATGTACCTTTAAATGAGACTTTCAAACACGGCCTTTTTGTAGTGATGAGTGATGACAAGACTTTTCATTATTACCGTTGGGAAGATATAGCAGGTAAAGACCTTAAATTTAAGAAATAAGATGATCAGAAAATCATTAGGATTATTATTCTTTAGTGCAGCCTTGACACTGCTGTCATTTGCACAGGAGAAACAAAAAGGAGCTCCAACTGAGCCCGTAAAGCTTATTCGCGGGCCATATCTGCAGGTCGCAAGCAGTACCGGGATACTGATCCGCTGGAGAACAGATGTCTCTTCCAGAAGTAAAGTCAGTTATGGAACAAAACCTGGCAAGCTGGATCAGGCCACGGCAGATCATGCTTTGGTTACTGAGCATCAGATACAGTTAAAGGGGCTTTTGCCCTCAACCCGATATTATTATGCTATCGGAGGGCTGAAAGATACCTTACAGGGTAATCAGGACAATTATTTTACAACCTTACCTGAAGCTGGCAAAACAGGGCATTTCCGGATTGCTGCTTTGGGTGATTGCGGGGATAATTCTATTAATCAGCGCAGGGTAAAAGAGCAGGTGATCAAATATATAGGAAAAGACGAGCTTACTGCATGGATATTATTGGGCGATAACGCTTATTCTGATGGAACAGATTCTGAGTTTCAGAGTAAGTTTTTTAATATCTATAAGGATGACCTGTTAAAAAAGTACCCTTTATTTCCTGCACCTGGAAATCATGATTACCATGATACCGATCTTTCTGCAAAACATGCACAGGAAACACATGAAACAGCTTATTACCAAAATTTCTCTATGCCGGTAAATGGAGAATCAGGCGGGACACCTTCACATACCCAGGCTTTTTATTCCTTTGATATTGGGAATATACATTTCCTCTCGCTGGATTCTTACGGAAAAGAGGAGCAGACATACCGTTTATACGATACGCTGGGGCCGCAGGTGAACTGGATTAAGAAAGATCTTGCAGCTAATAAAAATAAAGGCTGGGTAATTGCATTCTGGCATCATCCGCCATATACGATGGGTTCACACAATTCAGATCAGGAAGAAGAACTGGTTAAGATCAGGGAAAACTTTATCCGTATCATTGAACGTGAAGGAGTAGATCTTGTGCTCAACGGGCATAGCCATGATTATGAACGCAGCAGAATGATGCAGGGGCATTACGGTCCTGCCAGTTCTTTTAACCCGAAAATACATAATTTGAGTACCTCTTCCGGAAGAAACGATGGCA
Source organism: Pedobacter lusitanus (assembly GCF_040026395.1). Lineage (NCBI taxonomy): Bacteria > Pseudomonadati > Bacteroidota > Sphingobacteriia > Sphingobacteriales > Sphingobacteriaceae > Pedobacter > Pedobacter lusitanus. The sequence continues at coordinate 369,620 of NZ_CP157278.1, forward strand.
GTAAAGATTCAGCTCCCTATCAGAAAGACCCTGCAAATAATAAAGGGACAGTATATGTCGTGAGTGGTTCGGCAGGTAAACTGGGAGGGAAGCAGACCACTTATCCGCATAATGCCATGTATTTTTCTGATGCAGACCACGGCGGTGCAAGTATTTTGGAAATTGAAGGTAACCGTCTTGAACTGAAATGGGTATGTGCTGACGGAGAGATCAGGGATCAGTTTACTATCGAGAAAAAAGCTGCCAAAGGTCATGTACCGGAATAAACTAAAAATTGTTATCCGGTTTTTACTATTGATAACTTGTTTATCTATTGTGCTGGGACTAAAAGAATCAGCAGATAAACAGGGATTAACCAATCTGCTGCATGAAATTAAGTATAGTTTCATGCAGTTTGAACAGACTACCACTCAGCTGCAGAAGTCAGTTTCTTTGCTTAATGAAGATCCTCAAAGCCTGAACAGAGCTAAAACAGCTTTGAAAAACAGTAGAATAGCCTATAAACGAATTGAGTTTTTTATGGATTATTTTTTCCATAGCTCATCGCTGATTTATAACAGACCAGCTAAAACAGAGGTCGAAGAACCTTATATGGAATACCAGGAGCCATCCGGATTTCAGGTGATCGAAGCTCTGTTATTTAATGAAAACCCCCATTTACATCAAAAAGAATTAGCTGCACAGACAGAGCTTCTTGCTACCTCTGCTGCAGATCTGCCAGCTTTGCTTTATGGCTTTGAAGCCAGTGATGCACAGATGCTGGAAAGTATACGATTAGAGCTGGTTAAGATCATTACCTTAAGTATTACAGGATATGATGCGCCAGAACTTAAGAGCGGGATAGAAGAGGCCGCACAAAGCCTCGTTTCGGTTCAAAAGGTATTATTACCACTGCTCAAAAAGAAGGATCAGTCATCAGTACTGCTCAACCAGCAATTAAGCGGAGCTACAGCCTATCTGTATCAGCATCCGGACTTCGACAGCTTTGACAGAATGGTCTTTCTGAAAAATTATGCTTTACCGTTGCAGCAGCAGCTGACCACTTTTATACAGATTTCAAAAGCAGATTTGCAGAAAAAGAGTGGGTTAAATTACCAGGCAAAACATCTTTTTAGTCCGGATGCAATTCCACAAAACATATTTCCGGGTGCCAGGATCAGTACCCCGGCTATGGTAGCCCTTGGTCAAAAGCTTTTCCTTGAAAAGTCACTATCAGGGAATTTAAAACGTAGCTGTGCCAGCTGTCATCATCCTGATCAGTATTTTGGTGAAAAACTAAAAACCAGTATTGCCTTTGACGAGCAAAGTTATCTGACCCGAAACGCGCCAACCTTACTGTATACAGTTTTTCAGTATAGCCAGTTCTGGGATGGCCGGGTAAAGAGTTTACAGGAGCAGATTAAGGCGGTAATTTCCAATCCTCTTGAAATGAACGGGAAACATGAAGTGATTGTGGACAGCATCAGTAAATCAAAGCAATACAGACAGGATTTTCTGCAGGCATTTCCAGCATTCAAAGTGAATCCTGTCAGCATGGAAACTATTGCGGACGCACTTGCCGCCTATGTAGGGAGTCTTAATCCAAGAAACTCTGCCTTTGACCGCTATATGAACGGAGACAGGAAAGCTATGAAAAGTTCTGCGGTTAAAGGTTTTAACTTATTTATGGGGAAAGCAGCCTGCGGAAGCTGTCATTTTGCTCCGCTATTCAACGGTTTGATTCCTCCTTATTATAAATTAACTGAATACGAAGTCCTTGGAACTCCGGGGAATGCTGATTTTAGTAAACTGAAAAAGGATCAGGACAAAGGCCGGTATGATTTTTTTCCAATCAGCTTTTATCAGGCTGCATTTAAAACACCTACTATCCGTAATGTGGAAAAAACTGCTCCTTATATGCATAACGGAGTATTTACAGATCTGTATCAGGTGGTAGATTTTTATAATAAAGGAGGGGGAGCCGGACTGGGGCTTGATCTGCCCGGACAGACGCTGTCTTCCAAGCCTTTACATCTCTCAAAGGCAGAAACACAAAATATTATTGATTTTATGAAATCGTTGACAGATAATCTATAATAATATATAACAATAGAAATATTTTTTATAAATTGCTTTACATCTATTCAACTAAATCTATTATTATGAAAAACAAATTTCTACTGATCAGTACTGCCGTGCTGTTCTGCCTGACCAGCTGTAAGAAAAATGCGGATAATTCTGCACCTGTCAACAATGATCAAAAAGTACAGGAAACAGGTTTGCACAACGATTTTGTTTGTGAAATGAAGCAGCCTGAAACCAAAAGTACTGCCACAGAAGCTAACGGACCGGCCAATAAACTCTGGCCAAACGGAAGTACAATTAAAGTACGTTTTATTGGCGGATCTGCCATTGTTCGCGAAAAAGTAAAACAGTATGCCAAAAGCTGGGAAGCTTCTGCAAATGTTACCTTTTCTTTTGTTGCAGATAATGCAGCAGCCGATATTAAAGTAGGCTTTGCGAGTGGTGGTTCATGGTCTTATATCGGTACCACTTCTAAACAGTATTCTCCATCTATGAATTATGGCTGGTTTACTGACAATACCAGTGATACAGAGTTCAGAAGAACTATCACTCATGAATTTGGCCATGCTTTGGGACTTAACCATGAACAATCTCATCCTGATGCAAATATTCCATGGAATACTCAGGCTGTGTATGACTATTATATGGGCCCGCCAAACAACTGGACTAAAGCACAGGTTGATTTTAATGTATTGCGTGTAGAATCAAGAACAGGATTAAACTATACTGCCTATGATTCTGCATCAATTATGCACTATGCTGTTCAGGCTCGTTTTACAACAAACAATACGACTATCGCAGCTAATAACACGACTATATCTGCTAAAGATGTTTTATATATGAAAACATATTATCCTGGCAGAAGTTAATCTTGCCAACAGGATAACTATTTGAAAAAGGGATGCTTAACAGATTAAGCATCCCTTTTTTTTCTACATGGTGCAGAAAATTTCATTTTTTAACAAATGTTTGGTACTAATATCAAATATTGTTTTGTAATGAAAATATTATTCTTAAATTGCTTATACATCTATTCAACTAAATATATTATTATGAAAAACAAATTTCTACTGATCAGTACTGCGGTACTGTTCTGCCTGACCAGCTGTAAGAAAAGTGCCGATACCCAGGCACCTGCAGAAACCGATCAAAAACAACAGGAAACTGCTTTACACTCAGGTTTCGCCTGCCAGATGAAAGTACCTGTTCATACTGGCCCGGTAACCGAAGCGAATGGCCCTGCCAATCAGCTCTGGACAAATGGAAGTACAATTAAAGTACGTTTTAGCGGCGGATCAACCTATGTTCGCAGTAAAGTAAAACAGTACGCTAAAAGCTGGGAAGCTTCTGCAAATGTGACTTTCTCTTTTGTTGCAGATAATGCAGCTGCCGACATCAAAATTGCTTTTGACCAGAATGATGGATCTTGGTCATATGTAGGCAAAGAATCTAAAAACTATTCTCCTTCAATGAACTATGGCTGGTTTAATGACAATACCAGTGATACAGAGTTCAGAAGAACAGTTACACATGAGTTTGGTCATGCTTTAGGCCTTAACCATGAGCAGTCTCACCCTGATGCTAATATTCCATGGAATACACAGGCAGTGTATGACTATTATATGGGCCCGCCAAACAACTGGTCTAAAGAAGATGTAGATTTTAATGTACTTGCTGTAGAGTCAAGAACAGGATTAAACTACACGGCTTATGATTCAGCTTCAATTATGCATTACCCTGTTGAAGCACGTTTCACTACCAACAATAAAACGATTGCAGCCAATAACACTACTATTTCTGCAAAAGATGTTTTATATATGAAAACGTATTATCCTGGCAGAAGTTAATTATTGAACCATATTATTTTGAAAAAGGGTGCTTATGCACCCTTTTTTATTGCCAGCCTGGATTTTGTTCCATACGGGTGATGTTAATTTCATTTTGAGGAATTGGCATATACCACATTTTTGTATCAAATGGTCTGTTTTCAGTAACAGTAATTGTGTAATTTGCACTTGAAGAATCCCAAACTATCCCTTTGATATCACCGCCGAAATTCAGTTTCCATCTCCTGTCATCAAAAAAACGATGCTCTTCAAACGTGAGCTCAATCCTTCGCTCATGTCTGATAGCGAGTCTCATTTGTACTTTGGATAATCCGGTAGGTAAATCTGGTAGTCCGGCTCTTGTCCGGATTAAATTGATATAAGTATAAATGAGCGGATCGGCCGCCGGGTCATTATTTGCTTCATTGCTGGCTTCTGCATAATTGAGGTAGATCTCTGCCAGCCTAAACCAAATACTCATCATTTGTCTTCCCGCTCCTGATGATATATTGATTGTCTCATCACAGAATTTTCTTAGGTAATAGCCGGTTTTAGTATTATTGTCTCCCCCATTGATTGCGTCTGTTCCTCCCGGGAATGTCTGAATAGTTTTAGATCTGACAATACTGCCATTATACCATACTGTTGCATAAAAGCGGGGTTCTCTACCAACATATGGTTTTGCTGGATTATAACCGGAGGCAGGATCATTAATGTCTTTTCCGTTTGCCATTTGATATTCATCAACCAGATTTTGTGTTGGAGAGATATTGCCCCAGCCACTGCTACTAATCGGGTAATAGTTTTGTTCGTAGGTTTTGCCATTACCCAGATTCATGAACCAGATAATTTCATTGTTGGCGAAAACATTAAAGATAGCTTTGTAATTATTCGCTTTATCAGCTATGTTATTATATAGAGAGAATTGATTCAAATCCAGGAGATCTTTAGCCGCTTTAGCTGCTTCCTGCCATTTTGAAGGGGAATCTGCTGAATTTAATGGACTGGCCGCATAAAGCAGAAGTCTTGACTTCAGGGCCATGCACATCGCTTTATTAGCCCGTCCCAAGAGGTTGGGTGGGTAACTTGCAGGAAGAATAGCTATTGCCTCGTCAAGATCTTTGAGGATAAAAGCTACACATTCTTCATATTTGTTTCTCGGAATCTGATAAGTATCGTTGAGGTCTAGTCTTTTATCCAGAATAGGGAATCTTCCATAAATTTTTAAAACATCAAAATACAAGAAGGATCTTAAGAACAATGCTTCGCCCTTAAGTCTTTTCTTTGTAGCGGCTTCATCTTCATTGTTGGCAGGAACCGTTGGTAGTTTTTCCAGTAAAATATTTGTTTTCCTTATTCCGGCAAAAGAATCCCCCCAGATATCTCCTATAAAATCCTGGATATTTGCAGGGCCGTATCCACCGCCGTTAAAAATTTTCCCTCTCTGGAAATAAGTGGGAGAGCCTTCGTCACTCAAACAATCAAGCGTTGTAAAGCCATCACCTGTCCTTGTCTGGGCAACAGGTAATTTTGAATAAATATTATTAACGAAATTTTCTGTTTGGATCATTGTGCTGAAAGCCTGCTCTTCATTGATGTTTTCATTAGGAGCAAGGTTCAGAAAGTCCTTTTTGCAGGAAGAAAAGATAACGGCTATAATTAGGGTTATAATGGCAATGTTTCTCATGATCTGATTATTTATTGAGATTAATGTTAAAATGTTAATGTTGCACCAAAATTGCAGACCTTTTGCTGCGGATAAGTCCGGCCAATACTTCCATCGGTATACTCGGGATCAGTCAGCTTAATTTTCGACCAGGTCACAAGATTTTGTGCATTTGCAAAAATCCTTACCGTTTTCAATCCAACTCTTTTTATTATACGCTGAGAGAATGAGTAACCTAATTCTACATTTTTAATTCTAAGATAGTTGCCATTCTGAAGTGTAAATGTAGAAATACGGGTGTTGTTGGCATTTGGTCCGATATCTATTCTGGGATAAGTAGCTGTTGAAGCTGTTTCTGGAGTCCAGCTGCCCAGGTGGGCCTTTAATGCTGTACCCTGTGAATAAAAAGGTACATAACCGAACTGATCATAGTAAGCACTTGAATGAGCAGAGCCCTGGAAAAGTATACTGAAATCGAAATTTTTGAAACTACCATCAAAAGTAATTCCGTACTGAATTTCTGGAACTGCAGAATATCCAATAGCGACCCTGTCAAAATCATTGATAACCCCGTCGCCATTGACATCTTCATATTTTAAATCTCCTGGTATAACTCTGCTTGTATAAGTTTGGGTTGGACTGTTTTTGATTTCGTCTATACTGTTGAAGAATCCCCGGCTAAGCAAACCAAAGTATTGTCCCACTCGTTTCCCAATTCCTGATTGATAATCATAAAGCTGAGGAGCTTCATTATTTTCTATAACTTTATTTCTGTTAAAACCAATATTTCCTCTTAAGTTGAGAGATAATTTGCTAATGTTTTTATGGATACCAATTTCAAGTTCAAATCCTTGATTTTCAACCTCACCTTTATTGACCGGACTGGCATTGGGAAAACCTGCAAGTCCCGGGACGAGGGAGTTGACCAGGATTTTTTTTCTGTTTTCTTTAAACAAATCAAGATTAAGACTAATCAGGTTATCAAATAACTTGGATTCAAATGCAATATTCTTTTTATAGCCTCTTTCCCAGGTAACGTCTTTATTTCCAAGGAAGGTTTCAGTAAGTCCTGGTACATTTGCAGGTGGATTCCCAAATGAAATTCCATCTGCATCAGCGTAATAACTGTTAAATAAAAACCGGCTGCTACCAATCTGATCATTACCAACCACTCCATACGAAGCTCTTAATTTAAGAAAGGTGATGAATTTAATTTTTTCTTTAAAGAAAGCTTCTTCCGATGCAATCCAACCTATCGCACCAGCAGGAAAAAAACCGAATCTTTTACCCGGAGCAAAATTTTCTGAACCATTATAAGCATATGTTGCTTCTGCAAAATATTTACTCTTATAATTATAAGTTGTTCTGCCGGCCAGTCCCTGAAGTGCAGAAGGTATACTAATGTCGCTATATGATTTTTGTTGGGTAAAAATAGCTGCACTGCTTAGAGTATGGTTACCAAAAGTTCTGTCATACGTTAGTCTGCCCTGGTAGGTTGAAAATCTGCTTAAACCGTATGTCCCGGTAACAGCTGCCAGCTTTGATCCCGTCGTAGCCCGGGTGTAAGTCCCGTCCGGATTATATACAAAAGAATCATAGTTTTTATTTCTGGTCTGAGTCTGTGTATAATTGGCGTCATAGGATAAAGAAATGCTGGCAGCTAATCCTTTGATAAACATATCAAGTTTTTGTGTTATCGAAAATGTTCCCTGAGAGCGGCCGGTATAGGATACCCTGTAACCTTTATCGGCAAGTTCAGCTACAGGGTTAGCCGGAAGAGATGAAATAGATCCCCAGGTACCATCAGGGTTTTTTATCGGGTATAGATTTGGTGCAAAGCGAACAATAGAAAAGAAGGGCTCATTGGCATAATTCGGTCTGTTTACTGAACCAAAACTACCTGATAAATCCAGTTTTAATAAGGTTGTTTTGGTGACATCTACATCCACATTCCCCCGGAAATTATACCTCTTGAATACCTGATCTGCAGGGTAGGGAGTTTCAAAATGATTATAGATACCTTGTTGAGACAGATAACCAGCAGAAACAAAAAAACGAGCAAAATCAGAACCTCCAACAACCTGAAGATTTTGTTTACTCATCAATGAGTTATTTCTGAGTAGAATATCTTCAAAGTTATTATCTGGGTATAAATAGGGATCAGTATGGTTTTTATAACCGTCAAGTTGTGCCTGGCTATAAGTTAAAGGCATTCCATTATTTTTGTTGGCCTGATTATAGAGTGTTGCATACTCAAAGGAATTAACCACTTCTGGTACTTTGGTAGGGGTTTGAATACCATATTGTGAGGTGAAAGAAATTGAAGGCACTTTTGAAGCTGACCCTCTGCGGCTGGTAATTAAGATCACCCCATTAGCACCTCTTATCCCATAAACTGCTGTGGCAGTGGCGTCTTTTAAAATACTGACACTTTCTATATCACTGGGCTCTATATCATTTATAGTACGGCCTTCAACACCATCAACTACTACCAGTGGACTGGCTCCGTTTAATGTGGCAACACCGCGGATATAAAGTTTACTGGCATCAGCTCCCGGCGCTCCGCTGTTTTGTACAGCAATCAATCCTGGTAAGCGCCCTGCTAAAGCATTACTTATATTAGCTACAGGGCTCTGTCTGAGCTCTTTTGTTGAAATGGAGGATATAGACCCGATTACACTTGCTTTCTTTTGAGTGCCCATGCCAACCACCACGACTTCGTTTAATCCCTGATTATCTTCTTTTAGTATAATTATAAGTTCATTTGGAGTATTAACAATTATTCTCTGTGTAATGTAGCCAACCATTGAAACAACCAGGATATCTCCTGGGCGTACATTTTTGATAGCGAATTTTCCGTTAGAATCTGTACTGACTCCATTGTTGGAGCTTTCAATTTTCAGATTTATCCCGGGCAGTGGGTTATTTTTTTCATCCATGACCTGACCGGCGAGTGTGAAATTCGTAATTATGAACTTCTCTCCTGATGAAAATAGAGAAGTTGCCGGATATCCTTTTGTTACTGATAAACAAATGGTAGTTGTCAGAATGAAGACAAGAATCCTAAATCTGTAAAATTTCAGGTAATACGGTTTCTCTTCATGTTGGTTAACATAAAATGGGTGTTTCATAGCTTGGTTTAGTTTGATGGTAGTAACTTGTTTGAATTAAGTTTAATGACAATAGTTGATACTCATTCTGGTTATTCCTGGATAGATCACAATTGTCATCAGATAATTTTTGTTAATTTTTTCTCATAGCTGATGGATTTAAGAGGTGAACACTTAATTGGTTGATTGAAAATAATTTTTCGGGAATCCTTAAATCCGATCGGTTGATTTTTGGATTATCTTGTTTGAAATCAAATTGTTATAATTTGACAAGATGTGGTGAGAGTATTAATTGATTCATATTGGCCAGGTTTAATTTTAACTAATTTCAGTTCTTGGATGAAATTATAACTTGCCTAAATAATCCTATTACTAACTTTTTTTAACAGAAGTGCTGTTCCGAATATCAATATCCGGATATTTTGGAGCTAGATGAATTGCTTTGATCTATTGGATTACAGATTTCTCTGGATTTTTGTTATACGCTGGCGGTATTCTCCAGGTGTCTTATTCATGATAAGCTTAAAGAATTTAAAGAAATTAACCTGGCTGTTATATCCGCAGCTGTAGCAAATACTGTCTATTGTATTATTTTCATCCTGTAATAGTTTACACGCATGACCTATTCGCAATTCATTCATGAATCGTGAAAATGTTTTCTGAGTTTTAGATTTGAAATAACGGCAGAATGCATTAGGGGTCAGGTTACATAGGTCAGCAATTTCTGTAAGCATGATATCGCGATGAAAATTGTTTATTGCGAACTGATAAACCTGTGTGAAACGGTTCAAATCAAATTCTGTAGCAGGATTTTCATAACGAATACCTGAAAGGTATTCGTATTCATTACTATAACTTAACAGATCGAGGATTAATAAAAAATGAGAAAGTTGCTGAAAACCCTTACTGCCTTCTATTTTCTTTATCTCATTGATAACTAAATCTCTTGTATTTCCCAGGATGCGCAATCCTCTTTTTGCCTTTCTAAGCAGCTCATGAGTAATTGTAACTAGCTCCGGATTATCAGTAAGATTGATTATAAAAGCTGATGAAAAATAGATTGTTGTTGCTTTGGTAAATAAGTCCGGGTTCGTATACATAGCTTTATCACACTGCCATAGATGTGGTAGTCCCGCACCATGAAGAATCAGTTCTCCATGGGAAAAATTACCGATATGATCGCCGATAATAAATTTTCCAAACCCTTTATCTACCCAGACCAGTTCACATACCTGGTGGAAGTGAAAAGGATGGTCAAAATAAGGTTTATTAATTTTTTTTACCCAGATATCCCTGCTTTCTACAATGGGGGCATCTACAATCAATTCCGCTTTCATACTACAGTCTGCTTAGCTTTTAATTAATCTACAATTAAGCTTTTTTGAATGGATAAAGTATGAAGATGGTAAAAAAAGTTTATAAATGGATAGTTAAATGAAGTAAACTTTTAAGTTGAACGCGGAGATTTGATTAGTGCTAATCTACCTTTGATCAGAAAAGGGGGCTGAATAGTCCCTTTTTTTATTTAAAAATTTTGAGAGATCTATGTTTACAAAAAAATATTATGAAGAATATGTTATTGATAGTACAAGGGGGACTATCGGACGTACTATCACAGAAACAGATATTGTGATACATGCAGGTCAGACAGGTGATTTTTTTCCACATCATATGGATGCCGAATGGTGTAAAACACAAACATTTAATGAAAGGATTGCTCACGGTACACTTATTTTTAGTGTCGCAATAGGTAGTACAGCTACTTCGGTTAATGAAGTATCGATAAGCTATGGTTACGACAGAATCCGTTTTATCAGACCTGTTTTTATTGGAGATACAATTCATGTAAAAGTCAGCATTTCCGGAAAAAAAAAGTATAAAAAACCAAGTCATGGTCTGGTCACTGAATTAGTTGAAGTTTTTAATCAGAAAGATGAAATAGTGATGTTATGCGAGCATATTTTACTGGTAGAAAAGAAAAGTACAGGTGAATAGGATAATTTTAAACGGAATAACCTGGGAACATAGCAGAGGATATACTCCGCTTGTTGCTTCGTCCCAGCGATTTAGTGAATTGCACCCTGAGGTCGAGATCAGATGGCAGAAACGATCCTTGCAGGAGTTTGCTGATTTTCCTCTCGAGCAACTGGCATCTCATTATGATCTGCTCATTATCGATCATCCCTGGGTTGGTCGTGCTGCTGTAACTCAGTCTGTTTTGCCTTTGGATGAATACCTGTCTGTTTCTTACCTGGAAGATCAGTTGAAGAATTCAGTAGGACAATCCCATCTGAGTTATCATTATGACGATCATCAGTGGGCGTTAGCTATTGATGCTGCGACTCCGGTAGCCAGTTATCGTAACGATTTGCTCCAAAAAAATAATATTGGTATTCCTGAAACCTGGAAAGAATTAATCGCAATGGCTGAAAAGAAGAGGGTTGCAGTCCCAGGAGTATCTATAGATCTGCTAATGAATTTCTATATGTTCTGTCTTGCTCATGGCAACGTTCCTTTTCAAAATCAGGAACAGGTTATTGATCATTACACCGGACAATTAGCACTCGAAACAATGAGAGAGCTCTGGAGTCTTACCGACAAAAAAATGTTTGAATACAATCCTATTGATGTTGCGGAGCTTATGACGACTACTGATAACTATTATTATTGTCCTTTCGCTTATGGTTATTCAAATTATTCAAGAAAATATTATGCGGAAAACATGCTTTCCTACTCTGATCTAATAGAATTCAATCATTACGGAAAATTGAAGAGTACAATAGGAGGAACCGGAATTGCAGTTTCATCGTCATCAGCAAGTATAGATTGGGCTGTGCATTTTACAGAATGGATAGTTTCCCCAAATATTCAGTCCGGTATTTATGCAGGTAATGGCGGTCAGCCGGGGCATCGTGCAGCATGGCTTAACCAGGAAGTAAATAGCTATAGCCATAATTATTTTGCTGATACATTACCGGCTCTGGAAAGAGGGTATATGAGGCCCCGATATAATGGTTATCTGGAATTTCAGGACAAAGCTGGAGATTATATCAGAGAATATCTTAAAAAGGGCGGGACAGCACAGATCGTTTTGAATTCTATAGATCATTTATATAAAAAGAGCAGGTTGTAAATTATGAGTAATCAGATTATGCATAAACCATTAAAAAATGTAACAGTTCTTGAATTCAGTCAGTACCTGTCTGGTCCATTAGCCGGACTCAGGCTCTCAGATTTTGGTGCAAGGGTGATAAAGATTGAGAACCCGGATAAAGGAGATGCGGGAAGACAGTTGGCTATTAAAAATCTGTGGACAAATGACAGTTCTCTGCTTTTTCATACGATAAACAGAAATAAAGAAAGTTTCACTGCAAATCTGAAGAAGAAAGATGAATTGGAAATGGTGCAGGAACTCATTAAGATGGCAGATGTCGTTACCCATAATTTCAGACCTGATGTGATGGAGAAATTAGGTTTAAGTTATGAAAACGTAATTGCGGTTAACCCACGTATTATTTATCTCGAAATTAGTGGTTATGGAAATAAAGGGCCATGGAAATATAAACCAGGTCAGGATTTGTTGGTTCAGGCAATTTCTGGCCTGACTTATACTACTGGAAATAAATCTGATAGTCCCCGGCCTTTCGGTTTATCCATTGCTGATTATCTGTGTGGAAACCAAGCGGTACAAGCTATTTTGGCCGCATTGATCCGCAGACAAAAAACTGGTGAAGGAGCTTTGCTTCAATTAAGCCTGCTTGAATCTATGATAGATTTTCAGTTTGAATTTTTCACAACCTATTTCCAGAGTAATTTGCACCATGAACGCTCAGAAATAAACAATGGTCATGCGCTTTTAAGTGCACCATATGGGGTTTACGAAACCGCTGATGGTTATATAGCTGTAGCAATGATGCCTTTACAGAAATTAGCAGAAGTTATTGAATGCCATCCATTGAAATTTTATACTGATGCTTTTGAAAAACGGGATGAAATAAAACTTATTCTTGTCAAACATTTTTTAACGCATCCATGCGCATACTGGTTAGATAAAATGCAGGCAGAAAATCTATGGGTAATGCCTGTGCTAAACTGGCAGCAACTTCAGCGGGCAGATACTTATCAGCAACTGAACATAGAGCAGGAAATAGAAATTAATGATCAGCATAAAATCCGCACTACCCGTTGTCCAATAAAGATTAATGGAGAAATGATGCTTTCTAATAGGCCAGCACCTGCTCTTGGACAACATACAGCTAGAATTATGGAAGAACTAAAAAAAAGAGATGAACCTTTTAGATGATTTATTAGTACTTGATTTCAGTCAGTTTTTATCTGGTCCGTCAGCTAGTCTGAGATTGGCAGATCTGGGAGCCAGGGTTATAAAAATTGAAAAACCTGTGATAGGTGATATATGCCGTACTTTATACGTTTCTGATGTGGAGGTTGCCGGAGAATCAACAATTTTCCATGCCATCAACAGAAATAAGGAAAGTCTTATAATTGACCTTAAAGATAAACAAGGCCTGGAAAAGATTATTGGCCTGGTACGTAAAGCAGATGTGTTGATACATAATTTCAGACCTGGTGTGATGGAGCGAATCGGACTTTCCTATGCTTTTGTAAAAAGCATTAATGCCGGAATTATTTATGCCGAAATCAGTGGCTATGGAGAGAATGGAGAATGGAAAGACAAGCCTGGACAAGACCTTTTATTGCAAGCTGTTTCTGGTCTGACCTATTTGAGTGGCAATAAACATGATAATCCGACCCCGATGGGGGTCGCTGTAGCAGATATTCTGGCTGGTACACATCTGGTACAGGGAATACTTGCTGCATTGTACAAAAAAGGATGGAGTGGAGAAGGCAGTCAGGTAAAGGTGAGTATGCTCGAAAGCCTGATTGATTTCCAGTTTGAAGTACTGACTAGTTTTTACAATGATGGAGAGCAGCTGCAGGAAAGAGGAGAGGTTAATAATGCAAATTCTTATATGTCAGCTCCTTATGGTGTGTACCGGACAAAGGATAGTGCAATTGCATTATCCATAAATCGTGTAGATTATCTCGGTGAGTTACTGAACTGCAGTGCGTTAAAGAAATATAATGAGGCTGACAACTGGTTTGTTTGCCGGGATGAAATTAAGACAATTCTTCAGAATCTCTTACTTGAAAATACAGTAGCTTACTGGCTTTCAATACTTGAGCCTGCAGGGGTGTGGTGCTCAGCAGTATTTAATTATGTTGAACTGATGGAGCAGGAAGGGTATAAAATTCTGGAAATGGAACAGATTGTGGAATTGAACAGCGGTCAGCTGAAAACCACCAGGTGCCCAATAAGAGTAGATGGCAGAATATTATATTCATCGGTTGGAGCTCCTTCTTTAGGACAACATACAAAAGCAATTGAAGAAGAATTTAATTTGTAGAAAAAATGGTAAAAAAGATCATTGACACACATATACACATCTGGGATTTGCAGCAGGCCAGATACAGCTGGCTGGAAAATGATCAAAGTTTACTTAACCGTAATTATTGTTTGGATGAACTCACTGAGATAAAAGGCACGGTACATATAACTCATGGATTGCTTGTACAGGCAGCGAATAATTTTGAAGATACTGACTGGATGCTGTTGAATGTTGAAAAATATGATTGGATTACAGGCGTTGTAGGTTGGGTTCCGCTTACTGATCCCGTTGCCACCACCATTGCGTTACAAGAAAAATATCTTAGGAATCCCTATTTTGTTGGCGTACGCCATCTGATTCATACAGAACCTGACCCGTATTGGTTACTACAGGAAACAGTGATCAGAAGTTTAAAGATATTGGCAGCACATCAGCTCACATATGATGTCGTTGGCATTAAAGCAGCTCATTTAATGGCTGCAATTATTGTTTCGGTCAAGGTTCCGGAATTGAAGATAGTATTGGATCATCTGAATCAACCTCCCATTGCTACAAAAGAGCGGTTTGGAATATGGGGTGAACTGATGAAAGAAGCTGCTAAAAACCCTAATTTGTACGTTAAAATTTCTGGTTTGAGCAGTACTTATGGCAGCTCTGTTTGTTGGACTGAACAGGATCTTAAACCATATATTATATATATACTGGAATTGTTTGGTCCTGATCGCTGTTTTTGTGGCGGGGATTGGCCGGTTTGCTTACTGAATACTACCTATGAAAAAAACTGGCAGATATATCAGCAGATTCTGACTGACATATTAACGCCAGAAGAACTGGAGAAGGTGTTTTGGCAAAATGCAGAGAAGTTTTATTTAAGCAGATCATCTCAAACTCAGCATATCGATCCTCATCTTTTAATTAACCCTGAAATATGAGTCTGGCCATTGGAATTTCTTTTCATGCTATCGGGGCTCTTTGTGCCGCATTGTGTTATACTCCGCAAAAAAAAACAAAGGAGTGGTCATGGCAAACTTTTTGGCTTATTCAGGCTGGCTGCTGCTGGTTAATATTTCCCATTATTGGTGCGTGGATTACTATACCTCATCTGCTAGTGGTATTACATAAGGCTCCGGCAGTCCTTATTTGGAAGATATTTGCTCTGGGCGCGGTATATGGTATTGGAGGTACAGCGTTCGGAATGGCTATCCGTTATATTGGTTTTTCATTGACTTATGCTATTGCTATTGGAATTTCCTGCGTATTTGGTACTTTATTACCACCAATTATTCACGGAACTTTAGTGGGACTATGGAGCCATAAAGGGTCGGAATGGATTATTTGTGGTATTGTTCTGGGGGTTGCCGGAATTGCATTATGCGGATTGGCCGGGCGTTTTAAGGAATTGAACTTACCAGAAAAAAAAATAAATGATTTTTCGCTGGCTACGGGTTTACCGCTTTGTTTGCTGGCAGGAATACTCTCATCTGTTTATGGCATTGCTATTGATGTTGGGCAGCCTATTGCGGATATTGCGGCCAGTTATGGCGCGAAAGGTTTTCAAACCAATGTCATCTATCTATTTACCAATAGCGGCGCCTTTCTGACTACTTTTATTTATTGCATGTTTCTCCATAAACAAAACAGAACACATGTCGAATTTAGTCGCTTAAAACTTGATCAGAGACCCGCAAAACTATTTCAAAATTACCTGATGGCAATACTTACAGGACTATTGTGGTATGCTCAATTCTTTTTTTATGGTTTGGCGCATGTAAGAATGGGTAATTATAAATTTACTAGTTGGGCTATTCATATGATTATGCTTGTACTGTTTAGTTGTATTACTGGTTTGCTCCTGAGAGAGTGGCGAAATTGTGGAATCATTAGTCTCAGATTTTTAGTATTAGCATTATTCTCGCTGATCGTAGCGGTTATCAGTTTAACTTATGGGAATTATCTGGCAACATAATTAACGAATATGAAAGCAAAAGAAAAAATCATTATAATCGGGGCCGGTAACGTAGTTAAAACTGGTCATCTTCCTGCTTATCGTCTGGCTGGTTTTACTGTTTCTGGTATTTATGATATTGATAAAACCAAGGCCATTGAACTTGCCGCGGAATTTGGTATTCCGAAGATATACTCTTCCATCAGTGGATTACTCAAAGATATTAAAAGGAGAACAGTGATAGATATGGCAATTCCTGCTTCAGCTATTGTCGGAATTTTAGAGCAGTTACCGGAGGGTACTTCGGTACTGATGCAAAAACCTATGGGTGAAAACATGGAACAGGCAAAGGAAATATTAAACTTATGCAGGTCGAAAAAGCTTAACGCCGGTGTAAATTTTCAATTGCGCTACGCACCTTTTATAACTGAAGCCAGAAGGATGATTGATGAAGGTCTGCTTGGAGAGATATATGATATCGAGGTTAATGTTAACGTTTGTACTCCATGGCATATGTGGGGCTTTCTAAGATCGTCACCGAGATTGGAAATCTTATATCATAGTATTCATTATATAGACCTTATTCGCTCTGTATGGGGTAATCCTTCAGGCGTTTATGCAAAAACGGTTAAACATCCCGCGACGATGGAACTGGGCTCAGTTCGCAGCAATATCATTATGGACTATGGTGACCGGATCCGTGCAAATATTCTGACCAATCACAGCCATAACTTTGGTCTGCAGAATCAGCAGTCTTATATCAAATTTGAAGGTACCAGGGGAGCAATCAAAATAAAAATGGGTTTGTTAATGGATTATCCTGTTGGTGTCCCTGATGAATTCGAATATATTACCTTTCAGCAGGACAGTACAGCGGAATGGAAACGTCAGGAGCTGAATGGTTCCTGGTTTCCTGATGCCTTTACAGGTTCAATGGAAGAAATTCTAAAGTCTATGATCAGTCCCGGTCTGAGCCCGGATAATTCAGTTGAAGATGCAATTTACACTATGGCTTGTGTAGAGGCCGCATATCTTTCCAGTGAGACAGGTGCGCAAAGTATTGATTTCGGATTCTAATATTTAATACTTATGAAAATAAAAAATAGAATATATGTACTACTCATTTTACTGATCTTCTGCTGGCAGTTTGGTATAGCGCAGGATAAGATAGAAGATTACAATGTTTTATGGACTACCGCTTCAGATAATGAAGCGGGTAATATGCCTTTGGGTAATGGGAGTCTGGGAAGTAATATCTGGACAGAAAAAAATGGCGATTTGCTCCTTTATTTATCACGCAATGATGCTCATTCTGAGCTCCAGCGGTTATTGAAATTGGGTCGGATAAGGATTTCGCTGGGTACTGAAGGGTTTAAGAAAAAACCTTTCCGGCAGGAATTAGATCTTAAGACAGGAAGTATCCTTATAACGGGAGGCAAACAGGGCGAACAGATTGCTATCAGAATTTTTATGGATCCTGATGCACCGGTAATGCATATTAATGGAACCTCTCAGAAACTGATAAAGATTAAAGTAACTCTCGAAAACTGGAGAAAAGAAAAACATCAGCTTAATCAGGAGGAACTAGCTTCTACCTGGGTATATCGGGAGGGGGCTCCCAAAGATGTGGCCACCTGGGAGTCTGCTGATCACGTGTTGAAAAAACAAAATGCGATTGTATGGTATCATCAGAATGCCTATAGCTGTGTACCGGTTCATCTTAAATATCAGGGACTCGAATCTTATAAGGATTCAGTAAACGATCCACTGAAAGATAACACTTTTGGTGGTTATATCTGGGGCGATGATATGATCTCAAAGGCTGATACAGTATTGCAATCAGCAAATAATACAAAAAAGATTAATATCAGACTGGTTGGTTTTACTGAGCAGACACCATCGTCCGGGCAATGGGAAAATTCAATTACGACAATTGTTAAAAGAGCAGCCTCACCCGTTAAAGCATTTCAGCACTCTCAGAAATGGTGGGATGAATTTTGGAAACGCAGCTGGATTTATATTGACCAGAAAGATTCTGCATCTGTTTTAACACAAACTTATATTTTATCGAAATATCAGCTCGCCTGTCAGATGCGTAATGATTTTCCGGCAAGATTTCAGGGAGGTATTTTTAATGTAGACCCTAGATATGCTTTTTATGCTACAGATGTAAGGGAAAAGGGGTATTCTGCTGATTATCGCTTTTATGGTGCAAATTACTGGTGGCAAAATCTTCGTTTTCTTTATCAGCCTCAGCTTGCACAGGGCAATGCGGACATGACTAAGGCTTTCTTCAACTTCTTTATAGAACGAATTCCCGTGTTTGAAGCAAGGGCGAAAAAATACTATAATGCTTCAGGAGTTTATATACAGGAGTGTTTTACAACCTTTGGATTGCCTGGTATGGGGGATTTTGGCTTTGGTGAAAAGGAGTATTCAGAAGAAAATACCAGAAATATCTGGCAGCAGAATCTGGAATTGACAGTAATGATGCTGGATTATTACCATTATACGCAGGACAAAAAATTCCTTCAGGAAAAAGCATTGTTGTGGGCCCGTAAGTCATTGGAATTTTACCAGACAAGGTTTAAGCCTGGTACAGACGGAAAACTTCGTATAGAACCAACACATGCACTGGAAACTTACTGGAGTAATGTACTTAATGATATGCCTTCGGTAGCGGGACTGCACTATGTAATTAATGAACTACTGACTTTACCACCAGAACTGACTACAATAGCAGATCGTGATAACTGGAAGAAATTGCTTTTACAATTGCCTCCGGTTCCGAGAAAAAAAGATGCTGATCATCAATGGATAGTTGACAATGCAGAGTCGTATAAAAACAAGAGAACAAATTATGAGGCTCCTGATCTGTATTGTCTTTATCCATTCAGAATCTATGGATTTAATAAAGCAAATAAAGGTGAGGTTGAAAGAGCTTTTTATAAAATGCCTAACCCAGGCCGGGTGTGCTGGTACCAGACCGGCATATTTGCCGCACGATTGGGACTTGCTGAAGAAGCCGCAAAAGATATTACTGCCAGAAGTGCTGCCCAATTAAAAGGATTTCGTTTTAAAGGTTATATGGATAGTCCTCATGATTGGAAACCAGATTATGATGGTGTGGGAAATATGATGAATACTATGCAGGAAATGCTGATGTATTGCGAAGGAGATTCGATTTATCTTTTCCCGGCGTGGCCAGAAAAATGGGATGTTACTTTTAAGCTGCATGCTTTCAAAAATACAATCATAGAAGGGACTTATAAAGATGGAGTATTAAAAGATTTCCATGTCTTTCCAGAAAGACGCAGAAAAGATATTATCAATATGTTGGATATGCAAAAAGAATGAAAAACAAATCATCTACATAACTAAAAGAAAAACCAATATGAAAAAAAAACTATTAAGTATAATTTTACTGATAGGGTCACTTATCGTAATTATAAGCTGCAAAAGAGTTGTTCAGGAACCTGGAGATGGTCATTCCGGACAAACACATACCAATGGAACTGCAGTTAAAGGATTGTATAGCGGAATATACAATTTGAATGTTGTATATTTTGTACCTACTGATCTGGACACAGTGCCTGGTTATAAGGAAAGAATTAATGGTGTAATGGCGTATACTCAGAATTTTTATAAAAAATGGTTAACTAAGTGGGGCTATCCAAATCAATCTATGGGACTTCCGGTTGATGCTTCCGGGAAATTAAAAATGTTACTACTCAGAGGAACTGCTCCTAAAGCACAGTATCCATATGAGGGGGGCGCGGGAAAAATGATGGATGAAATTAATGCTTACTATGCGGCGCATCCCGGAGAGAAGAGTAGTGATCATATTCTGGTAATTACTCCAACCTATACTTATGGTGCCGATGGTGATCCAAGCGGAGGGCCTTTTTATGGAATTGGCCGCTGGTGTTTCGCGTTGGATTATACCGGATTAGATACACTGAATCTCGGAAAGCCGGAAGATAAATTCTCTACCAAATGGATAGGCGGATTTGTCCATGAACTTGGACATGGAATTAATCTTCCACATGATGGAGGGAAAAAGTCAGAAAACACGCAATACGGCACTACTTTGATGGGCTTTGGAAATTCGACATTTGGCAAAGCACCAACTTATCTGGCTCCTGCAGATATTGCAATTCTTGCAAACTGTCAGGTTTTTAGTAACACAACGAGATCAGACTGGTATACATCTCCTGGTCTAAAGATCAATAAATTTTCTGCTAATTATAAAAATGGTAATATCATTGTTGCAGGTAAATTTAGTTCAACCAGCCCAGTGAAAAATATTGGTTTTTATCATAGAAACATTGCTACTGATGACGGTGGTTATTCATCCGTTACATTTGCAACCAAACCGATTGGTTTAGACAGTTTTTATATCAGTATGCCTGTAAGTGAGTTCTATGACAAGGGGAATACTAAATATGAACTTTATATTCGTTATAGTCACGAGAATGGAAGCACAACTGATCAGGTTCTTAATTATGCATTTGAAAACGATACTCCTGTTATTTCTTATAACAATAAACCTGTATATAATAAATCTAACTGGACTATTTCTTCCTACAGTTCTCAGGAGACAACGAGCGAAAATGGTGCAGCAGCAAATATTATTGATGGGGATCTTCTTTCGTCATGGCATTCAAACTATTCAGCAAGTTCTCCGGGTTATCCGCATTATCTGGTTATTAATATGGGAAGTATACTTGATGTTAACAGATTCACCTTTTGGCAAAGAAATTCCAGAAAGGTAAAAGCAATTGAAATATTGACCAGTAATGATGCTTTGACCTGGACTAGTCTGGGTAATTTTACCCTGACAGATTCAAATAATCCTCAGGACATTAAATTGCCGTCCGTTAAGAAATTCAAGTATTTCAAATTAAATATGAAATCATCTTATGACGGAGAGCAATTTGCGTCACTTTTAGAGGTGGGTACCTATAAAGACTAATCAATCTGATAAAAGAACCTGCAGCTTTGTGATTTGTGATGCAGGTTTTTTTTTATACCGTATATTTGCGCTGTTTTTTATTAGGGCTGCTAATTTATTATCCCCTTGTTCAGTTCAGAATCATATGCTAAATCGTACTGTTGATTTCCAGATAGTTTTTACTTTTTTTATTGCGCTTACTCTTGGCGGTTGTGCTGTACACAGAAATTCAATTGTCAAACAACAGACCCTGACTACGGTAAGTAAGCTTAAATACATCAATACTTATGTTTTTCCTCATGATCAGCAGTTTAGGGGAACTACCATAGGCGGCTTATCCGGAATAGACTATGACCCGGCCAGCCAGCTGTATTATCTGATTTGTGATGACAGGTCTACGATAAATCCTGCCAGATTTTATACGGCAAAAATAGCATTGTCTGCATCAGGAATCAGTGATGTGACTTTTAAAGATGTAAAAACATTAAAGCAGCAGGATGGCTCATCTTATCCTAAATTAAAGGTTCATGCTACCCATACTACAGATCCTGAAGCTATGCGTTATAATGGGCTGACCCAACAGTTATACTGGACCAGTGAAGGAGAGCGGCTGATTAAAAATGGAGATACCACGCTGATTGATCCTACCATTACTATAGTTTCGGTCAATGGAAAATATACAGATTCGATTCCATTACCAGATAATCTGAGGATGCACGGTACAGAAAGCGGCCCCAGAAGAAACGGAGTTTTAGAGGGACTGACTTTTGCTGATGATTTTAAAACCCTGTATGTTAATCTGGAAGAACCTTTATACCAGGATGGGCCACGCGCAGCGTTAATCAGGAATAAAGCTTTTATAAGGATCTATCAGTTTGACCTGAAGACTAAAAAGAACACAGCTCAGTATGCTTATGAGCTGGAACCTGTAGCCCTGCCGCCTCTTAAAACGGGGGATGAGTCTATGAATGGTAGTCCGGATATCCTGTGGTTAGGCAATAACCGGATGCTTGTTACCGAGCGTTCTTATTCGGCAGGACAAAATGGAACAAATATTAAGGTTTTTATAGCTGATTTGCAGGATGCAACCAATATTATCGCAAACCCATCTCTGAAGGATAATCCGGCCAGTCAAGCTGTCCAAAAGAAATTCCTGCTCAATATGGATGATCTGGGCGTGTATATTGATAATATTGAAGGCGCAACATTAGGACCCGTTTTACCCAATGGGCACCAGAGTATCCTGTTTGTAGCAGATAATAATTTCTATAAAAAAGAACAGAATCAGTTTATGCTTTTTGAGGTTATTCCTTAATTTTCAGGGTTTTATTTCAATGTCGTATTGAGCTAATAGTCCGGCTATTCCGGCCAGGGAGAATTTTGCTTTTCTGATTCTGTTTAACTCCGGATTGATTGTGTAATTATAAGCAGTTGTCAGGTCTGCTTTTTCCAGCAAGGTATTTTCAAATGTTGCTCTGTTCAGGTCGCAGTTATCAAAAACAGAAGAACTTAAATCAGCTTCTGTGAAATCAGCCTGATGAATTCTGGAATCTTTAAATGAGGTCTTTTTGAGTTTAATCTGGTAAAAAGAACAATGATCCAGCTGGCAGTTATTAAAAGAGAAGCCCAGTCCAAACTCATTACAGTTTTCAAAAGACAGACCCAGCATTTTGCTGTCCTTAAATTTAACATCCCTTAATGCCGTTTTAGTGAGTTTAGCCAGACTTAAATTGCAGCCCGAAAATTCACATTCCAGAAATACGAAACCAGAAAGATCAGCATTGGAGAAATCACAGTTTTTGAAAGTGCAGTATTCGTATTCACCTTTTTCGAGCGGTTGTCTGGTGAAATCTATCTTGTCAAATATTTTTTCTTCTATAAATACCTGTGCCATAATATCAATTTGTGAGCTTAAAATAATTCCATCTGATCCGGGTCAACAAACCTGCCAGTATTGAGCTGAGTGCCAAAATTACTTAATGTAATACCGAGCAGACGAATTTTCCGGTCTTCGGTTTCAACTTTGAGCAATAATTCTCTGGCGGCTGTAATAATTGACGCGTAATCTGCCACCGGGCTGGGAAATGACAGGTTCCGGGTAAGCTGTTTAAAATCATCATACCTGATCTTTAGCGTAAGTGTTTTTCCCTTTAATCTGTTTTTCTCCAGTCTTTCTGCTACCTTCTCTGCAATTTGTTCGAGCTCCGTCACCAGTTCATCCATAGTCACCAGGTCTTTTCCAAATGTATCCTCTACACTGAGTGATTTGGTTAAACGGTGAGGCTGTACCGGCCGGTCATCAATCCCCCTGACTATTTTATAATAGAACTTACCGGTTTTACCAAATTTGCGAACCAGTTCCTGTTCCGATAATTTTTTGAGATCTGCACCGGTATACAGACCCATTTTCTTCATTTTATCTGCTGTTACTTTGCCTACACCGAAGAATTTTTCTACCGGCAGTTTCTCCATAAAGGCATTGATTTTAGAAGGCCCGATAAAGGTTAGTCCATCAGGTTTATTCATATCTGAGGCAATTTTAGCTACAAATTTATTGCTGGATACACCTGCAGAGGCAGAGAGATTGAGCTCATTTCGTATGGCATCTTTAATCTGTTTCGCTATTTCAAGAGCTGAACCAATGTTCAGTTTATCCGTAGTTACATCTAAAAATGCTTCATCCAGTGAAAGTGGTTCTATCAGGTCGGTATAACGACGGAATATTTCTCTGATACTGGATGATACAGCCTTATAAGCATCAAATCTTGGCCAGACAAATATGGCATGCGGACATAATTGTATCGCTTTGCGGGAAGACATGGCAGAATGGATACCAAATTCACGGGCTTCATAACTGGCAGTTGCTACCACTCCACGGCCATCAGGAGAGCCCCCGACTACTATAGGTTTGCCTCTGTATTCAGGAAAATCACGCTGTTCTACGGTAGCATAAAATGCATCCATATCAATATGTATAATTTTACGCTGAATAGTTTTTTCTGCTGTGTCTGACATGCTGATATCCGGTTCTGCAAATCTCCCGATTATCTCCGGTTTATTTGTCAAATTCTCCTTATATTTGCGCCTTATCAGGACCTTTTTAATTATCGCTTTTTCAATGTTTCCTCTGGATTAGGAGAAACAGGCCGTAGTTTAATCTTGAATAATTATTATTTATTCCGCAAATGCCCGAAAAACAGATTTTTCAAACCTCTAAGAAAAGCAGATGGATAACTTTTCAGTGGGTAATCAGGATGCTCTTTATTGTGTTTATTATTGCTTCCGCCTGTGTTGCCTATACACTGCTTTCCAACCATTATCCCAATTTACCGATCATCAATAGTACAGCTACTTTAAGCAAGAAACAGATTGAGGAGATCAAGAAATCAAAAACCTATTCAGACTTTAGAATTTCCAAAAAGAAACTGCTTCAGATACAGGAGCATCAAAAACTGAACAGACTTAAACATCCGAATAACAAGGCCAGGATCAATGCCGGTTTTTATGTAAACTGGGATCCGCAGTCGCTAACCGATTTAAGAGACAATATCAAACATCTTGATATGGTGGTTACTGAATCTTTCTTTATTAAGAACGGAGCCGACACACTGATCGACCAGGTCAATGTAGATGCAATGAAGGTAATCGGTAAACATAAAAAGGTCGCTATTGCAATGGTTTCCAATTTTAGTGTGGATCGTTTTGACGGTAACGCTATTCATAAATTATTGCAGAATAAACCTTTGCAGAACAGGTTTATTGATAATCTGATTAAATCCCTGAAAAAATACGGATTTCACGGTGTGAACATAGATTTTGAAGAAATCAAAGAGAAAAGTGATGAACCTCTAGCTGCATTTCAGAAAAATCTGTACGAAAAATTACATGCACAAAATTTGATTGTTACCCAGGATATATCTCCTGAAAATGACGATTATAACCTTCCTGTACTGGAAAAATATAATGACTATGTATTCATTATGGCTTATGATCAGCATAGTGAAAGCAGTAATGCCGGCGATGTTTCCCATCAGCAATGGGTAGAAGAGCAGCTGGATAAAATCTGTGCAAAAATATCCTCTGAAAAGGTTATTCTGGCGCTGGCCTGTTATGGTTATGACTGGCCGGATAAGGATGTAGGAAAAAATGTAACTTATCAGCAGGCTATTGCTAATGCAAACAGATATGGCGGCAAGATTAAGTATAATCCTGTTTCAGCAAACCTGAATTATAACTATACAGATGAATCAGGCCTGCATCACCAGGTGTTTTTTACGGATGCGGCAACCAACTTTAATCTGATCAGAAAGGCAGATGACTGGGACGTGGCCGGTATCGCCATCTGGCGGATGGGGGCAGAAGACCCCAGATTATGGACCTTCATCTCTAAAGATCTGAGTATAGATTCGGTAAGAAAAAGTGGTGTGGATTTGAAGAGACTGACCCATATTGGTTTAAATGACAGGATTGATTATTCTGGTGAAGGTGAAGTACTGGATCTGGTTTCAGTTCCAAAACAGGGTAAAATTGATGTTGTTCTGGATACGCAGAATTTTGTCATTGCCAATCAGACCTATGTAGATTTGCCGACCAAATACAGTATCCGCAGATATGGACATGCGGAGAAAAAAATGGTACTGACTTTTGATGATGGACCTGATCCGATTTATACGCCTCAGATCATAGATATTCTGCAAAAAGAAAAAGTGCCGGGTAGTTTCTTTGTCGTTGGTATCATGGCAGAGCAGAATATGGAACTGCTGTTAAAAGAATTCAAGCTGGGTTATGAAATTGGTAACCATACCTTTTTTCATCCGGATATGTCAAAGGTTGGGCCCGAGAGAGTAAATTTTGAACTGAATGCAACCAGAAAACTAATTGAATCAGTTACCGGACATAGTACGATATTATTCAGACCTCCGTTTAATGCTGATGCTGAACCTTCTACTTCTGCAGAGATTTTACCTGTGGCACAGAGCAGGGAGCAGAACTATATCAATATAGGAGAGTCCATTGACCCTCAGGACTGGCAGCCGGGTATCACTGCAGACCAGATTTTTGATGCAGTAGTTAAACAGCAGGATAACGGAAACGTACTGCTTTTACATGATGCAGGCGGTAATCGTGCGGCAACAGTTGAGGCTTTACCCAGAATTATTAAATATTTCAAAGCTAAGGGCTATGAATTCGTAACCATAGGTAATCTGATTGGTAAGAAAAAAGAAGAACTGATGCCTCCGGTAAGTGCTGGCGGAAACAGCTTTATCACCTCAGGTAATGCATTATTCCTGAATGTATTTTC
Organism: Pedobacter lusitanus; assembly: GCF_040026395.1. Lineage (NCBI taxonomy): Bacteria > Pseudomonadati > Bacteroidota > Sphingobacteriia > Sphingobacteriales > Sphingobacteriaceae > Pedobacter > Pedobacter lusitanus. The sequence goes on from NZ_CP157278.1 coordinate 395,895, forward strand.
TTATGGAACTTTAATTCTGAATTTCGTTTTTATCCTGGCGATTATTCTGGCTATGCTAAGAAGTATTTTTATAGCTATCCTGGCTGTTAAACAGAAAAGAGCCAGTAAAAAAGATGCCTTGCTGTTACTGAAAGATCCGGAAATGAAGGTAAGTATTATTATTCCTGCCTATAATGAGGAAGTAACAGTGGTACAAACTTTAAACAGCTTACTGAAAACTACTTACAGGAATACAGAATTTATTTTTGTAGATGATGGTTCTGCTGACCGTACGGTAGAACTGGTCAATGAACATTTCAGTCATCTGCCCAATATCAAAATATACACTAAACCCAACGGCGGTAAAGCATCTGCTTTAAATTTTGGTATTGCCCGTTCTGAGGCTGATTTTGTGATCTGTATCGATGCAGATACCCAATTGAAAACTGACGCAATTTATGAACTGATGCGCTATTTCTACGATGATGAAATAGCTGCAGTGGCCGGTACTGTAAAAGTTGGAAATAAGATTAACCTGATTACCAACTGGCAGTCTATTGAATATATCACTGCTCAGAATATGGACAGAAGAGCATTTGATATACTCAATACCATTACCGTTGTACCTGGAGCAATCGGTGCGTTCAGAAAACAGGTGATTCAGGAAGTAGGTGGTTTTACTACTGATACACTGGCTGAAGATTGTGATCTGACCATGCGTATCCTGAGAGCTGGTTATACTGTAAGAAACTGTGACACAGCAATCGCTTATACAGAGGCTCCGGAAACGGTAAACATGCTGCTGAAACAACGTTTGAGATGGAGTTTCGGTGTGATGCAGAGTTTCTGGAAAAACAGAAAGACGCTCTTAAATAAAAAGTATGGTTATTTTGGAATGGTAGGGATGCCGAATATTCTGATTTATCAGATTATACTGCCTTTATTTTCGCCCCTTGCCGATTTCTTTATGGTTCTTTCCATCATTACGGGACTGTTTTCTTTATCTTCCGTGAATTCGCTTACGCTGGAAGGCATGGGAAGTCTTTTAAGCCTGGATAATGGATTCGGGCAGGTATTCTTTTTCTACTGCCTGTTTATCCTGGTGGATCTGTTCTTTGCCGGTATAGCATTCAGAATGGAAAAAGAGCCGTATAAAAAACTGATTTATATTATCCCGCAGCGTTTTTACTGGAGACAGCTAATGTACCTGGTTTTATTCAGATCAGTACGAAAAGCATTAAAAGGTGAACTGGAAGGATGGGGCGTTTTAAAACGTACCGGAAACGTAAAAGAACAAGCTTAAACCCCGCAGGTTTATAAAAAAACACACACATTAATAACATTATAAGAAAGAATAATAAGATGACTAACGATAACGCAAAACAGATATTTAAAGATTTTAGTGAGTTCTATTCAAAAGCGGTTGAGCCTTTGAAAGCTGCCAATCCTATTTTTGTAAGACTGGATGGTAAGATTAAAGGAGATACCCGTGTAATTTTCGCTTATTTCCTTTATCAGGATAAAAAGTGGAAAGTTAATGCAGATACTCATATTGACAGATTGAAAATTGCTTTTGATCTGGCAGCTAAAGGAGAAGATCCTTTTGTAATCAAAACCTTAAGAGATAATAAAGGTGAATACCTGGCTATCAAAGGACAGCCGGTTAGAAACAGCAAAATCTATATTTACGCTACCGAAATTAAATAACATTCAAACCCGCAAAAGCGGCTGTGTAAACTGAAATGCCCCCTTAAAGTGTTTGACTGACAGGGGGCATTTTTTTTGATTTAATCTTTCATCAGCAGCTCAGGCCGATGTTATGGAGCCCGGGTTTTCCCCTTAACTGTTAGATACTTTTCATCAGGACTTCAAGCTGAAGCGGTGGTGAAGGTTGGGGTTGTGCAACACAGGAAGTTAGTGCGTTAGTGATTTTTGCTTGCAAATCTGCAGGGATACTTGCGGGGAAATTTCCTCCATATGGTGCTAGTATAGCACATCATGCTAAGCTTTCAGGGGTTTCGGTTTTCCCTTCGAAACTAATTTTCATTGGTAACTAGTTTAAAGCTAGGTGTTTGTGCGCCGGACTGGCAGGGTCATATATCACTAAAATAGTTGAACAGAAAGATTTTTATCTGCTTAGGAATGCGCTTTGTTTTTTCTGAGTTCTATGACTGTGATTTCAGGCCAGATACCAATTCTGCCTGAAAAACCGATGAAACCAAAACCTCTGTTAATATTTAGGACTCTTCCGTTTTCAGATTTTATACCTGCCCAGTGTGCATAACGGTATTTGACCGGGCTCCATTTGATACCAAGTGCTTCCAGACCAAACTGCATACCATGGGTATGGCCGGCAAGCGTAAGATGTACTTTGTTACGGAAAACTTTTACCTGTTCTTCCCAGTGACTTGGATCATGTGATAAGAGAATCTTAAAGTCATTGTCAGCAGTACCATTTAAAGATTTCTTCAGGTCACCTCTTTCCCCAAAACCCAGTCCCCAGTTTTCAACACCGGCCAAAATGATCTTCTGATCATCCTTTTTAATTTCCACATGGGTATCGAGTAATAAATGGAAACCCAGTTCCTGGTGGTAAGTTTTCAGCTGTTCAAGATTGGCTGTTTTCTCCGCATCATTTTTCCATTTAATATAATCGCCATAATCATGGTTACCTAAAACAGAGAACTGTCCGTAAGGAGCTTTGATTTTTGAAAAATAACTGATCCAGGGTTTTATCTCTTCAGCCTTATTATTTACCAGATCACCTGTGAACACAAATAAATCTGCCTTTTGCTGATTGATCAGGCTGATACCTCTTTGCACTGCAGTCGGATTATTAAAACTACCGGCATGGACGTCAGAAATCTGAGCCAGTTTAAAACCTTCAAATTTTTCTGGCAGATCATCAAAATATAAAACGTGATGAATAACTCTGTAATTGTATTTTCCGAAGATCATTCCATAAACAAACAGGAATACGGTAAGCAGGAACATCAGAAATGACACTTCTACCCAATAGATGTTTCTTGGGTGTCCGGTAAATATTCTGGGTACATCACCTATAAACAGGAAAACTGATAATACGACCTCAGCGGCAAACAGTGTAAGGAGTAAATGACTTGAAATTTTGAAAAACCAGTCCATACCGTGTGCATCCATTCTTCTGATGGCTAAAAACAGAGAACCAATGGCAGCTATAATAAATAAGCAGAATACCGGAGTAACAAAGCCGGAAGAACTCAGACTTTGCAACCCTGAAAGTACATACCAGTTCAATAAAAAAATAAAAGCAGCAAAAAGTACAAAGGGCAGCAGGTTGATTTTTCTTTTCATAATCTGCGCTAAATATATATAATTTCTAATCAACCAGATGCCAGTATTGTTGCAGACTATTTGTTTATGTCATTTCTATAACAGACAGGCCATAAGAAGATAAATCAGAGTAGTGTCAGTGATCTATGTTGGTATAGGGTTGGTATACCCCTGGGGTATACCAACCCTATACCAACATAGATCACTGACTTAACTTAAACATCTCTTCGAATTACTCAGAAGGGGGTAACCTCGAAGTATCCTCTTTTTCCCATACGGATTCTGACAGGGCCGGATATTTTCAGCAAACCATAAGAATCGGTCATTTTATGATCGTTAACAGCTACACCACCACTATCAATTAATCTTTTCAAAGCAGAACGGCTTTCATCCTTACGGAGAAAGGCACATAAATCCAGTAAATTGAGCTGATCATGGTCTCTGATCAGCTCAGCTATACTGACCACCGTGAAATTTTTCTCCTGAAATGATCTGCTCTGGAATTGTTGCGCAAAGTATTGTGCTGCATTTATGGCATCCTGTTCTGTATGGTATTGTCTGATGACATTGCCGGCAATGATCTTTTTCAGGATCATAGGATTTTCTCCGTTATTCAGTTTCTCCATCCAGTGCTGTCTGGTGGTCTGATCAAAATCTGTCACCAGCTCCAGGTATTCCGGTATAACCTCATCAGGAACAGACATCATTTTACCAAATATCTCATTAGGCTCATCAGTCAGCCCGATAATGTTATTTAATGATTTACTCATCTTTTCTTTTCCATCAAGACCTTTGAGCAAAGGCATACACATCACCACCTGAGGAGGGAATCCTTCAGCTTCCTGTAGTTGTCTGCCCATCGTACAATTAAATAACTGATCGGTTCCGCCCATTTCAATATCTGCCTGAATTTTTACAGAATCAAGCCCCTGCAGAACAGGGTAGATCAGTTCATGCATCGCTATTGGTAAATTCTGCTGAAAGCGTTTGCTAAAGTCTGTTCTGTGCATAATCTGAGCAACGGTGATTTTTGACAGCAGCAGAATCGTATCAGATAAATTTAGTTTTTCAAGCCATTCAGCGTTGTAGGTTATTTCACATCTGTTGATATCCAGGATTTTGGAAAGCTGGTTCACATAGGTCTGCGCATTCAACATGATAGCCTCCCTGCTTAGCGGAGGTCTTGATTTGTTCTTTCCTGTAGGATCTCCGATTCTTGCTGTAAAGTTTCCAATGACAATGACAATACGGTGGCCCAGGTCCTGAAAAGTCTTTAGTTTTTTCAGTACTACGGCATGTCCAAGATGCAGATCAGGAGCTGTAGGGTCAAAACCGAGCTTAATGATCAGTTTGCGGTTCTCCTGTCCGGCAAGTTTAAATTTTTGTTCCAGACCATTTTCGGGCAGGATAATTTCAACATTTTCTTTAATCGTTTTCATTTGATGACTGGGGTTAAAACAAAAAAGCCCGAATGTAATACATTCGGGCTTTTTCAATATTTGAGGTGTTTTTATTTTAAGAAACAAGCGCATATCGATCCCGAACCATTATGTAGTAATAATAGCTGTAGAAAGAATAGGATAATATGCTGATCAGTGAATTCATCATGGATGATATAGCGTAAAGGTAATTAAAATTTATAACTGTATCCAACTCTGAAAACCTGAGTTTCATAATAATCTGTGCTCCGCATCCGGAAGCCATTTCCGGTTATATCCCTTTGTATATTCAGGGTATTAAACAAATCTGTTGCGTTGAAAAACAGCTCTCCTGAGCCTTTCTGTATCGTTTTTTTAATTCCCAGGTCTACGGAATATCTGGCTGAGATCCTGCCTTGCGGGATAAGATCAGGAGCCAGATAAAGACCTGTCAGCTGTGCCTCGATCTTGCGGGGAAGATGAAATAAGCCATTGATTTTCAGATTTCCTGAAATCAGCTTTTGCTGCTCAGCAGTATAAATCACCGGGACGGGATACTTGTTCTCCACCTGGAAAGCATTAATGGTATTCTGATAGATATTGGCATTGGCATTAACCGATACCCATTTGGCAAGATCCTGTTTCACAATTAATTCAATTCCTGAATTATAACTTCTTCCGGCATTCTGAAATACATTATAAATCAATGTGCTGCCAGGTGCCTGTGTGGCTATTCTGGTTATAGTTCCATCAGTAATCCGGTGATAGAATGCTGAATACAGGTAACCTTTATTCCAGTTGTTTTTGTATCCCAGTTCTAAACTGCTGGTGAACTGCGGGCGTAAAGCAGGGTTCCCGACTTTGATGACTTCAGGTTCATCATATTTTGGAAATATCCTGATGTCTACCTCATTTGGACGGTCAACCCGTCTGTTATAAAATAAAGAGATTTTGTTTTTATCATCCAGTTTATAGGCCAGTCTTAAATTAGGAAAGGGTCTTGCATAATCATAACCTTCACTTTTATAGGTATTATGATCCGGGTTTACTTTATAATCCACTTTCACATATTCAACTCTTAATCCGGCTTCGAGTTCAAATTTATTGCTTTCATAGACGTAATTCCCGTATAAGGCCGGAATCGTTTCACTATAATCTGCCCAGCCGCCTGCGTTGACATCTATAGGAGAGTTTAACCCCGGAAAGAACTGCATATTGACAGGAATTGTTCTTCTGCGGAATTTTAATCCGCCCTCAATTCTGCCATGTTTCAATGGACGTACATAGTCGATATTTAAATCTGCCACCTGTTCGTCTGAGAGTAATTTAAAGGAATCTTCACCGGTATAGGCGGGCATTATATTGGTGAAAAAGTATTTTTCATCTTCCCGGTGAAAGGTATAATTAAAACTCGCATTCAGCACATGTCCGGGTTGTTTAAAATTATGCTGATAAATGGCAGATGCTGCAGCTGTATATTTTACTTCATCTTCTAAAAACCGCCATAACCGGCTGCGTACAGATAAATCCTGATTAAAATAGGGAATATCTCCACGATCAGTGATCTTTTCCCTATTAAAAAGCCCGGTAACAGTTAAGGTATTCTGATCGTCGATGTTCCAGTCCAGGCCGGTTTTGGCTGTGGCAAAAGTGGTTATGCGGTTACGTTTTACCTGCTGCCTGATCGTTTCTCCAGTATCATAAATTCTTTCGGCAAATTCGTTTCTGTTAAGTGTCTGCGTATATAACCAGTCACCCTGAAAGAAGGCATTGACTTTATTTTTGCGGTAGTTCAGCGATAACGAAGGATTGATCTTTGGTGTATTTTGGTACTGAGGACGAATACCGGGCAGGTTTTCTTTCTTTTGCCACAATGCACCCAATCCGGTACTGAGACCAATTTTTCCGTTAAAACCTTCCTGTTTGTTTTTTTTATAGATAATATTGATAATCCCGGCATGACCATTGGCATCAAATTTTGCAGATGGATTATTAATGATTTCAATTCTTTCGATAGCCGATGCAGGAATATTATCTAAGCCGGTCTGAGCTCCAAATCCGGTGATGGCCGTTTGTTTTCCATCAATCAGGACGGATACTTTATCACTGCCTCTGAGTTCCAGTTTACCATCCTGTGTGGTTGATACCCCGGGCAGGTTCTTCATGACCTGCAGGACAGATCCGCCACCCTGACTGATATTATCTGCTACAGTAAAGGTCTTCTTGTCCATTTGATTGCTGATCCCGGCAGTCTGCTGACCTGAAATTTTAATTTCATTCAGCGTGTTGGGAGCTTCCTCGAGTTCTATGTGGCCAAGATCCAGAAAAGGGCTCAGGCTGCCGGCCAGCACAGGCAGGTAGCTGGTCTTAAAACCTATATAGGAAACACTAAGCAGATAGGTTCCTGCATTTACTTCGGCGAGTTTGAACCGGCCTTCTGCATCACTGACTGTTCCTGCTACAAAGACGCTGTCTTTGCTTGTTTTCAGGAGTATATTTCCAAAAGGGATAGTGGTTTTGGTTTTTGAATCCCTGATTACCCCAGAGAGGGTTACTTTGCTGTCTTGTTGTGCCGATCCCCAAAAGGGTAAAAACAGGAATAGGGCAAATAGGTATCTGGTGTGCTTCATCATTTTAACTTTGTTGATTATTATGAACAAAGTTTCAATATGAATTAGGATAAATATTGGATTTTAGAACGTGACGGTAAAAATATGCTGATTGTTACTGAAATTATAAGTTATCTGCCACTGATATAGTTCGCAGATCTGTTTAATAATAGCGAGTCCGAGGCCACTGCCTGGCGTTAACACAGAAGTTGTACTAAAGCGTCTGAATAGTTTCTCCTGCTCAAGCGCATGGGAGCCGCTATTGATTATGGTCAGTTGTTTCTGATTAAGTGCTGCAGTAATTTCTCCTCCGGTGCTATTATGTCTGATGGCATTAATCAATAGATTATTGATCAAAACCTCAACCAGTACCGGATTGGCTTCAATCATGAGCGTACCCGTTATATTTTCATGCAGCGTTAATTGTCTGGAACCGAGGTGCTCGGTTAATATTCCAAGCATATCTTTCAGTAGCACAGCAAGGTTTATTTGCTCATAATCTGCAAACTGATGATTCTCAATTCTGGCCAGCAATAAGAGATTTTTGTTAATACGGTTAACTCTGGTCAGGGCAGTATTAGCACTTTCTACAATTCCGAACTGTTCTTCAGTCAGCGCCGGATGCTGAAATAACAGATCCAGTTTTGACTGTACAATAGCCAGTGGCGTTTGTAATTCGTGGGATACATTTTCAGTAAATTCTTTCTGCTGTTTATAGACATTCACATTCCTGATCAGCAATTTGCTCAGACTATCATTTAGTTCATTGAATTCCTGAATATTGCTGGGCTTAAAAGATATTTCCTGATCAGCATTTAACCGGAATGATTTTAATACGTCCAGTGTGAGATAAAAAGGATGCCAGATTCTTGAAGATATTTTTTTGATCAGAAAGATGAACCCGCCAAGCAGCAGCAGGAAAAAGAAGATAGCAGCAAATGAAATAGCCATCACGGTTTCATCAGCTTCTTCCATATTGGTCTCTATAAGCAGCCGGTAGTGTTTATTGTTGATTCTTACACTGGTGGATAAACTGCGAAACTGTTCGCGATCCTGCAGGAAATCATCAAAACGTATGGTCGTATAAACACTGTCTTTGATCAGCGAATCAGTAGGGTGGGATGTCAGGATAAAACCCGGCTCTATCTTATTCCAGATATTGATGGTTTGCTCTACTGTACTGTCAGGCAGATTGAGCCTGGCTAATCTCGACTCAATTTTATCCCGCAGTACATATTGGTGTTTATCAAGCTCGTTTACCCAGATCCGGTCTACAATAAAGTAATAGGCAGGGATACTCAGCAATAAGACAATCAGTGCATAGATGGCCAGAGGTTTCAGACTCTGATTAAGTAATCTGTTCATATTTCCCATTTATATCCTGTTCCATAAACTGATTTTAAGTAATGACCTGCACCTGCATCATTGAGTTTCTTTTTGAGGTTTTTGATATGGGAATAGACAAAGTCATGACTGTCAAGCATATCGGCGATATCTCCGGAAAGATGTTCTGCCAGCGCATTTTTAGAAATAACGCGGTTCTGATTTCCGATGAAGTAAAGGAGCAGGGCATATTCTTTTTTGGTCAGGTTAATCAAGGTGTCATTGACCTGAACTGTTTTGGCTAAAATATTGATCTTTAGTTTATTCTGCTCAATAATATTAGCATTGGTAAATTGTTTTCTGCGAATAACTGAAAATACCCTGGCTGATAATTCGGGCAGGTGAAACGGTTTGGCCAGATAGTCGTCTGCACCAATCTGCAGACCTTTAATCTTATCGTCCAGTGAGTTTCTGGCCGAGATGATGATCACTCCGTCCTGTTTTTGCTGGCTTTTTAATTCTTCCAGGATCTGCATGCCATCGCCCCCTGGCAACATCAGGTCCAGCAGAATACAATCATAATGATACAGATTGATTTTGTTGATGGCCTGGTCAAAGTTCCGGGCAATTTCACAGACATAGTTTTCTCCTGAAAGATAGGTTAATATACTTTCGGCCAGTTCGGTTTCATCTTCTATGATCAGCAGCTTCATCAAACGAAGATAGACTACAATTCTGTATTCTTTTTGGAGAAAATAAATTTTTGGCTAATCAGAGAAATTGGAAACTGAGCTTATGCGTTCTCTTCCTGCTGATTCATCAGAACCTGTGTTTTCAGATAGTTGATGCCAATATTTATAAATAATGGAAGTGCCAGTAAGGAGGCGATGGCGGTAAAGAAATAACCGATAACTCCAAATACAATACTTACTTTATATAGGGATTCACCTGCCTTTTCAACTGAATGGAGATAGGCAATCCAGAGAAAAAGAATTACAAAGATGCAGCAGGGCAGTAAGATGATTTTAACCCATGACTGATCATGTGTGAGGGCAAAAGCCAGCTCAATGAAAACATACAGGATTACCAGGCCGATACCCAGTGCCCAGTCGGGTTCAGAATAAAAACCATGCTGATGAATCAGGTTCAGCAAATTATTTTTCTCCTGTTCATCCAGGTATTTCAAACGCACATATCCTTTGTTTTTAACCTGTCTGAAAAACCACTTACCATTAATTTCCAGGGTTAGGGTATCTGCATCTGCTGTACTTTCTTCCAGTGTTTTTGTCCCTTTTTTCCATTCGGCATTTAACGGAAGCCCAGCCTGGATTAAATCGTCTGTAAAACGCTGTAATTGTGCTGAAGAAAAGTTATCATGTTTGAATTGGCCGTTCATTTGTATGAATCTTAATTATGGTCTTTAACCGGATTTGCGATGAAGATAAGGATCTCTGTGTTATAGTTTCAGGATTTAAATCTAATAAAAATGGCCGGTATTGAGCATCAGCCTCAAAATTTCCTGCGCATTTACGTATACCATAAAGTGTCCGCCTCCATTAATGATGAGGTCTGGCTTTGTGGTATATTGAAGCGGCAGGATATAGTCAGTTGTGCCATGAATATGAGTCAGGTTTACCGGCCTTTCCGTATTTCTCCATTCCAGGATACAGGTTAATGCCCATTTGATAAAATATGGATCACTATCGGTAACCAGTTGCCGGAGTAAGCTGGTTTCTTTGGGTCCTTTAGCGCCGAGTAATTTCAGGCCCACAGTATTGAACTTTTTTATGTACTTAACCGGCAGTAATTTTTGTAATCTCAGGCTGCCTGCCATCCGGTAATACCAGGGTAATCCTTTAAATGTTGTAGTGCTGGAAATAAGAAAGGTATGAACAGGGGTTAATTTCTTTGCAATTTCGGTAGCCAGCATACCGCCAAAAGACAAGCCTATTAAATAAAACGGGGCAGAGGTATCAATAGCTGAAGCTAGTCTGGCAGCATAATTTTCCAGTGATTCATCAGGGAGTGCAGGTATCCAGTCCAGATGCACCAATTCAAATTCCGCAGGAAATATGAATCTTTTGAAAGCTCGTCTGTCAGCACCCAAACCACTGATAAAGTATATTTTTCTGCCTGGCATTGTAAGGGGCAATTTAAGAATTTTTCAATAAGGAAAGGATAGCCGCAAGAAAAGCCAGTATAGCAGCATAGGTTCGGATATGATGCAGTGCATTCCAGCTGGCTTCAAAATGGTGTCTCATAGACATAAGTTCGGCTGGTGATGCTTTTTCGATATCAAACTGACTTAAAGTATTGTTTAGCGGAACATTGCCAAAGATAGTCACTCCGAAAACCGCTATTGCATAAATCAGAGTCGCTGCAAGCAGGAAATAAAAAGTATTTGATAAACCTCCTGAATGATAGTTTAGCCAGGTGGCCAGTGGAAGTAACAACAAGGTTCCCATGAAACTGATAAAGAAATAAGGGTTAAGTATTTCTTTATTGATGGACTGAAAAGCAGTGAGGAAATTTTTGTTTTGCAGGGCTCCGAGGCCTCTGATTACTGAGCAGTCATAACCATAAAGTAATCCTGCTATCAATCCTGTAAGCAGGATGGCTGTAATTTGGGTTAAATTGTTAAGCGACATAATTCAGGGTTTTATTTTGATATAGGTAAAGCTAAGACAAACCTGACCTGGAAAATTGATCAAAACCGACAAAATTGAATTGATGATGTTTATTTAAATATGGTATGGAAGACGAATCCTTAGAAACCTTTGTCTGGCTCTTCTGAAGTTCTTTAATTCCTTACCCTTAAAAATTGCTGATTTTCTGTCCAGTGTATCGATTTTATGAGCTAACTGATCATAGGAGTTTAATATTCCGGTTAAGGCCTGACGGTTTTCAATCTTCCAGCCGGATATTGCATTTTCCAAACTGTCAATAGATTTTTCGCATCGTGCTATGGTTTCAGTATCTGCTGTTGCCGGCGTTGAAAAATCGCACGCACCTGTGAAAATCAGCAAAAGGCTGAAAAATAAAAATTTTGATTTATATATCCCGGGCTGCTGGTTTAATGTATTTTCGCGCATCATATCGTTTGGGACAAAATTAATAGATAAAACGATAATCCGTAAGCGAAATCCAAGGTTATGACTTTTACCTATACCTGGTTCCGGTAAAAGAAAAAGGTGTAAATCATAGGCTTAAGTCTATGATTTACACCTGAAAATTTACATCCATTTTGATGCAAAGCGATAAAATTCATGTCTCAGCTCATTGAAAAGTCTTTCTTCAGTAAGATAGTCTTCATGTAAGTTGTGATTGTCAGATATCGTAATTTTCTCTATTGAACCATCAAATTCACTAATCTGATCTTTGATATTACTGTTATTCTCATGAATACTGCTCTTCAGTTCATCAATTGCATTTTTGTGAATAATAAATTCATTCTGAAAATGTTCAACCTGCCCGGCTACCTCTTTATTGGTATTGTCTGCAAGGATCTCTTCAAGACGCTCCTGTAAAATTACAAGCTCCTGAGCATAAAAGTCCAGGCCCCTTAAGGAATCGCTATGTAAATTTGTGATATGTTTAATACTTAGCTGTTTCATACCTCTAATATATCCATGATTCAGTTAGGGTTTGTTGACTCAAAATAATCTTTCATCTACTGATTAATGTCTGACATTCAAGGTTTAAAGCTTAGCATTACGGGCTTTCTTCAGTGATCAGCTTTTTCTTTAATCTGGATAATAAAAGGATGGATGATATACTTAAACCGATCAGAAAACCAACCCAGATCCCTGTAGGGCCCATATTCATGGGTATAGCGAGGTAATAGCCAACCGGAAGGCCGATTATCCAATAGGCTACAGCAATCAGACCGGTAGGGATAATCACATCTTTAATTCCTCTTAATAAACCTGCTGTAATCGTTTGTATGGCATCCGGGATCTGAAATAATGCGGCATATAAAATCAAGGTGCCTGCCAGAACCAGTACCTGGTTGTTTTCAGTGAACAATAATGGGATGAACGGTCTGATCAGGAATAGCACAGCAGCACAGAAGGCACCAAATGTCAGAGCTGTCAGTAAAGTTCCTTTACCAATAGCATAACCCTTTTTCCAGTTCAGGCCGCCATAAGCATTACTGATCCGGATTGATCCTGCTTCTGCCAGACCGGTAAAAAATATAAACGTAAAGGAAACACAGCTTATGGCTATCTGATGAGCAGCCAGTTGCATTGCACCCATTGTTCCTATTACAATAGCAGAAACGGCAAATGCCCCGAATTCCATTCCTATCTGTAATCCGCAGGGGATACCCAAAGTCAGGAGTTCTTTAATGGTTGCCCATTTAATTACCCATTGTCTTTTTCTGACTGCAATATAGCGTCTGTAAAAAGGAGTAAAACAGATGACTAAAGCCATCGCGGTAAAAACAATGATGCGGGTTATAAAGGTACCCCATGCTGCACCCATTAATTCCAGTCTGGGGAAACCCAGATTTCCTAAAATGAGCAGCCAGTTGAAAAAGATATTTACCGGCAGGGCCATCAAAGAGATAATCATGGCAGTACGTGTTTTTTCCAGTCCATCAGTAAATTGCTGAAGACCTATAAAAAGCAGCATTGGAATAGTGGAATAACACATGACACGCATAAATGGAACGGCTAAAGCGACGACTTCTTTATCCTGACCTAAATGCAGCAGGATACCACTGCTTAATTCTAATCCTGTACAGATCACGATACTTGTTAAAAGACATAGTATAAAACCATTGAACAGATAATGGGATATTTTCTGACCATCATGACTTCCATTCGCATTAGATACAGTCTGTGCAATAGCCATAGCTATTCCTATCCCTATGATAAAAGGAATATTAATTACGTTCATCACTAAAGATGCGGCTGCGAGATGCTTATAACTAAGCTCCCCAACCATGGCCATATCTATAATGTGTAATACTATTTGTGAAAGTTCACCGATAATAAGTGGTATGGCCAGTTTTATTGTTTTCTGGGTTTCCATTGGGATTTATTTCCCGGCAAAGGTCTGTAATTATCCGGCCCTGGGCTCTGGTATCTGACTGAACCGGTGAAAATCAGTCCTGAACAGACAGGAAAACGAAAAGCCCGGCGATATTCTGCCGGGCCTTTACTATTGGGTGTGTTGTTGCATTGTGATTTAATGGTGAAGAGTGTCTGGCACTCAATTCTACATCTATGACTGTAACGAAATAAGAAGGTTTAATCACCTGCCAAAATAAATTGCAGTTTAATTCAATGATTTGTTCTTCTTACAAGACATCATGTCGGGATATATTGTTTATTTCTGTGGTATGCAATGGTTTAAATAGGTGGTTGTTTATATTTGTTAACTATAAGATGAACAAAAGTAAGGCAAATTTAATTTGTTTTCCTAAATTTAGTTGATTAAATTTGATTATGGATATATTTAACAGAGAAAAATACGATCTGGTATTTAGTAGCGGATTAATAGCCAACAATACGGTAAAAGACAGAGAGTCACGTACAGTGATTAACAAGTACATTGCATTTTGTGAAAAACTGATCACTGAAAATCCGGAAACTAAAGTGGATGATCTTTGTGATTCTGCAGGAACCGGTTTTCGTTACCTCAAAAAATATGGTGAAATTCCTGTAGTAAATACATTATAATTTGAAAATAGGCTAAAATGTTCATTGGTTTTTCGTTTATATTTTGATCTTTGACAGCAAATCAAAAATAATGAATAAAGCAATTTTTTTAGACCGTGATGGGGTCCTTAATCATGAGATCAATGATTACATCTGCAGAGTAGAAGATTTCGAAGTGCTGGAATATCAGATTCCCCCGTTAAAAAAACTATTTGACGAAGGATATCTGCTGGTGGTGATCACCAATCAGGGAGGAATTGGTTTACAGCGTTATACTGAAGATACACTGGCCGATATGCATGAGATCCTGTTCAATAAATTTGAAGAACAAGGTGCAGAAATTATCCATGCCTATTACTGCCCGCATCACCCAAGTGTAAATGGTGAATGTGAATGCCGTAAGCCTAAATCAGGCATGTTGCTGGAAGCTATTGCTGAATATAATATCGACCCGTCATTGTCGGTAATGATAGGGGATAAACCCAGAGATGTAGAGGCTGCTAATGGTGCAGGAGTTAAGGGTATCTTAATCACTCCTGATGAGCAAATAGACTATCATAAGATCAAAGCTGTTCTGGAAGGAACATCTGCATAAATAAGCTGTAAAATCAGTGTACAGATCTTGCTGCACACTGATTTTTATGCAAAATCTTAATAAATAGCCGGATAATCAATATAACCGCAATCACCACCTGTATAATAAGTGTGCTCATTTCCTTCAGTTAAAGCTGTGTTATGCCGGAATCTTTCTACTAAATCAGGGTTGGCAATAAAAGGTCTGCCAAAGGCGATAAGATCGGCCAGGCCGGTCTGTAACATGGTTTCTGCAGATTCTGCTGTAAATCCACCGGCTAATATCAGCAGATTACGGAAGCGTTTACGGATGTCCTGAATATATGCTATTGGTATAGGTGGATTTCCGCCTGCTGACTGATCGGAAAGATGGATATAAAGTATGTCCAGTTGCTGTAATGCATCGGTTATGTACTGGTGTGTAGCAGTTTCTTCCGCATAAGCAGGCAGATCATTGAGTGTAGCAAAAGGGGAGAGCCTGATGCCTGTACGCTCCTTACCAATGGCTGCAACCACGCCTTCCATGATTTCCAGCAGGAAACGGCTGCGCCCTGCAATACTACCTCCATACCGGTCTGTTCTGTGATTAGTATGTGGGTGAAGAAACTGCTCAGGCAAAAAACCATGAGCTCCGTGTATTTCTACACCATCAAAACCAATAGCTATAGCGCTGACCGCTGCCTGTACATGAGATTCTACCAGAGCTTGTACTTCTGTTGTACTTAGAGCCAGTGGTTCTGGTATTGGTGCATGCGGATCTGAAAGGGTTCTGATAGTTTCATTTGCCCTGATAGCTGAGGGGGCAACGAGCATTGCTTCTCCTTCGTGATTGAGCGGGTGCCCGATACGGCCGGAATGTACCAGCTGAATAAAAATCTTTCCGCCCTTTTTGTGAACTTCGTCAGCTACTTTTTTCCAGGCCTCTTTTTGCTTGCTGTTGTAAATACCCGGTGCATTCAGATAACCGATACCATTGGATGCTACAGCGCTGTTTTCGGCAATGATTAAACCCGCGCCGGCTCTCTGACTGTAATAAAGGGGTGCAGATGGACCTGGAACCCCATTTACTGATCGTCTTCTGCTCATTGGAGCCATGACAACGCGGTTGCGAAAGGTAATGGATGGTGTAACCAGCGGTGCCAGTAATTTTTCATTTAAAGTCATCATAAAATTGTTTTCCTGCTGTCAAAATTACTTAGCATAACAGGGGCATAACAGGGATAAAGCGGGGTTTCTTTTGTAATTTTAAAGGTCATGAATCAAAAACAGTTATATCAGCCCTTTGAGTTATATGTTTCAGATATGGAATGCTGGAATGAGCGTCCGCTGGTTTATCATTTCTTTGAGATTGTGCAGATTTTAGAAGGAAGTGGGGTGCGTACTACAAATAGTAATGATTTTAGTTATAAAAAAGGGAGTATATTTCTTTTTACACCATTGGATTGCAGGGGATTTGATATCAGAACGACTACGCGTTTCTGTTCTATCCGTTTCTCAGAGGTCTTTCTCGGGCAGTTTAAACATGCCCAGGACCGGGAAAGGATCTCACGCTGGCTCAGGCAACTGGAACATATTTTTTCTCATCATAACCGTTTTCAGGAAGTATTGATTAAACGACCGGGAGATTGTCATTTGATTAGCTCGCTGATAAACAATATGGTAGAAGAGTATACGCATAAACAACCTTATCATGAAGAAAATCTGCAGCACCTGGTGACACTTATCCTGAATATTATAGCGCGTAATGTATCGGACAGTACTGCTATTACAGCAACAGAATCAGAACCGCTGATTAACAGGATTCTGCTTCATATTGCACAGCATATCAGTGCGCCTGAAAAACTAAGGGTCGGATTTCTTGCCGCTCATTTTAATCTTTCTGCAAATTATGTCAGTGAGTATTTCAGGAAGTTTACGGGCGAAAGTCTGCGCAATTATATTACAAATTATAAAATACGTCTGATACAGCAACGTCTTACTTTTAGCGGATTCACAATCAGTCAGATTGCTGATGAATTAGGCTTTGCAGATGAAAGTCATTTGAGCAGACAATTTAAAAAGTATCATGGGATGAGCCCGTTTGAGTATAGAAAACATACCAAAACAGGACTTAATTGCAAGATCTTTAAATAAAGAAGGGCGTTTCTACAGAAACGCCCTTCTTTATATTTATGATAAGCGAAACTTAAGCCTGAGCTTCAGCAGCTTTTTTATGATCAGCAAGGAATGTAGCCAGTCCGTTATCTGTTAATGGGTGTTTTAATAAACCTAAAATAGCAGATAATGGGCCAGTCATCACATCAGCACCTAATTTAGCGCAGTTGATGATGTGTAATGGTCCGCGGATAGATGCTGCCAGAATTTCTGTTGCATAACCGTAATTGTCAAATATTAAACGAATGTCTTCGATTAACTGCAAACCGTCAGTGCCTATATCATCTAAGCGGCCAAGGAAAGGAGATACATAAGTAGCACCTGCTTTAGCAGCTAATAAAGCCTGTCCGGAAGAGAAGATCAGTGTACAGTTGGTTCTGATGCCTTTTGAAGAGAAATATTTGATGGCTTTAACACCGTCTTTTATCATTGGAACTTTAACTACGATCTTCGGATCAAGTTTAGCTAATGCTTCACCTTCTTTGATAATATTCTCAAAATCTGTAGAGATAACTTCAGCACTTACATCTCCGTCAACGATAGCACAAATTGCTTTGTAATGATCGATAACCTTCTGATCGCCTGAAATACCTTCTTTAGCCATAAGGCTGGGATTGGTCGTTACACCATCTAATACACCAAGATCCTGTGCTTCTTTGATTTGCTCAAGATTAGCCGTGTCAATGAAAAATTTCATGATTATATGATTTAAGGAATGATAAACTATGGATAGATTCAGCGTATGCTCTGGACGGAAGATTGTGCAATGAAAGCATAGTCAATCTGGAAAAAATAAAAATGGGCAAGCAACCTTTATCGCACCGCTACAACCTTCTACCCTTGCTTCGTTCCCGCCCTGGGGGAGTTCAAAGGGAGCTGATCGTAAAGGACTTGCCCACTGCAAATGTAGCAAAAGAGTTTAGTCTGCAAAAACGAAATCAAGAAATATTTGATGTTTTTTATTGAAAATTTGATAATAGATTGAGATTTAGCGGATTGTAATTGAATAAAAATTCATTTTAGTTCTGTTTTTAGTTAAATAACCCTCAAAATTGGGCTGAGAAGCCAATTTTTAGCTCTTTTTTAAGCGGGAAAACGGAATAAAACCGAAGGATTTTGTGGTAATCTTCTTATTTAGGCAGGTATTTTAGTCGCTAATGAAAAATTATTCTAAATAACATGATTATTATATTTGCAATAATTAATGTTGTTTTTTGTCGATTTGATAATTTAATGTCTACCTAATTATGCTGCTATTTATTTTTCGCAAAAAAAATAGCAAAATGGCAATTATTCAGCTAATTTATTATCTTAGTGTCTCGAATACATTAAGATATGGAACAAATTGAAGAAAATCAGGGCTTGTACGATTCAAGCTTTGAGCACGATGCTTGCGGTATTGGTTTTGTTGCCCACGTAAAAGGACGAAAGTCACAGCAAATAATATCTGATGCCATTACTATTCTGGAGAATCTTGACCATCGGGGGGCTTGCGGCGCCGAGATTAACACTGGTGATGGTGCCGGGATTATGATACAGGTTCCACATGAATTCTTATATGATGAGTGTCTGAAAATCGGATTCAGCCTGAATCAGCCTGGTGACTATGGCGTAGGGATGTTATTTCTGCCTAAAGACGTTCGGGCAAGGGAAGAATGCCGCGAAGTAATTTATCGTGCTGCTGAAAAACTAAACCTGGAAATCCTGGGATTTAGAAGAGTTAATACCAATACAGAAGGTATTGGAGACATGGCGCTATCTGTAGAGCCTGAAATGGAGCAAGTATTTGTAGCGAGACCTGACCAGATCGCTGCCGGTGCTGACTTTGAACGTAAACTATATGTATTCAAAAATTACCTGACTAAAACTATTCTGAATACAGTTAAAGGAATTAAGACTGATTTTTATATCGCTTCTTTTTCTTCTCGTACTATAGTTTACAAGGGTCAGCTGACCTCCATGCAGGTTCGTACTTATTTCACAGAGCTAAGTGATAAAAGAGTTGTCTCTGCTTTCGGGTTAATCCACTCGAGGTTTGCCACCAATACATTTCCTTCATGGAGATTAGCGCAGCCTTTCCGTTATATCGCCCATAATGGCGAAATTAACACCTTACAAGGCAATTTAAACTGGTTCCGGGCAAGTGTAAAATCTTTTGCCTCGAGCTATTTCACTGCCGAAGAATTAAATATCCTGCTGCCAGTAATTGATGAGACACAATCTGATTCTGGTTGTCTGGATAATATTATTGAATTGTTGCTGCATGCCGGCCGTTCTCTGCCACATGTACTGATGATGCTGATTCCCGAGGCCTGGGATGGTAATGAAGACATGAGTGAGCTTAAACAGGCTTTCTATAAGTTCCATGCTACTTTAATGGAGCCATGGGACGGACCTGCTGCTATTGCTTTTACAGATGGTAACCTGATTGGTGCAACGCTGGATAGAAATGGTTTAAGACCATCAAGATATGCGATCACTAAAGATGACCATGTAATTATGGCTTCTGAATCAGGTGCACTGGCTCTGGATCAGAGTCAGGTGATTGAAAAAGGAAGACTGACACCAGGAAAAATGTTTGTGGTGGATATGGAGCAGGGTAGAATTATCAGCGATGATGAAATCAAAACTACCGTTTGCAGTCAGCGTCCTTATGCTGACTGGTTAAATCAGTACCAGATCCGTCTGGAAGAATTATCTGATCCAAGAGTTGTATTTACCGGACTTTCTCAGGAGTCTATGTTTAAATATCAGCAGGTATTCGGGTATAGCAGAGAAGATATTGATCTGATCTTAAAACCGATGGCTATTGAAGCTAAAGAGCCTATAGGCTCTATGGGAACTGATATTCCTCTGGCTGTTTTATCTCAGAAACCTCAGCATCTTTCTTCGTATTTCAAACAGTTGTTTGCGCAGGTAACCAATCCGCCAATTGATCCGATCAGAGAGAAAGTGGTTATGAGTCTGGCTGGTTTTATGGGTAACAATGGTAATCTGCTGGAGGAACATGCGATGCAGTGTCATTGTGTGGGCATTAAACATCCGATCTTAACCAATCTTGAACTGGAAAAAGTAAGAAGTATAGATACAGGAGTATTTCAGTCTAAAACACTGCAAACTTATTTCAGGGCAGATGGCAAACCCGGCTCACTGGCCAAAGGTTTGGAGCGTCTGTGCCGTTATGCGGTTGATGCGGTTGAAGATGGTTTCCAGGTTATTGTGTTGTCTGACCGTGCACTGGACTCTGAACATGCTGCTATTCCATCATTAATGGCTGTTTCGGCTGTGCATCACCATTTAATCCGTAAAGGTCACCGTGGAGCTGTAGGAATTGTAGTGGAAGCAGGTGATGTGTGGGAAGTTCATCATTTTGCCTGTTTAATTGGTTTTGGAGCTACGGCTGTAAATCCTTATCTGGCATTGGAAACTATTTCTGGTTTTGAAGCAGAAAGCGGTCTTAAAGCAGAAAAGCTGATTCAAAATTATATATATGCAGTAAATAGTGGTTTGTTGAAAATATTCTCTAAAATGGGTATTTCCACACTGCAATCTTATCATGGTGCACAGATATTTGAAATACTGGGTATCCATAAAAGTGTGGTAGACAGTTATTTCAGTGGTGCTGTCTCAAGAATCGGCGGACTGGGTTTGGACGAAATTGCCAGAGAGGCGTTAATTAAGCATAGCCGTGTGTTTGGTAAATCAACACGTCCTGATATGCTGCTGCCTACTGGTGGGAATTATAAATGGAGAAGAAAAGGGGAACAGCATTTATTTAACCCGCAAACGATCCATCTATTACAGAACGCGACACGCAAAAATGACTATGGCGTTTACAAACAATATAGTAAACTGGTTAATGAACAAACCAAACAGGCTTATACGATTCGTGGTTTGTTTGAATTTAATTATAACCGTGAGCCTGTTCCATTGACTGAAGTTGAACCTGTTGAAGCTATATTAAAACGTTTTGCTACCGGAGCGATGTCTTTCGGGTCTATTTCACATGAAGCACACTCTACTTTAGCCATCGCGATGAACCGTATTGGTGGAAAAAGTAATACCGGTGAAGGTGGTGAAGATGAGCTGCGCTATGAATTGCTGCCTAATGGAGATTCTATGCGCTCGTCAATCAAACAGATTGCTTCTGCGCGCTTTGGGGTAACGAGTAACTATCTGACTAATGCAGATGAATTACAGATCAAAATGGCTCAGGGTGCTAAACCTGGAGAAGGTGGTCAGTTGCCGGGGCATAAAGTAGACGACTGGATTGCAAAAGTAAGACATGCTACGCCAGGTGTTGGTCTGATTTCTCCGCCTCCGCATCATGATATTTATTCTATTGAAGATCTGGCACAGCTGATCTTTGATCTGAAGAATGCAAACAGGGCGGCAAGGATTAATGTAAAACTGGTTTCCAAAGCTGGTGTTGGTACCATCGCTGCTGGTGTGGCCAAAGCACATGCTGACGTGATCCTGGTATCTGGTTTTGATGGTGGAACCGGTGCTTCGCCGCTAACCTCTATTCAGCATGCAGGTTTGCCATGGGAATTAGGTCTGGCAGAAGCACATCAGACACTGGTTAAAAATCGTTTACGCAGCAGGGTCGTTGTACAAACTGATGGCCAGCTGAAAACAGGAAGAGATATTGCTATCGCAACTTTACTGGGTGCTGAAGAATGGGGTGTGGCTACGGCTGCATTAGTTACTTCGGGTTGTATTATGATGAGAAAGTGCCATCTGAATACTTGTCCGGTTGGTGTGGCCACGCAAGATCCGGAATTAAGAAAACTGTTTACCGGTGATGCAGATCATGTAGTGAATCTTTTCCGCTTTCTGGCAGAAGAACTGCGTGAAACCATGGCCGAGTTAGGTTTCAGAACTGTTGAAGAAATGGTTGGACAGGCAGATGCATTGAGCCTGCGTACAATAGATGATGCAGACTGGAAACTGAAAAACCTTGATCTTTCTGCCATTTTGTACAAAGCACCTGATAATGGTCTTAGCTTGTATAATACGGAGAAACAGGATCATGGTATCAGTAACGTACTGGATCATCAGCTGATTGAGGCTTCTCAGCCTGCTTTATTGAACAAAGAACCGGTTTTCAAAGAGTTTAAGGTTAAAAATACTGACCGTGCAATTGGTACAATGTTATCTAACGAAGTATCTAAAATCTATAAAGGAACAGGTTTGCCTCCTGATACGATCAACTTCAAATTCAATGGTTCAGCAGGACAGAGCTTTGGTGCATTTGCAACCAGAGGTATTTCACTGGAACTGGAAGGTGAAGGAAATGATTATGTTGGAAAAGGGCTTTCCGGAGCGCGTTTATCAGTGTATCCTTTCCGTGAGGTAACTTATGTACCGGAACAGAACATCATTATTGGTAATGTAGCTTTATATGGGGCTACTTCGGGCGAATTATTTGCCAGAGGCCTGGCAGGCGAGCGTTTTGCAGTCAGAAATTCCGGAGCTACTGCTGTAATTGAAGGTCTGGGGGATCATGGTTGTGAATACATGACAGGTGGTGAAGTGCTTGTGCTGGGAAATACAGGTAGTAATTTTGCTGCTGGTATGAGTGGTGGAGTAGCCTGGATATATGATGTTAATGGTGATTTTCCTAATAAGTGTAACAAGGAAATGGTAGATCTGGATCCTTTGAATGAGGAAGATGAAATGCGGATTAACAGCTTGCTTAAAAAACATATCCAGCTGACTGGTAGTAAACTGGCAGAGTTTATATTAAGTGACTGGGCAACACAATCGGCTCATTTTATTAAGGTATTCCCTAAAGAATACAAAGCGGTTTTATTAAAAAGAAGTAATAAAGTTAAGACATCATAATTATGGGAAAAGTAACCGGATTTTTAGAGTATGAAAGAACTGCTCCTGTAAAACAAGATGCAAAAGAGCGTTTAGAACATTATAATGAATTTGTTGTCTCCTTTGAACAGGATCAGGTAAAACAGGAGGCTGCACGTTGTATGGACTGTGGTGTTCCATTTTGTCAGTCGGGTTGCCCGCTGGGAAATGTAATCCCTGAATTTAACGAGGCTGTATATAAAGCAGAGTGGGAGATAGCTGCTAATATTTTATTGAGCACCAATAACTTCCCTGAATTTACAGGAAGGATATGTCCTGCTCCATGTGAATCGGCCTGTGTACTGGGCATTAACAAATCTCCTGTTTCAATTGAGGATATAGAAAAGCATATTATTGAAATTGCTTTCTCTAAAGGTTATATTAAAGCAGAACCACCTTTGATCCGCAGTGGTAAAAAGGTAGCTGTAATCGGTTCTGGTCCGGCTGGATTAGCCGCTGCAGCTCAGCTTAATAAGGCAGGTCATGAGGTAGTGGTTTATGAGCGGGATGATACTCCCGGTGGTTTGCTGAATTATGGTATTCCTGATTTTAAACTGCAGAAAGACGTGGTGAGCAGAAGGATCAGCCTGATGGAAAAAGAAGGAATAGAATTTAAATGTAATTCGAATGTAGGGGTGAACGTTGAGCTGAATACTTTACTGAGAGAATATCAGTCTATTGTTCTGGCTGGTGGTTCTACCATCCCGCGTGACCTAAATGTTACGGGCAGATCAGCCAGGGGAATTCATTATGCAATGGATTTCTTAAAACAACAGAATAAGAGAGTACGTAATTTCAGTATTGATCAGGAGCCAATTCTGGCTAATGGAAAAGATGTAATTGTAATTGGTGGTGGTGATACAGGTTCGGATTGTATCGGTACTTCAAATCGCCAGGGAGCCAGGTCTGTTACGCAGTTTGAAATTATGCCGATGCCTGCCCAGCAGCGTACGGCGAATATGCCATGGCCAACTTACCCGATGTTACTGAAAGTTACGAGTTCGCATGAGGAAGGTTGCAGCAGAGCCTGGGGCGTAAACACTAAAGAGTTTATCGCTGATGAGAATGGTGCGCTTAAAGCTTTAAAAGTTGTGGATGTGGAATGGGAAATTGATGGAGCAGGACGTCCTGTAAATTTTAAAGAAATTGAAGGTACTACCCGTGAACTTCCATGTCAGTTGGTTTTACTGGCAATGGGCTTCCTGTATCCGCAAAAAGAAGGTTTGCTGGAGAAATTAGGTGTTGAACTGGATGGCAGAGGAAATGTAAAAGCCGAGGAAGGTAAATATCAAACCAATATTGCCAAAGTTTTTGTAGCTGGTGATATGAGAAGAGGGCAGTCATTAGTCGTATGGGCGATATCTGAAGGTAGGGAAGCAGCAAGAAAAGTTGATGAATACCTGATGGGGTCAAGTAAACTGGCTACTAAGGATGGTATTCCGTATGCATAATCTGTAAGTCTGATTAAAAAAACTAAACAATAATAAGTACTAACCAAAGATTCCGCTCATCGTTACGATGAGCGGTTTTTTTATGTTTTTTATATTTATGATGTTCTTCCTGCTAATTGAAATCCTCCGGATTATTTATATTACAATCTTAGCTTAGCATAGAAATCCCATAAAACGATTCCGGCAGAAATCACTATGTTAAAAGAGTGTTTCGTACCAAACTGAGGTATTTCTATACATTTATCAATTTCGGCCATCACTTCCTCACTCACGCCATTTACTTCATTTCCGAAGATTAACGCATATTTTTTATCCTGCTCCGGTTTAAAAGTATTCAGCATAATGCTGTCAACCGCCTGTTCAATGGCAATAATTTCATAACCATCTTTTCTCAGTTCTTTAATAGCATCCAGCGTTTCATCATAATGAACCCAGGCAACAGACTGTGTTGCACCAATAGCTGTTTTTTCAATTTCACGGTGTGGGGGCTGAGCTGTTATCCCGCAAAGGATAATTTTCTCTATAGCAAAACCATCCGCCGTCCGGAAAGCAGACCCAACATTGTTCATGCTGCGTACATTATCCAGTATTACAACTACCGGTAGTTTATCCTGTTCTTTAAATTCCTCTATACCTACACGGTTTAATTCAGTTGTCTTTAATTTCTGCATGGCGCAAAAATAGAATTAAATTGTGGTAGCTCCATTGCCAATTTTACTGATATATACATCTGGTGCATAACCAATCTGTTCTGTATAATATGCGGTAAGTTTTTCTCTGAAATCAGCTTCTGCATCTTTCTTCAGTAAAGCTATTGCACAGCCGCCAAAACCAGCACCAGTCATTCTTGCTCCGGTTACATCAGGATAGGTTGCACAGAATTCCACTACAGTATCAAGTTCTTTGCCGGTTACTTCATATAAATCTTTTAAAGATTGATGTGAAGCGTACATTAAACGGCCAAATTCTTCCAGATCACCATTGTTCAATGCCTTTGCTGCCAGATTAACTCTGTCATTTTCTTTGATCACATGGGTTGCGCGTTTCAGTATAGTCTCATCCTTTATCAGGTGACTGTGCAGGGCAAATTTATCTGCACTGAGCTCACATAAATTGTTTAGCGTGATTTCCTCATTCAGGGCTTTAAGAGCAGTCTGGCATTCGGCAACTCTTTCATTGTATTTGGATTCAGCGAGTTCTCTTGGTTTATTGGTGTTAATAATGGTTAAAACGTGCTCACCCAGATCACAGTCTACAATTTTATATTTCAGTGTATCACAATTCAGTACGATTGCTTTGTCTTTTTCTCCGAAAGCAACAGCAAACTGATCCATAATGCCACTATTTACACCTATAAATTCGTTTTCTACTTTTTGCGCCAGTTTTACCAGGGCCAGACGATCATAATCGAGCTCCAGGTAAGCAGTAAGTGCATAAGCTGTAATGACTTCAATAGATGCAGAAGACGATAAGCCTGAGCCAACCGGAATATTCCCGGCATAAAGCAAATCAAAGCCTACAGGAATCTGGAAGTTTTTAAGAATTTCATTGAAAACTCCAAGCGGGTAATTATACCATGCCGTGTTTTCTTTTTTATAACTGGTTTGCAGCGGGATAATTGCTTCTTCAGGAAAATTCAGACTTTTAAAGCGGATGACCTGATCGTTATTGGGGGCAAGGCAAAGCCAGGTACCCAGGGTAATTGCACATGGCAAAACTAAACCTCCATTATAATCGATATGTTCACCGATCAGATTTACACGACCGGGAGTAAAATAGGTGGCAGCTGGTTGCTGGCCGTAGGTGTCAAAGAATTTACCGGATAGTTCAGATTTCATTTTTTTTGTAATGTTTTGGTTTGGCTGGTCAACAGATTAACAAATACTAGTAAAAAAACACTTTTAAACGGATTAAATATTGTTTTCAGTTTAAATTTTGCGGGTATTATTTGTAGTATTGTTAAGTAAATATCGACTAATATACGTTTTATGAAAGAAAATCAAATTAGCACCGGGCGTTTTATTGATGGAAAAGAAATCTTCGCAGTAGAGCTCGTTAACAGTCTTGGCAGCAAGGTGAAAATATATAATTATGGTGCTATTGTAAGTGAGTTTATTGTAACCAATGCAAAGGGCGAAAAGCAGGATATTATGCTTGGTTTTGACAATATTGATGGTTATCTGAATGAGGATTATCTGGCTGATTATCCTTATCTGGGAGTTGTGGTTGGACGGTACTCTAACAGGATCAGGGATGGCAGATACAGTATAGATGGTGTAGCTTATCAGATGGCTAAAGGTCTGCATGGTGGTGAAGCCGGTTTTGATAAAAAAGTATGGGATATCCTGCCAACGGTTGATCCGAGTCTGACGCTGCAGTATGTTAGTCCTGACGGTGAAGAAAGTTTTCCGGGTAATCTGACTGTGCAGCTGACTTTTAAATTATCTGATACAGATGAACTGATTCTTGATTATAAGGCATTTACTGATGCTCCTACAGTTATCAATCTGACTCATCATAGTTATTTTAACCTGAATAAAAACGGTGGAAGTATAGCTGATCATCAGCTTAGAATGCCTGCCAGTAATTATCTGGAACAGGATGCTGATTATGTCGTAACCGGCAGATTAACTCCGGTAGCGGGTACTGCCCATGATTTCCTGGCAAGTAAAGCTATAGGACAGGATTGGGATCCGGGAGAGGGGTATGATCAGAGTTTTGTACTGGATAAACCTTATGGTCAGTTAGGACTGGCTTCTGAAACTACGGAGGCAACATCAGGATTAAAACTGGAGGTTTATACTACAGAGCCGGTAGCTCACTTTTATACGGCCAAATATCTGAATACGGCCGAAAGTAAAGATGGCAGGGGATATGGGCCATTTGAAGCTTTCTGTATAGAAACCCAGCATTACCCCAACAGCGTAAATATTCCTGAATTTCCAACTACGATTTTAAGACCTGGAGAAACTTATTTACAGACTACAATTTTTAAAGTAAGTCATTAACATTTGGCTGGATATACAGATAGGCAATCATGGATAAGTTGAAAATTATAAGTGCTACAGTGAGACCAGGAAGGAAAGGTCCGCTTGTAGCTGACTGGATTGCTGAATTAGCAAAGAAGTCAAATGCTTTTGAAGTCGAATTGATAGATCTGGGTGTGTTAAATCTGCCTTTAATGGATGAAATCAATCATCCTGCATTGCAGAAATATGAACATGAACATACCATAAAGTGGAGTGCAAAGATCAATGAAGCCGATGCCTTTATTTTTGTAACTGGTGAATATGACTGGGGTTACCCTTCACCTTTGAGGAATGCACTGGAATATTTATCTAAGGAATGGAATTATAAAGCGGCAGGAATTGTAAGTTATGGAGGTATTTCTGCTGGTACAAGAGCTGCAAATTCGTTAAAAAATGATCTGAGCTCCTTTAAAATGGTACCTTTGTGTGAAGCAGTGAATTTCCCTTTCTTTACTGAATTAATCAATGAGAACGATGTTTTTGTTCCTCATGAACGTTCTGAGAAAGCGGCGAAGGTCATGCTCAGAGAATTAGTGCGTTGGACTAAAGGATTAAAATTAATCAAGGCTGACGTTTAGCATAACGCAGTTTTTTATAAGGATAGAGCTCATGAAAGTGGATATTTGGTCGGACGTTAACTGTCCGTTTTGTTACATCGGTAAAAGGAAGTTTGAACTGGCTCTGGAACAGTTTGAACATAAAGATCAGGTAGAGGTAGAGTGGCACAGTTTTGAGCTTGACCCGAATGCAGAAACCCGGCCGGAGCTGAATGCGTACGATTATCTGGCAGAGAAAAAAGGGCAGAGCCGCGAATGGTCTGTTCAAATGCATCAGCAAGTCATCGCTGCTGCTGCTGAGGTTGGTTTAAAGTTTGATTTTGATCAGGTTGTGATTGCTAACTCTTTTAATGCACACAGATTGATTCAGCTGGCAAAGTCTAAAGGTCTTGATAATGAGATTGAAGAGCAGCTATTTATTGCTCATTTTACGGAGGGCAAAAACATTGATGATGATGCAGTTCTGATCGCAACTGGTAAAGCTGCCGGTTTAGATCAGCATGAAATTGAGACCTTGCTGGCAGGTGATGCTTTTACCAGTGAAGTACGTACAGATGAACAAATAGCACAGCAGATTGGGATCAGCGGGGTTCCGTTTTTTATTCTTGATCAGAAACTGGCAGTTTCAGGTGCTCAGCCTCCTTCAACATTTCTTGGCGCGCTTGAACAGGCCTGGTCAAAAAATGAGTCGGCGACAA
Source organism: Pedobacter lusitanus (assembly GCF_040026395.1). NCBI lineage: Bacteria > Pseudomonadati > Bacteroidota > Sphingobacteriia > Sphingobacteriales > Sphingobacteriaceae > Pedobacter > Pedobacter lusitanus. The sequence goes on from NZ_CP157278.1 coordinate 424,529, forward strand.
AAGATGCTGAATAATGAACAAATTGTTTAATAGATATGTAATGGCGTTGCAGCTGTGTTTTTTAGCTGCAATGCCATTTAATGCTAATGCGCAGGGCGGTTTGTCCCCCGATAACCCGATACAGAAAATTGATAACCGTATCCTGATTGATCTTTCTGAACACAGAAGCGAACCGAAAACAAATGTTTTTATGTTTCTGTCTAAATACAATAATCTGGTTAACATAGCTGTTCCTGCAGGTATATTTGCTGCCGGTGTCATTGATAATGATAAAGGAACCCGTCAGAATGCCTGTTATATTGCCACCAGCTCAGCTGTTAATTTATTGCTGACCATGGTAATTAAAAAAATAGTGAAGCGTCCCAGACCATTTTTAGGTCAGATTAAAATCAATGCAGTTTATCACCCCGGGCAAACATCATTTCCTTCAGGCCATACTTCTTCTTCTTTTACCACGGCTACTGCTTTAAGTCAGGTTTATCATAAATGGTATGTAATTGCTCCGGCTTATCTGTGGGCATCTTCGGTAGGATATTCAAGAATGTATCTGGGGGTTCATTATCCGTCTGATGTGGCTACTGGTGCATTAATTGGTACCGGCTCGGCTCTTTCTATGGGATTCTTAAGATCAGGTCATTAAGCATACAATCAGTTAATCATATCTACGGAATAATTAAAATAAATCTTCTGCTTAGTTAAATAGAAAGATTCTAAAGTATCTGTTCAGGTATTTCCTATATTCGCAGCAATTTTAATCGGATATGAAGAAAATGATACCTGTACTGGTGGCATTATGTTTATCTGCGGGTTATGCAGAAGCTCAGAATGACACTACAAAAAATCTGAACGAAGTTATGGTGAGAGAGAATCGCCTGAAACTTCCGTTCTCTAAACAAAACCGTAACATCTGGATTATAGACAATCAGCAGATCAAAAACCTGCCTTCAAGGTCGGTTAGTGAATTGCTGAGTTATGTGACTGGTGTTGATGTACGTCAGCGCGGACCTGGTGGGGTACAGGCTGATATCAGTATAGATGGAGGAACTTTTGATCAGACACTGGTACTGATTAATGGAATTAAGGTTTCTGACCCCCAAACAGGTCATAATATGATGAACCTGCCCATATCAGTAGATGATATTGATCATATTGAAGTATTGAGAGGGTCGGCATCCCGCATATATGGAACGAATGCCTTAACAGGTGCAATTAATATCGTGACCAAAGCTGTAGTCAGAACTGGAGTTTCGGCAAATGTTTTTACCGGAAGCAGTTTTAAAAAAGACGAAGTAAGCGGCCATACTTATGCTAATTATGGTATCCGTGCTACCGGTACTCTGGCACTTAAAGAATCAAGCCATCTTTTTTCTGCGGGCCAGGAGGCAGGAAACGGTTACCGGTATAATACAGCTTTTAACAACCAGAAGCTTTTTTATCAGGGTAAGGTTAATGTAGGGAAAACTGATCAGCTGGATATTACAGGTGGTTATATTCATAATAATTTTGGCGCCAATGGATATTATTCTGCTCCGGGTGATAAGGAGGCTGAAGAAACTGTAAAAACTGCACTGGCAGCAATTGCATATAAAACACAGCTGACTTCTTTCTGGACGCTGATGCCCAGACTGAGTTACAGAAATAATACAGATGATTATCTATATATCAAACAGACTCCTGATAAATTTCATAATCATCATGTTACGCAGGTGCTGAGTGCTGAACTCAATAATACATTTGAGACTGGAATTGGTGAATTCGGCTTAGGACTTGAAGCGAGAAAAGAGAAAATTAACAGTACAAATCTGGGTAAAAGAAACAGAGATAATGCTGGTATTTACGGAGAGTATAAATTTGATCTCGTTAAAAATCTGCTGGTAAATGTTGGAAGTTATGTAAACTATAATTCTGATTATGGCTGGCAGGCTTTTCCTGGTATTGATGCAGGATACACTTTTTACGGAAACTGGAAAGTTTTTGTAAATGTTGGAACCGGACAGCGTTTACCTACGTTTACCGATCTTTATTATAAGGGCCCGACAAATATAGGTAATGACCAGTTACAGCCAGAGAAATCCCGCTATGCTGAAGGAGGGATTAAATACAACTCTACGCATTTCGTGTTCAATGCCAGTTTGTTTAAACGCAGGATTACTAATTTCATAGATTGGGTGAAAGATAAAACTACTGACCCATGGCAGCCCAAAAACTTCAGTGAACTAAATACTATGGGTTATACATTGAGTGCTGATTACAACACTGGTGTACTTGAAAATACGGCTGTTTTTAATAGTCTGAGATTTGGACTGGCCTATACTTATCTGGATCCGAAAGTTAAAACAACTTTACCTGAAGCCAATATTTCCCGTTATGCGGTAGAATCTTTGAAGAATCAGCTGACAGCAACTGTGAATGCTGAATTTTTAAAAGTAATGGCCTTAACTGTGACGGCCAGATATTGTGAGCGGATTAGTTATAAGGATTATACCGTGATGGATGCCAGGTTATCTTATAAGTTGAAACACAGCAGTATCTATGCAGATGCGTCCAATATATTTGATGTTAACTTTATACAGGCTGGCGCAGTTCCTATGCCCGGTGTCTGGGCAACTTTGGGTTATAAGATAGCTTTATAACGTTTTTATACATTTCTTATTCTATGGTAAGATCCGGTAATTTAATAGCTATTAAATTTGTATAACAAACGAAAGGAACAAGCATATGGCACAAACAGTTTTGCATACTGCAGCCTCAAGAGGCGGAGCAGATCATGGATGGTTAAAAAGTTATCATACATTTAGCTTTGCAAGTTACTATAATCCTGAAAGAGTTAATTTTGGTGCATTAAGAGTACTGAATGATGACTCGGTAGAAGGTGGGAGAGGTTTCGGAGAACATCCGCATGATAATATGGAAATTATCTCTATCCCTTTATCAGGAGCACTGGAACACAAAGACAGTATGGATAATGTTGGTACCATTGAGCCCGGAGAAATTCAGGTCATGAGTGCAGGAACGGGAATATATCATACAGAATATAATAAAAACAAAGACGAAACTGTTAAGTTTTTACAGATCTGGGTTTTTCCAAATAAAAGAAATGTAGAGCCAAGATATGATCAGGTAAAAATCAGTGCGCCGGAAAAACCGAATACACTGGTACAGATTTTATCACCAAACCCGGATGATGCTGGTGTCTGGATTCATCAGGATGCCTGGTTCAACCTGGGTAAACTTGAAAAAGGAAGCCAGGTAGACTATAATTTTCAGCGAAAAGGAAATGGTGCTTATATCTTTGTTTTAGAAGGAGAAATTGAAGTAAACGGACAGCTTTTATCTAAACGTGATGGTTTTGGAATCTGGGATACTGATAGCTTTTCTGTTAAAGCTTCTTCGGCAGCTGAGTTCTTAATTATGGATGTTCCAATGGAATTCTGATCATGGAAAACCTGACTGAGATTTTAGTAGTTAGTAAACATGCTGCTATCCTGGAGACTATACTCAGATTGCTGAATGCACAGCATTCATGGCATGCGGAGGGTGTTTCTGAAGGTGAACAGGCAATTGAGAGGTGCAAATCACGTGCTTATCAGATATTGTTAATGGGAGCGGGACTGACAGATCAGGAAGAAGCCAGGCTTAAAGAGGAAATTAGTCTGATAAATCCTGGAATTCATATTATTCCTCATTATGGTGGCGGGAGCGGGTTATTATATGCCGAAATCTATCAGGCTTTAAATATAGATGATAAAAAAAGCAGGCTGTAATTTACAGCCTGCTTTTATATTTGTTATCCTAACCTGTTAAGCTGAATTAAGCTTTCTCAATCTCATCCTTTACATCACGGGCTTTCTCCTTAATGTCATCTTTTGCATCACTGAATTTAGATTTTACAGTTTCTACTGCTCTGTCTTTTAAATCAGCCAGTTCATCAGCTCCGGTCTGGAGTTTTTCACCATAGGTCTGATATTTATTTTTAGCAGTATCAGCTAATTGATCTGCACCGTTTTTCAATTTCTCTTTGTAAGTCTGCAGTTTGTCTTTCGCACTATCTGCAAGATCTTTAGTCTTATCTGACAATAAATTCCTGGTCTCTGATCCGCTTCCTGGAGCAAATAATACACCTAAAGCCGCTCCAACTGCTAATCCAGCTAATAAAGCTACAACAACAGGAGTTTTATCAGTTTGCTTGCCAAGGTGGTCATTAATTAATTTTTTGTAATCCATGGTAATTAGTTTTTATGATTAACTATTTTAAATTCAAGTCGGTAAGCACATATGTTGTAATTATGCCAACAGCTATTACTGTTCAAAAACCAGTCCAGTTTAAGTATTTGATGAAAAATACTGATATAAAAAGAAACGGCCCCCTGTTTAGCAGAAGGCCGTCTATGTTGATTTTAGATTTATTAATTCTGTGAGACCGTGGTCTTTTTAACGTTCTCTATGGATAAAACGCCATCTCCTTCAATCAGAAAACAGATTAAACCAGCCAGTACCAGGCACGAAAGCCAGAATTCTGAATAAGGTCTGAATATCTGCTGCTGCGGAAGGTTAACATAGAAAACTGCTACAACTAATATAGGGATAATTAACAGGCAGAACAGGCGGGTATGTGTCCCTAAGGCGATCAGCAGGCCGCCTATAATATGCAAGGCTATAATCAAATGTGCCAGTAAACTAATACTTACCGCTGTTCCTAAGCCTGAGTTTTCCATCAGAACTGTGAAAGCATGCAGATTGAGTGCAAATGCTACTCCTTTCCAGACAAGTGTTATGCCTAAAGCTATTCTCAGATAGTCCAGCCATTTCGGATGGTGGTGATCACCCCAATCCTGAATTTTCGATATTAGGTTCATCATGATGTTATATTTTGGTTATATGAATATAAGAAATAATCTATTGTGGATCAAGGGTAAAGAAGATAATTGTTCTGATTTACCGATAATCTGTTATCCCGGCTGATAACAGATTAAATTGATAAATTTGCAGCTTATAAATTTTGAAATTTCATGATAGAGCCAACATTATATTACGAAACCATTAACAGGAATGCAATCCTGATCAAAGCGAAGAAGCCATTTTATGATTGGATCAATTATATTGACCCTGAATATCCGGTGATTGATAATGATGAGGGAACTGTATATCTGATTAAAGAGCAAAAGACAAAAGCTAAAATTGAAAGCTGGTTAAAAAAGAATTATGATCAGTTATTTAAAAATGAACTGAATGATTTTCATACTGATGAAAATGACTGGCCGCAGAAACGTACGTATAAGGTTTTTCAGGAATGGTTCACCGTCGAAATATCGTCTATGATAGTTGATCTACAGGATAATGACATTGTAAAAAGTTAAGCTATTCGATGATCCTTTCTTTAATTCGTTTAACAATCCTTATTATTGAAATATGAACTCCAAAGATCAGCTTAATCCGGAACAGCAGCGCCTCACCAGTCATTATGATAAAGAAACCAACTGGCTTAAATGGGGGCCATATGTCTCTGATCGGCAGTGGGGAACAGTAAGGGAGGATTATAGCTATAATGGAGAGGTCTGGGACTACACTACCCATGATATGGCCAGAAGCAAGGCTTTTCGCTGGGGAGAAGAAGGACTGGGCGGTTTTAGTGATGACGCACAGAATTTATGCGTTGGTCTGGCATTATGGAATGGTAAAGATGCAATTCTTAAGGAACGGCTTTTTGGTTTAACCAATAACCAGGGCAATCACGGAGAGGATGTAAAAGAGCTTTATTATCATCTGGATAGCAGCCCGACACACAGCTATATGAAAATGCTGTATAAATACCCTTTTCAGGCATTTCCTTATGAGGCACTGATCAGTGAAAATGCAAAACGTGATAGAACACAACCGGAATTTGAATTGTTTGATACCGGGTTATTCGATCATGATGAGTATGCTGATGTTTTTATTGAATATGCGAAAAACAAAGAAGAGGATCTGCTGATCAGATATACGGTATTCAACAGGAGCTCAGCTGCAGTAACATTAGATGTAATCCCTCAGCTTTGGTATCGCAATACCTGGCTTGACGGAGAACATGGGACCAAACCTGAGATCTTAAACCAGGGTAATCAGACCTTGCTGCTGAGATCTGATTCTATAGGTGATTATCATTGTTATGCAGATGGTGCTCCTCAGCTTTTATTTACTGATAATGAAAGTAATAATCAGCGTCTTTACCAGGCTGAGAATATCAGCAGGTATGTTAAAGATGGAATAAATGAGTATATCGTTAACGGTAATCAGGATGCTGTTAACCCCGATAATATAGGTACAAAAGCCGGGATAAGGTATAATTTAACTATTCCGGCAGGTGGAAACAGTGTCATCAAAGTCAGGCTGTGTAAAGATAAGGTGTCCAGACCGTTTGGTGATTTCGACGATGTATTTGCATTGAGAATTCAGGAGACTGATACTTTTTATGCACAAAAACAGGTTGATACGATTTCTGCTGATGAAAAAGCGATGCAACGGCAGGCCTGGGCCGGAATGTTCTGGAATAAACAGTTTTACAGTTATGATGTCAATAAATGGCTGAACGGAGATAACGGACAGCCTGTTCCTCCGAAACAAAGAAAGACCGGCAGAAATTCTCATTGGAAACATTTTGTTGCCAATGATATTCTGTCTATGCCTGATAAATGGGAGTATCCGTGGTTTGCAGCATGGGATCTGGCTTTTCATTGTATCAGTTTTGCACCACTGGATCCTGATTTTGCCAAAGATCAGCTTCGTTTAATGGTTAGTGCGAACTATATGCACCCAAGCGGGCAATTGCCTGCTTATGAATGGGATTTTGGTGATGTAAATCCACCTGTTCATGCCATGGCAACCTGGCATGTATATCTTGCTGATAAAGCCGTAAAAGGAAAAGGAGATATCAATTTCCTGGTCGAAATTTTCAATAAACTGCTGCTTAATTTCACCTGGTGGGTCAATCAGAAAGATAGTGAAGGGAACAATATTTTTGAAGGGGGGTTTTTAGGTCTTGATAATATTGGGGTATTTAACCGGAGTCAGCCGGTACCTGGCGGTGGTTTTCTGGAACAGGCTGATGGTACAAGCTGGATGGCCATGTATGCCCTGGATATGATGCAGATCAGCATGGAGCTTTCCTTGAATTTTGAAGTGTTTGAAAGTATGGCAATCAAGTTCTCTGAGCACTTTTTATATATTGCAGGTTCAATTTCCAGTATGGGGGATGGTTCAGCAGGTCTATGGGATGAAGAGGATGGTTTTTATTATGACATGCTGAGAAGACCAGACGGATCAGCCGACCGTCTTCGCTTAAGAAGTCTTGTTGGACTGATACCTATGTTTGCCCAGGTTGTATTTGATGAGCGTAAATGGGGAAAACTGCCAAAATTAAAAGAGCGTCTGGAATGGTTTATGCAACAAAGACCAGACCTGGTTCAGCTGGTCAGTCACTGGACAGATACTAAAGGAAGTGATCAGCATTTACTTTCCCTGTTACGCGGACACCGGATGAAACTGTTATTGAAGCGGATGCTTGATCCGAATGAGTTCCTTTCGGATTTCGGGGTTCGTTCTGTCTCCAGGGCTTATTGTACCTATCCTTTTAATTATCAGCTGGATGGTATAGATTATACAGTGAAGTATATTCCGGCAGAGAGTGATTCGGGAATGTTTGGTGGAAACAGTAACTGGCGCGGCCCGATGTGGATGCCTGTCAACTATCTGATTATTGAATCACTCAAAAATTTCCAGGAATATTATACGGATGATTTCAAAGTAGAATGTCCTACTGGTTCAGGTCAGTTCTTAAGCCTTAAAGAAATCGCAGCCTTACTGAGTCAGCGGCTCAAAAGTATATTCATCAGAAATGAAGCAGGAGAACGACCCGTATCGGGTGGGAACCCTAAATTTAACCACGATCCGCATTTTAAAGATTATATATTATTCCATGAGTACTTTAATGGAGATAATGGTAAAGGACTTGGGGCCAGTCATCAAACTGGCTGGACTGGTCTGATTGCATTGCTTTAAGCCGGTCGGGTGGTGATCATCCAAACGTATTTTTAATCTTCATTTTCTAAACTTTATCTGGAATAAAATGGCCTTTGCCTATAAAAGAATCGTTGTTAAAATCGGTTCAAATGTTCTTACTCAAGCTGATGGACTACCTGATCATGCCCGTATTGAACATCTTGTTACACAAATCGCAGCCCTTAAAAATGCAGGGATGACTGTAGTGCTCGTTTCTTCCGGGGCAGTAGCTGCAGGGAGAAGTATGATCAGTCTGTCTGAAAAAGAAAAACAGGATGCTGTTGCCGCGAGACAACTTCTGGCTTCTATCGGACAGATAAAGCTGATCAATACCTATCTTTCTTTATTTGAACAACAGCAAATGCTTTGTTCACAGGTTCTGGTAACTAAAGAGGACTTTCGTGACCGGAAACACTATTTAAATATCAAAAACTGCCTGTCTATCTTATTGAGACATAAAGTAATCCCCATTATCAATGAAAATGATGTAGTGTCTGTTACCGAGCTGATGTTTACTGATAATGATGAGCTGGCTGGCCTGGTAGCTTCTATGCTGGAAGCTGATGCACTGATTATTCTTTCTAATGTAGACGGAATTTACAACGGGGACCCTAAATCTCCGGATTCCAGTATTATACAGAAAATCAGTAAGGATGATCATATCGGTTCTTTTATCAATACTGCCAAATCTGGTTTGGGCAGAGGAGGGATGGTCACTAAATTAAGTATGGCACAGAAAGTGGCCAGACTCGGAATTCCTGTTCACATAGCGAATGGTACACGTCAGTATATCCTGACTGATTTAATAGCCCAAAAACTGGAGCATACTTATTTTATACCTGAGAAAAATACTTCCGGGAAAAAGAAATGGATAGCACACTCAGAACATTCTGCTACCGGAAGTGTTCAGCTGAATAAAGGAGCTGCTGCTGCTTTGGTTTCTGGTCAGGCACGCAGTTTATTGCCGGTAGGAATAACTGGAGTATTATCTCCGTTTCAAAAGGGGGATATTATCCGGTTGCTGGACGAAAATGAAAAACTCATTGGTCTGGGTATAGCCGACTATGGTTCAGATAAGGCAAAAGAAAGAATCGGACAAAAGGGACATAAATCTCTGGTCCATTATAATTATTTTTATGCTGTTAGTTAACAGGCTGAATATCTGCTGTTCTTTAGGCAGGTTTTAAATGAAAAAGAAATGGGATACCAGTTATATTTTGAAAATGCATTAAAAGCGAGCCGTACTTTGTGCCGCCTTGATCAGTTGGTCGTGAATGAAATTCTGAGAGATCTTGCCGCAAATGTAAAAGCATCTGCGGATGATATATTGTTTGCCAATGATCTGGATTTAAAACGGATGTCTGCGGATGACCCGAAGTATGACCGGTTAAAGCTGACCAGAGAAAGACTGGCGGATATTGCTCAGGAAATATTGAACGTAACCAGACTGGAAAGTCCGCTTGCTGAAGTCATGGAGGCGAATACATTACCGAATGGTTTACAATTATCAAAGGTCAGAGTTCCTTTGGGGGTAATTGGTGTAATTTATGAAGCAAGACCTAATGTAACCCTTGATGTTTTTTCTTTGTGTTTTAAAACTGGAAATGTTGCAGTACTGAAAGGTGGGAGTGATGCTGAGTTTTCTAACCAGGCTTTAATTAAAATCATTCATCAGGTATTGCAGAAACACAAAGTAGATATAAATGTTGCGGTGTTATTACCTGCTGAAAGAGAAGCTACTGCTGCATTATTAAGTGCAACGGGTTATGTGGACGTATTAATTCCCAGAGGTAGTCAGGCCCTGATCAATTATGTTCGTCAGCATAGCAATGTTCCGGTAATTGAAACGGGAGCGGGTATAGTTCATACCTATTTTGATCTGTCGGGCGATATGGAAAAAGGAAAGGCTATAATTTTTAATGCGAAAACCAGGAGAGTGAGTGTTTGTAATGCGCTGGACTGCCTTTTGATTCATGCTGAAAGATTAAATGATCTTTATGTACTTATTGAACAGCTTGCCACTAAATCTGTTCATGTTTATGCCGATAAGGATGCTTTTGCTGCGGTGAAAGGCATGTATCCTGATCATTTACTTCATCATTCCAGCCCTGAAGATTTTGGGACTGAATTCCTGGACTATAAAATAGCGGTTAAGACCGTTGAAAATCTGGAAGATGCACTGGACCATATTGCTGCTTATAGTTCTAAACATAGTGAGGCTATTATTGCAGAAGATGAAAATCAGTTACTTACATTTCTGAATGTAGTGGATGCAGCAGCAGTTTATGCAAATGCTTCAACTGCTTTTACCGATGGGGGACAATTTGGTCTTGGTGCAGAAATTGGTATCAGTACACAAAAACTTCATGCGAGGGGGCCGATGGGGCTGAAAGAATTAACAAGTTACAAATGGGTCGTAAAAGGTAACGGTCAAATTCGCTGATTGATTTAATTTATTTTTCAGAAAGGCCTGATTTTGACAATTCTGTGTGAAATCTGCAAAGGTTTATGGATGCATTTTGGCGTTTATCAGCTATTGGTAAAAATATTGCTTATTAAATTGAAATTTAGGACTCATTTTCCGGTCATTATATTAATTTTGTGGCCGATATAAAGAGAATAAATTATCTATCCTTTCATGACCAGTAAAAGTCCTAATTCAGATAAAGCAGTTGATGTTGTGTTAATTGGCGCAGGTATTATGAGCGCAACGCTTGGTGTACTACTTAAAGAACTCTCCCCGGATTTAACGATACAAATTTTTGAACGGCTTGATGTAGCAGCAGCCGAAAGTTCAGATGCGTGGAATAATGCAGGAACCGGGCATTCGGCCTTTTGTGAATTGAATTATACACCGCAATTAGAAGATGGTACAGTAGAAACTGCAAAAGCGGTTTCCATTGCCGAATCTTTTGAAGTTTCAAAGCAGTTCTGGGCTTTCCTTGTGCAGAATAAACTGGTAAGTTCTCCCGAAACATTCATTAAGAGTATTCCGCATATGAGTTTTGTATGGGGTGCAGATAATGTTGATTTTTTGAAAAAACGGTTTAATAACTTGCAGCAATGTGAGTTGTTTAAGGAAATGACATATTCTGAAGATCCTAAGCAACTGGCAGAATGGATGCCTTTGGTAATGGAGGGAAGAAGTCCGGATGAAAAGGTGGCTGCAACCAGAATGATGCTGGGTACTGATGTGAATTTTGGTGCATTAACCAGAATGATGCTGAGTACGCTGCAAAGTAAACCAAATGTTTCTATGGACTTCAATCAGGAAGTACGTAAACTAAAACAAAAAGATGGTTTATGGGAAGTGAAGGTAAAAGATGAAGAAACCGGAAAAAGAAAGACCGTAAAAGCAAAATTCGTTTTTATTGGTGCTGGTGGTGGTTCTCTTCCTTTACTGGAGAAATCAGATATTCCTGAAGGTAAAGGTTTTGGTGGTTTCCCGGTTAGCGGACAATGGTTAAAATGTGTTAATCCGGCTGTGATAGAACATCATCACGCTAAAGTATATGGTAAGGCATCTGTAGGAGCACCACCAATGTCAGTTCCTCACCTGGATACCAGAATGATAGATGGTAAAAAAGCTTTGCTTTTTGGTCCTTATGCGGGATTTTCTACTCGTTTTCTGAAAAATGGATCATTACTGGATCTTCCTTTATCAATTAAAGCAAATAATATCCGCCCTATGATTGCGGCTGGTTTAGATAATATTCCTTTGACCAAATATTTAATTGATCAGGTCAGACAATCACCGGAAGACCGGATGGAAGCACTCAGAGAGTATCTTCCGGCAGCTGAAATGAAAGACTGGGAACTGGAAACAGCAGGACAACGTGTACAGGTGATCAAAAAAGATGAAAAACATGGTGGGATACTGGAATTTGGTACAGAAGTAGTTTCTGCAGGAGATGGCTCAATTGCTGCTTTATTAGGTGCATCACCTGGTGCTTCAACTGCGGTCTCAATTATGATCAGCCTGATGAAACGTTGTTTTAAAGAAAAGATGGATAGTGCTGAATGGCAAACCAAGTTAAAACAGATGATTCCTTCGTATGGTAATAGCTTGAGTGATGATGCACAGCTTTGCAAAAACATCAGAGCGCAGACTACACATGCACTTAATCTTCAGATTACTGACTAGGCTGATGTTTCCATCGTCTATGACTCCATAACCAGTAAGCAGGCTCTTCTTGTATTAATTTTTCTAATAGAAGAGTGTGCTTCTGGGTTATTTCGTGAATTGTTGATTGCGCCGGATTAAGGCATATAGGGACAAAATCAACCTCGTAATAGCCTCTTTTTAGCACTTTTACTTTAAGATAAAATACTGGTCTGTTGGTCTTTATGGCGATCTTTTCCAGTCCCTGTTGAATTGAAGTCTGCTGATTTAAAAATGATGTCCAGTAGTGAGATTCACTTTTTTGCGGTGCCTGATCATTCCCAAACAAAAATATAGATGGTTTTTCTTTACTCCCTGTCATTACTCTTAACGTTTGACGCATGGGTATCATCTTATTGCCAAATCTGGATCTGATCCTGTAGAACCAGTTATCAAACGTTTTATTGGATAAAGGTTTGTAAATCGGATAGGTGTCACCTTTTAGAGCCAGGCCAACAGCCAGTGTTCCCCATTCCCAGTTGCCGTAGTGTCCTGAACAGGCCAGCACACTTTCTCCACGCTCAAAATATTCATTAATCAGTGCCGTATTATTCACCTTGAAGCGTTTCTGTAGTTCATGCTTTGAAATGGTAGACATTTTAACAATTTCAAAAATCAATGCAGCAAGGTACTTGTAGAATTTTTTTTCTATTTGAATAAGCTCATCTGCACTTTTTTCAGGGAAAGAGTTTTTCAGATTAGTTCTGACTACTGCTTTGCGATAGCCGAAAACATGATATACCAGCCAGTAAATCAGGGTAGCGAACAGGTAAAGTACCTGCATTGGTAATAAAGAGAGTGTATATATGAAGAATATCCCTATACGGGAGAAGACTTTATTTAACATTAATGTGAATTAAGATACAAACTTAATTTTTTTTAACCCTTGTCTGGTTAGATTTTTAAGAAAATTATATGTTTTCCTGAAATATGAAATAGCAGTTTAAAAGAACAGGCTTCACTGATTTTATAGCTGAAGCCTATTTCTTTTACCGGAATTTGCTCTGTATTAAAGGATCCGGCAGGTTTTTAAAAATTAAAACCTATGTCATTGATTATATTATCAAGTACAACATAGCTTTCCAGTGCCTGTACATTTTTTATATTGGCTATATTTCGCTGCACGCCTGAAAAGGAAGTATTATCTGTGGTAATAATTTTCAGTTTGATATTGTATAAACCCGTAATGGTACTGCACTCACAAACTTCTTTTATTGCAGATATATCATCTTTAAATGTATTAATAATCTCATCAGAACAATGGCTGAGCTTAAGGTGTATGAAAGCCAGCACTTCCTGTTTTAATTTTCTGCGGTTTAATACCGCCACAGAGGTAACAATATAGCCTCCCTGTTTTAGTCTTCTGATACGATCACAAATAGTCGTCGATGATACATTTAAAATTCCAGCCATTTGCTTGTGTGGACGTGAACTATCCTCCTGTAAAAGTTTAAGAATAGAAATATCTAATCTGTCAAGCTTTTTCTCCATAATTATTGTTTTTATAATTTGTGAATATATAGCATTAATGTTTAAATAATTAAATATTTTAATTACAAATAAACTTATTATTGTCCGGTTAGATGTTGTTAAAATAGGCAAGAACTGAATTATATCCGGATTATAGCCTTATAATCGTTATTTTCTCGGATAAATAGCATGCACTTTCTTTATTTGATCCATATACTCAATTTTGATCAGCAACCTAAACATATGAGAGAAATAAAGATCAATCATGCCATAACCGGAAGGGATACGGAATCCCTGAATATTTATCTTCATGAAGTGGGTAAAATACCATTGCTGACTGTTGAAGAAGAGATACAATTAACTATCAGGGCCAGAAATGGAGATCGTCTGGCTTTAGACCGTTTGGTGAGGACAAATTTGCGCTTTGTAATTTCTGTAGCGAAAAAATATCAGCACAGGGGACTCAGCCTTGGAGATTTAATCAATGAGGGCAATCTGGGCCTGATTAAGGCTGCTTCACGTTTTGATGAAACAAAAGGGTTCAAGTTCATCTCTTTTGCCGTATGGTGGATCAGGCAGGCTATTATGCTTGCTATTTCTCAGCAAACGCGTATTATCCGTTTGCCTCTCAATCTTATTAATTCAATTTCTAAAATAAATGTGACAGCATCCTGTCTGGAACAAAAACTGGAACGCAGTCCAACAATGGTGGAGATAGCCGGAGAATTGAAGATGGAACCTGATCGGGTGACTGACGATCTGGATAAAGTGCGTAAATGTGTGTCACTGGATGACGTGGTTAAGTCAGATTCCACGCACACTCTGCTGGAAACAATACCTGTCCGCCAGCCTGCTGCTGATCATGTTCTGATAGTGGATTCTGATAGAATAGAGACTTCTCAATTGCTGAAAATTCTGTCTAAAAGAGAAGAAAAAGTGCTGAGCTTATTTTTTGGTCTGAGGGGAATGCAACCTCTGTCACTGGATGATATAGCCCTGATATTTAAATTAAGCAGAGAACGTATCAGACAGTTAAAGGATAGCGGAATAAAAAAATTGAGACAAAAGTTACGCAAAGAGAAAACAGGAAAAAGAACTAAGAATATATAAATTAAAAATAATCCTTATGCCATATCTATATTTAGCAGAAAGTTATAATGAGCTTGGTATGTTAACCTGGCTGGTTACTCAAATGGAAAATATTGAGAGACCGATAAAAGAACTCGATAAAGAAAGTTATTTAATTACAGAGTTTCAACGTATTAAATTGTCGGCGTCCAGAGATATACTCATTTTTGGTAAACACGCAGAGTATTATCTGAATTTTCATCTTTGTCTGGTCTATGGGTTACATATCCGGATAATAGATATCCTGAAATGCCTTGGAGATAAATTATATCTCTGCGAGAGAGAGGCTTATGTATATAAACACTGTACTACATTACATGTAGAGATGGGAGGGCTGGCAGTATTCTATGAAAAACTTGGCAGAATGAAGATAGGATATGAAAACAGGTAAATCAACAAGATTTACCTGTTATGAATATTGATATACTTCAGGTAATTGGTATTTACTACACAAATGCCGGAACGGGTGAATTTGGATCGTTACCCTGAATCTGATTTCTTCTCACTTCAGCAGGATCAGTAGGCTTAATCGGGTAGGTATCTTTTATACTCTTTACGGCATCATACATCAGGAAGCCTCCTAAAAAGGCTTCTTGTATTCCTATTACCGGATGCTTGTAAAAGCATTTAATACCTCTTTGAAAAATATAAGCGCCGGCTATAATTGACACCAACCGTTTTGCAGTACTCAGGTTCTGGGCATTATTGGTGTTCAAAATCTTCTTGGCGGCTAAAATAGTTAGATTATGAGTGATTTTGTTCAACATGGGTTTCTCTTTGTTTCTATTGAATTCAACATCTGTGCCATCTTTTTGTTTTTATTAATGCAAAGAAACCCCGGGGCTATCTGTGTTAAGTTCAACCTGATGTTTGATAGTCTTTCTTCCAAAATAAAGAATAGCCAATGCAAGAATGGAAGTTGATGCCATAATTGAAACCATTGGTACAGAAGAATGTGTGTCAAACAGGCTGACACCTACAGAAGCGACTGTACCCAGGCCCATTTGAATAGCACCCATCAGGGCGGATGCACTTCCTGCATTTTTAGTAAATGGTGCCAGGGTAAGGGCTGAAGCATTAGGGCTTGCAAAACCAAGACAGCTCAGGAAAATGAACAGCAGGAGTATGGTTTCAGTTAAGCCAAACCAGCCATTTATACTGCCAATCAAAAATATAACTCCCGTAACTGCCTGGCAAATTAAAGCACCAAAGATTAATTGTTCGCTACGGTATTTCTTTAGCATCAGTGTATTAACCTGACCAGCACCTATTAATCCGATGGATAAAAAGGCAAATATCCAGCCATATGTTTTTTCGCTTACCGCAAAAATCTTCATAAACAACTGCGGAGAGCCTGAAATATAAGCAAAGAGACCACCAAAGGCGACAGCGCCGGTAAAGGCATAAGTGTAAAATTGGGGTTCCTTTAAAACGGTAATAAATCCCAGGATAATGGGCTTTGGTTTTAGTGATATAGTGGTATCTGGTTTGTATGTTCCGGGTAATCCAAAAATACTGGCCAGCAGATTTAGCAAACCCAAAATCATGAGCACCAGAAATACAGCATGCCAGCCAAAAGTTGAGGTAACGTAACCACCGATTGTTGGTGCAACCATAGGAGAGACACCTACTACCAACCATAGCAGCGCAAATACTTTGGCATTTTCATTAACCGGAAATAAGTCTCTGACCATAGCAATTGAAGCTACGGCTGCTGCACAGCTGCCTAAAGCCTGTATACACCTTAATACAATCAGGGCATCGATACTTTTTACATAAGCACAGCCCAGAGAGGCAAGAATATAAATGGTTAATCCAATGTATAAGGGCTTTTTTCTTCCAAAACGATCTAACAGTGGGCCATAGAGCAGCTGACCGGCAGATATCCCTATAAAAAAACCGGAAAGAGACAGGGACACGCTTGCAATCGAGGTATTCAGGTCTTTTGCAATTGCGGGAAATCCCGGCAGGTACATGTCAATAGAAAAAGGACCCAATGCTGTTAGTGAACCTAAAAGGAGGATAAGGAAGAAGTGTTTTTGTCTGGTCATTGAATTTTGTTGCGAAGAGGTTTCGCTATTGATTTAATTTAACCCCGGTTCAAACCGGGGCCATTATGGTTTATTTAGAAGCTGTTATTCTTTCCAGAACCAGCTTAATTGCTTTATCTACAACAGCATTCGGATCTTTACTGAACTGAAAGTTTACTCTGCTCGCTAGAATTGCGTTTACTGAAAGAGCTTTGTGTCCGAGAACTTTTGCTAAAGCATAAATACCTGCAGTTTCCATTTCAAGATTTGTAATTCTGTAGTTTTCATAACTGAATGTATTCAGTTTCTGAATGAAATTCGGAACTGCATTTTTAGCTCTTACCTGGCGACCCTGAGGTGCATAAAAACCTGGTGCAGTTACTGTAATTCCGTGCTCCATTCCTTTTCCTATAGTGTCCAGTAATACCGGATCAGCAGAAGTCAGATATGGATTAACAGCGTGCAGGTCTTTAAAATGTGTTCTTACATGTTCGAAGAGACCTTTTTCTGCATCTGGTACGCTATGCTCATAATAATGCATTAGCGCATCCAGACCAAGCCCAAAAGTAGAAGCCAGAATAGTCCCCATTGGCAGATCAGATTGTACGGCACCTGAAGTTCCAACTCTGATGATATCCAGCGATGTTAATTGTTCTTTTACTTCACGTGTCTTGAAATCTACATTTACAAGCGCATCCAGTTCATTAAAAACGATATCAATGTTATCCGTGCCAATCCCGGTAGAAATTACAGTAATACGTTTTGTACCAATATAGCCTGTATGGGTTATAAATTCTCTTTTTCCTTTTTTAAGCTCAATACGGTCAAAGTGTTTGGTTATTTCTGAAATCCTGTCCGGATCGCCTACAGTAATTACTGTATCTGCTACATCTTCAGGTAATATATTTAGGTGGTAAATACTTCCGTCAGGGTTAATGACTAAGTCTGCTTCTGATAATTTTTGCATGGTAATTGGATTAATGGTATTCTAAATTAAGGTTTTAAACAGTGCCCAGGTATTTAATTTCAACTCCTGACTGTTTTTCGACCCTTTGTAAAACTTTATTTAACTGGGATTTTCTAACTTCAAATCTGATTTTGCATTCATTATCAAACTGCTGATCAAGTACAGTAAGCTGCTCTTCTTTAACCATACGCATGACATCGTTCATGACCAGGTAGTCAAAGCTGATTTCATAGCTATCATTTACAGTCTTTTCGACTATTTCTGCTATCATAATTGATTCATTAGCAGCTGCTTTGTATGCGTTTATTAAACCAGGTACGCCTAGTAGTGTCCCGCCGAAATACCGAACCACTACGATCAGTATATTGGTTAGTCCGGCTGATAAAAGAGCATTTAAAATAGGTCTGCCTGCCGTGCCGGAAGGTTCTCCATCATCGTTTACCCGATAAACGCTTTTATCTGGTGTTAAACGGTAAGCATAACAGAAATGATTGGCTTTTGTATGTTCAGCCCGGAGTTTAACCAGATGTGCTTTGACCTCATTCTCTGAAAGCAAGGGATAGGCAAAAGCGATAAATTTACTTCCTTTGTCTTTGAAGGTTCCTTCTGCAGGATGATCTATCGTTTTGTAGGTGTCATCAAACAGCATATTTTTGTGATAATGTAATTAGGAGAATGGCCGCTAATGCCATCGAAATACCTATATAATTCAATTTACTTACTTTTTCTTTAAAGAGGATAATACCAACAATACTTCCTAAAATAATGACCCCCATATTCGATGCTGCGAATACTGTTGATGGATTTGATGCCATTGCCCGGTGAGCTTTCATATAAAAAAGAATATTACCAAAATTAAAGCAGCCAAGTACCACACCACAAATGAAATTGATTAATTCTACCTTCTTCTTTTTGACCAGAACGATATATCCTAAAATCATTGCTGCAATTACAAACGAAATGCAAAAGATGACCATTAACGAACTGGTATAAGGGATGGATTTATCCAAAGCCAGTTTTTTAAACATGACATCTATCACGCCAAACCCTATAAATACCAAAATTGGATATATATATGAGCCGGTATCAGCTTTAACAGTTGATTGGCGATAAAGGGTCAGGATGATAGCAGTAAAACCAACTATTAATCCTGCTACTTTTAATCCGCTAAAGTTTTCGCCGAAGACATATAAGGAGGCCATAATTGGTATAAACAGCGATAAGCGCTGAGCAATATCTGACTTGACTATCCCGATATTCCGGACTGAAGCAGCAAAAATCAGCAATATTGCTGGTAATAACACACCAATAGCAATAGTAAGTACAGAAGGTACAGCTGTAATTTCCTGCAGTTCTGGTCTGAAGAAAATATAACTTAATATGATAGCTGTCATATAATTCCACATCACTGCCTGCAGTACATGAATGTTGTAACGTTTCGCTAATTTCAAAAGAACTGCTACCGTTACGCTGCAGCTGATACTGAGTAATATATATATCATTGATTATTGTAGTTTTCGTATATAGTTAACTGATCCTTATCTATTTCAGAGATTGATGTGATCTTTCCATTTAATTGAGGGGAGTGTATTCCGGTGTCCCAGCTTGCTGAAGAATTAAAGACCCTGGCTTCATCCCATAATCCTGCGGAAATAAACTGATTCAGGATATTGGCACCGCCTTCAATGATCACCGACTGGATATCCATCAGGTATAATTGATAGGCTATCTTTTGAGGAAGGTAGTATTGCATATCTTCCATTTCTATAAAGTGTATATTCTCCTCTACACTCGTTTTCTGCTCATTAAAAATAATGGTTTTAGCATCATTATTATATAGTTGACTGTCCGCTGATACAACCAGGTTACGGTCAATAAGTATTCTTACGGGATTCTTTCCCGGCCATTCTCTTGCACTGAGCGCCGGATTGTCTGCTATTGCTGTTTGTTTACCAACCAGTATAGCGTCTTCTTCAGTCCGCCACTTATGCACCAGTTTTTTAGCAAGCGGGCCACTGATCCATTGCTGTACTGAGTTTTTAGGAGCGAAGAAGCCATTGGCAGTCCTTGCCCATTTAAGTATGATATAAGGACGCTGCTGAGCTATTCTGGTAAAGAACCGGCGGTTAAGGTAAGAACATTCCTTTTCCATTATGCCAGAGACAACTTCTATTCCTGCATTTTTTAACTTTTCAATCCCTTTACCATTTACATCAGGAAAAGGATCACGGTTACCTATCACGACTTTTTTTAGCTGGTGTTTGATTAACAGGTCTGCACATGGTGGAGTTTTTCCAAAATGAGAACAGGGTTCAAGACTGACATAGGCAACTGCATTTTTTAGTAACCCGGCTGCTTTATCACCAAACTGATCTGTAACAGAGCGGATAGCATTGACTTCTGCGTGTGCCTGACCATATTTCTGATGATAACCTTCACCTATAATCTTTCCGCCGCTTACGATTACACAACCTACCAGTGGATTTGGGCTAACCTGACCACTACCCATTTCTGCCAGCTCCAGACAGCGTTTCATGTACAATTCATCGCTCATATGGACAAAAATAGCTTCAATTTATGAGCTATTGAAATATTTCTACCATAGAGATGTAACATTTATTAATACTTTTGCATTTAATGAATTTTAAGCAATTAGAACAATACTTTATCAATGAACTATCTTCATTGTATGATGGGGAAGAAGCAAAGCAGTTGTTTTATCTGGTAGTTGAACAGGTCTCAGGCTGGAATCGTACTCAGTTACTGATAAATATGACTGAATCTTTATCTGCTGAACTTACTTTGACTTATGATGATGTGTTGCTGGAACTGAAACAGGGAAGGCCAATGCAGCATATTTTTGCGGTAGCATGGTTTTACGGGCTTAGATTTAAGGTCAGCGAAGCTGTTTTAATTCCCAGACCTGAAACAGAAGAACTGATAGAATGGATATTAGATACGGTAAAAAGTGAACCGGTTTCCAGTATACTTGATATTGGTACTGGCAGCGGGTGCATTGCTATAACTTTAAAAAAGAATCTGGAGCAGGTGGATGTGAGCGCAATTGATGTTTCTGCAGCTGCTTTAGCTATCGCTGAAGAAAATGCCCTGACCAATACTGCTGCTGTAAACTTCATTCATGCTGATATCTTAACTTACAGCAGTTCGTTTAGGTATGATCTGATTGTGAGTAATCCACCTTATATTACTGAGCATGAAAAGGAAGAAATGCATCAGAACGTCTTAGCTTACGAACCTCATCTGGCCTTGTTTGTAAGTAATGAAAATCCTTTATTGTTTTATAAAAAGATAGCAGATTTTGCTTTGATTAATCTTCGGCCAAAGGGCAGGCTATTCTTTGAAATAAATGAATATTTGGGTAAAGAAACAGTAGATATGCTTTTAGCTAAAGGCTTTACTGATATCATTTTGAGAAAAGATATGCAAGGGAAAGACAGGATGATTTCCTGTGGCCTGTAATACCAGATTTTCTGTAACTATGTTCTGGGATGAAACTGAGTAATTACGCCTCTTAAATAATCTTTGTCCAGGTGCGTGTATACTTCGGTAGTCGTAATACTGGAATGACCAAGCATTTCCTGTACTGCACGCAAATCTGCACCGCCCTCAATTAAATGCGTGGCAAAAGAATGTCTGAAAGTATGCGGGCTTATATTCTTTTGTAAACCTATGTTTGTTGCCAGAGCTTTAATCATTGTAAATACAGATATCCTTGATAAGCGGCTACCTAATCTGTTCAGGAAAATATAGTCTTCATTACCTTTTTTTATAGTCAGATGTACTCTTACCTGGCTAAGGTAGATATCTATGAATTTTAATGCGGTTTCTCCGATAGGCACAATTCTCTCTTTATTTCCTTTACCTCTTACTTTAATATACTCCTGGGTAGGGTTGAGATCCGAAATCCGAAGAGTTATCAGTTCAGTTACCCTTAGACCACAGCCATATAACACTTCTAAAATCGCTTTATTTCTCATACCTTCCGGCCTGGAAGCGTCTACTGCATCAATTAATGCGTTGATCTCTGTAACGTTTAGTATATCAGGGAGTTTTCTGCTTAATTTAGGGGAGTCAAGCTGTTGGGACGGGTCTATTTCAATCAGTTCTTCCAGCATCAGATAATTAAAAAAAGACTTTAATCCTGAAATTACCCTTGCCTGCGTATTGGCCAGCATGCCTAACTCACTGAGCCAGATGATAAAATTATGTAAAGTCTTGTCAGATATGTTTTTAATGATGAATTCCTCGCCTATTACTTCATAATACTGAAATAGTTTATTCACATCATTAAGATAGGCATCAACAGAATTTCCAGAGAGTCCGCGTTCCAGTTTTAAATAAGCTTTAAATGTATGATGATGGGGAAAATTAATCACGTGAATTTTTATTTATTAGTTTTTAAGGCTAAGTTTGAATGGATGAAGATACAGATTATTAACGGACCGAATTTAAACCTGCTGGGGATACGAGAACCAGGGGTATATGGAAATAGAAGTTTTGAAGAATATTTTAAAGAATTACAGGACAGGTATAAAGATATTGAATTAACATATTTTCAAAGTAATGTTGAAGGTGAACTGATTAACAAACTGCATGAGGTTGGTTTTTCATTTGATGGAATTATTTTGAACGGCGGGGGATATACACATACTTCTGTAGCTATTGCGGATGCCATTTCGGGTATCAATACACCGGTAGTGGAAGTACATGTTTCCAATATTTACGCCAGGGAAGAATTCCGTCATGTTTCACTAACCGGAAAGAACTGCAAAGGTGTATTAACCGGATTTGGACTGGATGGTTATCGTCTGGCTATTGAAAGTCTTTTAGCTGGCTAAAATGCCGGATTCCCTTGATAAAATAACTCCAGACCACACTGGAATGATAAACTCCGGTGTGTTTGGAGTAGCTTAATTGTGTTTCAGCTCTTTTCTTACCTGTTTTACTGAGGTTCGCTAAAAACTGGTAATGCGCTTTGTTGATGGCGAATGCAAATTTAGTTTTCCCTTTAAACAGGAACTGCAGCCAGGCAATAAAATCAATACTCATTCTGATGAATATGCTTAGTACCGCTTCGCCGGCAGGCAGATTTTTCTGCATGATCATCAGGTTATTTCTGAAATTGAGAAATACTTTATAAGGATTATTAGCATCTAAGGTACCTCCGCCAACATGATAAACCTCAGCATCCGGACAGTAGACAATCTTATATCCAAGATTCTTTAAACGCCAGCAAAGATCAATTTCTTCCATATGGGCAAAAAGATCAGGATCTAATCCACCTGTTTCATCCCATTGTTTTGTTTTAATGAAGAAAGCAGCACCGCTTGCCCAGAAAATCTCCCTGAACTGGTTATATTGCCCCAGATCAGGTTCTATCTGATCAAAGATTCTTCCGCGGCAAAATGGAAAAGCATTAATATCCAGGAAGCCCCCTGCAGCACCAGCATATTCAAATTGAGTTTTATCTTTTTGCCACTTTATTTTTGGTTGTGCAGCGGCGATGGCCGGGTCAGCCTCCATAGCCTTAATTACAGGCTCAATCCAGTTTTCAGGAACCTCAACATCAGAGTTTAACAGCACATAATAATCAGCAGTAACCTGTTTAAGAATGCGATTATAACCTTCAGCGAATCCATAGTTACGATCGTTCTCAATTATCTGTATTTCCGGGAAATTATTTTTGATATAATCTACAGATCCGTCTGTCGATGCATTATCGCCAACAATCAATTGAAGATTATTATACCGGGATTTAATTACACTGGGTAAAAAATCTTTCAATAATTGTTTTCCGTTCCAATTGAGGATTACAACAGCTACTTTCGGCTCTGACATTAGCTTAATTTCTCGTTTACGTTCATAAAAAAATGGTGATCAAATAGGAAAAAAGCCTTTTTTATCATTATTTTGCCTGATTGAAAATGCAAACATAAATTAACCAATGCACAATCCAGCTATATTTCCTCTTTTTTATCTTCCTCCTGTAAGTTATTTCTCTGCCCTGAACGCACATAATTTTGAATTTTTACTGGAAAAAGAAGAACATTTTCCAAAACAGACTTATCGGAACAGAGCCAGAATATATTCACCTAATGGTGCTTTAGATCTGTTTTTGCCTGTTATCAAGGGGTCGAAGTATCATACAAAGATCAAAGATGTTAAAATTAGTTATGATTTTAAATGGCAGCGCCTGCATTGGTTAAGTCTGGAAAGCTGTTATCGTAATTCAGCTTATTTCGAATATTATGAAGATGAACTGGCCGTTTTTTACCAGAAGAAATTCGAATTCCTGTTTGATTATAATCTGGAAATTTTGCAATGGATATTCAAGCAATTGAAAAAACCTGCAGAATTTAATTTTACAACTGAGTATACGAAAGAGATAGCACCTGAAATTGATTACAGGTCAAAAATTCATTTCAAAGAACCTGAGCTAATATTTCCGGCCAAACCTTATTATCAGGTATTTGAAGACAGAAAAGGATTTATGTCAAACATGAGCATCGCTGATTTGTTATTCAATCAAGGCCCGCAGGCAAAAAATTATCTCTAGTGTATGGATAAAAAGAATAAATCCCGTAAGAAAAAACAGCGTTTAAAAATTCCCAAGGCAGGTTCCAGTCCTGGCGTAGTCTATATAGATGAAAACTCATTAAAGCCGGTAATTACGGTTCATAAGATCAATGAGACTACTTACGAAACCCGGGAACTGTCTAATCTTAATCAGATTACCCAGTTGCTGGCAGATAAAAATTTCACCTTTTGGATAGAAATAAAAGGATTTGGTTCTCCTGAGCTATTTGAAACCCTGAATCGTGAACTTCATGTAAACCGGCTGATTCTGGAAGATATTACCAGATCTTATCAGCGGCCAAAACTGGAAGAGTATGATGATTATGTTTTTGCTGTCAGCAGAATGCTTTTACTGGATGAGGATAAAAACCTGGAAAACGAACAGCTTTCCTTTATCCTGACCGATAACGCACTGATCACTTTACAGGAAAACTACTCTGATTGTTTCGGTCCGGTAATTCAAAGACTGAAAGTGGGAAAGGGAAATATCAGAGTTGCAGGCAGCAGTTATATCATGTATGCACTGATGGACATCATCGTAGATAAGTATTTTGAAATTCTCAGTATCTGGAGTGAAGATCTTGATCTGCTCGAAGATCGTCTTTTCGATAAGCCGGACAAAAGCTTCATGTTTGACGTACAGCTGATTAAAAGGAATTTAATTAATATCCGCAGGGTAGCATGGCCTGAGAGAGATAAGTTGAATGATATGCTGCGCAGTGACAGTCATCTGATTACTGAGCAAACCAGACCTTTTATTCGTGATGCTTATGATCATTGTATTCAGATAATTGATATCGTTGAATCCCTGAAAGAGATTTCTGCAAGTAATATTGATATGTATCTGTCAATTATCAGTAACCGCATGAATGAAATCATGAAGGTTTTAACCATTATATCTTCCATATTTATTCCACTAACCTTTATTGCTGGTGTCTATGGGATGAACTTTGCCAAAGAAGACCCGGTAACCCATAAATTTATGCCATATAACATGCCTGAGCTCTATGCTTCGCATGGATATTTATACACAATGGTTATTATGGTCATAATTGCTATCCTTCAGGTCATCTATTTTTGGCGAAAAGGGTGGTTTAAGTAAATGTGAGCGGGTATAAAAGAGAAAATATAGTTACCTTAGCCCCACATGCAATCTTATGAACTAGACAAATCTGATGTTACCAGAATAAAAACCGCCCTTAATGGCAGCGATAATCAGTTGGCTGTAATTTTGGATGAATATCATGCGTCCGAAATTGCCATTTTGTTTGAAAGCCTGACTAAGGAGGACAGACAACGCATTATCAATCTGCTTCCTGTTGAAACTGCATCAGAGATCTTTGCCGAAATGCATGAGGAGGCGCACCCTGAAGAATTACTGTTTCAGCTCCATCCAGATAAACGTACTGAGATTGTTGAGGAGCTTGATTATGATGATGCGACGGATATTATCTCTCAGCTCGAAGAACATGAGCAAAAAGAGATTCTGGAAGACCTGAGTGAGGATGATGCTTCTCATATCAGGAATCTGATGCGTTATGATGAGGATACTGCTGGTGGATTGATGAATACGGAGTTTATCCGTATACAGCTTCACCTGAAAAAAAAGGATGCTATCGACGAAATTATCAGACAAAGTGAAGAAATTGAAGAGTTCTATACGATTTTTGTTGTTGATGAACATAATGTGTTCCAGGGGATAGTCTCTCTGAAAGATATTATCAAGGCTAAGGGGAATGTGGAAATTACAGCATTGGTTAAATCCGATGTAGCCTGGGTAAGCCCTGATACTGACCAGGAAGAAGTTGCCAGATTGATTTCCCAGTATAATATTACAAGTATTCCTGTACTGGATAACCAGATGAAATTACTCGGAAGAGTAACTTTTGATGATGTTATTGACGTTTTGGAGGATGAAAATACTGAGGATATCCTGAAAATATCAGGGGTATCGGAAGATGAGGAACTAAGTGGTAACTGGGTAGAAGCTGTAAAATCAAGGCTGCCATGGTTAATCATTAACTTAGGGACGGCTTTTCTTGCTTCTGCAGTTGTAAGACACTTTGAACCGACTATTGCAAAAATTGCTGTGCTTTCTGCTTATATGACAATTATAGCCGGGATGGGTGGAAATGCCGCTACTCAGGCTCTGGCTGTAACAGTAAGAAGAATATCGCTTTATGATCTGACTGACAATCAGGCTTACCGCACCGTATTAAAGGAGTTTACAGTAGGTTTGATTAATGGTGCAGTAACAGGCTTAATCGTATTCATTTTTGCGCTTGTATTCGACGCAAATCCTTTACTGGGACTTGTTATTTTTCTGGCAATGACCGGAAATCTGGTGATCGCAGGTGTAACAGGAGCGGGGATACCATTGATGCTGAAAAGGGTAGGTATTGATCCTGCAATTGCTTCGTCAATCATTATTACAACGTTTACAGATGTATTTGGATTCTTACTCTTATTAGGAATGGCCAGTAAACTGCTCCTGTAGTCCGAGAATTGTATTTGCCTCATCAATAAAGCGCTCTATTTTCTTTGTTCTTCTAAAATTGATTAACATCAGCTGTTTTGTTTTTCCTTTATTGGCAATCGCTATTAAAGCTTTCACTTCTGTATCGGTATAGATAAAATTAGTGGATTTACGGACAATCTGGAATTGTATAAAATCATCAAAAGAGTAGACTTTTTTGATTAATCCTCCGAGTGTTGTGTCGATTATCTGACGATTATTTTTATCAAAACTAACTGAAGAGAAAAATGCATTGACAAGTACCAGACCTATAATAAGGGGGAAGTAGGTTACCAATATTCTTTTATAACCAGGTTCATTAACCATAAAACCCGGATGAAACAGTATAAATATGGTCAGAGCGATGAGGAGAAAACCGAATATCATTCCTGCCAGCTTATTATGTGTTATCTTATACACTCCATTTTCCTCTTTGAAAAATTCAAAATCATAAATAACCTGTTTGACGTAAAGCGGCCTGTTTGAAAATACCAGTTCATTTATTCTGGGTAAGACTTCCTGTTCATAGGCTATCAGATTAGGGTTATTCTGTTTAGCATAACCGCACGATATTGGAATTCCTTTTCCATGTCTGTCAGATTTTGAAAACACACGGTAACTAATAGCACCCATAGTATCATATGGGGTAATCGCAGCAATCTGATCAAATGGAATCGTACTGGTTGTGATTCCAAATATTTTAGCGGATAACTGTCTGCTTTCTGCGTCAAAAATCACATTGCGTTCTCCGATAAAAAAGACGAGCAGCGAAAGCAGTACAATCACACCTTCAAAAATTAATGCAGAATTAATGCTGCCCAGTGTTTTACTGGCATAAAGAAAGATATTCAGCATCGTGAATCCTATAAAATAAATTATACTGAGCCGGCGGGCGATTCTTGCCGGATAGATAGTTAAAATATCTGACTCACTGATCCAAAATGTTTTTGCCATTATCTTTTATATTAATCTGTATTATAAATTTATCTGATGGTGTCTGCTTAATCGTAAATGTAGCTAATCTGCTAATATTTCCCTGTTACAGGATCATAAAAAAGCCATCGCTTTTTTATAAAGCGATGGCCCTGCATATGTTTAAATTTTATACTGCGGTAACCCTTGTTTCAATATTACCTCTGGTTGCTTTTGAATAAGGGCAGGCTTTATGTGCTTTATCAGCCAGTTTCTGAGTTTCATCATGACTAAGCCCTGGTATATGAACATCCAGCTCTGCTGATAATACATAAGCATTGCCATCCTGATTAAAAGAAACCTGTACATTCACTGTGGCTTCCGAAACCTCGATTCCCTCATTTTTAGCAACAGCATGTAATGCCCCCAGATAACATGGTCCCCAGGCAGCAGCAAATAATTGTTCAGGATTTGTTGCTCCTCCCTGGCCACCCATTTCTTTTGGAACTCTGATATCAAATTCAATAGTTCCGTCACTTGATTTTATATGGCCATCCCGGCCTCCTTTAGCCAGTACTGCAGCTGTATATAACTTTTCCATGTTTTATTGTTTATAATATTACAACAAACGTTATAGGCTTAAGTTTTATATTTTAATCCTTTCAGATAATTTAAAGATATCATAAGCCACCTTCTGAATCATATCATATTGCTCAATAATCATCATTTCATCAGGATTAATTATTTTACTGTCATCCTGTATACTCTTGATCAGAGGTACGTTACTTAATTCTCCATCATTTTTAACCAGATATTCAGCGGAAAGGTTTAACAGGTAAAGTGTGTTATTTACAATCGGTTTTAATTCATCCGGATTACTGAGTGAAAAAGAATGTTCTTTAAAATATAGCGAAAGGGTAGCGGTATAGGAAGACAGCAAATGGTTAAGTGCTGTAAACTGGTGCATCTCGGTCATCAGCCGCTGCTTGCTCTTAGGCTCTGAGAACATCTTTTGAAAGATGGACGATAAGTTAGCTGAAGTTACATAGATTTCTTTCCTGGCCAGTCTGTAATTGGTCAGATTATGTTCTGTAGTTGTGTATAGTAAGGTTACCTGATCGAAATAAGCCATGTTTGCTTTTAGTGTACTTATCATAGCTTCTTTCAGATTCTTATTTTCCCAGTTTGGAAATAAGGTATAACTGCCTAATAAGGCTATCGCAGAACCGATTAAAGTATCAAAAATCCTTTCTCTGGCTATAGATAAACTTCCCATTCCAAGAAAATCAAACAGAACCAGTATATAAGGGGTCATAAATAAGAC
Source organism: Pedobacter lusitanus (assembly GCF_040026395.1). Classification (NCBI taxonomy): domain Bacteria; kingdom Pseudomonadati; phylum Bacteroidota; class Sphingobacteriia; order Sphingobacteriales; family Sphingobacteriaceae; genus Pedobacter; species Pedobacter lusitanus. The sequence continues at coordinate 453,668 of NZ_CP157278.1, forward strand.
ACTTACGATATAGTTTTTTCTCTGGAAACTATAGGTTCCAATCATGCAGAATAACAGAATAAAAAATAAAGTATGCTTATCATGAATATAGACCAGTATACCCATTCCGATCAGTGCACCTACTACAGTCCCGATTAAACGTTCATAATTACGCTGTTTAGTTAAGCTAAAGGCAGGTTTTGAGATTACAAGGACAGTGAGCAGAATCCAGTAACTATGTGAAGAATCCAGTACTCTTGCTACCAGGTATCCAATCAGCATAGCGATTGATACACGCATGGCATGTCTGAAAGTTGAGGAACTCAGCGTGAGGTTATCAAAAAACAACTTTGCATCAAATTTCTGTCTGGTAATAAAGCGGTCAGTATCTACTGCACCAGTATTCTTTAAATTTTTTCTTTCCTTTTTATTAAAATATCCGTTAATAGTTTTTACACGGGCAGCTATATTTTCAATATTAACCTCTATATTTTTAAGTGCAATCAGTCCCAGGGTATTATACTTACCATCATTATTATCTTTTTCCAGTGCAGTAATTTCCTCTTTAAGACGTTTCACATCATCGGTAAGGACTGCCGGCGGGCGGGGAGTACCTCCGGTTTTCAGTGCGAACGCTATTTCATCCAGCTCCCAGGCAATCCTTTTGATTATTTGTTCATAGCGTGATAAAATGCCGGCCTTATCAAATTGATCATGAAGTTGTTTGTAGTTATAATAAGTAGACATGACCTGTTCGTATAAATCTACCATATCCACAAAAACGAGTAAAAGGAACCGGCCTTCAGGTGTAGATTCGCGAACAATTTCACGGGTTTTAAAAAGAACTTCTCTGACCGCATCCTGTTTTTCATGAACAGCTACCTGGAGTTGAAGCAGTTCAGCATAATTATCATCATAATCTGTGTTTTCATGATAGAATTTGGCTTTTGAACGTAAAAACTCACTGACTTCATGTATAGAATCACTGAGCGTTTGCTGAACCAGACGATAAGGTCTTAACCGGTAAAAGAAATAACTTAGTACAGCATACCATAAACTACCTGAAAAAACCAGTGCAGAATAGATTAAAACATCTTTCCATGGACGCACATCATCAATGCTGAGCACCATGATCAATAGCGATGCCGTGCCTACCAGGGCAGCCCTTGTTCCATAAAGAAAAAACATGGAGAACAGAAAGCTGCAGATTACGAGAAGGAAAGCAATAAAATACTGATTCTTATTCGTTAGTCCTATAATTACAGATAACAGCGTGATTAGTATGGTAGTGACCAGCATTGCATTTCTGCGATGTACAATTGGTCCCGGGGTATCTACGACACTGGCACATAACGCACCTAATGATAAAGTCATCCCATACTTTAACATGCCAAACTGAGCGAGTATTAAAGAGGGTAAAAGAACACCAAAAGTAATGCGAAGCCCATCTGCAAAATAGGTGCTCAGTAAAAAATCATGTATGTTTCTGATGGGACGGTTAAACATTTCAGGAGGTTAATATTTTGGTTGAGCAATAATCTGACCGAAACAAATAATTTACTGAAACTGCTATCAGGAATGATGTTTTTTAAGTGCAGCAGAACAAATAAATAACCCGATCAGTGTAAGAAAAGCGGCTAAAATAAAAGGTGCTCCCGGAAAATAAACAGGATGTTTCGGATTAGTGAACCAGGCAAAAAGATTGGTCATCATTAAAGGTCCGATGATGGCAGCGGCACTCATTAAACCTGCCGTAACTCCTTGTATTTCACCTTGTGCATTTGCTTCCACATTGTTGGAAATAATTCCTTGCATGGCGGGGCCGAATATACCAGCAAGACCATAAGGGAGCATAAATGCAAACATCATCCAGCCTTTAGTAGCAAAGGCAAAAAGTATAAATCCGGTCAGGTATAAAACCAATCCATAAAAAACGGCCTTTTCCTGTCCGATTTTAGGAATAATTATTCTGATCAGTCCGCCCTGTACTATTCCAACTACAATACCTACAAAACCCAGTGAATAACCTACCCATGCCTCATTCCAGTGGAATTTTTCCATCGTGTAATAATTCCATGTCGACTGAACCGCATGTGCAGAGATATATAACAAAAACAAAGCGGCCAGCAGGCCCATCAGTTTAGGATATTTTTTAATATGTAATAAAGACCCTACAGGGTTTGCTCTTTTCCAGTCAAAACTACGTCTGTTTTCTTTAGCAAGAGATTCTGGCAATATAAAATAGCCATATAACCAGTTAATTAAGGCAAGTACAGCAGATATAATAAACGGCACTCTAAGACCAAACTGACTGAAAACACCACCAATTACAGGACCTACAATGAAGCCTATACCAAATGCGGCACCAATCAAACCAAAATTCTGTGCTCTTTTTTCAGGTGTACTTACATCAGCGATATAAGCCATGGCGGTTGTGAAACTTGCTCCGGTAATTCCGGCAAATATCCTTCCGACAAATAACCAGGCAATGGTAGGTGCAAAGGCAAGAAAGATATAATCTACTCCTAAACCAAATAAAGAAGCCAGGAGTACAGGTCTGCGTCCAAAGCGATCACTCAGGCCGCCTAAAATAGGGGCACTGATAAATTGCATTATGGAGTAGGAGATAGTAAGCCATCCGCCATAAACAGCAGCAAGACTCAATCCTCCTCCGGTAAGCTGTTCAATCAGTTTAGGCAGAACAGGGATAATAATTCCAAATCCTGTAAAGTCGATAAGTAAGGTGATAAATATAAATCCGATTGCAGATTTTTTCTGAGAGGCCATATAATAAATTGAACTGTAAAATTAGTTTAATTTCTTTAATTGCCGCTAATCGCGTATTGAATACCTCCCAATAAATGTTCGAGGTAGTTAGGATCAGTATAAGATTCTTCTGTATGTCCCAGTTCAGTGTACCATGCACGGCCTCCATCATATTCATGATACCAGGCCATTGGGTGTACTGCTCCGTTTATCCCTCCTTTATAGGAATTTTCATCTATTGTAATTAGTACTTTAAGGTCATCACCGATGTTTTTAAAATTGTACCACTCATCTTTACGCTCCCATATAGCAGGCAAGTGTTTCGTTGAACGATGTGACCGGTCGGTTACGTTTAGTGTAGCCACTTGCTGTGCAGGATGGCTTACAAAATACGCACCCACCAATTTTCCGTACCAGGGCCATTCATATTCAGTATCTGTTGCTGCATGTATACCGGCAAAACCACCGCCGGACTTTATGTATTTTTCAAAACTGGCTTTCTGCTGATCATTGAGTATGTTGCCCGTGGTTTGTAAAAACACCACTGCGGCATATTTTTTTAAAGTCTTTTCATTAAAAACTGCTGCATTTTCTGTTGTATCCACATCAAAATTATGTTCTTTTCCCAGTTTTAAGATAGCTGCCTTTCCAGTTGGAATGGAACTGTGTCTGAAACCCGCTGTTTTAGAAAAGACCAGAATCCGGGGCTTAACAGGTAATCCGTTGTCGGCCATCATAATCAGTGGCAGAAAGATAAAATTCAGGAGTAGGAAAAAATTCTTCATAGGTGGAATATACACTATATATTTCAAAGTTGATATAGCTTTTTTTATCTAAAGAAAATATGCCGGACGTTTTCTTTTTCCTTCTTTTCAATATTAAACAGATGGTTAAAATCCGTTCCGTTTTCATCTGGTAGTTATTTTTGCTTTAACGTTTTAATAAACTATAAATAGTGTTTATTTGAAAATATTTAGCTAATATTAGTCTTGCTAAACCAAATATATTTACGATAAAAAGCAAAGGGTGAAGGAATTCTCAGATTCAGATGATAACGATATTCTGCTGTCCTTCTTAGCAGGAGATAAGAGAGCTTATGAAGTGATTTACGATCGGTTCTGGCCTATACTATATCGTCATGCCAGAAAAATGCTGCAAAATGAAGAAGATGCGAAAGACGTTGTTCAGGAGGTATTTACCATGTTGTGGACCAGAGTTAATGAAAATACAATTAAACCACCACTCGCTGCTTTTTTGTATACCTGTACAAGAAATAAAATATTAGATCTCATTAAGCATACTAAGGTAAAAGCCAGGTATACTTCATCTTTAAAAAACATGATGAATAATATGCCTCAGCTGCCAGATGCCATATTTATTGAAAGAGAGCTTGCTGGTCAGATTGAAGAAGAAGTATTACCACTAAGCAATTTATTCCAATCGTGGATTTTGAAGATGGCTCGGATGACGGACAAAATCCCAACTATGTTTATACTCCGGTACAAATCTACCAGTATGCCACATGGCAGCCTTCACAGGGTACCAAAGGGGGAGTTGGTTCTTATGGAATTGATAACGAGTACTACCAGATTGCTAATGGTGTGCATAACATTTATACACGCCATGCCATTAAAATGATGAATCCTTAACAGACAGTAATTGATCAAATCAATATTTAAATATAAACAACCAAAACACAAATCATGAAAAAACAATTTAACACAGTAAAATTAGCTGCATTTGCTGCTGCAGGCCTTTTCTTATTGCTACAGACCTCCTGTAAAAAGGATGCCGGACAAACAGGTAGTGACAATGTATCAGGTAAAACTGAGACAAATGCTACAAATGCGAGCCTGATCGCTTATAAGGCCACGGCGCATGAAATATCAGTAGGCTATTACAGAACATGGCGTGACAGAACAGTTTCGGGTAATACCAATGATCCGATCATGACTGAAGTGGCTGATAGCCTGGACATCGTTTGTAATTTCTCAAATTTCACACCAGCCAGTTCTTCTTACTGGACCACTTTAAAGAATACTTATATTCCTGCTTTACACGCTAAAGGAACTAAAGTAGTAAATACACAGGGTTTCCCGAATGTAGCAGATACTTCTTATTCCAATCATTATACCGATAACACTGTTGGTTATGAAAAATGGGCATTAGATGTATCAAATCAATATGCAGCGATGGGTTATGATGGTATTGACTTTGACGTGGAATATAATCCGACCGGAGCTAAATTGACTACTCAGGCAGGTATGGCTAAAGCTTTGAGTAAATATTTTGGTCCTAAATCAGGTACTGGTAAATTATTTATTTTTGATACTAATCAGAGTGGAACAAACAATCTGTTCAGACAGGTAAATACTTATATTGACTATTTGTTTCTTCAGGCTTACGGTCGTGGTACAAGCGGAATGCAAAGCACATGGAATACGTTTTCTTCATATATTACTTCAAAACAGTTTGTAATTGGATTCTCATTCTATGAAGAAAATGGTTATCCGAGCAATTACTGGGATGATGTTAAATATCCTCGTAATAGTACAGGTCGTGCTTATGACTATGCCAGATGGGAGCCAACTACTGGCAAAAAAGGCGGTGTGCTTTCTTATGCAATTGACAGAGATGCTCCTTTGGCATCTCAGCATGATAATAATATCGTAAAACCAGATTTCAAAGTTACTAAAGATCTGATTAAGATCATGAATCCTTAAACGGAGATGTGGTTATAAAATAAAGGGCCGTACTGTGATCAGTACGGCCCTTTATTTTATTTGATAAATTATTGAAATATAATAATTTATATATAGTTATCTAAAGATTTTATAGTCGTTAACTGCTTCTCAGATGCCAAGCTTTGGGTTTCGTAAAAGCACGCAGGCCCTGATGAGATAAAGTAGCCCCGATGCCGGAATGTTTTCTTCCGCTCCATGGAACTCCGGCGCTTACCCGGTCACAGCAATTCCAGTAGCCTGTGCCCGAATCAATCTGTGAAAGAATATGCTGCGCTCGATCAGGATTCTCTGTATAAACGGCCGCTGTTAAGCCGTACTCAGTCTCTTGCATCAACCGGATGGCCTCAGTATCATCCTTTACCTTCATAATGCCTATAATAGGCCCAAAACTCTCTTCCTGCATCACTTTCATTCCATTAGAGACGTTGACTAAAACAGTTGGTTCAAAATTATATCCTTTACCAGCGATTTGTTTTCCGCCGTTCAATAATACTGCACCGTTGTTTAATGCATCTTCAACTTGTTTGCTGAGCACTGCAAGCTGTTCCTTTCTGGTTATTGCGCCTATATAAACACCTTCTTCAGTTGGTAAGCCTATCTTCCATGATTTCACCTCTTTAGTAAAATAAGATATGTATTCATCATAAACTTTTTCATGCACATAAATACGCTCTACTGCACAACAGCTTTGTCCGTTATTATAAAAGGCCCCATCTGCTGTTCCGGCAGCCACAGCTGCAATATCTTTAATATCGTCTGCTACATATAATGGATCTTTTCCACCTAACTCAAGCTGGCAGGGAACCATTTTTGTTGCAACTCTCTGATAAATATGATGGCCTGTACGATAAGAACCGGTGAAAAAGTATCCGTCAAAATCCAGGTCAAGTAATAGTTCGCCCGTTTCCCGTGCCCCTAAAGCTACCTGGAAAACCTGTTCAGGCATACCTGCCCGTTTAAGCAATTTTTCTATTTCCAGTCCGGTAAGAGATGCATATTCAGAGGGTTTGTACATCACCGCATTACCAGCAAGCAGCGCAGGTATGAAAACGTTCACGCCAACCAGATAGGGGTAGTTCCAGGCCGAGATATTACAAATCACCCCAAGCGGATCATAGGAGGTGATTTCCTTTAAGTTACCTGTCTCAATTACTTGTTCTTCAGAAAGATATTTTTCTGCATTATTAAGCATCCACTGTATTCTTGTTTGTGCACCACTTATTTCATTACGTGATTGCTGTAAAGGTTTTCCTACTTCAGCAGTTAGTATTGCGGCGAGTGTTTCTTTTTCAGTTTCCAGCAGATTATAGAAGTGCAGGATTATTCTTATACGTTCAGGAAGCCCTTGTTTAGCCCAGTCTTTCTGTGCTTTTTTAAGTGTCTCAAATTTTTGATTCAATGAGGCTCCGTTATCTTCCCGGAGCGTCGCAATTATTTCTTCTGTAGCTGGATTTACTATATTCATTTTCCATGTTTTTTCACTTCTTCAATAAACCTTTCTTTGAGTTTTTGAGAAAGCGGGTTTACTTCTTTTTCTTTCATTCTTTCAGGGTGCCACTGCACTGCAAGCAGGAAAGACTTGTTTGTTTTGTCTTTAAATTCCAGGCCCTCAATCAGTTGATCTGAACTGTCTGAGTAAGAATTTGCTATTAAATTATTACTTAAGTTATTTGTGTTAACTCCTTGATGGTGTGCGCTATTAACTATTCCATGTTCAGCTCCAATTATAGCGTATAACATAGAGTTATGACCTATTTTGACCTGATGTACCTTATCCTGAGTCTCTTTTTTATGAATCTGATTTGCTTCTCCAATATCTGCAAGTACTTTTCCACCTTCCAGGATATTGATATATTGCATACCCCGGCAAATTCCTAAAACTGGTATTTGGTGAGTTTGAGAATATTCATAAATTACTTTTTCAAAATGATCTCTTTCAGGTAAAAAGGTATCAGGTTGATGTGGGTATTTCTGTGGGCCGTCATAGTAAGAAGGCTCAACGTCAATTCCGCCTGTTAATACAAAGCCGTCACATTGCCGGATATCCTCAGTATTATTCCTTTCAAAAGAAAGTTCCACCAACTCAATTTCATTTCCTAAATCAGCTTCAGTAAACCAGTTCCAGTAGTTCTGGAAATTAGTCTCCGTATAACTTATTCCGATCTTCTTTTTTTTCATATGAACAGCCCGGTAGGTTAAAGTGCTTTCAGATATAACTGTTTAAAATCCTCGCGGGTTACCGGCTTAGGATTATTCGGGTGTGCAAAATCGGCGAGTGCCAGATCAGCAAGTGTTTCAATATGTTCAGGTTTTACACCAATTTCACTCAGTTTATGTGGAATATTTACCTTAGTATTCAGTTCAGATAAATAATCTACAACTGCCTGGCCAGTTTCGTTTTTCAGCTCCAGTGTTCTGGCAATACGCCTGAATCTATCTTCAAAACCAGCAATATTGAATTCCATGCCATAAGGCAGATTTACAGCATTGGCAAGCCCGTGATGGGTATCCAGTAAAGAAGAAAGCGGATGAGCCAGGGAATGCACGACACCTAATCCTTTTTGAAAGGCAATAGCACCCATCATCGAAGCCATCAGCATTTTACTTCTGCTTTCCAGATCCGGACGATTTGTAGCCTTTTCAATAGCGTCTTTAATCAGAAATATACCTTCAAGTGCAATTCCATCACATAAAGGATGTGGATTTTTAGCTAAAAAGGCTTCCATGTTATGGGTGAGGGCATCCATGCCGGTTGCAGCAGTAATAAAAGGAGGGAGATCCATGGTTAATGCCGGGTCGGCAAACACAATTTTTGCCATGAGTTTAGGAGAAAACAAGATCTTTTTCTGGTGAGTTTCATCATCTGCAATGATTGCACTACGGCCAACTTCGCTTCCAGTACCTGCTGTTGTAGGCACAGTGATAAAATGAGGCACGTCATTAGTTACATAAATATCCCCGCCAATTAAATCATCATATTTAAATAAATCTTCCCTGTGGTTTACGCGCATTACTATAGCACGGGCTACGTCTAAAGCTGCTCCGCCACCAATTCCGATTATACTATCCCTTGACGTGTTGTCCCATACCTCAGTCCCTTTATACACATCACTTTTAACGGGGTTCTTATGAATATCACTGAATACCTCAACAGAGATGCCTTTTGTCTGTAAATCAATTACAATGGCCTTAAAAAATGGTAAAGCAGCAATGGTTGAATCTGTTACAATCATAGGGCGCTTTAACCCATTCTTTTGGAGATAATCAGGCAATTCTTTAATCGCGCCTGCACCGAAACGAATAATCGTTGGAAAGTTATATTGATAAACTTTATCAAATGTCATAGCTATAGTCGTTTAAATAATTTCGAAATATCTTTTGAGTTCCCAGTCAGTTACAGCTTTGGCGTATTGTTTCCATTCCCATTCTCTGGTCAGGGTAAAATGCTCCACAAACTGCTCCCCGAACAATTCTTTTGCAACTGCAGATTTCTTCATCAGGCGCGTAGCTTCGTCAAGATTACGGGGTAATACACCATTTGAGGTGTCCTGATAACCATTGCCCTGAGTAGCTGGCTGGTTAAGTTTGAGCTGATGTCTGATACCGTACAAACCTGCAGCAAGACAGGCAGACAGCGCCAGATAAGGATTGGTATCTGAACCAACAACCCTGGTTTCCAGTCTGGTGGCTTTTACACTTCCAGGGAGTGCACGCAGTGCAACCGTTCTGTTGTCAATTCCCCAGGTTAATGTGGTAGGGGCCCAGGCACCTTCAACCAATCTTTTATAGCTATTAACTGTAGGTGCAATCATAGGTAAGATGTGCGGCAGACAATAAAGTTGTCCGGCTATATAATTTTTCATCAGCTCACTCATACAGGCAGGATCAGTTTCCTCATAAAAAAGGTTTTTCCCGGATGCCTTATCCCATAAGCTCTGATGTACATGTCCGCTGCAGCCAGGTAAATTTTCATTGAATTTAGCCATGAAAGTAGCCATGATCCCATGCTTATAAGCAATTTCTTTGACTGCTGTTTTGAATAATATGGCCTGATCTGCTGCCTGCAAAACAGGTGCGTACCTGATTGCTGCCTCATATACACCAGGGCCGGTTTCCGTATGCAAACCTTCAATCGGTATGTCAAATCTGCACAGCAGATCAAACAAATCACTCATGTAATCATTTTTCAAAGAACTGCGCAGTATCGAGTATCCAAACATTCCGGGAGTTAGCGGAGTTAGCTGATGGAATCCTTTTTCATGAGCACTTTGCGGTGTCTCTGCAAAATTGAACCATTCAAATTCCTGTGAAAAATAAGGTAGAAAACCACTTTGTTCTGTCTGGCTTAAAATACTGCGCAGTAACTGCCGTGGACAGGTATACGCAGGTACCTCATTTTCATTTACAAAATCACCCAGGAAAAATGGTATATCATTTTCCCATGGAATCTTACGAAAGGTACTCAGGTCAAGTTTGACCAGTGCATCTGGATAGCCGGTGTGCCAGCCGGTAAATTTCACATTGTCATAAGCCACATCACCCATATCCCAGCCGAAGGTTACATCACAGAATCCCAGCCGGCCTTCAACAATGGAAGCGAACTTTTCAGTGGCAATGTATTTACCCCTTAAAATGCCATCAATATCGGCAACAGCTACTTTTACTTTACCCGAAGGATGTTGTTTTACATACGTTAATATTTCTTGAACTGTCATTGGGCAGATGGTTTAAACGTTCGGTACAACAAAAAAGCTATGGCCAGCAGAGAAAAATAGATCAGCCCTAACTTGAAATTAAAGATCAGCATAGCTATAATGGAAACTGTAGCTATGATGAGGGAAATTATTGGAAACAAAGGATAGAATGGAACCCGGAAAGGACGGGGCAGTTCAGGTTCATACTTTCTTAAAAGCAGTATAGAAAGCATGGAAATAATATAGAGTGTTAAAGCTCCGAAAACGGAGATGATAATAATTTCTGCTGTTTTACCTGATAATAAAACAAAGATACCGATGACCATATTGCCAGATAAAGCATTTGCCGGAGTTTGAAAACGTGTGGATATTTTTCCTAAAACTGATGGCAGATTTTTAGCGCAGCCCATTTCGTAGGTTGAGCGTCCGGCAGCAAGGATTAAACCATGAAAAGATGCTACCAGGCCAAACAAGCCAACAGTAATCAGTAAATGGTACATCAGATGATTATTCCCGGTTATTTTTGCCAGGGCAAGAGGTAACGGAGAGTCTGACGTCTCCCCACTGATTCCGTTTTTATACACTATCGCTTCCCATCCGGCAATACCAGTAGCAGAAATAAATATCAATATACATAATACAACCAGGGTAAAGATTGCCCATCCAAATCCTTTACTGATATCCCTTTGAGGATTTTTTGTTTCTTCTGCTACATTTGCGAGACCTTCAATCCCCAGAAAAAACCAGATGGCAAAAGGAATAGCTGCAAATACGCCGCCCCAGCCGTTTGGAAAGGGATTGCGTGTCAGATTAGTCATTTCCAATTTAGGCAGGGCTATACCAGAAAACAGTAGTAATTCACCAACAGCCAGTACGGTTATGATCACCTCAAAAGAAGCAGCAGCTTTAATTCCATATATATTTAACCCGGTAAATATAAAATAAATAACAATCGCACTGGTTAGTATTGGAACCTGTGGGAAAAATGCATTAAAATAAGCACCTATGGCAAAAGCTATAGCTGGCGGAGCAAGAATAAATTCAATAATCTGAGCTATACCGGCTATAAAGCCCATATTTTTACCCATCGCTCTGTTCGCATAGTCAAATACTCCACCTGCTTTTGGGATCGAGCAAGCCAGCTCGGCATAGCTAAATGTAAAAGTGACATACATAATGGCAATAGTAGCGGTAGCTATAGCCATACCACCTGTACCACCTTTTTCAAGACCCAGATTCCAGCCAAAATACATTCCTGAAATCACATAACCTACGCCGAGTCCCCAAAGCATAAATGGAGTCAGTGTTTTTCTTAGACCCTTGTTTTCTGTCATTTACGCCTTAATTACTCTATGTTATTAAATATATGATAAACTAATTTAAAATGCACCAGCAGATTGAAAAAAATGGATGATCGCTGTTTAAGCTGATTATTTATATTTCTTTAAAAGATAAATGTTTTCTCGTTTTTATCCTGATGTCCACCTCAAAACTCATTACAGATGCCGGAATATTATACGGAAATGGTGTGATGTCTGGTGGACAGAAGGTAAGGTGCCCGATGTTTTCTTTTCAGTTTTAACCTGAGAATTTTAAAGTGTTAAAAATACACCATCAAATATAGTTGAAAACTGCATTTCCAATTTGCAAAGGCACATAATTGCGCTTTTAAGCCTCATTTTATCGTATTAGCGAATTTTCATTCACCACGTAAATAGCTATGTTTCGTCAAATAAATTATGATTTTAAATTATAATTATGAAAGTTTATACACTAATTATTTAAATAGTCTAAATGAATATGAAACTGAAAGATGTATTGTGGTTAATCTTTTAGTTATAATGAATATGATATGTGTGTATGTTTCTTTATAGGATTAATATTGTCATAATATTAAATCTAAGTAAAAGAGTATGACGGGAAATCAAAGCTGAATATTATAAAATAAAACCTAAATATAAACCATGACAGCTAACATTAAATTCATTAAAGGTGAGGGTATTCGCCTTTACACCCCCGAAAACGAAGAGTATATTGATGCAGTTTCCGGGACTTTCAATATCTCACTGGGTTATAGTCATCCTGAGCTTGTAGATGCACTCAAAAAGCAGGTAGAAGACTTAATACATGTGTCGTCTTCTTTTACCGGAGAACTTGCACAAGAGGTTCTTGACACTATTCTTGATGAGGCACCTGAACATATTACCGATGGGTGGATGCGGGATATTATCGGCTCCACAGCAAATGAAGGAGCTGTAAAGATTGCCAATAAATTCAATGGCAAAAGTGAAGTAGTTAGTGTTTCACTTTCCCATCACGGACAAACATTGTATACTACAAATATCTCGGGAAATGCCTTCAGGAGAAAATCTTTCTCCAATACGATATCGACAAACAATGCCGTAATACCGGCGCCTTACTGTTATCGTTGCCCATTCTCGGCCAAAGGCCCTGATTGTGGCTTTCTTTGTGCAGAAGCTATACATGATTATGCACAGTATGGCAGCTCAGGAGGCGTATCCTGTATGATTATAGAACCGATTTTAGGTAATGGAGGTAACATCATACCACCAGAGGGCTATTTCAAAAAGATCAGAGAGATCTGTGATGAACTCGATATCGCACTTATTGCTGATGAAGTACAAACCGGTATAGGCAGAACAGGGCATATGTTTGCCAGTGAATATTATGATATCAAGCCTGATATTATCACTTTGGCAAAAGGTCTCGGAGGTATCGGTATTCCTGCTGCCGCAATTCTGTATAAAAAGGAATTTGCAGTTCTGGAGAAATTTGAACATTCCTATACCTCAGGAGGTAATTTACTTTCATTGACTGCATCCCAAAAAACAATGGAGGTGGTTTCCAGAGACGGATTTCTTGAAAATGTGCGTGTTTCAGGAAAAATTCTTGGCGATTTGCTGAACAAATTAAAAGAAGATTATGGCCATGTTATTGGTGATGTGCGTGGCATAGGTTATATGTGGGGACTGGAAATCGTTGATAAAGATGGAGCACCCGATGTTGAGCTTGCCAATAAAATCGTAGACGTTGCACTAACTGATCATAAGATGATACTCAGAGGTTCCCGTTATGGATTTGGTAACGTAGTAAAAGTACGCCCTGCATTGACAGCAACCCAGGATGATATTGAAGAGATCTATTTCCGTTTAAATAAAATATTTAGTCAACTGTAAAATGAAAGCAATTGTATACAATGGAGCCTGGGATATTCAGCTGAAAGACAGAGAAGAACCTATAATCACAGCAGCAGATGAAGTGATTGTCGAAATCAAAGCTACAGGTATCTGCGGGACAGACCTGAGCATTATATCAGGTGAATACCAGGCAAGTCCACGAGTAATCATTGGTCATGAATCAGCTGGTATTATAGTAGCCAAAGGCGATGGGGTTGAAAGCTGTACGATCGGTCAGCGTGTAATTATTGACCCGACATATTATTGTGGTTATTGTGAAAACTGCCGCAAAGGATTAAGAAATCATTGTCTCTTAAAGTCAAGTACAGAAGCAGGAGTATCCATAGACGGTACTTTTACCAGGTACTTTAAGACTACCAAACAATTTATTTATCCATTGTATGACCATATTCCTTTTGAACAGGGAGCAATGTCCGAACCGTTGAGCTGTGTGTTGACGGCTGTGAAAAAATTAGCTGTAACACCATTTATGCGAACAGCAATATTAGGCGGAGGACCTATTGGTTTGTTGTTCTATATGGCTTTAACACAACATGGCATCCAGGAAGGGGTAGTCTATGAAGCTTCCAGAGACCGGATTAAGCTTATTGAAGAAAATAATGTTCTTTCTAAAAACTGGAAAATAGAACCGTCGTTTATTCCGCAAAAGAACCAATACGATCTGATTATTGATACCACAGGCACGTTACTGGAAAAGTCAATGCAGGCCATCGCAGATGGGGGAAAAATCTCTATGATGGGGTTGCGTAATAACCAGCAGACGATTAATCCAAGAGAAATTGCGGATCGTAGTATTTCAATTATTGGTTCTATAGACTCTATGGATACTTTCAGACATGCTGTTGACCTGATTAATAAAGGCAATTTGGGTCTTGAAAAGATAATTACCAATGAATATAATCTGGATGACTTTGAATCTGCTATCAGACATTTGGGTTGTGATGTAAATAAGCGTGAAAGAAGTAATCAGATTTCAAGTCTTAAATCGGTTATCAGGATCTGAAAATTTGTTGATTGTAAAAATGTAAAAATGCTTAATTAATTCATTCTAAAATCCAATTAGAAACACCTATGAGATACATTATATTTGATATAGACGGAACACTGACTGATACAACCGCCATAGACGATCATTGTTTTACCCGGGCATTGGAGAGTACTTTTAACTTCAGTGGTTTTGAAACAGATTATGGTCACTATGAAAACACTACTGATTCCGGTATTATCCATCAGTTGTTTATGGAAAATCATCACCGCACTTACACGGCAGAAGAAAGAGACCGCTTTATTTATAACTTCTGTGCTTTACTTAAGGATGCTTATGCAGTGAATAATGAATGCATGAAAGAGATACCCAAGGCCGGCAAAATATTAAATGCCCTATGCGAACAGGATGGTATCAGCGTTGGTCTGGCTACCGGAGGCTGGAGAGAATCAGCCCTGTTTAAATTAAGCTGTGCAGGTATAACCACTGCCGCCTGTGCTGCTGCTTCATTTGCACAGGATGCCAGAGCCAGGCGTGATATTATTACCTGCACAATCACAAAGATGAATGCGTTGCACGGCATAGAAATGCCCTTATCTGAAATTATTTATGTGGGAGATGGCAAATGGGATTATCAGGCCACTCAACAATTAGGCATACAGTTTATTGGCATTGAAAATAAAAAACTGGAGCATCTTGCAGATATTATTAAGATTTCAGACTATGACGAACTGCATTTGCATCTGGCTTAGGAAATTAGCACGAAACCGGGCATTGGTTTATACCAAAGCCCTTAAAACACAAATGATATATGTCATTATCTATTGATAAAAAACGGTCACACCGTATTGCCACCAGTATATTCTTTTTCATCGCGGGCCTGACTTATTCCAGCTGGGCATGTCGTATACATGATATTAAATCTTTCTATAACTTAAATGATGCAGAACTTGGAAGTGTATTATTTGCCTTACCAGTAGGACTGATGATTAGTTTGCCTATATCCGGATGGATGGTCACCAGATTTACGAGTCGTAAAGTACTGATTGCCGCCGGCCTGTTATTCCCCCTGATTTTATGTACCATTGGGCTGACGACACAAATCTGGCAGCTGGTAATTGTCCTCTTTCTGTTTGGCTTTTTAAATAATGTTTTTGAGATAGCCATGAATACACAGGCTGTAGGAATAGAAGAACTGTATGGAAGATCAATTATGGCCTCTTTTCATGGACTATGGAGTCTGGCTGGCTTTACCGGTGTGGCTATTGGTACATTAGCTATAGCTGTAAAATGGCCGTTTTGGTTGCATTTTGCAATTGTAGGAATTATCTGCTGGATTTTGGTTTTCTATTCATGGAGATCACTTTTACGGCAGGATGGTGTTTCAGAATCGCAGCCTGTATTTGCAAAACCTGATGGCAATATCCTGAAGCTGGGTTTTATTGCATTTGCCAGTTTGATTACCGAAGGAACTATGTTTGACTGGAGTGGTGTCTATTTTAAAACCATTGTCACGGTGCCTGAAGCGCTGACTACAATGGGATCCATTGCATTTATGGCTACAATGGCAGGTGGACGCTTTGCTGCAGACCGGTTTGTAACACGGTTTGGAATAAGCAGGATATTACAATATAGTGGTATAATCAGTACTACAGGATTACTGCTGGCTGTTATATTTCCTAATATCCATACTGCTACATTAGGCTTTCTGATGGTCGGTATTGGCGTTTCTTCTGTTGTTCCACTGGTACTTGCACTTGCCGGGAAATCTAAAACAATGGCACCGGGAATTGCTATAGCAGCGGTTTCCACAGTTGGCTTTCTGGGCTTTCTGATTGGTCCGCCTATGATTGGTTTTATTGCACAGGCGACAAATCTCCGCTGGTCATTTTTACTGATAGCAGTACTGGGTTTCGGCACCACATTACTTGCTTCCAGGGTTAAATCTATAGTTTAGATTTGTGTTATATTAGATTATAAATCAATATTATAAGAATATAATAGTCTCGTTTAAAGCCGTAACTGATAAACCTCAATGAATTCATACATGAAATCAAAAAAGGAGAGGACAGCCCCTTAAAATACATATGTTAACAGACGATAATTAGCTGGTTTTACGCTTAAATAATTGAGACTCTGCACACTATAATGTTTCATTTAATTATGTTAAATTTAAGTTAGTGTGAACCAAATAATAAATTAACGTATGATGAAAAGATTTACAAAACAAATGTTTTTGCTTATAATGCTTTGTTTTACAGTTATGTATGTACAAGCACAAAGCATTGTTATTAGCGGGTCAGTAATTGACAAGCTAAGTCGGGAACCGATCCCCGGCGCAGGGATTACAGTTAAAGGAAAGACCGTCGGTACATCTACCAATCAGAATGGTAAGTATGCATTCAGTACTTCTGAAAAGGCACCATTTACAATTGTAATTTCCTTTCTCGGATATACTTCAGTTGAAAAATTGGTTACCGGCAGCACGACTGGCCTGGATGCCGAGCTGGAACAGGCAGGGATTCTTGGTCAGGAGGTCGTGATCTCTGCTTCCAGGACTCCGGAAAGAATACTGGAGTCTCCGGTTTCTATTGAACGGATGGGGCAAAACACGATAAAAGAAATAGCTGCTCCGTCATTTTATGATGCACTGAACAATATGAAAGGCGTTGAGGTTAGCACGCAAAGTCTGACTTTTAAATCGGTAAATACCAGGGGATTTAATTCAAATGGTAACACCAGATTTAATCAGTTTGTCGATGGAATGGATAATCAGGCACCAGGATTGAACTTTGCTGTTGGTAATATTGTAGGTATCAACGATCTTGATTTAGACAATGTCGAGCTATTACCTGGTGCCTCATCAGCACTTTATGGTGCAGGTGGGATCAATGGAACAATGCTGATGACCTCAAAAAGCCCGTTTGATTATCAGGGGCCAAGTTTTCAGTTTAAAACGGGTATGAATCATGTCAATGATAATAACACAGGCGTACAGCCTTATAATCAGCTGGATGTCCGTCTGGCAAAAGCCTGGAATAATAAATTTGCTATTAAGGGAACATTTTCATTTCTGCAGGCACAGGACTGGCAGGCTGATAATTTTTCCAACTTTGACAGGGCTTCAAGATCAGGAAAATCCGGAGACAGGAGTTCAGACCCCAATTATGACGGGATAAATGTCTATGGGGATGAAGTAAGTCAGAACATGCGTAACGTTGCTCAGTCTGTTCTTAATGCAGGAACTTCCGGATTTGTTCAGGGCGCATTGGGTTTGCCGGTACCGCCAACTGCTGCACAGATTGATGCATTTAAATCAAACCCGGCCAGATTGAATGCCCTGAACGGGTTCTTGAGTACTAATTCAGTTATGCGTCCTTTTTATGCCGGGATTAATACTCCGGGTTTACTTCCCAATCAGAATGTCTCCAGAACCGGTTATGAAGAAAGTTCTCTGGTTGATTATAAAACACAATCAATTAAGGCATCTGGTTCCATTAATTATCGTTTAACCAAAACGATCGAGGCTGTAGCACAGGTATACTGGGGTAGCGGGACATCTGTTTATACCGGTTCTGACCGTTATTCTCTAAGAAATTTCAGTATCGGACAATATAAACTGGAATTAAAGGGGCAGGACTTTTTTATCAGAGGTTATACAACTCAGGAACGTTCAGGTGATTCTTATATCGCATCTATTCTGGGTAGCTATATTAATGAAACTTCTAAAAAATCTACTGACTGGTTTCCTCAGTATGTAGGAAATTATATAGGTGCCAAGTCTCAGGGGGCGAGTGATGCAGCAGCTTATGCAGCGGCCAGAGCTGCCGCCGATCAGGGCAGATTCGCGCAGGGTTCTCCGCAGTTTGAAGCTGCTAAAAGTAAAATCCTGAATACAACAATTTCTGGAAGTGATTTTAGCAAGGGGATTTATGGAGCTAAATTTGACGATAAGACTAATCTCTATCATTATGAAGGGATGTACAACTTTAGTAATCTGTTTAACAATGTTTTTGAATTTCAGATTGGTGCTTCTTACCGCTTGTACCAGTTGAGATCAAACGGAACTATCTTCAATGATTTAAACAGTGAAATTGATATTAAAGAATATGGAAGTTTCGTGCAGCTAGGCAAAAAGTTCTTTGATGATAAATTTAAGCTGACATTCTCAGGACGTTATGATAAAAGCACGAATTTTGATGGTCGTTTCACACCGAGAGTAACCGGAGTATATACAGTGGCTAAAAATAACAATATCCGGATTTCTTATCAGACAGGATACCGTAATCCAACCACACAGAACCAGTATATTGACTTATCTGTTGGCGGTGGATCGCAAAGATTAATTGGTGGGATACCAGAGATTCTGAATAAATACAGCCTGTTTACCAATCAGGCATTTACGGACGTAAGCTATCGTGCTTTTCTTAATTCAGCGGCAGGAGGGACCCCGGACCCGACTCTGTTAAAAGCTTATACATTTGACCCTAAAGGTGTGCGTCCGGAAAGTGTTCAGGCTTATGAAATCGGTTACAGAGGATTATTAGGGCCAAAGTTCCTGATCGATGCCTATGCTTATTATAATATTTATAAAGATTTTATAACCGCCGTAGATGTTTACCAGAAAGAGATTAACGGAACTAATTTTACCAAATTTGGTGTTCCCGTAAATGCAAAAGGAAAAGTAACTTCTTATGGAGGAGCTTTGGGAATCGATTATTTAGTAGCAAATTATAACTTAAGCGGTAATATCTCTTACAATAATATCGGTGATATCCCGGATAATTATATCAACGATTTTAATACGCCTAAGATCAGGTATAATCTGGGTATAGGAAGAAGAGAGCTGATCAAAAATGTAGGTTTTAATGTAAATTATCGCTGGCAGGGCAAATTCTACTGGAATTCTTCTTTTGCTTCCGGAGATGTACCGGCTTTCGGTACTTTAGATGCCCAGGTTAATTTTAAAATTCCTTCAGTAAACTCCATGATCAAAATTGGTGGTTCAAACGTCTTGAACAAGTATAATTTTACTTCTTACGGAAATCCGTCTGTTGGTGCAGTGTATTATGTGGCTTATTCATTTAATCCATAAGCATAATATACTGTTTAAATAAAAAAGGGTCTGTATTCTCATGATACAGACCCTTTTTTATTTAAACAGTATATCCGCCCGCGGGATGTCTCTGTGATTTTTATTTGAGGTCAAACTTTTGGGAATAGGTATACTTTCCTCCGGTTAGTATTTTTTTATCCTTAAGAGATTTTACTTTGAAATAGGTAGGCTCATCACTCCCTTGTAAGTAGTTGGGGATATTATTTTTTGCTATAAGGAGAAAATCTGACAGGCTTTGCATCCCGGTGCCAATAGGAAGAAAATTACTTCCGCTATAATAAGTTCGTATAGTTGAAGTATTCACAATTTTTTTCTGTATTTCGGTCATAGATGCAGTGTCTTTTAAAGCAGCATTTAAGGCCTCTTTTATCTGGTCGTTAGGAAATAGTGAAGACTCTACAGTTAACAATGCATAACGGCCAAAAGTCACTTCAGAAATATAGGCCGGCGTATTATTTACAAATAAGGACGGATCAATTTCTTTTTCATACATCTTCCAGTCGGCGGAACCGTCATCCAAAAGAGCAACATAGCTGTCCTGACGACAGAAAAGGTACACACCTGATATAAATCCGATTGGTTGATTATCGGGAACAAAATTTCTTATGTCAGGTATTTCTTTGGAATCCATGTTATTTCTCAATCCGTACTTGGAAGTATTAAACAGGACGTCATTTTTAATATCATCATACTTATTGAAGGTAGATATGCTATATTTTATTTCGCCCTTTTTATTTCTAAGTCCTTCAATTCCACCTAAAGATTCACGTACCTGAGCTATCTGCACACGCATACTGCTTAAAGCGAGTTTTGTTACCGATTTATTTAAAATTTCTCCATTGCCACCTTTAATCAATACAGGCTGTTTATCGTTTTTTGGGACATTAGGATTAAAGTACATCAGTTCGCCTGTTTCCAGTAGGTTACGGCCGTGAATAGGAAAACCATAAAAATAATCTCCCGAATTGGAACCTCTTAAAATGCCGAATTCAGCTGCTCCGGTAGTTGTATTTTCATAACTGAAAATTACAGCTGTACTGTCTTTATTTAACTCAAAAGAGGTTACCTGGAAATTCTGCCGGATTAATGATTCTTTTATAGAATCGACTTTCTTACTAATCCTCAGTTTCTTCGGATCTTCAGTTGAAACCACGACCGGTGGTTTGACAACCGGATCCTTTTTACAGGCATTGAAAAACACTGAAATCAACGCCACCAGGACAAAGCATAATTGAACAACCTTTTTTCGTTCCATAACAATAGGATAGGAGGATGAATTAATGAGATATATTTCTTTAATCAGAGTTGTTAATTTATAATTTGTTACAAAATTAAAGCGAAATTTGTTTTTTTTTAATTCTACCATTTTTTCATGATCTCTGAAGTCATAGCGCTAAAACATCGGCTGTTTGCTGATAATTTGACGTAATATTCAATAGATCATCAAAATTCTTCTCAAAAATCCCAAAATAAGAATTTTCATATTCTGCATCTTTCCAGTGATTATGCCAGTGATAAGCATAGCAACCCGGGAAAAAATCCTTATAGGAATTTATCGATAGCCGATTGGTGAATTGCTGATCAAATTGTTTAAAGAAGCCCGGAAAATCATCAAATGGAGCTTTCTCAGGAGTCACATTTTGCCAAAGCGGATCAAAAAAAAGTGCAAGGAAGAATATTTAGCTTATTCAAAAGAGAGTCTGAATAGTTTAGAATGATCCAGGGCAATACAGTACGCTTTTTACTGCTTTTGTTTAATATATAAGTAGCTATCTCACTTTTGGATTTCAAACTTAATATTGCACTGTTAGCATAAGGTTGAGTTTCCCAGGCATAACAGAATTCGGATTCCAGTAAACTGCTAAAATCTTTAAGAAACATTACGTCCAGATCAAAATAAACACCTCCGTATTTATAAAGGATCAAGAATCTAAAAGCATCTGATCTTTTTGCCAGATTTTCAGGCTCATTGACAAGTTCTTTTTTATTTTTCCAGGGTGTATTTTTTATTTCCTGGTATGGATCATAAATCTTAACTTCAATCAAGTGCAGGATTTCTTTTAGAATTGGGTTCTTTTCATGATTATGGTATCCATTATCAGCATCCAGCCATAAAATGACTCTGCATCTGGTAAGATCTTGCGTACATAAAAAGGATTTAATTGAAAATGCCTGTTTACGTCCAATATTTCCATGCCAGTAGCAATGATAAGTAATCTGTTCTTTATGAGTTTGTATGTGATCAGTAAGAGGCTCTAAGCGGAAATTTATATTTTCTTCCAGAACTTCAAGCGCATAGTTATTATCTGTATAGAGACGACGGTCACTGATATGTTTCCAGTCAAAAACATTTCCGCCGGTTACAGGCATCACTTCATAATCCTTTGCAGGTTTGTTAGAAAGTCCTCTGACAATCTTCTTTATTACTTTAAACATTATCCGCAAAGGTAATAAAATAGCCTTCTAATCGAAATTTCCTGGGATACGTAAAATTTATATAATTAATATTATGTTAAGTACGATATTTCAATATGCCCTCCCGGAGCTGTATTTACTTAGATCAGGTTAATCTCTGCGTACAGGAATTCCTATTATTTGAAGATGTTCATTCCTTCGTTGTAAACAGGACTTTGTATACCCAAAAAGTTTAAAACGCTATGAAACACATTGTTCTGAGACAATATCTGATCAGGCTTAGGCTTGAGTTGTTTTGAATTATCAGATACCCAAACTATAAAAGGAATCTCATACTGTTCTTTAGGTGCAATACTTAAAGGTATTCCATGCATATACAGATTCTTTTCTCCTAAAGATTCTCCATGGTCAGAAACAAAAAGCATTGCACTATTAAACTCTTTTAATTGTTTCAAATCCTCTATTACATTATGAAGGATATAATCTGTATAAATAATGGTATTATCATAAGCATTGATCAGTTCTGTTTGAGAACAGTTTCCTAATTCAACACTATTACAAACGGGTTTAAAAGTCTCAAATCGAGGTGGATATTTTTTACTGTATGTAGGCCCATGGCTTGTACTTGTATGCAGAACTATTAATATCTTATTCTTTTTACTCGCTAATATTTGTTCTTTCAGTCCACTCAAAAGAATTTCATCATAATTGCACCCCTCACCTTTGCAATCTGCTGCCAGATTTTCCCGGGTCTGATAATTTTTAATATGAACTGGTGGTTCTCCCCAGTTTGTAGTTCTCCAGATTACCTCTACATCGTTTCTATAGAGATAATTAGGTAGAATTTCATATAAATCATCAGAACTTGTTGGTTCTAAAATACATTTTACACCAGCAGTGGTATATGTCGCACAGGATGTGGCTTTAAAACTGAATACATTTGGGGTTTTGGAAAGTAGCGGATTCGTATTCTTGCCATATCCGTTTAAAGAAAAGTTCTGGCTTCTTGCCGACTCTCCTATTACTAATACCACAACTGATTTTTTATTATCTTTTATTGTTGCCTTAGGCAATAAAATCTCCTTTTCATTCTTCTGGGACTTGTGAACATAAAACAGAGCAATATTCACTGAATAAGACCAGGGCATTGCAAGCCCTCCTAATGTCTTTGAATTCTTATCAATCCATAACCAGTTACTCGCATTGGCGAAGATTAAAATGGTAATTAATAATAAGGTAAGCGAAGAAGTAACGGAGAACTTTTTAAGTGTCGGGGTTGTAATTTTAGCCTTAATGATATAGATAGCGGGAATTATGCCCAATAAAACGATATACAGAATCAGTTTAAAAGAAAAAAAACTGCTGGACTCCTGATAATTGGTATTGAATATATTACCAATCATACTCTCGTCTATTATCACACTATAAGTATTGATAAAATAAACAGCAATTGAATTAATGATGAAGAATAATACCAATAGAGATTTTCCGGCAAAACGTGACAGAAAAAGTATCAGATAAAAAAGAAGAGAATTGAGTACAAGCATTAGAATTATTAAACTTATAATAATCGTAACCCCGCTTAAACTCTTATGATCTGCCTTATTGAAGACAAAGGTGAAAAATGGAAGATGAAAGAATAAAAAATTAAGAAAACTCATCAACAATGCAAAATCCAGTAATTTTAAATTCTTCTTAAACATGTATTATTATCAATTTTTTAATAATTATTTTATTTTTTGATAACAATGATACGCATTATGAGCAGTAAAATAAAAACAGGATAGTATTTTTTATTATTATGATGTCCGTATGATGATGTATTTATAATACGGTTAAATAGTACTAGCTTTAGTATAAATCATTTATCTAAACCTAATACCTATGAAAAAGCAATTGTTTTTTATCCTGAGCCTTATGGCTGTTTTTTATTCCTGTAAAAAAGAATCATTACCAGCCGGGCAAAATGCTCCGGACGGATCAATGTCCGTCATGTCTGCTAACCAGGCTGTGTCAGGCCCTTATAAGGTCGCTTATTACGCTTTTGATAATGGCGGACCAAGACTGATAGATTTTGCCAGGGAAGCTAATGTTGTCGTCCTGTTTGAAGCTCATGAATGGCGATTTGTTGATAGTGCGAAATATACCGGACATGACTTTATATTTGATAACAAAAATTACAAAACCTATGGGTCTATTATGGCGGATGTCAGGATTTTACAGCGCCGTGGTGTTAAAGTTCTGATGAACGAAGATGACAATTCCGGCTGGAGCAGCAACACTCCTTTTACCGATTATTCGGGCAAAAAGTTTAACAATACGGAGTTTATCAGTATGGCTAAATCTTATATTTTAGATTCGCTGAAATTAGATGGTATTGCACTGGATATTGAACACGGTGCAAAAAACAATGCTCAATATAAAGCACTTTTAACTGGATTGGGACAATATTTTGGCCCTTTATCTAAAAACCCAAACACGCTTTATATTGCAGCAATTTATTCTGGTGCACCTGAAGGCGGTGCTATTGGTAAGGATTTAAATGTAGCTAAATATGTGAATTTTGTTGAAGATATGGGCTATTTTCAGGATAATACCAGCAGATTCAATCAATGGGCTAATGTTATCGGTGCAGGTAAAACGATGATTGGCGTTTCTGCAGAAAGCAATTTCAAGAACCTGACTAAAGATGTTGCAGCAGCAAAATGGCAGCCGGTTAATGGTAAAAAAGCTGGTATCATGGTTTATGCAGCTAATCTGGATTCCACTTATACCAATACCGTATTCAGAGCCTTAGCTCAGTAAAGAATATCGGCAGGATGTTTATCAAAATCAACCTGCCGATATCATTTCTATTATATTGAATAACATTTTAACGAATATATTGCAGGTAATCTAATCGATTGCCGGCAACAGATCAATCAGATTATCTATGATACGATCGGGATTGGCTGATTGAAGCTGCTCAACTGTATGTGCTCCGGTTGTAATACCAATACTAAGGCCGCAACCTGCATTTTGACCTTCCTGAATATCAATGATCGAATCACCAACCTTAACCACCCGGCTTGCATCAGTGATCTGGAAACGCTTCATTGCAAATTCAATCATATCCGGATCAGGTCTGTTCCGCTCAACATCAGAAGCTGTAACCAGTGCATCGAAGTCTACCCCTTCTACCCAGCCCAGTTTTTCCAGGATTGAACTTGCAGTACCCCTATCATAACCTGTATTCAGGACAGCTAAAACATTTCTGTCTTTAAGCGCTGAAAAAAGTGCTATTGCATTTGGCTGTGGCAGGATTTCTTCTTTAGCATAAGCATTGGTAAGGGTTACAATAAATTCGTTATAGATGCTGATAGTTAATTCTTCATCACTGATTCCGGCATAACTCAAAAGTACTGAGCGGATAGCCTGTTTTTTTTCTTTACCTGCACCTTCTGCCAGCACTTCTTCCAGACTGAATTCAAATCCAGCATTATTTATCGCATTTCTAAGTGTTTTGTACACCAGGTTGTTTTCATTTACTGTAGTTCCTGCCATATCAAAAACTACCATTTCAAATTTGTTCTGCATATTATGATCGTATTATTATTGAGTTATATAGTTAAATCCGGATACCTACACGTACCGGTTTTTCCTGTGTTGCGTAACGGAAAGCCTCTTCGACCTCGCCAAGTTCGTATTCTTTTTCTATCAGGGCCTGAAATGGATATTTCTGGTAATTATGCTCTATAAATGAGGTCGCATTTACGAAATCGTCATAGTTATAATTATGAAGACCTTTAATCTGTAAGAGTTTTCTAACAATTTTCTGGGCATCTACCTCTACATGTTTTGCCGGAAATACCGCGCCAATCCAAACGGCTGTTCCACCAAGAGCGAGTGCATCAAGCCCGGCTTTCATTGCTGCAGGATGACCGGTCATATCAAACACGATATCCCCTTCTTCTGCCGGCTGCGATTGATCTGTGTAAAAATCTTCTGTTGTATAAGTTTTATCTGCTCCAAATTTCTCACCCCACATCAGTCTTGAAGTATCAGGGTCAATCAGACTAATCCGGGCTGCTCCTGCTTCCCTGCACATTGCAGCACAAGAAATGCCGAGCAGGCCTGCTCCGAATATAATTACTCTCTGATTCGCTATTTCTCCGGCAACGCGTATAGCTCCGGTTACGGTAGCATGTGCGCAGCTAATCGTTGCTGCCACCTGAAGTGGCATGGCTGCAGAGATTTTAAGGAAAGCCGTATTTGGTCTTAGCACACAATAATCGGCAAGTCCCCCGTTAAAAATATCTTTGCTTGTTGCAAGTGCATGCCCATATTTAAACAGCTGCTCACTTTTCTGTGGCATATCTTCACGGGGCGGTTTGGTCCCTTCCGGCACAGCAAAAATAGACCATATCACCCTGTCTCCTATCTCCACAGGTTTACCGCTGAAATCAAAATGAGATTTACCAGGCACGAGCGAAAATATCTCACCCACAATTTCATGACCAAGTACTACCTGATCAGGTTCGGAACGATGTCCGCAATAAGTATGTATATCACTGCCGCAAATGGTTGTATACAGATTTTTTATAATGATTTCTTCGTCTGCAGACTCAGGCAAATCATACTTCGATATACTAAAAGGCTTACCTGGCCCACTAAATAGTACAGCCCGTCCTTTGGGGTGTATGGGTTGTTGATTTTTCATTTTTTAACTTGTATTTAAAATAGAAATAACAGGAAACAGTGAGCAGAATTCCAATCCCGGCCATGCCTGTGCTGGCTTTCAGAAAAATGGATAATATAGAAGCTGAATCTGGCGACAGATATCTGGCCAGCATTAAAATAATGTATCCGGTATAACCTACAGAATCTGCGATGTACATCAAAAAACCTACGTTTGCTTTTTCCCGGGTTATGGCAATAAGCCGCTCAAAAACAATCGCATGGATGGCTACATAGGGCAGATAAACACCCAAACCTATAAGTACCATCGCCGTAAAGGCTTCGATATTTCCATTAATCAGGCCATATACTGCCATAATTAAAATAATCAATCCGGTAAGGCTAATAAAAAGGGATAAGTAAAATGCGCTTTTGTGCCTGGTTATAAAGGCAACCAGACCTATAATAAGCAATACTCCAAAAGAGACCAGTAGTTCAGACTGTGTAAAAAGTTCTGGTGTCTGATGATAGCCTAAGCCAGTCCAGATTTCAACGGCGAAATCTGCCCGCAGGCTGCGTAAAAGCGTAGTAAAAAGGTAAACCAGCACTATACCGATAATACCTGGCGCATACTTATTGAAAAACCCCCATCTATCTTTTCCCGTCATAGGCGGTCTTTCAGATCTTTCCTGAATATCAAGCTGATTTGGTGCCGGGATACAAGCGAGCATACCGATAAAAAGAAGTGTGGGTACAAGAAATATCAATCCGGCAAAAAAGGGCATCCATAACTCGTTCAGGCCATGATCCAGTAAGAAGGTACCTATTGATTTTGAAACACCATCTGACACAATAAAACTTGCACAAAGACCTGCTACCAGGAATTCTGTATGTTTACGCCCTTCTACAAAGCCAAGCACTAAACCGAAAATTACGCCTAAAGGCAAGCCATTCAGAAAAAGGAAAATTACGTTCCATGGGGCCGGTACACTACCAAAGAGTAAAAGCATACACTCTGCAAAGCCAATCAAAATGAGGATGGCCCTGATACGGTAAGCAGGCTTGATTTCTGATACAAATTTTATCCCTACCCATTTTGCCATGACATAACCCAATGTTTGAGAGATAATCAGAAGCGATTTAAAGTCGAGGTCAAAAAAAGAGAAACCTTGATAAGTTGCCGCAGTATATGGCTTGCGAAAACCATACATACAAAAATAGGTACCAAAAGCAGCTACAAGAGCCCATAAAGGATGGGCAAATATTCTATTGAACTTTCGGTTTTTCATATAGCATCAGTTCTTAAACATTGTTTAGTAAAACTAAACAATGTTTGCCATGTATACATATCCGATATATTAAATATATGTTAATTTTTTATTCACTGAATAGTGATGAAGAGGAAGATAGACTGTTTGTTATACAGTTTAATAATGTCGATTGATCTTAAATTGCATTAAATCAAACGTTTGCGCAGCGTTTTTCCTTCTCTCTGAAGGGGAAAATTAATAAATTAATATGATAGTGTAATCAGCTTTGAAATTGATTTTGGAATCCGGAATACCTACAAAACAAATATTTAAACAATCTAAACCTAAGAAAAATGAAAAAGAACCTATTGCTCCTTGCCGTTCTGGCAATCGCAGGTCTGTGTGCCTGCCAAAAATCTGCAATATTACCAGTTACTAACAAAGAAACAGCAGGAAGTGCTGGTGTGCAGAGCGCTACCCAGACCAATATTTTTAATGTCACAGAAAAAATAAATGCGTCAGCTGAAAAGGCCCGTTTGAAAAACGGATATGATTTGACCGACTTTACAGCCACTGGTTTGTATATGGCTCCCGGTGCTACTTTAAATATAACTGTAACACAAACTGCCGGTACCCGGTTGCCTAAATTACTAATTGGCACCTACTCCAGATATGGCACCTGGAATAGTCAGCCAGCAATTGTACAATTAACTGCTGGTACCAATACTATTACCAATGCTGTTGGTGGCTTATTATGGATCAGATACACAAATTCCAGTACTGGATCAACTGCTAAAGTGACCTTTAATAGTGGGTATACTTATGCTCCGTATTACAAAGTTGGCGTGACCACAAATTCAGACTGGATCAATCAATTACAAACCTATACCACGCCTGACGTAGTGCTGGAGGGTACCAATTGTGTAATTGTGGTATCCAGAACAAAGGCCATACAATACCAGACAGAAAACCAGGAAGCTATATTAAACAAAATCACTCAGGTCATTGCACTGGAGGATGAGCTGAACGGTTTAGATAATTCATTGCCTGTTCATGCAAAAAATGTGCATACTTATCTTTTAACACAACATGAAGATCCTGCTTATTACTTTTTCGCCTATGATTTTCGCACAGCCTATACCACATCAGATGTAAATGCTATTTTAACTTTAGACGGTGTTGGGATCAATGGTTGGGGCCCATGGCACGAACTGGGTCATCAGCACCAGATGATGTGGCGCTGGGGAGCTTTGGGTGAGGTTACGGTAAATCTCTACAGCTTATATGTTCAGCGTGCCCTTACCCCATCTATTAACAGATTGGTAAAAGATGGAGTCTGGCCAAAAGCTTTTACTTATTTGGGAAAGGCAGATGGAACCAAAGATTATAACGGATCTCAAAGTTATACTAATAGTTTAACCGATCTTTTTATAAGACTTTGTATGTTCCAGCAGCTGACACTGGCCTATGGTGATAATTTTTATAAGACACTGGCCAAAGATATGCGTATTGAAAATCCGGCATTGGCTAATGATGATGCCAGAATGCGCTATTTTATGTTGAAGGCCTGCAATATATCAGGCAAAAACCTAAGTAACTTCTTCAAAAAATGGGGACTGAATCTGTCAACTCCGGCTGCCACTGCTCAAATACATCTGGATATGACCGCTTTGGGGCTGCCAGCACCCAGTATAGATCCATCAACCTTACAGGATTAAACAGGTTGTAATACAAGTGACAAAAAAAAACTCAGCATTTATAAGGTTCATAGAAAGAATCCTGTAAATGCTGAAGCTTTTTTGAAATCAGATAATGCAATTATTATCGTGGATAAATGCTGCTGATAAAATCTTTGTCTGTTTGAGAAAGCTCACCTTTAAGATCATATAAGTATCCGGGAATAGCAATACTGTCTTTTGTATACTTTGCTGATACTGAATAATGCATGATGGATTTTTTGTCATAAGGAGACTTTATATATTGAGCAAAAGAAGTTGAGTCTATTGGTCTTCCACCAATATTTAACTGATCATTCCATTTGACATCGCTATCCGCCCTAAGCTGCTCATGAATTAATCCCAGCATATGCCCAAATTCATGTCTTACTGTAGCAAGGTGATAAGTTCCTACCGGCTCCCCATTTTTTTCTTTTGACCCTAATGTTTTAAATAAGGCCATTGTAGCTTTCAATGTGTCTTTGATACCTTTATTATCCTTATACCCAACATAACTCCATCCACTTCCTGTACTTGAGTCAAAAGATATTCTTACATCTGATCCGCCTAGTGAATTCTGAAAAACCAGCGATACATTAATCTGATCCTGCCATACCTTTACAGCTTCTTTTACATAATCCTGCTGCTCCTGAGTTCCGTTTAGAAATGCAATCTTTATGTTAGAATTTTGTGGCCATTGGGCATTAACACCAGATATGGCTCCATCTGTTGTTGTTTTTGATCCAATACCTTCAGCAGGTTGCTTTTCTTTTTTACAAGCAACAAAGCATATCACAATTAATACTATTGCTAATAATTCAAATTTCCTTTTCATATCATGTTTTTCTAGTAGTGTATTTCTAAGATAAAATTTCATTTGCTAAACCAATTTATTATTACATTAACAATGATTTAACCGTGGTATAAATTGATATTTTATCTTATTAAATAAAGAAAACCAAAACAGGAGAAGTTATTTATTGTAACAATAGATGATCTTTGCTGCATCTATTGCAGTCGATGCCCAACCGACAAATGGAATAGATTTTTTACCAACAACCTTTAAGATAGTGATGATAAGATCTTTGGTCAGCTTCGCTCCTTTGTGCTTAATTAATTCCTGAATTGCAGCCTTCCCGGCTTTTCCGGCAATTTGTTTAAGGATACAGTCACTTAATTTGTTAAAGTCAAACGCGTAAGCTGGTGTTGTAATCAAATTTAATACAGCAGCAGTCTGATCAGGTTGTGTCTTTGATTGCTGATCAATATCATAAACCAGTAAGGCAACCAGGGCAATTCTTGAATCGTCTAAAGAATCAAACTGAGTTGTCAGGTCCTCTTTAGAGATTCCATAAGCAGATAATAACTGAATAGAGTTCTCTGTAATAGGTTTGAACGTAGATTTCATCTGTTCCAGTTGCTGTGCAGAAAACTGCGCATCACTGATTTCATCAGTCGTACTTTCCGTTCCGGCAATTGCGCTATTGTTTTTTTGCTGATTTACGCTACTGAGTATTTGATTAATATTTGGCTGCTCTTTTTGCAGTGAACTCCTGAAATTGTTTATGGCTAATTCTTTTTCCTGGATACCCTGGTTTGGTTGAGCATCCTTTTTACAGGATTGTACCATTAAAATCATCAGAATAATTAATCCCTGTAAAACGAACAGTGATAAAATGCCCTTTCCGAACAGGGACATGGTCGATGTTAATCTTTTTTTCATATTATGTTTTTATAAGTAGTTATGTATCACAAATAAAACATATTTCCAGTTATGATAAGATTATTTAAATATTAAAATATAGCTATAAGCAAGCCTTAATTTCCTTTAAGTATCTCCTTCAATGTAAAGGAATGATAATGCTTTGATTAAGCTTCCTGATTTTGATAATTCGCTGAAACAGACTTGTTAATTTTCCTGAATAAAATTAAAATCTGATACCATGAAAAACTTAATGAAACCGCTGTACCTGGCAGGTTTATGCTGTATGATGCTGGCCTCCTGTAAAAAGGAACAGACGATGCAGCCGGACCAGACAGAATCTACCCCAAATGTATTAGCTGTAAACAGCCTGTCGACATCTGCTGACGATAGCAACCTGCTGCTGGGTAACCCAAGTGATGCGAAAGCCAGTTCAGTAGAAGGAAACAATTACCTGATGGACAAAACTTATTTTGCATTATCTTATAATTCCGGTAAAGGGACGCCAAACTGGGTGAGCTGGCATATTCAGTCATCTGATCTGGGGACCACTGATCGTTCGGATGATTTCAGGAGTGATGCTGACTTATTATCCGGCTGGTACAATGTTAAACCAGGCAGTTATACCAATACTGGTTTTGACAAAGGGCATAACTGCCCCTCAGGAGACCGGACGTCATCTAAATCAGCCAATTCATCCACCTTCTTAATGAGCAATATGATTCCTCAGGCTCCATACAACAATCAGCAAACCTGGAAAGGTTTGGAAGATTACAGCCGTGCATTAGTAAAGGATGGTAAAGAGGTTTATGTAATTTGCGGATCTTACGGAAAAGGCGGAACAGGAAAAAACGGAGGTACAACAAATACTATTGATGGCGGTAATGTAACCGTACCGGCAAATGTATGGAAAATTGTAGTCGTACTTGCTGATGGTAAAAAAGATCTGACAAGGATTGATAAAGATACCAGGGTCATCGCTATTAATACCCCAAACCAAAATAGTATCGATAAGGACTGGAAAAAATACAGAACCTCTGTAGCAGATATAGAAAAAGCAACAGGATATAAATTCTTTACCAGCGTATCATCTACGATTGCAGCAGTGCTAAAGAAAAAGGTTGATAACCTGAACTAAGCTCATTTGTAAAAAACAAAAAGCCTCAGAAACCATAAGATTTCTGAGGCTTTTTGTTTGAACTCCTCTCCTTTTAGAATTCCTCTAACTGAGCTTTCAGCTCCTGGGCTCTGTCAAATCTGTTTTTACGGGTGTATATTTCAATCAACAGCTTAATTGTTGATTTGTCTTTACGATTAACCTGATGAGCCTGTGATAAAATAACTTCAGCACGATTCAGATTAGAGGTAAATGCCGGAATATCTTTTTTTGAAGCCGTAAGTGCATCATTACTCAGATTAATGTAAACCAGGCCTAACTGATACAGCGCGTCGAAATAATTACGGTCTATATCCAGTGCTTTATTATAGGCCAGCTCTGCAGTTCCCATATTTGTGTTCTTCTGATGCAGGTAACCATAAAGGAAATATAAAAGTTTACTTCTGGTCTCTACTTTTAAAGTATTTTCAATAACCTGTCTGGCTTCAGTATATTTCTCTGTATCCAGTAGCAGGTTGATATAATCATTATTCAGTAAATCATTATATGGATTACTGATCAAACCATCCTGAATGGTTTTTATAGCCAGCTCATTATCCAGTTTTCCTTTATAAATATCAGCCATACGCTGAAATACAACAGGATTGGTAATGCCATTATCTTTAGCACGTTTGTAATAATTCAATGCCTCATCCTCATTCTTGATGCCTTCGGCACTTAAGGCTGCATTTACAGCCAGAATAGTATCCTTCGGGAAAAAGTCACTGACTTCTTTCAGATATTTAAATGCTGCTGCAAAATCTTTAGCCTGATAAGCAGATTTTCCCTTTTGCTGTTTTTTAATGTTTACATTATAACTTGAAGCCTTAATCAAGCCTGAATTATCTTCAAATTTGTCAAATCTTTTAGCAGAATCTATAGCATTAATAGCCAGATCATAATATTTATCAGAATTATCCTGAGTGGGATCAATAATAGCGATATAAGAGCTTAAGTATGATTTGATAGCCCAGGTTTCAGGCCATTTTTTTGTTTCCCTATCTTTCTCGGCTGCTTCTGCTGCCTTTATCCCCTCGCTCAGTATAGCCAGCTGGGTTTTCTGATCCTGTTTATTGGAAAGGGCTGCCTGAAGTTTTCCGACACTGTTCCTTGCAATATATAACTGCGTTTTTTGGGAAAATGCAGAACTGGAACTGATCATTAAAATAGTAACTGCAAATATATATCGTTTCTTCATCATCTTATATCATTGGGCTTAGCTACAAATTTATATAAAAAAAAAGAGGGATAAAATTTATCCCTCTTTTAATATCAATTGATTAAGAATTATTTTTTAGGTGCAGCAGCAGGTGCTCCGTTTTGTGCATCTAATAATTTCTTAGTAGCCTCATAATTTACTTTATCATCTTTAAAAGCATAGATAACTTTTAAGTTTTCTAAAGCAGAAGTCATTTTTGGATCAAGTTCGTATGCTTTTTTGTAGTAAGGTAAAGCCTGATCAATAAAGCCTTTCATTTTTGCAGTTACTTCATCAAATTCTTTTTTCTTTTTAGGGTCAATTTTGTTTCTTTTTCCCTGTAAGTCTAAAGCCTGTTTATAGTAAGTATCACCCATAGCATACTGGTATGATGCATTTTTACCGTCTTTAGCAATTAATTTGTTCAAAGATTCCTGTGATTTAGCAATATTACCTTGTTTAATATAAAGGTCAGTCTGCATTCCTGTGAAGTATGAATTTTCAGGGAATTTAGCAATTGCTGCCTCTAATAAAGCTGCACCGGCAACAGTATCTTTTACTGTAGAGAATGTAGTAGAGATAATTTCACTGTATAAAGATTCAGAATCTTTAGAACCTAAATCAATAGCTTTTTTGAAGTTTTTAACCATTTCGGCATAATCAGGAATTTGTTTGGCAGTAACACCTGCATTTACATAAGTAGAAGTATCCTGTGGATTTTTAGCAGTTACTTCATTAAAAAACTGTAATGCAGATTTATAATCCTTTTTATTGTAAGCAAAAATTGCTCTGTTTCTTAAAGCATTTGACAAAGTCTGTTCAGCCTCTTTAATGTTTTCTTTTTCTCCGCCTTTAGTATCTAATTCTTTAGCTTTTGTGATTGCTTCTTCAGCAATTTTATCTTTAGCGATAGCATTAGCTACGTTTAAAGAATCAACAAAAGAAATTTTTGAAGCAAATAACGCTCTGTAAGACCATGCTTCAGGCATATCTTTAGATTTTTCATTTGCGATAGCATTATCAGTAGCCTTTAATCCTTCTTCAAGAGATTTTAATGTTACATCTAAAGATTTATTGTTAGATAAACTTGCTAATGCCCAGGTGTTTTTTGCTTTTGAAACTTCACTCTTCTGAGCACTTGCATAGGTGGCAGCACCTACTAAAAGCATACTTAAAACTACTTTTTTCATATTGTAAATTGGTTTTAATGAACATAAACTCTGCAGAATCAACAAATGTTTAAGCTGCAGAGTTTATTGGATCTGTTTTTAATTTAATTTATAATTAGTTTTCTTCAGTCTCTTCGGCATCATCTTCACCTTCTTCATCTGTTTCTTCCTCTTCTTCAGTTTCCTCTTCATCAGCACCACCTTCTTCAGGAAGTACGTCAGCCGGATCCACTACCAGAAGATCTTCAGAAACTTCTTCTTCAGGATCATCTTCATGTTCAATCTTCGCAACAGATGCAATAGAGTCATTACCTTTCAGATTAATCAGACGAACACCCTGAGTTGCTCTTCCAATTACCCTAAGCTGACTTAATACAATTCTGATAACGATTCCTGATTTATTGATAATCATTAAATCATCAGCATCAGTTACAGCTTTAATCGCAATTAAATCACCGGTTTTCTCTGTAATAGTAATCGTTTTTACACCCTTACCACCACGGTTAGTTACACGGTAATCTTCCACATTGGTACGTTTTCCGTAACCTTTTTCAGAAACTACCATTACTGTTGCTGATGGATCATCAACAGCAATCATGCCAACAACTTCATCTTCTGCATGACCTAACGTAACACCTCTAACTCCGGTAGCTGTTCTGCCCATTGGTCTTACCGTAGCCTCATTGAATCTGATAGCACGTCCAGAGCGTAATGCCATGATGATTTCACTTGATCCGCTTGTTAAGCTGGCTTCCAGTAACTGATCACCTTCATTAATATTAATTGCATTGATACCATTTACCCTTGGTCTTGAATAAGCTTCCAGAGAAGTTTTCTTAATCGTTCCCTTTTTGGTACACATGATAATATAATTGTTCTCCAGATATTCCTGATCTTTCAGATTCTTAACCTTAATGTAGGCCTTGATTTTCTCTTCTTTAGGAATATTGATAATATTCTGGATTGCTCTTCCTTTACTCAGTCTTGAACCTTCAGGAATTTCGTATACCCTTAACCAGAAACAACGGCCTGTTTCAGTAAAGAACAACATATAGTTGTGGTTAGACGCAATCAGTAAATGCTCAATAAAATCTTCATTTCTTGAATCACTTCCTTTAGATCCTTTACCACCTCTGGCCTGTGTACGGTATTCAGTTGCAGGTGTACGTTTGATATAGCCTTCATGAGAGATCGTGATGACAACTTCTTCATCTTCGATAAAGTCTTCCATGCTCATATCTTCAGCAGAGTGAACGATAGTAGTTCTGCGCTCATCGCCGTACTTCTCTACCATTTCAGCCAGCTCATCCTTGATAATCTGCATTCTAAGACCTTCGTCAGCTAAAATAGATTGTAAATATTCAATCGTTTTCATCAACTCATTGAATTCTTCTTTAATCTTATCTCTTTCCAGTCCTGTTAAACGACGCAGTGTCATATCCAGGAT
Source organism: Pedobacter lusitanus (assembly GCF_040026395.1). Lineage (NCBI taxonomy): Bacteria > Pseudomonadati > Bacteroidota > Sphingobacteriia > Sphingobacteriales > Sphingobacteriaceae > Pedobacter > Pedobacter lusitanus. The sequence continues at coordinate 489,878 of NZ_CP157278.1, forward strand.
AGCTCTTGCCTGAATATCACTCAGACCGAATTTCTCCATTAAACCAACTCTCGCTTCATCCGGAGTATTTGATTCTCTGATTAATTTAATGACTTCATCCAGATGGTCTAAAGCAATTAATAAACCTTCAAGAATATGTGCACGTTTCTGTGCCTCGTCCAGTTCAAATTTAGTACGGCGTACAATTACATTGTGTCTGTGATCCACAAAGTGTCTGATCAGATCTTTCAGATTCAGCATCTGAGGTCTGCCATTCACCAAAGCGATATTATTTACACTAAATGAAGTTTGTAAAGCAGTTTGTTTGAACAGGTTATTCAATACGATTGAAGCATTCGCATCACGTTTAATTTCATAAACGATACGGATACCATCTTTATTGGACTCATCCTTGATATTAGAGATACCTTCTATTTTCTTCTCTCCGACTAATTCAGCAGTACGCTCAATCATCATTGATTTATTTACCTGATAAGGGATCTCGGTAACGATAATAGTTTCGCGGTCTTTATGCGTCTCAATCTCAGCTTTGGCACGCATAACGATACGTCCTCTGCCGGTTTCAAAAGCATCCTGAACTCCGTTGTATCCGTAAATTATTGCTCCTGTAGGAAAATCAGGACCTTTTACGAATTTCATTAATTCAGGGATAGTGATTTCTGTATTTTCAATATATGCGATAGTCGCGTTGATTACTTCCGTAATATTGTGAGGAGGCATATTGGTTGCCATACCTACCGCAATACCCGAAGCACCATTAATTAATAGTTGTGGTACTTTTGCCGGAAGCACTGTCGGCTCTTTTAAAGAGTCATCAAAGTTCAACTGAAAATCTACAGTGTCTTTGTTAATATCAGCAAGCATATCTTCAGCAATCTTCTGGAATCTCGCCTCAGTATAACGCATTGCAGCCGGAGAGTCACCATCGACAGATCCAAAGTTACCCTGTCCGTCTACCAGTAAATAACGTAAGCTCCAGGGCTGTGCCATCCGGACCATAGTCATATATACTGATGAATCACCATGCGGGTGATACTTACCCAGTACTTCTCCAACAATACGGGCTGATTTCTTGTAAGGCTTGTTATTAGCCAAACCAAGATCAAGCATCCCGTAAAGTACACGACGGTGTACAGGTTTTAATCCATCGCGTACATCAGGTAACGCCCTTGATACAATAACAGACATCGAATAATCGATGTAGGCAGACTTCATCTGCTCGTCAATATCAATTCTAATTATTTTGTCGTTTTCCTGATTTTCTAAATCTTCTGCCATAAAATATTGATGTTCGTTAAAAACGATTTAAATAAGGTAATGTTATAACCTTGCGAATTTAAGAAAATATTGCCGTTTAAGCGCATTGTGGAAAAAAATTAAGCCCAGTCTATACCTTTTATTAACTTGGTCAGAGTTGCAGCCTCTGGACTGTTTTCCGCAGGTTGGTGGTTATATATCCACTTTGCCATTGGTGGTAAGCTCATTAGGATAGATTCGATTCTTCCGTTTGTTTCCAAACCGAACTTTGTACCCGAATCATAGACCAGATTAAATTCAGCATAACGGCTTCTTCTTACCGCCTGCCACTCCTGTTCAGCAGCTGTAAAAGCAGTGTTTCTGTTTCTTTCAATCAGCTCGGTATAAGCCGGAAGGAAAGAATTACCTACAGCAATAGAAAAATTGAATAACTGATCCCAGTCAAGACCGGTATTTTCGGGTTTTAGTCTGTCGTAAAATATGCCGCCCACTCCACGGGTTTCTTCCCTGTGTTTAATAAAGAAATAATCATCTGCCTGTTTTTTAAATTTCGGATAAAACGAAGCATCAGCTTCATCACAGGTTTTTTTAAGTAAGTGATGAAAAAAACGGACATCATTATCTATCACATAATGCGGAGTTAAATCTATACCGCCTCCAAACCATCTGGTCTGTTCATCCATTTCAAAATAACGGATGTTCATATGAATAATAGGTACAAAAGGATTGGATGGATGAATTACGATAGAAACACCGGTAGCAAAAAACTCATCGTTATCGACTTTGAATGCATTTTTTACGGCTTCTGGTAGTTTGCCATATACAGCAGAGAAATTAACTCCACCCTTTTCAATGACATTTCCATGCTGAAAAACGCGGGTACGGCCACCGCCTCCACCCTCTCTGGTCCAGATTTCTTCTTCAAATTCTCCTTTACCATCTGTCAGCGCCAGGCCCTGGCTAATCTGATCCTGAATTTTTTTATAGGCTTCTACAACTTGATCTTTAAACATTGTTCCTTGTGTATAAAGGGCCAAAGTTAGGCTTTATATAACACATTGTTATAATTGTTACAAGCGCTTAGTCTGCTTTTTGCAGGAAAAAAGATCCTTGTCAGCGGTTTTTACAGCATAATTAATGGCGGTTTTTATCAAGTATATCTGGAATTAATTCTATTTCAATAGCGAAAAAATTCCAAAAAAGCAGTAAAAAAACAGCGAATATACATCGCTGTAAGCTATTGATAATAAGGGCTGTATAGCTATCTTGTTCAGACATCATTCAGACTCTATTCACAGGCTTTACAAACATCATTCAGTTTGCTTCGAATAAAGTCCGGATAATACATAGAGAATTCATTATTTAAACACTTATAACTATAATTTCTGAATATTATCTGACCTATATTGTAACATCAATCAGATCTATTATGGCAATTATACAGGAAGGCACCGTACTGGCAGGAATCAGAGGAAAAATCGGAAACGTCGTTATTTACACCTGGAAGAACAAGGTGTGCGCACGTTCATTACCCACCAAACCCCGTAAAAAAAGACCAAGGACTGTTCCACAGCAGGCTCAGGCCAATAAAATGAAGGTATTAAGTCCTTTTTTAAATGCGGTTGCCCCGTTTTTAAGAGTTGGCTTTAAGCAAATAGCCACAGACCGGAATATTACAGCAAACAATGCAGCCAAATCTGCAAATATGCTGACAGGTATTAAAGGCGAATTCCCTGATCAGGAGATCAACTGGGATACGATTCTGGTAGCCGACGGTCCGCGTATTAAACCTGAAAATGTAAAAGTTACGGTAACAAAAAACTCCTTTAATTTCACCTGGGACAAGGATAAGACAGCAGAGGGGAATCCAAATGACAGAGCTATGATCCTGTTATACAGTAAAACTTACGGGCGCCTTCTGATCAATTACAGTGGTGCACGCAGAGACGAATTAAAAGACGCTGTTTATCTGGATCCTTTTTACATCAAAAAGAACACTTATGAAGTATTTATAGCTTTTAAAGATGTCATTAGTGATGAGGTCTCCAAAAGTGTGTATTGCGGCAGATTTATCAACTGAAGATTCTGAGCTCATCAAAGCTGATCTGGTTTTTGATGTGTTACGGCGTTTATCCCGGATTGGATTTTTTTTAATATAAAGATTCCAATAATCTTTCTGATATTTAAAGCTCATGATAGTATCAGAAAAAACACTTAAATGGGGCTTGTGTTTTTACCCCCCACTTCTATTTCAGCGCATTTGGGTCAAAAAATTCCATAAAGGATTCAGGGGCGCGGATGTCAAAATTTACAAAAGTCTTTTCAATAAAAATTACAACGGTTCTATCTTTGGTGGAACGATATATGCTGCTACAGATCCTTTTTATGCATTGCTGTTTGATCAGCTTTTGCAGCGCGAAGGATTTAAAGTAAGAGTATGGTTAAAAAGTGCAAGTATTCAGTATCTTAAACCAGGCCGTTCTGCCCTTTTCTTTACCATTATCATTACTGATGAAATGTTAAATGAAGCTGTAGAAGCCTTAAATACAACTGGTAAGTTTGTCAAAGCGTACCCGATGGAAATTAAAAACAGTGATGGTGAAATTTGCGCCACAGTAATGAACGAGGTTTATGTCAGAAACCTGCACAGTGGCGAAAATGGCCCGGTAGCTTATTAAAAAGAATGTCTGTTAAAACCTCTAAAAATGAATATCAGGAAACTTATTTTACAAGGAGAAGGAACAACACTGGATTTTAAAAAGACGATCAACAACTATGAAAAAATTGCAAAAAGCCTGGTTGCATTTGCCAATAATAAAGGAGGACAATTACTGATTGGCGTGGCCGATGATGGCAGCATCAAAGGGGTGAAATCAGAAGAAGAAGAAAGATATATGATTACCAAATCGGCCCATCAGTTTTGCAAGCCTGCAATTGAGCCGGAATTTGAAGAAATATATATAGACAATAAACTGGTTTTGGTGGCTAAAATCGCCCAAAGTGATACCAAACCACATTATGCGCTGGATGAGAACAAAAAATGGTGGGTATATTTCCGTGTAAATGACAAGAGTATACTGGCTAGTAAAATTATCGTAGACGTATTGAAAAAAGAAAACACCCATAGCGGTCAGCTGATTAAATATACAGAACAGGAACGCATGCTGCTGAAGTTTTTAGATGAAGAAGGCCGGATTACATTAAAACAGTTTAGTAAACTGACAAAAATCTCCAATCAGAAAGCACAAAAAATACTGGTCAGCTTTATTCTTGCCGATCTCATCCAACCTAATAGTTCCGAAAAAGAAGAATATTTTACCATGACAACGCCTAAATAGGCGTACCTTTGAATATTTCAATCCTATTTGTTATGTTCAGTTCCTTTTACGCAAAATACAAGCCCTATTATTCAGACAATCTCAGACTGGCCATGCCTATAGTGGTATCCCAGCTGGGCCATACTATTGTGCATCTTGCCGATAGTGTGATTGTCGGGCATTTTGCCGGAACTATTCAACTGGCTGCCGTATCCCTGGTTAACAGTCTTTTTATGCTGATTCTTGTTTTAGGTATGGGGATTTCCTATGGGCTGACCCCGCTTATTGCGCAGGAAAACGGCAGAAAAAACTATAAGGAATGCGGTTATTTATTATCAAACAGCCTGCTGATTAATATCGTGATGGGGATATTGCTGTATATGCTTGTACATTTTGGAACTTTACTGGCTATTGATCATATGGGACAATCTCCCGAAGTGGTTACCTATGCAAAGCCCTATTTGGGATACCTGAGTTTTTCTATCATTCCATTAATGATTTTCCAGACTTTCAAGCAGTTTGCCGAAGGACTGGGTTTTACCAAGCAGGCTATGTTTATTTCTATCTGGGGAAACCTGATTAATGTTATCCTGGGGGTAATTCTTGTAAAAGGGATGTTTGGCATCGCGCCTATGGGCGTTAAGGGTGTAGGCGTAAGTACATTGGTCGACAGGATACTGATGGCTACTGTGATGGGGATTTATGTGTTTAATTCCAAGAACTTTAAGATCTATCTGCAAAACTTTAAGTTTAACTTTATTGATAAAGTAAGAAGTATAAAAATCTTAAAAATAGGTGCTCCCGTTGCGCTGCAGTATTCTTTTGAAATCAGTGCGTTCAGTGGTGCGGCTATCCTGATTGGTACAATTGGTGCTATAGAACAGGCTGCTCACCAGGTCGCGATTAACCTGGCTTCGGTAACCTATATGCTGGCCAGTGGTATCGCCTCTGCAGCAACGATTAAAACAGGAAACAACCTGGGCAAAAAGAACTTCCTTGATCTGAGAAGATCGGCTATTGCCAGTTACCATACTGTTGCTGCATTTATGGGAATTACTGCGGTAGTTTTTGTTTGTGCAAATCATATTTTACCTTATATCTATACTGAAGATATGGCTGTAATTAATATTGCTGCGCAATTGCTGATTATTGCTGGTTTCTTCCAGTTATTTGATGGTACTCAGGTGGTTGGTTTAGGTGTTTTACGTGGCCTGGGTGACGTAAATATTCCAACTGTGATTACTTTTATTGCTTACTGGATCATTGGTATTCCATTAGGTTACCTGCTGGGTATCAAACTTGAAATGGGTGTATATGGAATCTGGTACGGTTTGACATTCGGTCTGCTTACTGCTTCGGTTTTACTGTTTTTCAGATTTCAAAAAAGAACAAGAATGTTTATTCCGGCAGCTGAGTCTGTAGTTTAGACCGGCAATAGCCAATCGCGTCCGGTCTGCTTTTTCAGAGGCTCTTTTTTTTCTTTATCAGCGTATCTGAAACCAAAGCCGAATCTTTGGTGCTTTGGATAATGGTGTCTTTCTGATAACCTTCAGGATCGGGAATTAGTTCGCGGCTTTCATCGTAAGCCTTTGGCTTATCGTGGCAGCCCGTAATTGCAGCGATGATGATAATCATCCATAATGTTTTCATATGATAATATAACGCTGAATTAAGTGTAAAATGATATTCACCTCTATATAAATGAAATTCGCCTCTATGTAAATGTTGGTTGTGTAAAATTATAATGATTTATTAATGAATAACTTACCTTTAAGTTAAGTGTAAATCTTTTATTTACCCCGAACCTAATTAACCAATTAAATTATTAAGCAACTACATTATGAAGAATTTCCTGATTCTAATTGCAATTGTATGTGTCTGTCTTTTGGGAGCATGTACAAAAGCAGTTCAACCGACCCCGGAACCAGGGTCAAATCCAGCAAACCAGACAAAAACAAATCTTAAAGGACAGAACCATTTGATTCCTGGTGTGGATCAATATCGGTTACTGGTAAAATTCAAAGCAGATGAAATTCAGGAAGTCAGCAGAAATAAACCTGTTTTTCTGAATAAAGAAAAGGCTGTTACTACGATGTCCTTAGATCATACGAACAAAGATGTTAACTCATTTACTTACGAAGCAGTATTCCCTGCTGAACCTGGAAATAACAATAATGTCGTTGTAAATCAGGAAAAAACTGGAAGTACTGTTGCCAATGGATTTAATAGTTCCTCACTGAGAGGATTAGTTTATGTAAAAGAAGCAACTGCATTAAGCCCGCAGGCTGTATTAGACCTGGCTAATGAGTTTGAAAAACTGGCTGTGGTGGAATATGCTGTACTGGAGCCGGTAATACCACCACCACCACCTACACCAGACTTTACAGGATGGCAGTATTACAAGAAAGATGTAGATCTCAGTGGAACAGATGTCCGCGGGATAGATGCAGAATACGCATGGTCAATCGGTGTTACTGGTTCAGGTATCAGAATCGCTGACATCGAATGGGGATATAATAAAAACCATGAAGACCTGGTCAACACCAGTGCCATAGAGGTCCTATCCCCTCCTGATGATCAGTATAAAGATCATGGTACCAGTGTTATTGGTATATTAATGGCACAAAATAACTCTTTTGGGGTAACCGGGATGGTTTACGGGGCTGATAGTTGTTATGTGATATCCGAACGTGTTAAAGGGCGTGCCGGAGGTATTGCTGCTGGTATTAAAAGACTTCGTCGTGGTGACGTCTTTTTATATGAAATGCAGACGTCCGGTCCAAGCGGGCAATATGTTCCGGCAGATTATAACCAGGCCGTATGGGATATTACTAAAGAAGCAGCAAATTCAGGTATCATCATAGTAGCGGCCGCAGGGAATGGAAACCAGAATCTGGATGACAATGCTTACAAAGCCTACAGAGACCGGGGAGATAATGGGGCTATTATAGTTGGTGCAGGCACCAAATCAAAACGTGATAAGGCGTCTTTTTCGACTTATGGAAGTTCTGTACATGTACAGGGATGGGGAGACTGGTCTGTGGCCAGTACGGGTTACACTTCTTTATACAATGGCGGTCCAAATGCTCAGTATACTAAAGATTTTTCCGGAACATCTTCAGCAACACCTATTGTCGCATCTGCAGTCATTGCTATTCAATCCTGGTATAAGTCCAGAACTGGCCAGGTATTGACTCCAAAAGAGATGAGAGAATTGCTTATTAAAACTGGTACACCGCAAGGTGCAGGCGGACATATTGGACCACTACCTAATATTAAAGCCGCAATTGCTTCTCTTGCTGCAAGCAAATCGATTAGTATTATTGCAGGCGGATAGTTATTCATATGACCTGCTCTGCTGACGGGGGTAAATTATTTTTTTAATTTGCCCCCGTTTGTGGTATGTGGTTTGAGTGAATATTAATACATGGCCAATCAAAAAGCATCAATCTATAGTGCCCTGGCAGCAAATCTGCTTATTGCCATTACAAAATTTATAGCTGGCGCGTTTAGTAACAGCGCTTCTATGATTTCTGAAGGAATACATTCTCTGGTGGATACAGTAAATCAGCTTTTACTCTTGTTTGGACTCAAAAGGAGTAAAAAACCTGCTGATGCTTTGCGCCCCTTCGGGTATGGTAAGGAGCTTTACTTCTATTCATTTATCGTCTCAATTCTGATTTTTGGTCTGGGTGGCGGAATCTCCATTTACCAGGGAATCATTCATATTGCAAATCCGGAACCTCTTGGAAATCCGACCTGGAATTATGTAGTATTGAGTTTATGCGTGGTTTTTGAAGGGACATCCTTAATTATCGCCGCTAAAGCATTTAACAAAGTAAGAGGTCAGGAAACCTGGTGGAATGCTATTGTCAAAAGTAAAGATCCTTCTAGTTTTCTGGTGCTTTTTGAGGATGGAGCTGCTGTCTTAGGCTTATTCATTGTCATGATCTGTCTGGTGCTCGGGCATGGGCTTAATATTCCGGAGCTGGACGGTATAGCTTCTTTACTGGTTGGTTTGCTGTTAGTCGGTGTTTCACTGATACTGGCCAGGGAAAGCAGAAGCCTGTTACTGGGCGAAGGCATATCTCCGGCATCCAGAGAAAAACTCGTGGCTATTACTGAACAGGTACCGGGTGTTGTCAAAGTACTGACTGTGGTTTCTACCTATCAGTCACCCGAAGAAGTTTTGCTCATGCTGATTGTGACTTTCAAAGATGATCTGGATACGCATCAGATTAATGAGGCCATTGACCATATTCAGGCGGAGATCAGAAAAGAATTTAAGCTGATCCGTTTTATAATCGTCCAGCCAGAGCAATATACCAGGCAGTTTAAATTCTAACAACCTTTTTAAATATTAAAAAATAAAGCACCTTTATCCGCATAAAGATGTAAAAACGATTATGCAAATGGATTAAAGCTATGCAGGATTTTGCATCCGGGGTTAGCAGCAGGATATAAAAGACACTACAAAATACCAATGACAGACCAACCAGATTTTAATTTTATAACATTTAAAGAGCTTTTGGCTCTTGATAGTTTTGCGAAATCCTGGGAAACCATTTTCCCTTATCAGCATGAAGAATTTGAAGATGATTCTCTCTTTATCATCAGCAAAGGGCATACTGATTTTACTGATCATTTGAGACTGGATACAGATTGCGGCTGGACAGCTAATGATAAAAAATGGATCGCACAGTTCCCCGGATTACAGGCCAGGCATTCTGATGAGCTGATACAAGGACTGATTATTTTAGGTGACCTTTCTGTACAGGGATCAATACTCAATGAAGAAGGAGATTATGGCGCATTTCTTTTGGTTACGGGTCAGGTAAGCTGCCAGAGTATCGTGGCTGGCGGATCTGTGATCTATATTAAAGGTGATATCACTACAGAAGAAGTATTTATCAGTCATTATAATCACGGGTATTTTAAAGGTGACGGGCTCACTACATCACCGATATTGATTATTGAGGATCATTATACAACGCTGGCCAGTTATAATGCCAGTTTGTTCTACTACAACGATAAAACCGGAGATTGCCCTCCGGGTAATGAATGTTACGAAGATGAAGAAACCGGAGAAGACTGGTTATGTTCTCCTAATCTCACCCGGCTTTTAGACAATCCTGTTTTTACCTTCGAAGATTTAATAGCTGATCTGAATGAAGGTGAATATGTATTGGCATCATCAAACCGGTTAGTGTATAAAGATGAGGCTTACTGGCTGCAAAAAGCTTATAAACATCTCAGAAATTTAAGGCGTACTCCGGAATTATTTAAATCGGCACGGTTCTTTGAGAAGACTTACTGGAAATACGGGTCTGTGTGTTTTCCTCATTTCCCTGATACCTTCATCACTGCAGAACTATGTATACAAGGCATACAAAAGAGTGGTATGAATCTCAGATATATTCCCGGATCAATGATAACCAGCGAGCTTTGTGAGCTGGCTGCCCAACATAAAACCAGTATATCATTCATTCCTCCGGCTTACCTGGATGCAAAACTGATCAAAGAAATCATTCATTATAACGAGTCAGAAATGCAGGCTGTACCTCCTCATCTGATCACAGAAGAATTACTAATAGATTATGTGAAACTGGGACGTGGATTATGGCTGGATAAATATTGTCAGCTGGCTGATGTTTCTAAAATAACAGTACTATTCAAAGCGCTGGATTCGGGTATTGAATCTATAGAAGAAATCTGGGGTTTTCATTTTCAGGAAGCGGTTTATCTGTATGCTAAAAAGCTGTATAACAATGCGGAACACGAACTTACCTGGAGTAAATATGTAGAGAAATTTCAGCAAAAAATTGATCGTTTAGCTGGTTAGTGATCTTTAACCGGCCAGCTATGCCGAAAAACAAATACCCTGTTCACAAGTAGTGAACAGGGTATTTATCATCAATATAACTGACTTAAAATTTCAGAAAAGAAAACAATCCTGTTTTCCATTCCTTCTTTCTTTTTAGTGCTTCTTTGTTATCCGGATAGGCTTCAAGAATATTCTTCACATTCTCTAATGCTCCGTCTTTAGAACCGGTTATGTATAAAGCATCTGCATATTGCAGTTTTACTTTCAGCAGCTCATCATCCCAGCTCCAGTTATTTCTGATATAACACAATATAGCCTGATAAGCAACTTCATTACAGTTATCCCATTTTTTTAGTGTAAAATAACAATCTGACAGATGCAGATAGGCTCTGCTTAATTCATACTCATCGCTAGGGTAAACTACTTTTAAAGGTTCAATCAGGGATCTCAGATCTTCTATTGCTTTTTCATAATTGCCAAGACTCATGTAAGATAATCCACGCATATAATGAATTTTACAGCGTGAAGCAGCCTGAATGGCCTCTTTTTTTACGGCCTGATAATTATCTGCACAGGCTATACACTGATTATAATCCTTAAGGATATAATATTCCTGCATCAGCATAAACCAGGCAGAGTTGTCGTCCGGATTTTTAACCAGTTCATTCTGCCATGCCTTAATTGCATCTTCAGTACTTCCTTTGCTCAGCAGATCGTGGCGGACATTTTGAATAATAATATATTGTTCACTCAGTTCAAACAGCTGTTCTTCTGTGAGCTCGCCTTTATTTATTTCAAGGAAAGAATCATATTCCTTTGTGATGGCATCCAGGATTTCATGAGTTTCCTCCAGCTGACCTGATCTGTAAGTTATATCCAGAACCTCTGCTCTGAGTCTGAGGTAATTCGGAAAGGAAAGATAATCACTGCTATAGGTAGAGGCTACCTGGAATACTTCTATCGCCTCTTCATATTTCTCCAGTCCTTTAAGTGCTGTGCCCCAGCTGTTCAGCTGTTCCCAGAAGGGAGACAGTGAATAGCCGATAGCATGTACTTCGGCAGCTTTTTCAAAAGCTCCGCTTTCAGTAAGGGCTATACCGTAATTGTTGCAGCATTTGGCAAAAGTATGGATTTCATTAGCCAGGCATTCACCGGTATTATTGTAGAAATAATTATAAAAGCGGTTATAGGAATTTTCATAGAATTTTATTTTCAGCTCCTGCAACTCGTTAGCCAGTAATTCAGTCCAGATATTTGGTATAGATTCATAGTATAAATCACAACCTGCATCATAGTAAGCCTCAGGAGAATCTTCCGGCCATTTTTTGATAACTGGCAACTGACCTGTTACACGGCAGACCGCATCAATATAACGTCGCAATCCGCGGGCCATCCCTCCCCGCTCCAGGCTCTTTTCCAGATAAGGTAATGCCTCTTCGTACTTCTTTTCATCAAATAAAAATGTACCGGCAAAATAGTATGGAATATCCCATTCCGGATAAACTTTAATATAATCCAGTGAAAGACTCAGGATTTCCATCTTGTCGACTCCCAGTGGTGCTGAAAATCTTCTTAATGCAAGTAATAAGCTATGAACCAGTATTTTACTTAATTTGTCTTTTCTGCCTAAACCGGTAATTCTGTGATACAGATCTATCAGCTCCTGAGTCGGTTCTTCCTCACTATAGTTAAAAGCCATAAATGCAGCTTCCCCAGCCAGTTCATATTGCTGATGATCAAGGGCAAGCAGGGCAATTGCGTTATTGGTGAGGTAATTATTATGGGGATATGCTTTGCCATCACGGAAAGCCTGGAATGCTTTGGCAGCATCTTCTTTATGCCACAGATAGATATTGATCTTTTCCATGTAAAGCATGCTTAATTCCTTATCAAGGATGCTTCTGTTATGAGGATATAAAGGCTTATAATGCGCAATCATCAGCTCTATATCTTCCAGTACAAGTTCTATATTTCCCAGGGTAAAGTTAACATGACGGCGATAGCCAATTGCTTTTACCCTGGTATCTTCGTCTTCTGAAAGGGCCAGAATATCACAGTAAACATGAGCTTCAGGTAAATTAACCTGCGTGATAAAAATATTGATATACGCTGCATAGAGCATGGCCTCTTCGTTGGTTGGCTGAAGTTTTAAGACGTGCTCGAAACTGTCATAAGCTGTTGCATACAGTGATGTATTGTCACGGTCCTGGTCAGGGTTCAGATTTGCTATCTGGTATTCGCATTTGGCTTTCAGTAACAGGCCTTCAACACTATCATGATTAACCAAAAGAAAAGGGCTCAGAGATTCCATGCATTGAGAAAAATCGCCCTGATTATAAATGGATTGTAGGTCTTGTATAGTTGTCATCATATAATTATCCTATGAGCTGCGATATGCAGGTATGCCTGCATAAAGACTCAATTGAGTGGCAAATATAATATTACACGAAATAAAGAACGTTGTTTAGCTTAATATATTTAAAAATAAAATAATTGCAGTTGTAAAATCAGTCGGTTAAACTTCAGGAATGACTGGCTGAATTGTAGCGTATAATGATAATTCAACGTTTTTAAACTGATTTATTATTGCACTTTCCGGATTTTATAATTCGGTATATTTGAGATACACGAAGATTTAAGATCTGGTCATTTATGAGAGAAGTAATTCATCAATATGGTGTTGAGCTGGATTGGGTTGCAGATATAGCGCCTAAACTAGGTGGTTATACCGAAGGAAATTATATTATTGTGCCTGGCGAAGACAGACCCGGAACACGTTTTATTCTTCCGGTTAATGAAAATATAACGGTATTTGTGATTAATGTGAGTTACAATGAAGACGTTATTTATAAGCTAAGGAATACACGGGATGATTTTGTCGGAGTTTATTTTAATCTGACCGAAGGTGATGCGGTACATGTTCTGGATGATGTTTCAAGACTGGCCGGCCGATGGGGTTGTAATCTTGCTGTATTTGATGCAAGCCTGGAAGGTGAATATATTGTTAAAGCGGGTTGTACCACATTCAAGCTGGCTATTTTTATCAAAAAAACTGCGCTGAAAGCATATTTTTCTAAAAATGAACATTATGCTCAGGTGCTGGACTCAGTTTTTGATCCGGCACAAAATACGATTGTCAAATTTGACAGAATGAGCAGCCGGGCATGGTGGCTGATGAATGAATTGAGAAATACCAGGGCTACCGGGCCATTGTATGAGGTTATGGTAACGGGCACCGTATATGGTTTACTGAGCGACTACCTGGATCAGACCATAAACCAGGAAATTATAATTGAACAGGTAGTTGCTGAAGATGTTGCTGCTATTATTAATTCTCAGGCCTATCTTATTGAGCATATTGCAGCACCTTTTGCCGGAATCTCCAGGCTGGCTGCAGATGCGAATATGTCTGAGACTAAATATAAAAAGCTATTTAAAAAGATTACCGGGGCTGCTCCTCATACTTTCTTTTTAACCAGCAAACTTGCTTATGCCAGGGAAATACTCGAAACCGGGGATTATACCATTGGTGAGATCGCCGCGCAATTCAATTTCACAGATTCATCCCATTTAATTGAACAGTTCAGAACTGCCTATGGCACTACGCCTAAGGAATATTTAACACGCTTATAAGAATGACTGACAAAAATATCAGGACGCTAAACTATTACTATACGCTAACCCCCGAATGGCAGGATCAGCTGGTCAAAAGCCTGGGAGCCGAACTGATTGATCATAAGCTTTTAATTATTCCTGAAGATATTGCTTCTGGCGGGTCGATATTTTTAGAGGTTTTACCTGGCTTATCCGTACATCTGCTGGATATGACTTTCCATGTGCCTGTTACGATTACCAGACTCCCTAAAGCGCTTAATTACTACATGATTTATTATGATATCGGGGATGAAATAACCACTCACATTCTGGGTGATACAGTACACCAGGCGGGATATCATTCCAAATTAGGTATGGGTTTTATGGATTGCAGCACAAAAGGTATTATTATTCCTCCTGTAGGTGAGCGGACTTATAGCTTAAGGTTACTGGTTGATAAAACTTATTATAAATCACTCGCAGCAACAAACAGAACAGCTGAGGTCACTGATTTATTATTTGATGAGTCTAAGAACACCTTATTCTTTTATAGTCACATTGATAGCAGAAGTAAAGTTTTACTGAATGAACTCAAGACAGCGCATCATTTTCTGAGCTCTTCTTTCGAATTAAAACTGAAACATATTGCTCTATATCTTTTAAATTATGTAGTGGAGCGTACTGCGCGCTTTGAGCCAATTATCAATAAGCTGTCTCAGCAGGATATTGATAGCATTCTGAAAACGTCAGAATATATGCTGGATAATCTTCTGGCCGAGTTTCCTGGTTTATCTGTAATGGCTGACATGGCTGGAATGTCTGGGACAAAGTATAAATTCCTTTTTAAGAAGATTCTAAAGGATAGCCCCGGTAATTTTTTCTCCAGTGAGAAACTGCTTCTCGGTCAGCAGCTGCTGCAAAGCGGCAATTTCAGGCATGTAAATGATATTGCCTATGAACTGGGCTATAGTAACCCGGGTTATTTCACCAGGCTTTATAAGAGAACTTTCGGCATGTCTCCGGGTAGTATCCTGGTTAAAAGCGAATCTTAAAAAAACTACCTGTAGCTTGAATTGCTTCAGGTAGTTTTAAAGTGTGTTTGGGTTTATTTTTGCATACTAAATAC
The DNA here is from genome assembly GCF_040026395.1 of Pedobacter lusitanus. Classification (NCBI taxonomy): domain Bacteria; kingdom Pseudomonadati; phylum Bacteroidota; class Sphingobacteriia; order Sphingobacteriales; family Sphingobacteriaceae; genus Pedobacter; species Pedobacter lusitanus. Next base: position 504,996 of record NZ_CP157278.1, read on the forward strand.
CAAACGGCCTTTATCTTTAGCCATTAAAGTAACTGTACCTCCTTTGGCTTCAAAGGTTTCACCTTTTTCTAACAGACCAACAACCAGCAGATCATTGGGTGATGCTGCAATTTTAGTCGTTTTAATCACTGCGTCTGTCAGGGCATTAGCAGGGTTAACGTTGTAAGTGCCCGTTACCTGAACACCTTCTGGTTTACCGGTAACGGCTGCAGTTTTTTTATCCTGATCGAATGTAAGACTCAGGTTGCTTACAGGAAATTTGACTGATGCTGAATCTTTCCCCGACTGATCATACTGAACGGATTCAATTAACCGGTATTGTCCTGAAGGAAGTTTAGTGTCTTCTGGTTGGGGACCATTATTATTGTCTTTTTTACAAGCTGCAAATGTTGATGCTACTGCTAATAGTGCTACTAAGAAATTGGTTTTCATCTTTTGTGTGTTTTAATTAATTTACGATTGCTTACAATTTTGTAATTGATTTAACGATACAAAAGTATAGCTTGTGGAGATCAGGGAATGGTCAGATCAGACATTAAAGTATCAGAATAAGACCAAATGATTAATCTCAATAATTTAATTGATCAGGTAAACAATTCTGCCGGTACTACTGTTGTTTGTTTATGCTCTTACCAGTTTAACCTATAGATCAACAATAAAAACAAACAAAATGGCAAACAAAGATTTAACGATTATCCTTGTGCATGGAGCATGGGGTGACGGATCACACTGGAGACATGTTATCCCCGCATTAACCAAAGAAGGATATAAAGTAAGAGCAGTTCAGAATCCATTAACTTCTTTAGCTGATGATATCAATAAAACCAAAGATTTAATAGACGCACAGGAAGGAAAAGTTTTACTGGTTGGACACTCTTACGGGGGTGCAGTAATTACTGGTGCTGGTAACCACGATAAAGTGGCGGGTCTGGTATATATAGCTGCCTTTGCTCCTGACCAGGGTGATAGCCTGGGTAGTATCTTTGCAAGAAGAGAACCACCTAAAGGAGGCGCAAGTATTTATCCTGATCCAAAAGGATTTTTATGGATTAAATATGATGAGTTTCATGACTCTTTCTGTGAAGATCTGGATGCTGAAGAAGCATTGGTAATGGCCTTATCACAAAAACCAATACATGGAAATGGATTTTCTGATCAGACTGGTACGCCAGCCTGGAAAACCAAACCGAGCTGGTATCAGGTTTCAGATCGTGATAATATGATTCCACCAGCAACAGAGAAAGAAATGGCTGAGCATATTAATGCGAAGAAAATAGTACATCTGGATGCTGGTCATGCTTCACTGGCTTCTCATCCGGAAGAAGTAACTGCTTTAATTTTAGAAGCAGCCGGACAGGTTTAATCAAATAGAATTTCATTAATAAAAAAGATCCGCGTTTTTTAAGCGCGGATCTTTTTATTTAAAACAAAAAAAGGCAACGTCTGGAGCAACGTCACCTTTAATTAAGAAATAAATCTTGTACACCCAATAGGATTCGAACCTATGACCTACGGTTTAGAAAACCGTTGCTCTATCCAGCTGAGCTATGGATGCATTCCTGTTAAGGGTCGCAATGATAGAAGAAAAAATTAGTAGTACCAAATCCCGCTGACACTTTTTTAAAGAAAAAACTCTAACTGCTTTGCAATCAGACAGGATAATTTTTGGTGGATTAAATGATAAATTCCTGTAGCAATGCTGCTGCCTCCTAGCTTATCGATTTTCCAAAAGGTGAGAATGCAAGATTCATTAATTTGAAATGTTGTCTTCCGAATGGTATACCTACAATGGTAAGGCATAAAAGTATACCAAAGAATAAATGTGTAAGTGCAACCCAGATTCCTCCAAATAACAACCAGATTATGTTCATGATTGTTGACAGACAACCGGTATTCGATGAAGTATCAGTAATTTTTACGCCAAAAGGTGCCAAACCTACAAAAGCAAATTTGAAACACTGTAATCCGAAAGGAATTCCCACGATAGTCAGACAAAGGATTAAGCCGCCAATTATATATTCAAAAAAGATAATTAATCCGCCAAAGATAATCCATAAGATATTGCCCAGTAAGTTCATTTTATGTAGTTTTTTTGTAATTAAGATAGTGAATTACCGAAATAGTTACAAAACATCAGTTTAAAAATGAGTAAATTCTCTTCAATTAGAATAAATAATACTCAAGCACTGTAAATTTCCGATTTTTTAATAGAAATTAGCTGTAGATTATAATACGATATATTTATGACGAAGAATTTCTTTAACGGACACGATTATTTTATTGATGAAAAAGTACGCTTTTTCAAATTCGCGAACGTATACAATATTTTTAATGAAACCGGTGAAAACATTGGAGCAGTTAAACAGAACCTGTCCTTTGGTCAGAAAGTACTGACCCTTTTAATTGGTAAACCGGCTTTACCCTTTAAACTGGAAATTGTAAACAATGATGATGAAGTACAGGCAGTAATTTCAAGAGGCTGGACATTTTTTATGTCTAAAATCGTAGTAAGTGATGCTGATGGAAATGCACTTGCTTCTATTAAACAAAAGTTTAAATTGTTTAAACCTACTTTCAGAATCCTGGATACTTCAGAGAATCTGATTGCTGAAATCAAAGGAGACTGGAAAGCCTGGTCTTTTAATATCAAAGATAGCAATGAGATTGAAATAGGTACTATCAGTAAAAAATGGGGTGGCGCTATGAGAGAGATCTTTACCAATGCGGATAAGTACAACGTACATATTAACCCTGAATATACCGAAAACAAGCATAAAGTTGCGATTCTGTCAGCAGCAATTACTATTGATATGGTTCTGAAAAACCAGAAATAGTTTATATGCTGTACAAAAAAGAGGTTCTGTTTAAATATAAACAGAACCTCTTTTTTGTACAGCATATTATGCAGAGTTATCACAGTTCTGCAAAGCCATATAGTGATTTTATTTTTGCAATATCTATGGTCTCCTCTTTCTTTAACTCAAAAAAACAGGCGATTTGCCATTGCTGAGTTTTCTGTGCCTGTTTACTGGTGGTAATATCCCATGGCGGATAGACTCTGACCGCACGTTTCCCCTCTTTTAAATCTGTAGAAATTATCCCTTTTTGTACTAACAGGGTCTTTGGGAATACAAAGTGTCCAAACCTGTTTCCATCACGCGTACTGATCACAAATAAATCAATATCATCAGCACTGTCAAAAGGTTGAATCGGTCCGTTTCCTATCCTCTTCCATAAGGTTACAAACTGCCCGGTTTTAGTAGGTGTAATTTTAGCGGTCCTGTATCTCACAGATAAACAGTTAAGCTCAAAGGAATAAGCTGCATAATCTGCGCTTTCTGCTTCTGCCACAGGTTTAGAATAACTAAACCCACCAGGTTTATAAAGTCTCAGCTGCAATTCCTGCAGTTCTTCAGGAAAGACCACGGAACTTCCCTGGATATTTGTATCTGATAATAACATGTTTAATTGATTATTTAATGATAACCTGAACAGAATCTGCCTGTAATCTGCTCTTTAACCATTGTCGCAGTCTCCCCTGCTCTGACGCGCTTGTTTTCTTATTAAAACTGGCAATCATCATGGTTAATGTATCATTAGATGGTGCGTTTAGCTGATGTATAACAACGTTTGATATCGCATAGGTTTTCATATCCGGATATAAAGCCTTTAGCTCCTGACCTATATCTGGTATGGGTTTATCCAGCGGAGATATACTTCTGTTTTGGGTGACAGAATCTTTTTTAAACACATCTTCCAGAATACTGGCTTTGATCTGTGAAAAATCTATTTCCTGTTTGGCATTAAGCCCCTGACGGATCTGTAGTTTAGTGTTTTTTAATTTATATCTAAGCAGCTGATTAGTGATAGAGTCTATAGCTTTTTTAGGAAGCTCATAACCGATCAGCAAAAGATCAATCTCATTTCCTTTAGTACTGTATTTGAAATTTTTATTGACAACCTGGGTGTTTTTAAACTGAAATTGCTCATTTACAAATTTCTGTGCATTGTTCTCAAAAATACTTTTGTCAACGATTCCGTAAGCCAGATAAATACTGGGTACTACTGCAATAACTACAGTGATCAGAATATAACGGGAAACCTTTTTTTCATAATTCTTATCCTCAAAATGTTTCTTCTTGAATTTTAAGAAGCGGACAATCAGAAAGGTACTGATACAGATAAATACACTATTGATAAAATACAAATAGATAGCTCCGATAAAAAAGTAGAAATTACCTGAAGCAAGACCAAAACCTGCTGTACATAAAGGAGGCATCAATGCTGTGGCAATGGCTACACCGGGGATTACGTTACTTTTTTCCTTTCTTGTTCCGGCAACTATACCCGCCAGTCCTCCAAAGAACGCAATAAAAACATCCCATATGGATGGTGTGGTTCTGGCCAGCAGTTCACTCTGTGCATCATGCAGAGGCGTGATATAGAAATAAATAGTAGAAGCTACTATACTGATCAGTGTTGCGATCAGCAGATTCCTCAGTCCTTTTTTAACCAGTTCAAAATCATTGGTCCCTATACCAAGTCCTATACCCATAATAGGCCCCATTAATGGAGAGATCAGCATGGCTCCGATAATTACTGCGGTTGAATTTACATTCAGCCCAATTGACGCAATGAAAATAGCAAAGATTAACGTCCAGAGATTAGCACCAACAAAGTCAGAATTCTTTTTGATAGAGAGAACTACATCATCTTCATCGGCCTTATCCAGGTGAAGATTAAACCTCTTATGTATAGAAAGTTTAATAATCCGGAACAATTTATTCTGCTGGTTTTTTGTAGGTTCTGCCAAGGTAAATTTATTAGATAAACCCCAATATAAGTAATTTGCTGCATATAGACGCCTGAAACCCGGCAGGATACCCTTGTCTGATAAATTATTTTCCTGTATCAATATATTTGTTGCATCAGATTTATACAGTTTAACTAACTTAGCTATTTTGGCAGTGCAGATCATTGCCTGTATGCGCTGAATAAAGTTACCGGAAAACTGAAGTGGGCCTTGCCCTTAAATATGCGTGTTTATGGTACTGCTCTTATCATGGATAATCAGCTTGTATTTGGTAGTTTTAATGGCAAGATCTATTTTGTTGATCCTGAAACCGGACTGGTAAAAGATACTTTCCAGACAGCGGAGAGTAAAAATACTTATTCAGCTTTGTTTGATAACCAGGATAAATTCAGAAATGATGTTTATGATAAAGATTATCTGGCTGCAGAAAAGCAAATACTTGCTTTAGGTGCAATACTTTCCAGCCCGGTTAGTGAGCAGAATACATTGTATTTTGGTGATTCCAACGGGTATTTCTATGCAGTAAAAAATAATATCAAATGATCAGTGATTAATATTTAAATTTATACTGTTTATTATCATGCCCATGAAGAATCTTAAATTACTGCTCCTTATCCTTTGTTTAACAGGTTTTTATACTATTTCTGCCGCCCAGGATACAGATAAAACGAATAAAAACTATGATGCCAAACTGGCTAAGGAACTGAATGCTGATGAATATGGCATGAAAACCTATGTCATGGCTATTTTGAAGACTGGGACTGAGACTAATTATCCCAAAACAAAACAGGATAGTATTTTTAAAGGGCATATGGCTAATATCACCAGGTTAGCAGCCGAAGGTAAACTTGTTGTAGCTGGCCCTTTTGGTAAAAATGACAAACATTACCGTGGTATTTTCATTCTGGATGTGCCGACTGTTGAAGAAGCCAGAAAACTGGTGGATTCAGATCCGGTTATTCAAAGTAAATTAATGGATGTTGATCTGTTTGTCTGGTATGGATCTGCAGCGTTGAAAGAAACCCTGAAAATCCATAGTAAAATAGAAAAACATAGCCACTGATTATCTGGCTGTATTTTGAATTGGTCTGATTTCTACACTGCCCTGAAGTTCAAATACCGGGCATTTTGCTGCAATCTCCCGGATTTCTTTATCGTCAGCTGCATTGATAATTAAAATTGAACTGACAACTTCATTATTGGCTGTATAAGCTCCATTGGAAATAGTTTTTTCGGTTCCGCTCCATGTTGTGCCTTCTGTACCCGGTCGGTAACCACCTGCAATTTTTCCTTCTTTTGCAAGAGTACCCATATATTCCTGCCAATGTTTGATGTTGGTCTGGATCTTATCCTGAGCAGGTTTGGCATCAACCTTAGATCTGATAATCAGCAGATATTGAATTTGTTTTTTAGGTTGTGTCTGATCCTGAGCAAAAATAGACAGAGAAAGCAGACAGGCTGCCGTAGTTAAAAGGAATTTAGTCATGATAATTTTTAATAAATATATAAATTCTATTCTATATCCAATTCAAGCCTGGAAGATTGTATCTGGATAATCTTTTTTTCTGTTTCTGTTTTAGCCAGTGAAAATGCTTTGTTGAAATTATCTTTTGCTCTTTGTATATTGATATCTTTATACAACTCCCCTAGCAGCATATAATAATAATGATTATCAGTTAAATTAAGTTTTTCTGTAGCAGTAATCCCTGCTTCATTACCATTGACTTTTGAGATTACATAAGCTCTGTTAAGTGCAGCGGCCGGAGAGTATTCTATAATCAGTAACTGATTATAGAAATGCAGTACATTTTCCCATTTCTCCTGAGTTTCGGTTTTAATCGTTTGCCAATAGGCAATACCGGCTTCTAAATGATATTTTGTGATTTCATTTCCCCTGGAGGCCTGATTCAGAAAATATACCCCTTTACTAATCAGTTCGTCGTTCCAGAGTTCCTCATTCTGATCCTGATATAAAATTATGGCTCCGTTACTGTCTTTTCTGGCTTCAAATCTTGAGGAGTGAAAACACATTAAAGCAAGCAGTGCATTGACTGCAGGTAGATTGGTTTGCTCATTTGCTATAAGCATATAAGTCAGTCGCATAGCTTCCAGGCAAAAATCTTCACGTAAAATAGCATCCTGACTTTCTGAATAATAACCTTCGTTAAAGAGTAAGTATAATGTTGTCAGGACAGTAGTTAAACGTCTGTTGATCTCTGCTCCGGCAGGAAATTCAATCTTTACTTTTTCTGTGCGCAATTTCTCTTTTGCCCGGAAAAGACGTTTATTGATAGTTTCTTTAGCTGTCAGAAATGCATTGGCTATTTCATCAATCCCAAATCCACATAAAATACGAAGAGCCAGACCAATCTGTGCTTCTGCTGAAATTGCCGGATGACAGATAGCAAATAACATTTGCAGCTGGCTGTCATTGATATGCTGGTCTGACCATTCGGTTTCCAGTTCTTCATTAACTTCATTGACAGAGTTTCCGATTTGGATAGCAACTTTATCCGTAAAGAGCTGCTGACGGGTCAGGTAATTTCTGGCTTTATTTTTTGCTACTTTATAAAGCCATCCTACCGGATTTTCAGGAATACCTTTAAACGGCCAGCTCTCTGCTGCTAATAAAAAGGTTTCACTGGCTATATCCTCTGCGATTTCCAGATGAGCAATACCAAAAATTTTACTGAGTACAGCAGTTATTTTCCGGAATTCAGATCTGAACAAATGGGGTATCAACTCTTGTTCTTTCATGGCATGATATGCTGATAATGGCTCCTGGGAATGTACAGGAGCCATTATTAATTAATGAAACCCATCTGCTCTGGCAATCTTTCTTACCTCTACTGTATTTCCTTCTCCCTGTAGTACCGGGCAGTTTTTAGCGAACTCAACAGCTTCATCGACAGAGTCAGCCTTCACAATTACATATCCGCCAATGGTTTCCTTAATATCACCAAAAGGTCCATTGGTCACAACTCCCTGGTGTCCTACTACCCTGCTGTCCTCAAATGATAAGCCATTCCCCTGGTTGACCAGTTTGTTTTGAGCAGCTATGCCACCCAGCCAATCCATCGTTTGTTTCATCCAGATTTGCATTTGCTCAGGTGAAGCTATTTTACTACCATCTTCATGTCTGAAAATTAAAACGAATTCTTTCATCTTGTTTAAAATTAAATTGTTGATTTATATCTCCATAACAAGTGGATTTGCCGGAATTGGACATCAGCTTAAAAATTATTTCTTTAATGAAATATAAAACACACTTCCTTCGCCCTTTTTACTACTTACCCAGATTTTTATTCCCATCATCAATGACATCTCATATGATATACTCAGTGCCAGACCAGCTCCTCTGTTTTTTGTGTTTTCCAGGTCTCCGGAATCAACCTTAAACAGCCGGTCAACTTTCTCCTGACTCATACCTGGCCCCTGATCTTTAATTACAATCACTATTTCCTGAGCTGTCAGATAAGAGGAAATATGAATCACCCCATGCTGTGGAGAAAATTTAGTTGCATTGTTCAGAATATTACGGATAATAAAAAGCAGCATCTGTTTATGTGCAAATACTTTTGTCCGGGCAGGTATATCAAATATAATCGAGATACTCTTTTTTGCCTGTGCTATTTTAAAGAAAGAATTCGCTTCAAAAATCAGATCCTGAAGGACCAGGTCTGACCCTTTGTATTGAAACTCACTATTCTGAGATTTAATCCACTCCAGTAATCCATCCATAAAAGACAGACTATTTTGAGAAGTCTCATTCAGCTCACTCATTACATCAAATTTCTCCTGCTCAGTTAACAGGTCAACATCAGTATTAAAAACACTGGAAAGCATAACAATGTTACTGAAAGGTTGTCTGATATCATGGGCAATTACAGAAATCAGCATCAGATTGAAATGATTGGTTTGCTGTAATTCTGCATTTTGCTTTAGTGCGTTTTCATGAAGTTTATATTGTACCTCCCCATACTTTTTTTTTATTCTCAGTGAACGATAAATAAAGAATAAAAGAGCTATGGTTAGAACGAACAATATATAAATAGTATGATCTTTAATTGAACGAAGACCGGCTTCAAGCGGATGAATCTGGCTGGTCATGGAAAAACAGCTGCTGCTGGCAAACAGTAAAATAGCGGCTAAACAGGAACGGATAAGGTATTTATTCATAAAACAAAAAATGGATACACGATTTAAAATAGGTTAGGTTAAGCTAACAATATTTCAACAAACACGCGCTACATAAATGTTCTAAAAACTCAACGTCACCAAGATATTATAAATCCTGTGTAATTCTTGAAAGATAGAATGTAGTTCCTTCGCCGATGGTGCTTGTTGCCCAGATTTTCACGCCCATCATTAATGCCATTTCATAAGATATATTCAATGCCAGACCAGCTCCCTTATCTTTCGTATTTTCCCAGTCAGTAGAATTTGCCTTAAACAATTTATCCAGTTTCTCCTGGCTCATACCAGGTCCCTGATCTTTAATCGCAATCACAGTTTTCTGATCTTCTAAATGTGTAGAAATCGTTATCACGCCATTTACAGGGGAATATTTGGTTGCATTGTTCAGAATATTTCTAATAATGAAGAGCAACATTTGCCGGTGAACCAATATTTCGGTTTGTTCTGGTATAGCCAAGACCATTTTTAAACCTTTTTTTGCCTGGGCTATTTTAAAGAAAGCATTGGCTTCCGGAATCAGATCATTCAGGATTATTTTTGAAGGCTGATATTTGAATCCATTTTTCTGAGACTTAATCCACTCCAGCAAACCATCCATAAATGAAAGACTTTTTTGAGATGTTTCACTGAGTTCTGCCATCACATCCATTTTTTCATGTTCGGTCAGCAAATCAATATCTGTATTGAAAATGCTGGAAAGCATAACTATATTATTGAATGGTTGTCTGATATCATGGGCAATTACAGAAATCAGCATGGTATTAAAATGATTGGTTTGCTGTAACTCAGTATTTTGCTTTAAAGCAGTTTCGTGCAGTTCACGCTGCACTTCTCCATATAGCTTTTTAACCTTTAATGAGCGATAAAATAAAAACAAGAGCGCAATACTCAGTGCAAACAGACAACCTAATAAGGAAATTAATTTAAGATTTGAGTTCTCCTTAATTTTAAGCTCTTCGTTTTCATTTTCATTCAACGCGAAGTTCATATAATTATATCCCGATTTATTGGTCGCTTTACTGATCATATCCCGCTTAGCTAATAAAAGCCCCATATAATAATAGGCTTTATCCATCTGGTTCTGCGTTTTGTAATAATCATATAACCTTTCTGCAAACTGGATATAAAGATCCGGATAACTATATTTTCTTGAGCTTTCCAGTCCTTTTTTATAAAAGTCAATGCCTCTTTCCGGGTTTTCTAAATCCAGAAAAGTATCTCCCAGCCCCATATAAAACAAAACCTTTGTATTTTGAAGTCCTAAACTATCTGCTTTAGCCAGGCCTCTCACTTGTATCGCTATTCCACGTTGTTTTTCTCCGGAATTATAAAGCTTTATGCCACTCAACTGTTCATAAGATAAAAGGACTCTTTGATCGTGGTATTTTTCTGCAATTGCTTTTCCTTCTTTAAATAACTGCTCACGTCTGGACTCACTAAGATGCTGATCTATGTACATCAGATTGGTAATCAGTAATGAACGAATAGAATCGTGTTCCAGCGTCTTACTTTTTTCATAAGCCAGGTAAATATATTTAATGGCTTCTTTCTCCTCCTTATCCACATTCATCATCAAACCGATATTCATCAGCACCTGGCAGACATTTTCCTGATCATTGATTGATCTGTATAGGCGTAATGCATCATTAAAGTACTTTGCAGAAAGATAATTATTAACAGCAACATTATAAATCCCTTCACAGTTTGAAGCGTCTGCTATGCCTTTACTATAATCATGTCTGATAGCTATTGCTTTGGCTTTAGCAGCATAATACTGGCAGGAATCCCGGTAATTCATATGTGATAGCATGGCTATCCGGTTCAGCACATCTACATATTTAATACTATCTTTAATGGAGCCCAGACTTGATTCTAGTTGGTTAATTTCACTTGTCTGGGAAAAAAGATGGTTGGAATTCAGTAATAAAACGGTAAGAAAACAAATAGAAACGAAACATTTAGACATAAGATATACAGCGGATTGCTCAATTAAAAACCCATTGTTCAACGGGATTAACAAATATCCGGCCATGTTTAAATTTAACGTTTTGGTATCGTGATATTAATGATTTGCTTTAATGTTTTTATTGGACAGTTCAAACGTTTGCATAATTCTTTTATCGCTTGTTTCAGCTTTTTAATCTTGTGTATTGACTCCAATATAATTATGAATGGAAGTTTTTAAATGCAGTCTAGTGCTGATCAAACAGTTTTTGCAAAATCTGGTGGTATGACCTCATTTTGTGTATCTGCCGACCCTACCCGGGTACCGGTCTTTTTAGTCAGTACAATAAATGCCATACCCATTTCAGTCATTAATCCGTTTTGCATGAGTAGAGCTGCACTATGTCAGCAGGGAAAATGAAATTACAGTACCACTCCTTCCTGTATTGGGATTTTATTCCGCTGGATAAAAGCATGAAAAACAGGATTAAAATCAATCAGCTGATGCTGACAATCTTTATCGACAGACATGTTAATGCTGTTTAAGCGATTATTTTCCTGAAAAGTGAACCGGAATGATGGTTGCTGTATTTTCACAAAAACAATGGCACTGGCGGGATAATTACGGATCATTTTTTTGCTTTCTATACTGGTTATGGTTAAGCGGTCTGTAAACAAACTTAAAATACCGTAATGCGCAAATTTCCTGATAAATACCCAGGCCATGATAATCCAGGGAATGGCCAGTACAATCATCAGGGGAATCATAGAAATCTGTGTGAGTCTGATTCCTAAGAAAGCTTCCAGCTGTGCCTGATATTCAAAACAAACTATCAGGCAGGCAACAAAGCCAATAAATAATAATACTCCGGCAAATAATGCTTTTCCCATTGGCATAGGCAATCTCATTCTTATCGTTGCATCTGGTTTTTCCATGAGGATTCTGGATTGAAGAAATTATATAAATATGGAGCTGTACGGCTGTTTTTTACCTGAGCAATCTTTAATGGCGGCCCTGACGCGACTACTGCTCCTCCATTTTCGCCAGCTCCGGGACCAATATCTATTACCCAGTCACTTTTGGCTATTACATGCATATCATGCTCTACAACAATGACTGTATTACCCTGGTCAACCAATTTATCGAGCTGGATCATTAACTTTTCGACATCTGAAGGGTGCAGCCCGGTAGTTGGCTCATCAAGGATGTAAAGTGTATTGCCATGTTGAACACGCTGAAGTTCTGTCGCCAGTTTAATTCTTTGGGCTTCACCACCCGAAAGCTCCGTGGCCGGTTGTCCCAGCCTCAAATATCCCAGACCAACCTGACGGACTACATCCAGCGCCCTGAATACCTGGGGTTCAGCAGCAAAAAACTCACTGGCTGCATCCACAGTCATCGCTAATACTTCGGCAATGTTTTTGTCTTTGTATTTTATTTCCAATGTTTTACTATTATATCTTGTCCCGTTACAGGTTGGACAGGGGCTATATACACTTGGAAGAAATAAGAGCTCTACCATGACAAACCCCTCTCCCTCACAATGCGGACAACGACCTTTAGCTACATTAAAAGAAAAACGTCCGGAATCATAACGACGGCTTCTGGCCATCTCAGTTGCTGCGAAAAGCTTTCTTACGTGGTCAAACAGACCTGTATAAGTTGCCAGATTAGAACGTGGTGTTCTGCCTATTGGTTTCTGGTCTACCTGAACAAGTCTTTTAATGGCCTGCATCCCTTCAGTAATCCGACCATCTTTAGTAATCACTTTTGTAGTTTCAAGTGTCTCTGCTTCATCATCCGAAACCGGATCTGCTTCCTGACCCAGCTGACTGGCCACGAGCTGAACCAGCGCCTGACTAACCAGGCTGCTTTTTCCTGAACCTGAAATACCTGTTACACTGGTAAACACCCCAAGAGGAAAAGAAACGGCTAAATTACTGAGGTTATTTCTGGTTAAATTTTCTAAACGCAGCCATCCCTGTGGTGTTCTTGTTTGGCGATGTCCGGTTTGGTGATTTCCAAAAATATAATTTTTAGTCAGTGAGTTTTCTATTTTGCGTAATCCTTCCGGTGGACCACTGTATAATACATATCCTCCTTTTTCTCCTGCAAAAGGACCTACATCTACAATCCAGTCTGCGTGGCGGATGACATCAACTTCATGTTCAACAACAAAGAGTGAATTCCCTGAAGCTTTTAATTTGTCAAGCGCTCTGAGTAAAGCTTCTGTATCAGCCGGATGTAGTCCTGCAGAAGGTTCATCCAATACATAAACCACACCAAAAAGATTAGAACGAACCTGTGTGGCCAGCCGCAATCGCTGAAGTTCCCCTGGTGAAAGTGTTGGTGTACTTCTTTCTAAATTGAGATAACCCAGTCCAAGATCAAGCATTACTTCAATACGGGCCAGCAGATCCTGCGCAATCCGCCGGGTAACGATCACTTTTTCCGGATGTTCCTTCTCTGATCTGGTTAGGTGTATTTGTGTTTCATCTGCATAAATACTGAAAATTTCACTCAGTTTTGACAGTGTAACTCTTGATAAATCAGCGATATCCAAACCGGCAAATGTGACTGCAAGTGATTCTTTGCGTAATCGTTTGCCATGACACACCGGACACTCACCACTAAGCATATATTTGGACACCCTCTTTTTCATGAGCTGGCTCTGGGTATTGGCAAAAGTATGGAGCACGTATTTCCTGGCACCTGTAAAAGTTCCCATATAGCTGGGTTCTGTTTTATTTTTCAGTGCTTCTTTAACCTGCTGCGGACTAAAACCCGCATAGACAGGCGCCACTGGTTTTTCTTCTGTAAAAAGTATCCAGTCCCGGTCTTTTTGCGGAATATCCCGCCACGGAATATCAACATCGTACCCCAATGTAGTTAGTATATCCCTGAAATTCTGACCCAGCCAGGCTGTAGGCCAGGCAGCAATAGCACGCTCTCTGATAGTCAGCGAGTCATCAGGAACCATTGATTTTTCCGTTACCTCGTATACTCTGCCCAAGCCATGACATTCAGGACAGGCACCTTCAGGTGTATTGGGAGAAAAAGCTTCTGCATAAATTATTGGCTGACCATCCGGATAATCACCTGCTCTGGAATACAGCATTCTGATTAAATTAGATAAAGTAGTCACACTGCCAACGGATGATCTGGTTGTACCTGATCCGCGTTGCTGCTGTAAGGCAATAGCCGGCGGTAAACCTTCTATTTCATCTACTTCGGGAATTGCCATCTGATTAAATAGTCTTCTGGCATATGGAGAAACAGATTCGAGATATCTGCGCTGTGCCTCGGCGTAAAGCGTACCAAAAGCCAGTGAAGATTTACCTGAACCGGAAACACCTGTGAATACAACCATTGCATCACGGGGTATTTCCAGATCTATGTTTTTAAGATTATGTTCACGGGCTCCATGAACTTTAACGAAGCCCGTAAATTTCTGTCCTTCTTGATTTATCATTCTATAATTTAATACAAACGCAAAGATTGCATTTTCATCACCATAAATTTGTTTTTAATGATGATGATAGTTTCATAGAATAACAGTTAAACAAATGAATTGATTTAATTAACTACCCGATGTACTGCTTTTTTTAACATCACTATTATCAATACCACGCTGATTCTTTTTAATAGCGTCCTTTAATTTTCCAAAACGCCAGTTCAGACTTACGTTAAAGGCACGGTTATAATTCTGTGAACGGTAATTCTGTGTGAAATTGGCCCCCTGTGTAGAGTTGGTGTAGTATCTGAATTTTGAAAACACATTGTTTATACCTGCAGAGAAGGTTAATTTATCTTTGATGATTTCTTTACTGCCGCTAAATGATGAAAAGAAATAAGAACTGGTTTTACCCTGTAACTGAACTTCAGCTGCATTGTAAGTAAAACTTGCATTGGCTTTCCATCCATGTTCAAATTTATATCCGGTATTCACATATACATAACCACTAAGTCCATCATTTTTAGCCATATGACCATCTATAGCTCCCTGAATCCATAAATAGCCTACATTACCACTTAATGAAACATTCCATTCCGGAGTTAAGGGATAATTGATGTTCAGATTGGTAGTCAGAGCTCTATCTTTACCTATATTATAGAAGGTAGAACGTGTAATCTGATCTGTTTCATTATAAACAGAGACATTCTGAATGGTATTATTAGCAAACCTGTAACTCAAACCGACATTGACCGATCCTTTTTTAAATTTGCTGTAACTCAGTTCGAAATTATTACTCAGGACAGCTTTTAGATCAGGATTACCTGTCGTTTCAAAACCAGGGTTAGAACGATCTACAAAAGGATTCAGATTATCAATCCCGGGTCTTTCGATCCTTTGGGTATAACCAAAATTCAGACTGCTCATATCCTTGAATTTACGGTTAACAGATACTGTAGGTATCAGATTAAAATAATTTGTATTCACATTTGAACCTGTACTGATAAAATCTGCCTTTACAAAGGTCGCTTCAGCACGGATACCAGCTTTAAAGCCCCAGCTTTTCAGGTTATAGGCATAGGAGTTATAAGCTCCAATCACGTCCTGATTGTTATTGAATTTATTGGTACGCGCAGGGTCTGTCTGGAATTCTCCGGTTATATCGTTAAAGCTCTCATATTCAAAATTACTTTTGTTAGTTCTTAATATTCCCTTTACCCCACCCTCAATAGTAATTTTCGCTAAAGGATGAACATAATCCAACTGTAAAGTTTGTTCTTTGGTCCGACTGTCATTTTTTTGATTATAATCGGGGTCAGTAAAATTTAATCTGTCAATAAAACTCAGGTGATTCTCCATAGGATTGCCTGAGTTCCCGTTTTTATAAGAGAAAGTCAGTAAACGATCCTTATGACCTTTAAAACCCAGCTGATAATTTAAAGTAGCATCAAAACCATTCCATCCGAAGCGATTTCTTGCCAGCTGATTGTAGCCAATCTCTTTGGTCCCGTCAAACTGACTGGTCAGCTGTCTTGTATAGGACTTATTATATCCTCCGTAGGGATTTAATTCAACTGTCAATAAATTCAGGGTATCAATTTCATAGCTTAGCTCTACACCACCATAGCGGTAATTATTATCAAATTTGCGGAACCCAGTTCTTAACAAGCTGGTCGGCAGGTCTCCGCTGGTAGTCCTGGAAGTTGTAGATTCCGTTTCCGGTGAGCTGTAAAAACCAGTTCCTCCGTAGCCTGTTATACCCAGTTTGCCTTGTTTTACAGTGACATGCCCTCCTATCCCAGGTCCACCCACCGGTCCCTGATAACGCAGATTTATACCTCCATTGTAACCATTGTCTATTTTTTTAGAAGTGATAATATTGATTATACCAGATAAACCCTCACTATCATATTTTGCAGGTGGAGTCGTAATTACTTCTATTTTCAATATAGAAGAAGCCGGCATACTGCGTAAAACATCTTTAGGGCTTCTGGCTACCATGGTTGAAGGTTTGCCATTAATCAATATTTTATAGTTACCGCTTCCTTTTAGTTTGATATTATCATCAGCATCCAGTGATAATAAGGGTACTTTACGCATCATATCCAGAACTGTCAGACCTTTGCTTTCGGGATCGGCCTGTATATCATAGCTGATGCGGTCAACTTCCTGCTTAATTAAAGGGCGATCTGCTGTGACTGATACTTCCTTTAGATTATTGGACTGAGAAACCATCAGAATATTACCCAGATCGGCAGGCCCGTTTGCAGGGTTAAGTATGACTGGGATATTTTTAGCATTATATCCGATTGCTATTGCAGTTACAGTATATCTGCCAGGAGCAATTTTGTCAAAAATGAAACTGCCTGTGCTGTTTACTACAACCGTTTTAATTACAGTGTTTTCCCTTTTGAGGGCTATAGTCATAAAATCTATTGGCTTGCTGGTAGCAGAATCTATTACCGACCCTTTAATGGTACCTGTTGCTGACTGTGCAACGGCAGATAAATTAAAAAAAACGGAGAGGCAGAATAAATAAATCGTTGTGATATAGTTCTTGGTCATTTGGTTTACGGGTTGGTCATTTTGTTGATAAGACGTATGAGTATTTTAAATGTTGCAGCAGTTTTGTAATAAACTTGTTTCCTGATAAAATTTATCCATATATGGAATCATGTATTGCATGATAAAATAAAAAGAGTCCTTAATGGTCATTAAATAATAATTTAACAGATAATATATGTTTGCTAAAATGTTTAATTTATTTTCATAGTGTAAATAAAACGCAATTACTGAAGGCCATTAGAGCCGCTATTCCATAAAAAGAAAGAAATTATATTTAACAATAAATACATCAATAAATCAATTATTAATATAATATTAAATTAAATAGCAAAATATTGTAAAATAATGTATTATATTGTATCTACATTCTACCTGCTCTTATCCTTTTTTTTCTGACGAACTGATTTACGGGCCGTTTCCTTTTTTAAAAACCAAATATTATCGACCTACCCTATGAACAAAAAAATGTCTTTTTTAGGCTGTGCGCTATGCTGTATAGTCTTGTTTTCCTGTAAAAAGGATCACAATCCTGCCGGAGCCATGGTGGAACCAACGATTGTTCGTGCCAACGAATCAGTAAGTGTCTGGGTAACTACTTCTGATAAGAGTAAGTTATTGCAGTCACAGTCAAATGTTACTTTCGCACCAGATGCCGGAACTAATGCAACAACAATAAATATCGACGAGAGTACTGCCTACCAGGGAATTGATGGTTTTGGATTCACGTTAACAGGTGCAAGTGCATCCCTGATTAACAGTCTGGGTGCCGGACAGAAAAACACTTTACTTCAGGAGCTATTTGCTACAACCGGAACAAACATTGGTATCAGTTATTTAAGAATCTCAATTGGTGCATCCGATCTGAGTGCCCAGCCTTTTACTTATAATGAGATGCCGGCTGGCCAGACCGATAATAACCTGAATAATTTTAGTATCAGCAGGGAAATGACTGATCTTGTTCCTGTATTAAAAAGTATTCTTGCAATTAATCCAAACATTAAAATCCTGGGTTCTCCCTGGACTGCACCTTTATGGATGAAATCAAACGGAGCTTATGTTGGGGGTAGTCTGAAAACCGATTACTATGATGCTTATGCAAGATATTTAGTGAAATATATCCAGGCTATGCGCGATCAGGGAATTACTATTGACGCCATCACCCCACAAAATGAACCTTTAAATCCATACAATAACCCAAGTATGGTTATGCAGGCATCAGAACAGGCAAATTTCATTAAGAATAATCTGGGCCCCCAATTCAGTGCCAATCAGATTAAGACAAAAATTATAGCCTATGATCACAATACGGATCGTACAGATTTTCCGCTTGCAGTGTTGAGCGATGCTGGTGCAAGGGCTTATGTAGATGGTTCAGCTTTTCATTTATACAGTGGAAATATTAGTGCACTGAGTGATGTTCGTAATGCTTACCCTGACAAGAATATCTATTTCACTGAACAATGGGTTGGCGGCCCGAGTAATTTTGGTGGTGATTTGCAATGGCATGTCAATACCCTGATTATAGGCGCTACAAGAAACTGGAGCCGCAATGTACTGGAATGGAATCTTGCTGCAGATCAGAATTATGGTCCGCACACTCAGGGAGGATGCAGTACCTGTGAAGGAGCATTAACAGTCAACGGAAGTAATGTTTCCAGAAATGTTTCTTATTACATCATTGCCCATGCTTCAAAATTTGTAAGACCTGGTGCAGTAAGGATAGCCTCAAATATTTCTGGCAGTATACAAAATGTAGCCTTTAAAAATGCAGATGGCACTAAAGTACTGATAGCCTCCAACAGTGGTTCCTCTGCCAGTACTTTTAAAGTTAAATGGGGAACGCAGGCTTTCACTTATAATTTACCGGCAGGTGCTGTAGCTACGTTCAAGTGGTCGGGATCTGCTACAGGGAATCCAAATACAGCCCCTATCGGCCAGATAATAAGCTTAAAAGGCTTTAATAACCAGTATGTAAGCAGTGAGAACGGAACTAAACCTATGTGGTGTAACCGCGCAACACCTGGTGACTGGGAGAAATTTACAATTGTAGACGCAGGTGGAGGTAAAATTGCCCTAATGGCAATGAATAAATATGTATCCTCAGAAAATGGCGCTGCTGCAATTACCTGCAGCAGGACAACTATCAGTGACTGGGAGAAATTTGACTGGGTTGTAAATTCAGATGGAAAGATCTCTTTCCGGGGGAATAATGGACTATATATATCATCAGAGAATGGTGCAAATGAAATGACCTGTACCAGAACCAGTATCTCGGGATGGGAAGCCTTCAGTATAAATTAATCAAATCCTAACAATAACCAAATCTAATCACCTATGAAAACAATTAATCTAATGATGTGTCTGCTTGCAGGCACCCAAATTTTAGCTTCCTGCAAAAAGGATGTTAATCCTTCTGCAAATAGTAACGCAGACACTGCACCCCGCGCAGTCAGCTATCAGCTAATCTGGGCTGATGAGTTTGACGGAAATGCTGTAAACACCGCAAACTGGAGTTTTGAAACAGGCGGTGGCGGATGGGGAAATAACGAAAAAGAATATTATCAGCCGGAAAACGCGAGTGTATCCGGAGGAAATCTGATTATTACGGCGAAAAAACAGAGTGTCGGCGGCTTGCCTTACACTTCTGCAAGAATGATTACAAGGGGAAAAAGAGAATACACTTATGGAAGATTTGAAGCCCGGATTAAATTACCTCAGGGACAGGGACAATGGCCTGCTTTCTGGATGCTGGGTGCCAACATTGGCACTGTAGGGTGGCCTAAATGCGGAGAAATTGACATTATGGAGAATGTGAATACTTCAACAGAAATACTGGGTACCATGCACTGGTTTGATCAGGCTTATGCTTTTTATGGCGGGCATACCAATACGAATCCTACAGATTACCATGTTTACAGGGTTGACTGGACTCCAACTGGCATTACCTGGTATGTTGATAATGTACAATATCACGTGGGCAATATCACAAACAGTATAAATGGTACCGATGAATTTCACCGCCCGTTTTTCCTGCTGCTTAATCTGGCTATAGGCGGAAATCTTCCCGGACAAACTATAGATGAGAGTAAATTACCAGCAAAAATGTTTGTTGATTACGTAAGAGTTTATAAAATAACCGGTTCATAATTCTATAGCCAAAAACAATGGGCCTGAAACTTTATCTCTTTCTTCTCCTGTTTCCAGTTGCATTTTCAGCAAGTTCACAGTCAACCGGTATATACATTGAAAAACCAGTTGAATATAACAAAGGTACGCTGCAAACAGAGGTTTATGGTGATTATAGTACTGATGATTTCCGCTGGTCTATTGCGGGTAACAGTATGGGACAAAATCCTAATATATTATCGGAAGTAAAATGGAAAAATATAAAAGGCCCGGGTATGGGACTGGATATTCGCTGGAATATCTGGTCCCCTATCTTTTTGAAAGGGAGCTATCACCGTACTTTTATCAAAAGCGGTCTGGTCTCTGATACCGACTATGCTGCCGACAATCGTCAGGAGCCTGGTTATCAGGCTAGTTTAAATAGCAATGAAGGTTTTATTTATACTTATGTGCTGGCTACCGGCTATGAATTTACAATTAACCCTATTTTAAAAATTAGTCCCTATGCAGGATATCTGAAGAATTCTGCACAGTTACACCTTAAGGATTTTGAGGGAGAAACTGACCCGGCTATTAAAACATTAAATAGTGTTTACCAAGCCAGATGGACTGGTCTGACGATTGGTGCAGAAGCAAATATTTTACTCAGCAGGCAGTTTTCGGTTAAAGGGATCATTGATTACAGACAAATGAAATACAGGGCAATTGCCGACTGGAATCTGATAGATGCATTTGCGCATCCTGTTAGTTTTAAACACACCGCTAATGGTTATGGAGCAGCAGCACAGTTGCAAGTGAATTTCCGCTTCAGCCCTCTTATTTCTACTTTTATCCGCGGGAATTATAGCTATGCCAATACCGGTAAAGGTACGGATGATCTGTTTTTAGCAGATGGCAGACAATTACAGTCTCAATTTAATGAAGCTGTTAGTCATACTGGCGGAATAGGCATAGGCGTAGGTCTTGCGCTTTAAAACAATAAAATGTGTTAATTTAGGAGCAGAATTCTAAATTTATGACGCAACATTCTCTGCAACTCCTTTATGGTAATATAGATATTTACCTTTTTGACCAGTTATTGAAAGGCCGTTATGATCATTGTCGTAAAGTAATAGACGTAGGTTGTGGCGGAGGCCGTAATCTGGTCTATTTTCTGAATAACGGCTTTGAAGTCTATGGAGTCGATCCAGACCCGGCCGCCATAAATACCGTTAGATTTTTATCAGAAAGTCTCGCTCCTGATAATCCATTAATGAATTTCAGTGTTACAGCTGCAGAAGATATGTCTTTTGACGCAGGCTATTTTGATCTGGTAATCTGCAGTGCTGTACTGCATTTTGCTAAAAATGAGATGCATTTTAAGGAAATGCTTATGAAAGCCTGGGAAGTTCTTAAACCAGGTGGCTATTTTTTTGCCAGGCTGGCTTCGGATATCGGACTGGAAGACCGTGTTGTTCATTTAGGTAATGGCAAGTATCTCCTGCCAGATGGTACAACCCGTTTTTTAGTCAGCGAAGAAATGCTGTTAGCTTATACTGCAGAAATTAATGGTTATTTGTATGAGCCAATCAAAACTACAAATGTCCAGAATCTGCGCTGCATGACTACCTGGTGTCTGCAAAAATTGTAAAATAAAAGGCCCTGCTGCAATAAGCAACAGGGCCTTTTAACATAGGATTTAATCTATTTTACATCACCTTTAACCTTGTTTATAGTACGTTGTCCAGGTAAATATATCTGGAAACCGAATGATAAACTCAGATTATTCTGGTAACCTTTATTTCCAAATCCGGCTACTGCGTTGTATTTGAATAAAGTTTCCAGACCGATGTTTGGCGTAATAAAATATGCAAAACCAGGACCAAAGCTGAAAGCCAGACCATTGGTATTACCACCACCTCTGCTTGTATTGGTACCACCAAAACCCAGTGTAGCCTCACCAAATAAACGGCCATGTTTAAGCACTTCAGTGTCTTTTCCTGTATAGTAACGGCCTAAAGCACCCAGACCATAAGTTGTTGTTGTTGCCGCATCCTTAGCAGTCTTCAATCCTAAATTTGCGTAACCACCTAAAGCGATGTTATCTTCAATAAACCAGGCAGCCTTTGGAGTCAGATCAACACTGAACACTTTAGAACCGCTCAGTCCTAAATCCAATCCGGCCAGATTACCCCCTACCATGACGTTTCCTTTTTGAATTTGTGCATTTGCCGAAAGACCAACTCCTAAGATTGCAGTTAGCAGACATAAAGTAAATTTTTTCATAAGATGTTATGTTTTTAATAATGTTAAAAATAATCAGGTTATTCTTGCCTGAATACCCTAAAAACCCAATGATTGAGTAAATGTTTTATTTTTTTGTTTTTTTTTAACAATTGTTCATTACGCAAACGCAAAACATGCTGTCCGAAAATCCATTCGTAACTTCAGGTTTAATCTGTATATTATTTCTGTCAGGAATTAATCTATATTCTTTGTTATACTCAAATAATAGAAATTAAAGATTTTTAAGGAATATGATAAATTATAATATTTTCCCTTTTGTTATTATACATTCCTGTTTTTAGCTATAAATTTTCTTCATACAGCCAATAATTCACTTTTAAATCTCATCTGAAATTAATTTCAGGAAATGTTTTAGTTATGCTAATAGGTTTTGTCATCAAAACACAATCCCGGGTTATAAAACTTGTTTATAACCCTTCAAATAAGTGGAGAAAATTATTTCTGAATAGTTTAATTAGTATGTATTTTTCCCTAACTTGATGCTGACTACTAACTACTTACTCTATGAAATTTTTCAAGCTTTCTCATAATGCCAAAGGCAAGTCAGGGAAAATCGTTGCTGTAACCTACAGTCTGAAAAAGTCTGCAAATGTAACTTTCCTGGAGAATGGATTCAATATTGGCTATACCAATATTGATCTGCTAAAAGACCAGGATAGCAACCCCGATAACTTCTCTACCAAGGGCACGCAGAAATACCTGTGCCTGCAGGAAGATGATGGGTTGCAGGTCACGCTTTATGCAGGAGGTATGACAGGTGATTTCTGGACGCTTGATATCCAGGTTGATGGTGTTGCATTAGCTGCTAATCCAATTAAAGTATATACTGATAACAAAGGCAATCTGGATTATAATAAACTTATTAAATAATGCTATGAAAACGGCTTCTTTTATATTCCTGTTCAGCTTTATCCTTTTAAATGTAGCTAAAGCACAAATAGTTGCTGAGGACTCTAAGGGAGAATCTTCAATTATTACAAAAAATTCGAATGTCTCATTTAGTCTGAATGATGCTGCTTTATCTGCTTCATGGAATAATTTCAGAAAACTCGCTGTTGAAAAACCGGTACAGTTAGTATGGGGTTTATCTGCCAGCGGAAATAACAGAGAAGGTATAGCTGATCTTTTTAATGGTGGTAAACTCACTCCCCAATCCAAAGTAGGTGTTTTTATAGGATTCAGAAAAAGTTATCAGACTACTGTACTTGAACTTTTAAAACGTATTAAAGAAATAGAAGATGCAAATCCGGATAAAAATGAAGCAGCTGTTAATGCAATCAGAGAATTAAACAAACAAATTGCAGCTAACCGGAGCACAAGACATACCCAATCTTTAACTGCTTATGTGAATGGCGGGCTTAATGCAGATAATTTCAAATTGTATAAGGAAGATAATGCCACTTCCCTATCCAAACGGTTCGAAAAGGTTAACTTTCGTGGCGGTTTTGTTGACATAGGTTTGAATTATGAGTATGCTCCACGCTG
Source organism: Pedobacter lusitanus (assembly GCF_040026395.1). Taxonomy (NCBI): domain Bacteria; kingdom Pseudomonadati; phylum Bacteroidota; class Sphingobacteriia; order Sphingobacteriales; family Sphingobacteriaceae; genus Pedobacter; species Pedobacter lusitanus. The sequence goes on from NZ_CP157278.1 coordinate 528,867, forward strand.
GATATTTGGAGTTTCGCTGGGTTATGAGCGTTATAATAATCTGGATTCACTGGGATATACCAGTTATACCTTAACCAATACAACTACTGTTAATAATTCACAATTAGCAACAGAGTCCAAAATCAGTGCTTATCAGGGAGCATATATGGCCTATAACCGGGTTAATATTAAAACAGATGCCCTATACTTTGGCCGTATAAGTGAAGATTATCGCCTGGTCTGGAATACTTTATATACCCGTATAATTTTACCACTGCAGCAGCAACAGATTAACAAGGTTTTTCTGGCCGGGACGGCTGTGAATTTTTATAAAAGCGAGGGCAAATTTGCGGGCGGACTTTACCTGCAGTCTAATGATGTCTTTAACAGTCTTCATAGTACTGACAAGTTTCATGAGCGGCTTTCGTTTGGTATTGCAGCCAAATATACATTCAGCTCTATTGTGTCCAGGGACTTTGCCAAATAAAACTTGTATTCACCATTTAATCAGCTGATATCATGCAGGATCTACATTCATCAGGTATTCCGGGTGATTTTTTCACCACCGCCAGTCTGGGAACTCTGGCCGGGGCCACAGGCGCAGTCTATATCATTTGCAGTACCATTCAGAAAGTTTTCAATTTTAATCCAAAATGGCTTGCCCTATTGGTTTCGGTATTAATATCATTTGCGGCTGCCCTGTTTACACAGCCCATTGAAAATGATATTTCCAGATATTTTATCGCACTGCTAAACGGTTTTCTGATTTATGCTACAGCAACAGGAACGAATCAGGTATTCGGAACAAAACCTGATACCCAAACTACCACTGCAGCCTTCAGACAAACTATTAAATCAAAGAGACGCTTCAGTACCACCTGGTGGTAATATAATCCCATTCACCTAATTTTAAATCCTCTTCCTTATGAAAAAGAACAGCTCTGCTTCGAAAAACTACATCCTGCTCCCTGTATTCCGTACAAATATCAGTAAGCAGGATAGCCCAAATGTGGCCCGTTTTCTGGCCATGCTGAGTAATTCTGTTGAGCAATCCGCTACAGTCAGTCTTGCCAGCAGAAATATGCATCAGAAAGCGAGTGATGATATTCCGGTAGTTGTACTGGATTCCATTGAAACCGAAGGTGCAAAATTAATCAGGATTAATGCTGATGAACTGGCTAATTTCCGTTTCTCCTATCCCGGATTAAGGATCATCAAAGAAAAGTTTTATAATCCGGCGGTCTGCTCACCCAAAAGAATACAGCTTCAGGTTGAACAGGCTGAAATAAAAACCTCGGTGACAGTAACTGTTAAAGGTGAGAAAGATAAAGCCTTAGCGGGCATCACTGTCGTTATTTTTACCAATTTTGCGGCCAGCAAAGGAGCTTCAGGAGTTACAGACAGCAAAGGAAATATTGCTTTAAATCTCGATCGTAATACTGCCGAACGTATTTATGTCTATGCGGATCATAGTTATTGGGGATATTTTAAGAAAGATGTACAGCTGAGTGCCAGTCTGGAGATCAAACTGGAACCGATAGCTCTTGATTTTAAAGATAGCTTAAGATATTTTTATGATACAGCTAAACTGCCTAAAATTACACAGAAAGTTCGTGTTGGCATTATTGATACCGGCGTCGGACCTCATGACGATCTCAAAGTTACCGGAGGAAAAAATCTGGTCAGAGGAGAAAATGAAGCCGATTATCAGGATAATGGTGAAGGTCACGGAACCCATGTAGGTGGTATTATAGGTGCTTATGGCAAACTCAATGGTGTAGCCGCCGGTGTAGAGATTATGAGTTACCGTGTATTCCCTAAAGGTAGCGGTGCATCGAACTTTGATATCATGAAAGCGATCAATGAAGCGATAACAGACCAGTGCGATCTGATCAATATGAGTCTTGGAGAAGCACAGACCGACGAAGGAATCACCAGTTACATTAAAGAAGCTTATAATGCAGGAATTGTTTGTTTCGCAGCAAATGGTAATGATAACCGGAGTCCGGTAAGTTTCCCTGCAAATGACAGTCTTTCCATAGCAGTTTCGGCTATGGGCAGATTAAATACATTTCCTCCTGATAGTGTAGAATCTGGTTCAGTACAGGAACCATATGGTACAGATAAAGATAATTTTATAGCCGACTTTTCCAATATTGGTCCGGAAACCGATCTGACAGCCCCTGGTGTAGGCATTATTTCTACCTATCCGGATAACCTTTATGCGATTATGGACGGAACAAGTATGGCATGTCCGGCAGCAACAGGTATGGCAGCGAGAATACTGGCTGGTAATCCGGATCTCCTTAATTTACCCAGAAATCAGACCAGAGCTGATGAGATGGTTAAATACCTGTCAGTGAATATAAAATCTATGGGTTTTGGAAATCTTTATGAAGGTAAAGGTATGTTACAGCCTCCGGCCTCAAAATAAGTAACAAAGGATCATATTTACCAGTTGTTGATATGATCCTTTGTCTATTTATTCTAATGAGAAAATTCGTCAGTTCTTCTGATGAAATTACCCATTTCACGGGCAAGTCCCTGTGTCAGCAAAGTCGTTCCGCTCCAAATTAAATTCTGCTCCTGAGTTTCTTTAAGGAGACATCCAACTAATTTTCCGTTTTTAAAAACCTGGTAAAGAGGAACAACTGCCGTTGCTGAGTTAATCGTGAAGGTTACTCTCGTTTCATTCACATTAGCTATATAAGTGTACTTTTGCATGATACTAAAGTATTTCTTAGTAATCAGTACATCAATAGGTATAAATAACGGTTTTCATTTACGTACTTATCCGTCATTCTGGTGAAAATACGCAGATGGTCAATTATCACATAAAAAATTTGGTTTGAGATTTAATCAAAATATTGATTAAATTTATCAAAAGCTTTATACAGGGCCGGAAAATCGATAGTTTTAAAAAACAAATGTTATACCTCAAAGATGAACTTCATTCTAAAGTATCAAGGGACTGACGAGCCGGACCTTGAAAAGGTATGTGCAATTCTGGACACTTATCATGTTCAGATAGTGGATAATAGTTTGTGGCCAGAGACTGCGTTGATAAATCTGGAGATCTCCGATCTGGGGACTCTGCAGGATGCACTTAATGAATGGAACATTTATCCGGAAGAAGAATATCACGTGCCCTCCCCCCGAAAACATATCAGAAAGTCACACAGATAAGTATTTCTGTTAAGCAGTATGATTGATTTTCATGATGTAATTGTTACATAAATAAATCTTTAAAATGGATATTTAATTAACTACATTTAAATATCTATCTGCTCATTATGAAAACCATTAAAATCTTAAAACTCTTACTTAATTTTTATCTTAGCATCCTGCTGACCACATTTACACTGTTTATAATAGGCCTGATTGCCTATCAGTTTATGGGGGTAGAATTTCTGCCGGCAATTATCTGGTTTAAAGTGATCACCTTAGGAGTAATTGGTTATTATATCAGCAGTTATAAAAAGAAGCAGTTTTACTACTATCAGAATCTGCCAAAGACATTTTTATGGGCCTGTACTTTTAGCTTTGATCTAAGCCTGTTTATTGCTTTGTTAATTATGATGAAGAACTAAAAGCCATCCTGCTCTTGCTCTGCGGGCTCATCATGTGTTTTACTTTGTCTGGGAAAGTTAAACAGTAAAGAAGATAGAATCGGTATAATAAAAATTGCAACTGTAAAGATCGATACAAAAAGATCTGTTTTTTCTCCTTCAATAGCATGAGAAATTGGTGATTCCGGATAAAAATGTGTGACTAAAGATGAAGTAAGCTTCAGACCCAAAACCCCGATTACCGTAAAGGCTGCCGTTTCCAGGAACGTGAATTTTTCCATGAGCTTAACAAAAGCCTGAGCTACAAAACGCATAGCCAGTATACCAATAAATACCCCAATATAAATCAGGTAGATATGATCAGTAAAAGCTACTGCTGCAAATACATTATCTATGGAAAAAGCAAGATCCATAATCTCTACCAGTGCAACAGTAGCCCAGAATGATCCGATTAAGCCAACAGTGGACCTGTAGAACCAGCTTTTTGTTTTATCAATTTCTTCTTCCTGATGAACATTGTTTTTTGCACGCTTCTTTCTGAAATAGTCAAAAGCAAGATATAATAAATACAATCCTCCTAGAGGCTTTAGCCACCATATTTTCACTAACCAGGCGGCGAGGAATAAACAGATACCACGAAATACATAGGCGCCAATAATTCCATATTTCAATGCTCTTTTACGTTGATCTTTTGGCAAATCCATTACCATTGTTGCCAGTACTGCAGCATTGTCCACAGACAGCAGACTTTCTATCACAATTAAATTTAAAATAATCAGCAGTCCTGCCTTTATGTCGTCACCAAGTATCGTATGTAAAAAATCCATTGAATTGTTTTCGTGTTATTTTATAGGTATGATTTAAGACTCAAAAATAGCTATCTAAATCCAATATTTGGTTAATCAGAAAAATTATCTGCCTCCCTGTAAGCCTGAATTACCCTTAACTCTCCCTCTTTTCCCTTAATCGAATTACCATGTTCCATCCCCATTACTCCTTTATAGCCTTTTTGATGAAGATGTCTGAATATATTTTTATAATTTATTTCTCCGGTTCCGGGTTCCTTCCTTCCGGGATTATCGCCAATCTGAAAATAAGCGATCTCTTCCCAGCAACGATCGATATTGACCATCAGATTACCTTCAGTACGCTGCATATGGTAAATATCAAACAGGATTTTGCAGGCAGGACTGTTTACAGCTTTACAAACACTATAAGTCTCATGTGTCTGCTGCAGAAACAGTTCAGGTGTGTCACTTAATGTTTCCAGTACCATAATCAGGCCATGCGGCTCAAAGATCTCAGCACCTGCCCGCATAGCATCTACCACATTTGCCATTTGAATTCCATACGGTAATTTACGTTCATAGAATCCCGGAACAACTGTCAGCCACTTTGCATTGCAACGTTTTGCTGCTTCCACAGAACGGTGGCAGGTCTCAACAAATTTATCCTTAAATTCTTTTTTACCAGTAGTTAATGAGGTTTTCCAGTTCTCTCCGCCATCTACTACAAAGACGCCCATTCTCATACCCAGTTTAGCCAGCAAATCCCCGATTTTAGTCTGTTCTTCTTTAGAACGGCCCAGGTATCCATTATCTTCTATAGATCTGAACCCCTGGTCGTACATAAATTGTATCTGATCAAGGAAACTTTGTCCTGCATGCCCGGCAAACATTCCCTCATGCGGAGCATAATCCATCTGAAATGTTTTTCCTGCTACAGATCCGGAGTTATTTACCAATGGTTTAGCGTCCATATTTAATGCAGAACCCGTCAGTACTGCTCCGGTTGCGATGGCGCTATTTCTTAAAAACTCTATTCTATTCATAATCAATTTCTTTATTTAATTTACAACCATTTTTCTAAAACCAGCTGTCAGGGTATCCGTAACGGAACCATCTTTACGGTGATAGATCAGATAAGCTTCCATATTTTTTCTTGCCGAAACAAAAGCAAGTGCCTCTTCAACAGTCATGGCCATTACTGCATTATCATATCCATCTGCAGTTATTGCGTCTTTCGCGTAAATAGTTACACTAATTAACTGATTATCCAGTGGATATCCCGTTTTTGGATCAATCAGATGAGAAATCTTTTTACCACCAGCCTTCAGATATTTCCGGTAATTACCTGAAGTAGTGACCGCGCCATCATTGAAACTGATGACATGTCTGATCTGAGGTTCTGTATTTTCATTTAATGCAGGACCTTCAATCCCTATCCTCCCGGCTGATCCATCAGGCTTTGGCCCTTTCATTCTGATCTCACCACCAATCTCCACGACAAAAGAAGTAATTCCTTTTTGTATAAGATAACCGGCAACCACATCGACACTATAGCCCTGAGCAATTCCATTCAGGTCAATCTGTATACCCGGCTTTTTCCTGATCAGTACGTTCCCTCTGAGTTCAAGGTAATTCATACCAACGTTTTTTAGCAGCTCCCTGATTTTTGCACTGTCCGGAAACACGGTGATCGGTTTGGGACCAAAACCCCAGGCCTGAACCAATGGGGCTACCGTGACATCAAACTTACCCCTGGTATCTTTGTAAATCTCAAATGATTTACGCATTACTGCAGAAAAATGAGTATCCAGACTTATATTTTCTGTAGAGGTGTTAAACCTGCTGATCAGTGAATAAGACTTATACAATGACATAGAAGAATCTATTTTGAGTAATATACTATCTACTTCATGCCCGCTGACCACAGGTGATGCCGCGTAATATCTGATCGTATAATCTGTACCCTGCGCATAACCATGCAGCGTATATTGCTGCTGATCCTCACCCTGGCGAAGGAAAGAAATCAGCAGCATTACGACCAGAACAGTAATTTTATGGATTAAAATCAAAGCCGGATTATTAAATTACTTTAGTTTTACCAGGAGTTGGAACAGGATATAATCCATTCGCATCAGGCATCAGTTTAGGATTAGCTGTCCAGCTTAACTGATCAGGAAATAAACTGTTTTCTGCTTTTAAAGCTTCGTCCCATTTAATTGTCTGACCCGAATAAGTGGCATACCGGCCGATAATAGCCGTAAAGCAGCTTTTGGCACCGCGTTCGGCATCGCTGAATTTAAACTCTCCTTTAGCAATTGCCGCAAACAATTCGTCATGTTCAGTCTGGTATGGATTTTTATTTCCTTTAGTCGGATGACTGAAGATCTCATTTCCTTTATGATCCCAGAGTACACCATGGTTACCTGCTGATAAATAGGTACGGCCTTTGGTACCCTGGAAGCTTTCATCTACCCGGTTTTCAGTTCCTTCAAAATGACGGCACTGACTATAAATGACGGCTCCGTCAGCATAAGTTAGTTCCACTGCATGATTATCATAGATTTCACCATAATCTTTTCCTGTTCTCCAGGCCCTGCTGCCTGTCCCCTGCACAGAAACAGGATAGGACCCTTTAATCCAATTGGCAATATCGATATTATGGACATGCTGTTCTACGATGTGATCACCGCATAACCAGTTGAAGTAATACCAGTTACGCATCTGGTATTCCATTTCAGTTTGCTGAGGCTGACGTTTTTTAACCCATACACCCCCACTATTCCAGTATACCTGTCCACTATAGATATCTCCTATCGCGCCATCCTGTATACGTTTCATCGTCTCCCTGTAATTCGCCTGGTACCTGCGTTGTAAACCAACAACAACATTTAGTTTCTTCTGTTTGGCAATTTCAGCTGCAGCCAGTACTCTGCGTATCCCCGGTGCGTCAACAGCTACCGGCTTTTCCATAAACACATGTTTACCCTGTTTAACGGCCTCTTCAAAATGCATGGGTCTGAATCCCGGAGGAGTTACCAGTAAAACAACATCTGCCAGTGCAATAGCTTTCTGGTAGGCATCAAATCCTATAAAACGACGTTCCTTTGGAACGTCAACTTTTTCTTTAAATTTATCGGAAAGGACTTTATAGCTATTGTCCATTCTGTCCTGAAAGGCATCAGCCATTGCTACGAGTTTAACATTGGCAGTAGTGCTTAAAGCCTGAAATGCAGCACCGGTTCCACGATCACCACAGCCAATCAGGGCTATTTTAATCGTGTCATCTGTAGAAGAGTGTCCGCCGGCAAAAGCAAATTGATTTAACAATACACCTCCTGCAATCAAGGCAGAAGATTTCAAAAATTCACGGCGTTTATCACGCAAGTCTTCACTGTTCATCATAAAATAAGTTTTAGGTTCTATTTGGTTTTAAATTGTGTTTATCTTATTTCCGGTGATTTTATCCAGCCGGTTATCATTGCAGACTAAATCAGCAAAACTTTAATAATCAGCAATAACCGGCTGATCATAATAGGCCAGAATTTCGGCTTTTGAAGGCGTCTTGACCGGCCTTACCAGACGCATTCCAATAAATGGTGCTTCCGGAAACCACCAGTTACTTTTAGGAATCTGCGGGTCCAGCTGTTTCCAGACCGGATCTGATGCTTGTCTGGCTGCTGAACGTAATTCCTGTGATGCATCCTCGTAAGAGCCCCCGCGGATCACATGCGCATATAATTTAGCCGGAGCAGCGACAGGATTGTACGCCGTTCCGCTTTGCTGCGCAGCGTAAAAATCCGGTACATACTGATCATATGTCCATTCGCCAACATTGCCATATAAATCAAACAGCCCCCACTGATTAGGTTTTTTCTGCCCTACAGGGTGAGTTTTTCCTCCGCTGTTTTCTTTAGACCAGGCATAATCACTCAACGTGGCGGCATCATCACCAAAAGCATATTCTGTAGTACTTCCTGCTCTGCACGCATACTCCCACTCTGCTTCAGTTGGCAGACGATAAAACACTCCTGTTCTGGCATATAACCATTTGCAATACTGGATTGCGTTATAATGTGTCATAGCCAGAGCAGGATGATTTTCCTTACCCATTCCAAAGGTCATATCCAGATAAGGTTTGGTCGGCCTGGTCACTGCATCCACATTGGCAGGAACAGGACCAGTACTATGCGCCGTTTCATAATCTTTATACAGAAAAGGCTCATAAAGATCCCAGGTAACTTCAAAAGTCCCCATCCAGAAAGCATCCAGTTTTACTTTATGCAATGGCTGTTCATCAGCTTTACCTTTTTTACTTCCCATCAGGAATTCTCCAGCCGGGACGGCCTGCATGGTAAAGGTTAGTTTGGTTCCTTCAATCTGCTGGGTATAAGATTTTTCCTGAGCAAATGACCAGCATGAAATTATCAGTAGCTGAGTGGTAAGTAGTGTTTTAATTTTCATGATTTAAATTGACTATAGCATATGCTTAAAAAAAGGGTTTCAGTCTGAAAACCTTAGACAGAATTAATATCCCGGATTCTGTTTCAGTTCTTTGTTTTTAAATATTTCGTCACGTTCAAAAGGTCTGAAGTATACCTTTTCTGCCCATTGACGATTCTCCTGAGCAGTTTCAGTAGTTGGCGTATAAGTATAGTTGTAAACCGACGGATCGTAATGATATGGCTGAGACATAGACTGACCAGTTTTAAATTTGCCTGTTACTTTGATATAGGTAGTTTTTCTGCCCAGTGTTTCCTCTGCAATCATCCAGCGGCGCGCATCGTGATAGCGCTGTTCTTCATAGACCATTTCAATTCTGCGCTCATGACGATAGATTTCTCTCATTTCAGTCTGAGAAGCTGTCGTAACAGCCGGCATACCTGCTCTGAAGCGGATTCTGTTTAACCATAAAACAGCCTGATCAACCTGTCCAAGTTCAATACTTGCTTCAATATAATTCATGACTGCTTCAGTATATCTGAAAAATGGCCAGGGTACAAACTGTGGCATAGAAGCATCTACAATGGAAGGGTCCGGATCAATAAATTTATGCGTATAATAACCAGTCCAGCTGCCGTTCCAGTTCTCGATAGAGCTGCCACGGGTATCCAGCCCTTTAAAGCTGATTACGTTATTGCCTTCTGTCAGGTCATATTCACCGGTTTGTATCTGGTTGGCCGGATCAACACCACCAGAAACCTTATCACGTGGTTTCCAGCCTGCACCATCATATAATACGGTCGCATAAAAACGAGGATCACGATTCTGATAAGGGGCTGCTTTCTGTGCATCATTTGTCCAGCTGAATTTTGTACCATCAACCATTTCATAATCATCAACCAACAATCCTATGGGCGTATTACCTGCCCAGTTATGATAACCATTAGGTCCGTTGGCTCTGCCATAGCGATTATCACTGCGGTCAATAAAATACCTGGCAAAGATCAATTCAGCACCCGCCGAAGCATCAATGCCCGGGGCTTTACTTTCTCCACCCATCGCTATACTTTTGTAGTTATTACGGCCATCAGCAGCGGATACCTGAGTACTGAGGCTCAGCTTATAACCTGTTCCTGCATCCATTACGGCTTTAGCTGCGTCCTGAGCTAATTTCCAGCGCTGCATACGATCGCCTGATAAATAACCCAGATACTCAGGATTGGCATATCCGGAAATAACACCCGTTTTAGACTTGGACTTAGCCGTAGGAATATCGTGTAAATCACTTGCCGCATACAACAGCACTCTGGATTTTAAAGCGAGTGCAGCCAGCGAAGAAGTCCTTCCCTTTTGTGTGGCTTTCCCTGTAAGCTCCTTGACTGCATTGTCACAATCTTTAACGATAAAGTTTACACACTCCTCATAAGTAGCTCTTTTGGCCGAATAATCTTCATCCAAAGCATAAACTTTAGTAATTAATGGCACACTGCCATAAAACCGCACCAGCTGATGATAAAAATAAGCTCTTAAAAAATGAGCTTCCCCCAGTAACTGGTCTTTAACATTCTGATCTGAAATGCCGTTATCCGTACCTGTTAAACGCTCTATGGTAATATTACAGGCACGGATGCGGTTATACATTTTGCTATAAGCCCAGGTATCATCTACCCAGCCCAGCGTTGTTGGATTAATAATACCTGAATTGATCAGATCTATTCCGCGGTTCGGATGCGTAAACAAAGATTCGTCAGAAACTGAGGACAGCATTTGTTCTGAAAATCCGCCGCTTCCTAATCCATTGTATATTTCGGTTACAAAAGCCTGAGCCAAAGCGGGATCTTTCCATACCAGTTCTGAAGGAATCTGTGTTGGTGGCGTTACTGCCAGGAAATCTTTTTTGCATCCGCCTGAAAGTGAAGCAGTCAATGCAATTGCGATTAGTATATATGTATTTCTGAATATAGGTTTCATATGAAATAGTTATAAGGTCTATAGATGTATGCTTAAAAAGTGGCTTTAATACCTGTATTAATCACTCTTGCCTGTGGATAATACTGCGCACTGCTATTGGTCGATTCCGGGTCCCATATACCAATTTTATCCAGTGTAATCAGGTTTAGTCCATTCACATAAACCCTTAATGCACTAAAGCCAGCTTTTTTACACCACTCTCCGGGCAGTGTATAACCGATTTCTACATTTTTAAGTCTTACATAGTTGTTACTACGCAGCCAATAGGTATTTCTACCGGCATTATTAAAGTCTGTATAATAGGTTTTACCACGATTTGATAAACGTGGAAATTCACTGCTCGGGTTATCAATAGTCCAGCGGTTTTTATATGACCATTCCAGGAAATTCCCTATATCACCTGATTCAGTAAGTCCTACAATCTGTACTCCTCCTGAAGCCCCCTGTATCAGTGCAGAAAAATCGAAGTTTTTATACTGTAAACTCAGGTTAATCCCTCCTGTAAAAGTCGGTGTACTGGTTTTATCAGATCTGATCCTGTCATCCCCGTCAATCTTGCCATCTCCGTTCACATCCCTGAATTTCATATCACCAGGCAGTAGGTTGTTAGTTAACGCGCTGTAATTAATCGTATTAGCCTTTATTTCTGCGGCATCCTTAAATACCCCTATATACTCATAAATCAGGTCTGTACCAGTTGGCATCCCTGTAGATTGCTGCCATGCAGGTGCACCAGGGGTTTCATCCCAGAAAATTATTTTGTTTTTGGAATATCCTCCATTGACACTTATACCATAACCCAGGTCTCCGGCATGGTCATTATAACTCAGTTTAAATTCGAAACCTTTGTTATTGACCTTTCCAAGATTAACTGGTGGCAGTTTATCGGTAATACCAGAACTTCCGGGGATTGAACTTCCCCTGCTAATCAGAATTTTAGTTCTTTTATTGTAGAAATAATCAAATTCAAAACTTAGTTTATTGTTTAAAAAGGAGGCATCCAGACCGATATTGGCATTATTGGCTACTTCCCATCCAAAATCTAAATTGGGTACACGATTTTCTGTTAATGTCTGGCTGTACTGATTATTGATGATGTAATTGCCAAAACCCATCGTGCTTAAATACTGGTATTCTGCAAGGGCATCGCCGAAATAAGCCTCAGCCCCCATTTGTCCCCAGGAAGCTCTTATTTTCAGGTTATTAATGAATTTAACATGATCTTTAAAAAAGGCTTCTTCAGAAACACGCCATCCAGCAGAAATACCCGGGAAAAATCCAAAACGTCTGTCCTGCGGGAAAATATAAGAACCATCTGCTCTCCATAAGAATTCTGCAAGGTATTTTTCTTTGTAATTATAACCTACTCTTCCAAAATAACTTAAACGTGCTCTGTTAAATAAATTATTAGGGCCATCTGTAGGATTGCCCACTGTTTGTTCCTTATCACTTCCAGCTACCAGTTGTTGTAAAGCAGTAGATAGAAAATATCTGCGGGTAGCATTAAAACCATCATTGTTAACTTTTTCTCTGGTTACACCGGCCATCAGGTTAAAAGTATGATCTCCTATCTTTTTATCATAAGTAGCCATTCCCATTAAATTGATAGCTAACTGTGCTCCTGCAGTTTCAGATAAACTGGCATCCGTACGTTCAGAACGTACAGAACCTTTGAGTAAAGGCGTTACCCCATCTGCTTCAAAGGTTTTTTTGTCCCAGTAATAAAGTGTCCAGGGAGTTTGCCATCTCTTTTGTCTTCCGGCAAATTTATCAATAGACGCGGTACCGGTAATTTTCAATCCCTCAACACCAGGAACCTTGATGTCAATTTTACCTGTAGACTGGAAATAGTCTCTCTGATCCCTGTTATAACCTGTCTGATCAGTTGTAATTACATAAGGATTATAACCAAACTCAATATCTGGCCCAGGTAATCCGTTAGGCCATACTTCCTGTTCTGTAGGCTTACCACGCATCAGCATTCTGAAAATATCACCAGCACCGACAGTCGGATAATTACGTGCCTCTTCACGACCGGTAATCCCCAGTGTTAAAGTCACATACTTGCTGACTGCTGCCTCCAGGTTTATCCTTAAATCATATTGTTTATAGCCTGTGGCCGATTTTTTATAATAACCATCCTGATCAAGATACCCTAAGGATACCAGGTATTTGATATTTTCTGCTCCTCCGGTGAGTTGCAGGTTGTGTCTTTGCTGAGGCGACCAGGTTTTTAAGGTTGTCTTAAACCAATCCGTATTTGGATAACGTAACGGATCAGATCCATCTCTGAATTTCTGCATTTCATCAGGACGGTAAAAAGCAGTCACTGTATTCCCGTTATCGGGTCTTTTATAGGCTCCTGTAGTTTGAAATGCCTGTGAAGCAGCTGCCCACTGATCTGCAGGCAGGTCTGAACTAAAAATATTCAGCTCATTCAGGATCTCTGCATACTGTGAGGAACTGGACATTTTGGGTGTTCTTGTTGGTTGTTGCAAACCATAACTAAAGTCATAAGAAAGCTGAGGTTTACCCGATTTACCCTGTTTGGTTGTAATTAAAATTACACCATTAGCTGCTCTTGATCCATATATTGCCGCAGAAGCATCTTTTAGCACTGAAATACTTTCTACATCATTAGGATTGATACGCTCTAAACCTCCGGCCCTGTTGGGTACACCGTCAACTACAATCAGTGCATCATTATTACCCAGTGAATTTACCCCGCGGATACGGATGGTGGAACCGTCTGCCCCGGGTTCACCACTGGATTGCAGCGCAGTTACACCAGGTAAGCGCCCTGCTAAAGTATTGGAGAGATTGGCTGTTGGTGTTTTTGCAAGATCAGAACCTTTTACCGATGTTACCGCTCCGGACACGACAGCTTTCTTCTGTGTTCCATACCCTACCACAACGATTTCTGTCAGTGCCTGACTGTTTTCCTGTAATTTTACATTAATCAACGGGCGATTATTAACCGGCATTTCCTGACTGTTATAACCCAGATAAGAGAAAATCAGTACACCATTGCCAGGAACTTTAATCGCGTATTTCCCTGAAGGATCTGTGGTAGTTGCTATCGCAGACTCTTTGAGTTTAATACTGACTCCCGGAATGCCCGTGCCTTTTTCATCTGTGACTGTACCTTTAACCAGGATGTCAGCCGAAGGTGCATTTTTTGGTCTGATAACTACTAAATCATCATCCATTGCCTGGAATTTCAGGCCGGTACCCTGTAAAACAGAAGTCAGCGCATCAAAGACAAGAATATCTTTTTGCTTCAGGGTAATTTCCTTATCAAGCGGAAGGTCTTCTTCACTGTATAACAGCCGAAAGTTTCCTTTATTCTCCAGAATAACCAAAGCGTCCTTTAGTTTTACCTTCCGGATATTTAAATCAATCTTTTTGTTTTGAGAGTAGCTGCTGGCAGACACCTGAAAACAAAATAGAAAAGACAAAACAAAGATCCAGTTTAGCATTAATAATAGTTTTTTTTTGGAAAAGTGGACACATAGAACTTTATTGCACAGTCCTTTTTTTTTCATAGATTTGTGAATTTCAAAGTTAAAAATCTGATAAACTGTAGTGTTACACTACGGATTGGAAGGTTGAAAAGGGAGGGAATGTTGGCGCATTTACTCCCTTTTTTTTAGTAGATGATCACGTCATGTGGTTTAAGATTAAAGGTGAAGGGTTTGATTAACTGCATCGCCGTCAGGGCTTCTTTAATATTTTCATTTTTAAAGACTCCGGTAAAACGGTATGATTTTGATTTTTGTGAATTAAGATGAATTCTGATATTAAACCAGCGTTCTAATCTTGGCTTTAAATCTTCGAATGATTCATTATGGAATACCAGGGTGTTATTTTTCCATGATACTTCTTCAATATATTCTTCATTACCAATTTTTACCGGAACAATATGTTCTATCATCAGCTTAATATCCTGATGATCCATCTTCATTACTCCTTCTTTATCATCTTCCAGAACAAATTTTTCCAAAGGATTTAAGATGATCTTTTGCGCTGCCCGTTCATTTACAGAGAGCTCTATAGAACCACGTAATAAAGTGGCTACAGATTTTTTATCAACCGGATAGGCTTTAACATTAAATGCTGTTCCAAGGACTTTGATAGAAATTTTATCTGTACGCACAATGAACGGATGTGACTGATGGTGGGCCACATCAAAAAAAGCTTCACCGGTTAAATGAACAACACGTACATTTTTCTCATTGATATTATCATTGTAAGATAATTTACTGTCTGCATTAAGCCATACCACAGTACCATCGGGCAGTTTTACATTTTTGCGTACTGCCTTACCTGCAATAATCTGTGTATTAAAACTCTCAGTATCATTATGGCTGAAGTAAAACAAACCCGCAAAAAACACGACACATAAAGCCAGTACAATTCTTGACAGATATTTATATTGCCGGACAGGTGGTACCGGATGTTCTTCTTCCGCTACAATCAGTTCATCATAAAATTTAAGTTTGTGACATTGATAAATCCGGTCTATATCCGGGCAACTCTGTGGCCCGTCTTCACTATTTAACCAGATTTGTTTAAGGACCTCATCGTAATAAACAGAATCAGGGAAGCGATTAATCAGCTCATTCAGCTCTTCCAATTCATATGGGTTAGCTTCACCAGCCATTTTACGAGCTAATAATTCTATAATTCTGCTTCTGTTCATAAAGACTGCCGCGATGATTTTATATTGGTTAGTGTATATAAGACAATATATATCAGGAAACTCCCTAGTCAATTATGAAATATTTTTAAAAATATAAAAAAGCTTACATGAGATTAAATTCAACCTTAAGAATAGCAGTCAGTTTTTTGACTGCTGTTACCAGGTGAGCATCAACTGTTTTTGTAGAAATATTTAAAATCTCGGCCGTTTCCTTATAACTCAGGCCATCTTCCTTGATCAGTTTAAAAACCAGCTTACACCGGTTTGGCAATGCTTCAGTAGCCTGCTCCAGTTTTCTTTTCAGCTCATCATTAATTAATATTTGTTCCGGGTTGAGTGTATCCAGCACAATCTGAATTTCAATATCCTCTAAAAAGATCAGCTCTCTTCTGGAATGTTTATTCAATGAATTTAAACAGAGATTTTTTGCAATTACAAATGCGTAAACCTTAATATTCTGTACTTCCGGCAACTTAGCCCTGTTTTTCCAGAGCGTAATCATAACGTCATTGGCAACCTCTTCGGCCATTTCCCTGGATTTTAACAGACAATGACAAAAGCGATATAAAGCAGGAAACATGTTTTTGAAAAGCTTTTCATAGGCATTTTCACTGTTGTATAAGGCTATATCACAGATCAGGCTGGTCAGGTCTGCAGGTGGTTTAGGCATCGGGGATATATTTGGTTAATTCAAATTTAACAATTTAACCATACCATCCAAATCTGAATACCAAACATGAAAATGTTTTTTGATTCAGTAATAGTCTTATTTCATTTTTGTTCCGGGATTTACAGCGCAGCTTATCAGTTATAGCAAGGCTCACTAAACTCTTTCTGAGTGGAATGCTGATTGTTTTTTTGACCGATACTTTCGAAATAATAGAAAAACATAGCCTTAACATCCTGACTCATAGGTTCGGTACCATTAATCCATGAGGATAAACTCAGTTTATCAATGCCTGTATCACGGTTAATATCTTTGAGTTTGACATCCAGGGTTAACATTTTGTTGTTGATCCATTCAGGCTCAACATTATCAGCTACGGCTGGCGTATAGGCAATAGGATGAACAGTTACTGGTATATCAGTCAGGAATCTTTCAAAAAGATCTTTAGTCAGGGTAATCAATTTGGGGATTTCGGCAAGATTGTCCTTTCTGCATTTCCACTGCCGGGTTTTTACTTTTAAGGCTGATGATTTGGCTGTAATTATTTCAAAACTAATATTAAGCTGGGTCAAATATTGTTTGGCTCCTTCTTCCAGCCTGAGCAGGTCTATATGCCTGACAATTCCTACTAACTTATAAATGTTTTTAATTATCTCCATCTTATAATTCCCAAAGGGATTTTTAGTTCCTCATCCCACCGTTAACTATATTTATCAATTATTAATGGCAAACTACTCTAAATTTATCATTTTAGCAAAAAAAAGCCATACAACTGTCATTAACAAATGTACAGCCCGTTTGTTCGCTGTATTTTTAAAATAATGATACTGTTTTCTCAGTTATATATTTACACATATAGTTAACCCACTTGTCTTTACGCTCATTATCAGGAGTAAAAAAACGGTTTTAAATGCCATAATTTCATTGAAATATAATTGTGATTTTTCTGTTTTCAATAGTAGTTCCGGAGCACTGTCCTGATATAATCTGTTACAAGTTACCTTAAGGCTGTTTCATTTTATTTTGCACAATTTTCTGGTTTTGCTTCTATATTCAGCAGCTCATCTGACACCCGGAGCTTCTCAGGCTGACTATCCGCAGTAACTTTATCTGGTAACAGAAAGAGAAACAAACTCACAAAGAGCAGCATAATTACATTGACTGCTGTAGCCGTCTGATAAGCGGCTAAATATGCCTGCAGGGTTCCGGCTTTTCCAAGTATATAAAAGAAAACCCCTCCTACTATACCTATTCCAAATGCAATCGCCGTTTGCTGGAAGGTGGAGAAAGTGCCCGAAGCTGCTCCGGCAAATCTGGAAGGGATACTTTTCAGCGCCATAGTTAGTAAAGAAGGTAATACAGAGCCGCAACCTGTACCGTAGATAAATAAGACCGGTAACAACACACCACGGTTTACATCGCCTGATTGAAAGAAAATGATATGAAAGAGGAGAGAAATGATCATAATCATTACCCCGGTCTGCAAAATCTTTTTGCCATATACAGGGATCATCCGGATAGACAACACTGAAGCAATTACATATCCTATACCCTGAAAAACAAAGAATATACCTGTTTCTGATGAACTGATGCCAAAGCCGGTCTGAAATAAAACGGCATTAATTAAAAAATAAGAATCCTGTGCCATGAAATAAAACAGCACAGCACACAGGCCTATATTAAAATCTTTGTAACGGAATAACTCCATATTGATCAGCGGTCCTTTTCCTTTAAAGGATTTTTTCTTTTGATCATATAAAAAGATAAATAATAAAGCAATTGATATGATCATTAATATCAAACTCCATAAAGGCCATCCCAGTTCTGCCCCCCGGATTAATGGATAGATCAATCCAACCAGTCCCAGGGTCAATAGAATTACACCGGAATAATCAAATTTCCCCGTCTTTTCAACAACTGTATTTTTTAAAAACTTACCGGCCAGAAAGGCGAAAGTAATACCCAAAGGAAGATTAATCAGAAAAATCAGGCGCCAGCCCTCCACAAAGAAATGTGTATCGGGTAATATGCCACCCAGAAACTGGCCTATTACAGAGGCCGAACCTGCGATGCTGCCGTATATCCCCAGCGCTTTAATTCTTTCTTTGTGCGTAGGGAAAAGTATCTGAATAGAGGCAATTCCCTGTGGCACCATAAACGCTGCACTGATCCCCTGGATAAACCGGGCTGTATTTAACTGAAAAGCCGTCTGAGAAATTCCGCAGAGCAGAGAGGCTAAAGTAAAGAACAGCATAGAAATGATGAATACCTTTTTTCTACCGTAGTAATCTCCTGCCCTGCCGCCGGTAATCAGAAATGCAGCATAGCCAAGAAGGTACAATGCAATGACCAGCTGAATATCTCCGTCTGTTCCATGAATGCCCTTCTTGATCGAAGGGACTGCTACATTGACTATGAAAATATCAATAACGGATAAAAATATGGACGAAGACAGGATAATTAATAATATCCATTTGGAAATCTGCTTGCTCATAAACTGTTTTTATAGGTTTGATTAATCGAATATGGTTAACTTTACAGTTCAAAGATGAAAGCACTATTTTTGTTAAACAAGTAGTTTGCCGGACAGTACCAAGTATGGAAAATAATACTAATGATGACCCTCAGGAGGTTATAAAACAAGAAAATCACGAACAGCCGGAAGATAACTGTCCGATGACAAATGCATGGAAGATTATTGGTGGAAAATGGAAACTGCTTATACTAAATGCAATCAGTCAGGAATGTCCTGCCAGATTTGGCGAACTGAGAAAAAAAATGCAGGATATTACGCAGACCACACTAACTGCGCAACTGCGCGAACTGGAGCGTGACGGCATTCTATCCAGAAAAATCTATGCAGAATCACCACCCAGGGTAGAATATAAATTGACAGAACTGGGTAAAACCCTGATTCCGGTTATGCAGGTCTTATCAGACTGGGGCAATAATTATTGTAAGGTGACTAAAGCAAATTCATAATACATTCCCGTTTAAAAACATCAGCTTGATCTGTACCTGCTTTATAGCAGGTAGAGGGCACAAGTGTTTAAGTCAGGTCAGTCATCTGTGTTGGTATAGGGTTGGTATACCCCCGGGGTATACCAACCCTATACCAACACAGATCTCTTACACCTCTCTGACTTCTCTTCTTTTTAACAGTCTTTTCCTATGATCCGGGAATAACCCGCTCCTGGAAAAAGACTGCCTTCTTCTCTTTTTAATATCAATTGATATTTATTTAATTAAATAACACTCAAATAATATAGCTTTAATATAAATCAAGTCTATTTACTGAAATATTAAATCAACCTATGAAATTTAGAAATCTACTATTTGCCGGCTGTTTGTCGCTGGTATTCGCATCTTGTGCTAAAGACACGATGCAGGAACTTAGTCCGGTTAATCAAAACCAGGCAGGAATTAAAAGTGCAGCTGTTCAGGCTACCACTACCATTACCGAAGATTTCGAGACAGGAACCAAAGGCGCTTATGCTGCCGCTGATGTAACTCTGACTACAGGTTCATGGAATCTGGATGATGCACTGATCGGATCAACTGCAGCGGATGTAAAATCAGGTTCAAAGTCTGTACGTATTCGCAACACAGGTATCCTGAGTATGAATTTTAATGTCAGCAGCCCGACATCAGTGTCAGTTAAACATGCGGTATACGGAACTGATAACTCCTCAACCTGGCAGTTATGGGTGTCAGCAGATAATGGAAGTACTTATTCACAAGTAGGCTCTACTGTGACTTCATCATCAAGCCAGCTGGCTACTGCAACATTTACGGTAACTAAAACAGGTAATCTGACTTTTGAAATCCGTAAAATATCAGGCGGTACAGCCCGTATTAACATTGATGATATCAGCTTTATTACAGGTGGTACAACTCCTACTGATCCGGGTACTGATCCTGGAACCGGTACACCTGGCGGCAATACAACTGATAACAATAACTTATTGCTTGGAAATCCAACCAATGCTCAGCCAAGTATTAATTCGACGGCTAATTACCTGATGGATCAGACTTATTTTACTGAATCCTACAACAGAGATAAAGGCACACCAAACTGGGTATCATGGCATGTCAGCAGTACCGATCTGGGCAGCACGTCACGTTCTGATAACTTCAGAGCGGATGTTAATTTACCTTCCGGCTGGTACGCAGTAGGAAGCTCAAGTTATTCAGGTTCAGGTTTTGACCGTGGTCACAACTGTCCTTCAGGAGACAGAACTTCAAGCAGTACTGCAAATTCTGCAACATTCCTGATGACCAATATGATTCCTCAGGCACCTAAAAACAATCAGCAAACCTGGGCAAATCTTGAAAACTATACCCGCTCACTGGTCAATGCCGGTAACGAAGTATACGTAGTGATGGGTTCTTACGGATCAGGTGGAACAGGTTCAAACGGATATGTAACTACTATTGATGGTGGAAAAGTGAATGTACCTTCACGTGTCTGGAAAGTTATCGTGGTTATTCCTGATGGTAATAATGATCTTTCGCGTATTACCAGTTCAACACGTGTGATTGCTGTGGATACACCAAATGATCAGGGCACTGTGAATGCAGACTGGAAACAATATCTGACTACCGTGAGAGCTATCGAATCAGCTGCAGGAGTTAATATTATGTCTAACGTAAGCCAAAGTATACAGGATGTGATTGAGGCCCGTACCGATTCGGGATCTTAATTTAACTGATTTATACCTGAAAGGAGGATATGGCTATATAGCTGTATCCTCCTTTTTATTTATCAGCATGATTCAAAACATCTTTTTGTTACTAATATTTTTAGTATTATATTTGTTGTACCGGCTTTTTTTAGCATACATTTGTAAACACTAAAACATTTTATGTCCGACAAACACATCATCCATATGGATCAGGATTCCTTCTTCGTCTCCGTCGAAGTACGCAAAGATCCGGCATTAATCGGAAAACCTGTAATTATAGGTGGAACTTCAGATCGTGGTGTGGTAGCTTCATGCAGTTATGAAGCCCGTAAGTTCGGTGTTCATTCAGCAATGTCTTCCCGCATGGCCAAAATGCTTTGTCCCCATGCTATTTTCATTAAGGGGAATATGGATGCCTATTCCAAAGCCTCACAGGAGATTACTGAAATTTTAAGATCAAGGGTGCCGCTCATTGAAAAAGCCAGTATCGATGAGCATTATATAGATATGACCGGAATGGATCGTTTTCATGGCACCCGTCAATACGCACATGAACTGCGGCAAACAGTTATCCGGGAGACCGGTTTGCCTATCTCATTCGGTTTATCAGTGAATAAAACAGTTTCCAAGATGGCTACCAATGAATGTAAGCCCAATGGAGAGCTTGATATCAGGCAACATGAAGTCAAAGGTTTTCTGGACCCCTTATCGATCAGAAAAATACCGGGCCTGGGGGAAAAAACTTTTATGAAACTCAGTGATATGGGGATTAAAAAGATTTTCACCTTAACACAGATTCATCCTGATCAGATGATCAGTTTACTGGGAAAAAACGGACTGGCTCTGCTGCAAAAGGCAAAAGGTATAGATCAATCACAGGTTATCCCCTATCAGGAACAAAAAAGTATAGGCACGCAATGCACTTTCAAGGCCGATACTATTGATGTGGAAACTATCGGTAATCTGATAACTTCCATGGTCATGGACCTGGGTTTTGAACTGCGGCAGAAAAAGAAAATAGCAGCCTGTATTACAGTGACCATCCGTTATTCAAATTTTGAGGATGTAACCCGGCAGGCTACCATTCCTTATACTTCTATGGATGGCGTACTGATCCGTAAAGCCAAAGAACTATTTAAACAGCTCTATCAGAAACGTATGCTGATCCGGCTGGTGGGTGTGCGGTTCTCTAACCTGGTCAATGGTTTTGAACAGATTGATTTATATGAGAATTCACAGGAACAGTATAATTTGTGCCAGGCGATGGATAAAATCCGCAGGCGCTTCGGGGAAAAATCTATTATGCCGGCCTCAGTACTGAATTTAAAAATTTAAAATGTACCTGAACGTCCACTCCCACTACAGCCTTCGTTATGGCACGATGTCTATCGCTAAACTAATAAAAGAAGCGGCAGACAGAGGAATTACTCAGCTGGTACTGACCGATCTGAATAATTCTACAGGGGTAATGGAATTTATGAGGGAATGCAATGCCGCAGGGATCAAGCCTGTCGGCGGATTAGAATTCCGCAGAAATAACAGATTGCTGTTTATTGGCATTGCCAGAAATAAAGAAGGCATGAAGGAACTTAATGATTTCCTTACTTTCTATAATCTGAAACAGAAAGAACTGCCGGACCGGCCTCCTGTATTTCAGAACTGCTATGTGATTTATCCTTACAGTTATGGGGAAAAGCTGGAAGAAAACGAGTATCTGGGAATACGTTTTGATGAATTACATCAGCTCTATGGTAAAGATCTGTCAGGTTTCAGAGACAGGTTAGTGGTGCTGCAGCCCGTTGTATTCAGCGGAAAGATAGCATACCGTTTACATGAGTATCTGCGGAGTGTGGATCTGAATACCGTACTGACTAAAACCGGTACAGCTGATAAATGTACTCCAACTGATACTTTTCTCCCCCCTGGTGAACTGGAAACCAGGTTCGGTCAATATCCTTTTATTCTGGAAAACACCCTTAAGCTACTCGACAACTGTGTAATGGATTACCAGCAGGGAAAAATCAAACTGAACCGTAAAACCTATACCGGAAGCAAAACAAAAGATAAAGAGTTACTCGAAAAATTAGCCTTCAAAGGACTGGCAGAGCGTTATGGCGAAGGCCATGTAAAAGCACTGGAGAAGGTGAAATATGAACTCGAAATTATTCACGACCTGGATTTCTGCGCCTATTTTCTGATCACCTGGGATATTATTCAATATTCTATGCGCAAAGGATATTATCATGTCGGACGTGGTTCCGGAGCCAACAGCACCGTAGCTTACTGCATGAGAATCACTGATGTTGACCCGCTTGAACTGGATCTTTACTTTGACAGATTTCTCAATGCCCAGCGTTCCTCGCCACCGGATTTTGATATTGACTATTCCTGGGATGAACGGGAAGACGTGCAGCGATACATCTTTGAAAAATATGGTGCTGCACATACCGCCCTGTTAGGAACCATGTCTACGTTTAAAGACCGGTCCATCATCCGGGAGATTGGTAAAGTTATGGGGCTGCCCAAAGCAGAAATTGACAGCTTTACTGATCGTACACAGGATGCATACAACCAGAACAATCCTACTTTTAAAAAGATACTGGCAGTTTGTGAGCTGATGAGTAACATGCCTAATCAGCGCAGTATTCATGCCGGAGGAGTATTGATTTCTGAAGAGCCGATTACTTATTATACAGCACTGGATTTACCACCCAAAGGTATGCCTACTGTACAATGGGATATGTACGAAGCAGAAATGATTGGTTATGATAAATATGATATTTTAAGTCAGCGCGGTATCGGCCATATCAAAGAAGCAGCCAGACTGGTGGAAGAAAACCGGCAGATCAGCATAGATGTGCATCAGGTCCGGGAATTCATGAAGGATCCTTTGCTCAATGCCAGATTAAAATCCGGTAATACTATCGGCTGTTTTTATATTGAATCGCCTGCTATGCGTCAGCTTTTGACCAAGCTTAAATGTGATAATTATCTTACCCTGGTTGCAGCCAGTTCTATTATCCGCCCCGGTGTAGCGCAATCCGGTATGATGAAGACTTATATTCAAAACTATCATCATCCCGAAAAAGTAAAATACCTGCATCCGGTGATGAAAGAACAGATGCAGGAAACTTATGGTGTAATGGTTTACCAGGAGGATGTGATTAAGGTCTGTATCCATTATGGTGGTATGAATGGCAGTGATGCCGATGTCTTACGCAGAGGGATGAGTGGAAAATATCGTTCCCGAATGGAATTTGATAAACTGGTAGACAAATTCTTTGAAGGATCAAAAAAACTGGGCCGTGAAGAAGCCGTGACCCGGGAAGTCTGGAGACAGGTATCTTCATTTGCCGGTTACAGCTTTTCTAAAGCACATTCTGCCAGTTTTGCGGTAGAAAGTTATCAGAGTCTGTTTCTGAAAACCTATTACCCGATAGAGTTTATGGTCGCTGTGCTGAATAATTACGGTGGTTTTTATACACGTTGGTTATATGTTTATGAACTTCGTAAAGCTGGCGCAACAGTGCATTTGCCTTGTGTCAATCACAGTACTCCGGTTGTCTCTATCTGCGGAACTCATGCTTACCTGGGTTTTATAGGTATACAGGGGCTGACCCTGAAATTAATAGAAGAGATTCCCCTGGAGCGAATAAGAAATGGGAATTATCTGGATCTGGAGGATTTTGTGAAACGTACCCGTATTAGTCTTGATCAGGCAATTATATTAATCCGTACCGGCGCGTTACGTTTTACCGGGCGCAGTAAAAAAGAATTACTCTGGGATATACATTCTTTACTGGGTACAAAAGTGAAACCTGGTTCTGATACGCAGCTTTTTGAACCGGAAACCAAACACTATCAGCTCCCTGAGCTGATCAATACCGAACTCGAAGACGCTTATCATGAACTGGAATTACTGGGTTTCCCGCTCAGTCTTTCTTTTTTTGATCTGCTGCAAACCAGTTATCGCGGTGATATCAGGACAAATGAACTGATCGGTTATGTGGGCCAGATCGTCAAAATGGTTGGTCTTTATGTCTGTGAAAAAACAGTACATACCAAAAACAATAAAAAGATGTGGTTTGGTACTTTTCTGGATGCTGATGGCAATTTCTTTGATACCACACATTTTCCGGGCTCTACACCTGGTTACCCTTTCCGCGGAACCGGCTGTTATCTTATTCTGGGTAAGGTGGTGGAAGATTTTGGCTTTCCAAGTGTGGAAGTCATTAAGTTTGCCAAATTACCTATCGTGGCAAACCCTGTACTGGAATAGATTTTAGCTTTGAGCTAAAAAAACTATCTTTAGAGATTATTAACATACGATCCTCTACTGTTTAAATGCAAAATAAAACGCTCAGATATTTGTTACTACTGGTAACAATATGTTCTCTTTCCTCCTGTTTTCAAATCATTGAAGAAATTAATCTGACCAGCAATGGTTCAGGCACAGCAGATCTGACTGTGAATTTGAGTGCCAGCAAAACCAAAGTCGCTTCTATTATGCTAATGGATAGTATAAATGGGTATAAAGTACCTTCCAGACAGACTATTCAGCAAGAAATGGACCAGATTGTGAACGAGTTAAGCAAGTCCAAAGGGATCAGCCAGGTGAAAAAGAAAATAGATTTTCAAAATTACATTGTGAGCGTGAGTTTCGCTTTTGAAAATATTTCCAACATCAGCAATATCAATCAGACTGTGCTGAAAAAACTAAAAATCAATACAGCCAATAACTCTTCTTATATTTATAATACAGCAACCAGTACCTTTCAGCGTAATTACACTTATACTAAAGAAGCTGTTACAGCTTATAATAAATTGAAACCGGAAGTGAAAAACGTCTTCAGGGAAGCAACCTATACCAGTATTTACCGGTTTGAAAAACCGATTGTCACCTCAGCAAATCCTCTGGCTAAGGTATCCAAAACAAGAAAAGCTGTTTTACTGAATACAGGTATTCCTGGCTTAATCAACGGTAAAACCAATATCTCTAACAAAATTATACTATCAAAATAATAAGCACCTCTCTGTTTCTATAAAAAACACATCATGAATCATCTTTATAAATATACTGTAACTGCCCTTTTTTCTATTACAGCACTGAGTGCCGGAGCCCAGAACCTGGCACATAAAATTCCTGCTGATGCTAAAGCAGTGGTCACCTTAAAGGGAGACAATTTCCTGCAGCTGATGTCAGTAAAGGAGTTTAATAATACTTTCGTTGGCAAAAAGATTACTGAAAAACTTACTGATACTTTGAAGGGAAAAGGCAAGAGTATAGAAGATTTCGGTTTTAATCTTTCATCTGCTTTTTATTATTATCATCAGAGTAATGATAGTATAAGCTATAACTGTGTCCTTGCTCCGGTTAAGAATGCGGATCAGATAGATGAACTGTTCAAACAGGCAGAGAAAAAATTTAGTTTGGATGATCAGCAAAGATCTTTTTATAACCATGATTCTACAGAAGTTGTATTGTGGAACAAGGAGATGCTTCTGTTTGTAAAAAGTTCCGGAAAGGAAAGCTATTTTTCAAAACCCGAAGTTAGCAAACGCCTGGGTTTACCTGTGCAGCCGGAATTTGGCTTAGCCGATTCAACAGCAGCACCCGCTCCTGCTGATAATTCTGGTTATGATTATCCGGCAGGAACAACTGCTGAAGCAACAATTACTGAACAGCCCTATGATACGCAGGAACCTGAACAGCAGGTGAGAAGAAAAAAAAACTGTCCGTAAACATCAAACAAGACTAAAACATAAAACCAGTAAAAAACACCCGAAAAAGAAGATTGTCAGCAAAACAATAATCATTGATGAGGAGCTTCCAAAGGAAGAAAACTATAGCCATACCGATAGTGCCTATGCCGCTGCTGCAGCTGCAGCAGATGCTGCCGTTGCAAATGCCGGCGGTTATATGGAGGAAATTGATACTGCTGTGGTTAATGCCAGTAACAGGGTCAAAAAAATAAAGAATAAGGCCGTTGTTAGCTGGACAAAGAAAATGTTATCCGGTTATTTTACGACAAACAATCGCAGTTCTATACTCGATAATAAAGATTTTGTGAAGAGTGTGGATGAAAAAGCAGAAATCACGGCCTGGATTCCAAGTACAGAGCAATCATTAATAGATTTTATGCCAGCATCTGTGCTAAAAGGGATCAATGTGTTTAGAGGTTATGGAAGCGCAAATGTGAAACTTTATCTTGAAAAAGATGCGATACGTATTGGCTCTTCACTGACTTTAAGTGATGAAATGGCCAGTGCTTTCACAAAAATAAACAAGAGAAAAGTAAACAGAAAATTCTTAAATTATGTAAACGAAGACAAACTGATCGGTTATATGGCCTATGCAATGGATAGTAAAGCCTATCTGGAAGAATATCCGAAACTGATGAATAAAATGTACGGATCAGTTTATAAGGATGAAGTTGGTATGGCCACTGACCTTTTTGCTTTGCTGCTGGATGAGGAAGCTGTAAGTAAAGTAATCAAAGGTGATGGATTATTCATTTTCAACGGTCTGACGCAAAAAGAGGTGACCTACAAGTCTTATGAATATAACGAGGATAACTTTGAAAAAGACACGGTTACCAAAACAAAAAAAGAAACTATTCCTGATTTTCTGCTGATGGTATCCACTGAGGATACCAGGTTGCTCAGCAAATTAATTGCTTATGGTGTAAAGAAAAAAGTAGTTACAGCCATGCAGAATTATTATGAACTTTCAATTCCGAAAAGCCCGATGGCTGTTTATTTTGCTATTCATAACGGAATCATCTTTTTCGGATCGGATGCTAAAGAAATAGAACAGATTGTGAGTAATAAATATCAGGCTAAAGTATCATCAAAACATAAAAATGAGTTATTGAAAAACAATTTTGCTGCTTATTTCAGTGCCAGAAAGCTAGCTGGTAAAATACCATCAGAGGAAATTGGCAGTCCTGAAAAAATAGAAAAGACAAATAAAGTATTAAATTCACTGGGTGATATCTATATCAAATCAGGACCGGTTAAGGGCAATGTGTTTTCTGGTGAAATGAGTATGGATATCCCTGCTAAAGAACAGAACGCTTTAAAATATCTGTTTTCTATTATTGAGGATGTAGAGAAAAAATAACTAATTAATCATCAAAGACACCGGCAAAAAAAAACAAAAACATACAGATGAAAAAGGTTTTAATCGCAGCAGCAACTTTAATTTTATTGCTGGTGCTGGCTGTTTATGGTTTACTCTGGTACAGGCAATATAGTTCCTATAAAAACAGGGTTCATGAACATGCTTCTCTTATTTTTAAGATCAACATCGACGAGATTGTTAAACAAAGAGGGTTAAGTTCTATTAAAAGTGATAATCGCGGATTTGCGGTACCAGCTAATATTTTTGTTTACAATATTACGGATAAACCGGCAGGCACCTTTTTCTGTTCTCTGCCGGTAACAGATACATCAGCATTAAAAGAATATCTAAAAAAAACGCTGGGAGTTAATCATTTTGAAAAAACAGTTCAGGGAGTTGTATGGGGAAATAACGCAGATCAGCGGCTTAAAATAGCTTATGATGCTAAGAATATAGCTGTCTGCTATTCTTTTACTAAAGCAAATGTGAAGGATGTATTAAATGAACTGCTGGCTGAAAAAAGCTTTTTAGCAGCTGATGATCCGAGAATAGAAAGGATGAAACGTGAAACTGCTCCTATCCTTTATGATTTCAAAAACTATTCCGGAAAGGCAAATTTAACCAATCAAACCCTGACACTCCGGGGAACAATCCCACTGGAAAATCTTCATGTACCTGATCAGTCTTACTGTCCGGCTGGTCTGACCAAAGGTCTGAGCATAAATGCCTGGTTAAATGCAGATCTGAAAGGATTACTCCAAAGTGATATTCACTTTAAAAACTACTTCCTGGAAAAGGATATACTATTAAAATATTACCATGGATATGTGGCTGTAGAATCAGGAGAACTGATCAGTCAGTACGAGCCGGTAATTACTTATGAATATAATGATGAGTTTGAAAAAGTAGAACATATAGAACAGAAGGAAGTCAAAGTTCCGGAGATCACTGTATCCTTAAAAGGAAATGCACCTGCACTGCTCAGATATCTGCAAAAACAAAATGTCATCAGTACTGATGAGCTGCTGAGCAGAGAGTTGTTTCCATTATATGCGGTTTACAGTAATAATAACATGGATTTGCTGCAATTAAGTACCAGTGAAGAAAGAGTACTTCCAGAACTTTCTCCTGTTCGGGGTCCCTATTTTCTGTTTGCGGACATTGATTTTAATCAAATCAGAAAACAGAAACAGTTTGCTTTCCTGGACAGCTATATCGCTCCGTTGAGTAGGCTTAAGCTAAAAGGTACTAAACAGGACGCTAAAACCGGTAAAATTGAACTAGAGCTCCTTTGCAATCATTTTTAAACCCATTTCCATTTCATCTTTAGTTAGTGAAGCATAACCAAGTCTTAATGCCCCTAATGAGTTTGAATGGAAAGAAAACGGTTCTGTTGGCATTACTGAAACTCCCTTTTCCAGTAAGCGGGCAGCTAAATCCACTGTATTTCTGTTTTCTTTAAACTGTACCCAGTAAGCCAATCCGCCTTCCGGTTTCTTAAAAGAGACATATGAACCTAAATGTTCATATAGCATTTTCTCCATGTACTCTCTGCGATCTTTATAAATGGTATAAGCTTTTTTTGCATGTTTTTTGACTGCTCCCTCTTCCATCAGTTCTGCTACGGCATGTTCCATTACATTATCGCCCTGCACATCTATCATTTTTCTCAATGCAGCCAGTGCATCTATAAATTTCTGTGGCCCCCTGACATAACCTATCCTTAAGGCCGGTGCAACAATTTTACTCAGCGAGCCAATATAAATCACATTGAGTGCATTTTTATGACTGGCCAGCGGAAAAAGACTTTTTGAACTGAAATGAAACTCATGATCATAATCATCTTCAATAATCGCAAAACCATATTGATTTGACAATTCAATCAGCTTTAGACGTCTGTCAATTTTCAGACTTACTGTGGTTGGAAACTGGTGGTGAGGAGTAACATATATGGCCTTAATTCTGGTTTTTGCACAAAGAATTTCCAGCTCATCCACGCAAAGACCATTCTCATCTGTCTTTACCGGGATCAGCGTCGCTCCTGCACGTTCAAAGACTTTCCATGCGGGCGCATAACCGGGATCTTCTATCACGATACGATCTCCTTTTTCGACCAGCACGTTTGCAATCAGATATAAAGCCATCTGGCTACCTCTGGTGATACAGAGTTGCCCGGTATCCACACTTACTCCTCTGTCATGTATGAGCATGCTGGCTACAGCCTCCCTGATCCGGTCTGTCCCTCTTGGATCACCATAACCCATCATCCGCCATTTCGCATTCTGCTGAAATATTCTTTTATAAGCTCTCATCAGCTCATTCATCGGGGCAAGACGAACATCTGGTAATCCATCATTAAAAACAACCAGACTATTTGCTTTATCCAGGTGAGCAGTCATTTGCTGCTCACGATACCTGAAAGGAATGCGCTTATCTTCTACAGCTGTCTTATGATCTCTGTAAAGTTTGATGTTTTGCGGAAGTGTGGCTGAGACGAATGTTCCCTGCTTATATGCACTGGTTAGCCAGCCTTCGGCAATTAAGCTGTCATAGGCGAGGATAACAGTCTTCCTGTTTAAGTTAAGGTCTGTAGCTAATTGTCTTGTTCCGGGTAAGGCCATACCCGGTTTTAGCCTCCCCCTTTTAATTTCTTCAATAATTCCCGTAGCAATCTGACGGTACACAGCCTCCCCGCTGGCTAAAGCGACAGGCAGGATTGTTTTCCAAGGACGTAGGATCTGGACCATATGTTTATATCAATTCTGGAGTATTAATAGGGGTCCAATATAGGCTATTTTTGTGGTATAAATAATTAATAACCTTTAAATAATAAGAGAAATGGAAACTACAGAAAAAACAAAACCAGCATTTACTTCAAAAGATTTTCATCAAACTTTCGCAAGACCAACCTTTGTCATGCCAGATAAACTGATTCACAGAAATGTTGAACAGGCTGGCGAGCATAACCAATTTTCAACAGAAAGAAAACACCCGGTTTTCTTTGTTGATCTGCCAACAAAAAATGTAAGTATGACTATAGGAGGTCTGCTTCCAGGACAGCTGACCAACAAACACAGGCATACTTACGAGACTGTTCTTTTTGTATTGGAAGGACACGGTTATACAGAAGTTGAAGGTGTAAAGGTTGAATGGACCGCAGGTGACGCCGTATATATCCCAAGCTGGGCATGGCACCGTCACCAGAATCTGAACGATACTGAGCCGGCAAAATATCTGGCCTGTGAAAATGCACCTCAATTACAAAACCTGGGTGTGGCATTGCGTGAAGAAGAAGGAAGAGACTTATAGAGATGTGATTTAAAAGGCTTTAATAAAAGATTAAAGCCTTTTTCATAACGTTCAGGTATTAATTTAATTAGAAACATATGAATCAAAATACAATAAAAGGCATAATTGCCTATCCCATTACTCCGTTTAATGCACAGGAGCAGGTTGATATCACATTATTTAAAGTCCTGGTAGAAAGGTTAATTGCTTCTGGTTCGCATGCAATTGCGCCATTAGGAAGTACCGGAGTTTTACCTTATTTAACAGACGAAGAAAAAGAAGCTGTTACCGAAGCTACTGTTCAGCAGGTTGCTGGCAGAGTACCGGTTGTTACCGGAGTATCGAATCTGACCACAGAAAGAACTGTTCACCACGCAAAATTTGCTGAAAAAGCCGGGTCTTCGGCAGTGATGATTATCCCGATGTCTTACTGGAAACTAACCGATGATGAAATCTTTACACATTATGAAAAGGTTGCCAATTCGATTTCTATTCCCATTATGGCCTATAATAATCCTGCAACAGGCGGTGTGGATATGTCTCCTGCCCTGCTTAAAAGATTACTTCAGATACCCAATGTAACGATGATCAAAGAAAGCACAGGGGATTTGCAGAGAATGCATTATCTGCGCAGAGAAATCGGTGAAGATGTAGCTTTTTTCAACGGTTCCAACCCGCTTGCTTTAGCAGCCTTTGCAGCGGGTGCAACGGGCTGGTGTACTGCAGCACCAAACTTAATTCCTGAACTGACCCTGGATTTATATAATGCTGTTCAGGATAACAATTATGATCTGGCCAGGGATATATTCTATAAACAGGTCAGATTATTGCAGTTTATTGTCAGTAAAGGCCTTCCACGGGCAATTCAGGCCGGCCTTGAATTGACAGGTATACCGGCGGGTTACCTCAGATCGCCATTAAAACCATTGGAAAATACAGATAAAGATCAGTTAAAAGCGATTTTAAAAGAGTGCTCAATGGCCCTGGTATAAAATGGACAATAATAGTTAGCGAATTACAATGGAGCTTTTCGGAACTCCATTGTACCTGTTGCTTTCATTGTGTAATATTGTGTGATGGAAAATCAGAGAAAAAATATTATTGCGATTTCAGGGAGTACCAGACAGAACTCTACCAATCATCTTTTAATCAAAGCGATAGCTGATTTATCGGCCGATATTTTTAAGCTGATAGTTTTTGAAGACCTGATAGCCTTACCTGCATTCAATCCTGACGAAAGTTTCGAAAATACTCCTCAGAAAGTTATAGCTTTCAGAGCGTTGCTTCAAAACGCCGATGGCGTATTGATCTGTACACCCGAGTATGCTCACGGCGTTCCCGGAGTATTAAAAAATGCCATAGACTGGACAGTCTCCAGTGCGGAATTTTCATCCAAGCCGACGGTGTTAATTACGGCAGCTACTGACGGACAATATGCACACCAATCTTTAATGGGAACCTTAAAAGTCATAGAAGCAAAGAATATTGAAAATCTTCAGTTGCTCATCCCCTATGCAAAAACAAAAGTCAGCGCAGAAGGCAGAATTACAGAAGAAAAAACGCTTGGCGAAATTCGGGCGCTGATTGACCGGTTTAACCAAACCCTAAAAAATTAATGAAATCCTTAAAGAATCCGGACTGTCTGAATCCCGGACGTTCTGCTTTACTGCTAATCCGATAAAGGTGGAAAATGGCTCTTAAAAATGGCTAAAAAGGGTTAAACGTATAAATACGCATATTTAAGGTCACGTGTTTTTACGCACAGTAATCTATGTTTTTCTATTATATATTTGGATGATAAATCAAAATCAGAACCAAATATTTAATCTATGGAAGAATTACAAACGCTCGAATTTTATTGGTTAAAGTACGAAGTTAGCGCTATTGAAGAGTTAATTCAAAACTCTGATGGAATAGACAGCTTTGTATTCTCTTATTACTTTCCTAAATCAGCTAACAGCGTAAAACTATTACAGCTGGTTGCCTACGCACATATGGTGAATAAGGCTCATCCCAAAGGGGTATTTAGTAAAACCTATGATATCCTGTCTGTTTATGAAAATCAGGCGGAAACAATCAGCGGGCCCGTTATTCTGAGTAATAACATCTTGTCACTGCAGCAAATGGAAGCATTGATCAATAAACCAGAAAAGCCTGATTATTTAATCTTTATCCCGCATTTAGATAAAGACAAACACATTTATTACAGGATAAGAGGATATCATACCCCTGCTGAGCTGGAATTTGCTGCGCAGAGAATGGCAGTATTTGCAGATCCGCCACCCGAACAGACTAATCCTTCCCCGCCTGCTACTTAATCAGAAAAACCATTTTATATGTTGCATATACTGCAAACTATTCTGGACTGGTCTGAAGTCTGGGCACTATTAATCCCGGCAGCTGTCCTGTTGTATAAAAAACAACCGGTTATTCATAAACCGGTTGTTTTTTATGTATGGCTGGCTTTGGTTATTAATATAAGTATTGACACGATCTGGAAATTCAGGAAATATCTTCCCGCCAGTCTCAGCTCTAACAATTACTTGTATAATCTGCATTCAGTAATCACATTCTTTTTATTCAGTTCATTTTTTATTGGTCTTAAGCAACCATTTATAGTAAAGATCAAGAAAATTATCCCTTTTGTCTTTATCGTTTTTCTTTTGGTGAATTTTGTTTTTTACGAAAACTTTTTTGATTACTGGCGATTGAGCAGCAGGTTATTGTCGGTTGAAGCAATTTTACTCCTGTTTTATTCACTTAGTTATTTTCTGTTTAAGGTTCACGAAAATGTAAATGTGAACATATTCACTACCGACTTCTGGATTGTCACCGGTCTGGGGTTGTATGTAGCCGTTAATTTTTTTATTTTCCTGTTATACAATGAATTAACGACACACATGATAAATTTCGCAATCAATCTATGGAATGTACATAATATCTCTTACATCGTTTTTAACCTATTTATAGCTAAAGGATTTTATGGATCTG
This sequence comes from Pedobacter lusitanus, assembly GCF_040026395.1. Taxonomy (NCBI): domain Bacteria; kingdom Pseudomonadati; phylum Bacteroidota; class Sphingobacteriia; order Sphingobacteriales; family Sphingobacteriaceae; genus Pedobacter; species Pedobacter lusitanus. The sequence continues at coordinate 563,070 of NZ_CP157278.1, forward strand.
ATAAGCATTGACATCAGGCTTTTTGTTGTGGTTGGGATTGCAGCGATGTTACTGCTGTTTATAAGCTTTCTATTGATCTTCATCTTTACACAACGCAAAAAATTACAATATCAGAATTCCCTTCAGGCTTTGAATGAGCAACAAAAGAATCAATTGATAGAAGCTGCAATAAAAAGTGAAGAAACGGAACGTCATCGTATTGCGGAAGAGCTTCATGATGAGGTTGGCGCTATACTCGCATCCTCAAAACTGCATTTTCATAGTATCAAACTAGGTACAGGTGAATATAATGAGAGCATTTATAATAAAGCCAGAGAATTACTGGATGAAGGGATCAAAAAAGTAAGAAACATGTCACACAGCCTGCATTCTGCCATTTTGCAGGAATTTGGGCTGAATGAGGCGATCAGTCACTTTGCCAGTAAAATTGCACATGAATCTCTGATCGAGGTAACAACACAACTTGATCATGAGTGTTATCATGACCTTAAAAATGATATCAGTATCTACCGTATTATTCAGGAATTGTTTAATAATATTATTACGCACGCCAAAGCTTCTAAGATTCACATTGTATCGGAGTATACTGATCAGCAATTACTGATGAAAATTTCACATAACGGTAAAGGTCTTACCCAGCAGCGTTTTGAAGAACTCAGGTTCGAGAAAAATGGTCTGGGGCTTAAAAACATACAAAACAGGGTTATATTTTTAAAGGGTAAGCTTCTTTTTTCAGTACAGGAAACAGGTTATCAGATAGACATCTGTATTCCGGTTAATTAAATAAAATCATGGATAAAATAAAAATTGCTATAGCGGATGATTATGCCATATTCAGGGACGGCTTAAAAGTAGGCCTGAATCAGGATCAGAATATGGAGGTAACCGTGGAAGCAGGTAACGGGACTGAATTACTGGAAAGACTGGAAAAAAATGTAGTTGATGTTATCCTGATGGATTTAAGAATGCCTGGTATGGATGGCATGGAAGCCACCAAACGGATCAGAGAGAGATTTGTACAGACGAAAATCATTGCTGTCACCTTACATGATGAAGATAGCTTTATAGTCCATTTAATGGAAATAGGTGCAAATGCTTATTTACTAAAAGATGCCGATCCGCTGGATATCAGAGAAGCAATTTATGCCGTTCACCTGCATGGTTACTACTTTAATGACCTGGTTAATAAAGCTCTTTTGAAAAAATTAATCACCAAAGGGAACTTCAAACCTGCTTTTAATCAAAAAGTGGAACTTTCAGATCGCGAGCTGGAAGTATTGCAGTTAATCTGTGATGAAAAGACGGCAATTGAAATAGGTACGGAAATATTTTTAAGTCCGCGCTCCGTAGAAGGTATCAAACAGCGTCTTATTGATAAAATCGGGGTACGCAATACTGCAGGCCTTGTACTGTTTGCGGTAAAAAATGGGTTGATCTAACCTTAGCCGCAAGTTAGTTTAACCCTGTAACTAAGTAGAATTACTCATTTTTTTTAATGCGTATATCCACTATGGTGACAACCAGGTTATATCCACAACTTTATTCTGTGCAATGAAGCTTCAAATTAACGCACCTAAACAACAATTTATTTAAAAAATTAAATTATGGCAAAGTTAAAATTAACTCATTCAGAATTAGCAGCACTTGACGCCCTTATTGCAGAATTGCAGGGAGACCACAAAGGAGTCGAAGCTGAAGTTGGAGATCTTAAAGCATTTATTACTGCGGTAGTAAGAACAGCTGTTCAGGCTACTAAAGTTGCAATAAAAGCTACTCCTTATGTAACTGACATTGTAGAAGTAGCAACTGCTATTTTAGGAAAAGAAACACATGATGAAGCCAGCAAATCTTTAGAGAAACATGCTAAAGCTGGTATCAACGTTCAGCAACTAATAGAACTTCGTAAAAAGTTTAATTAATTACTGTTTTAAGGGCGGGCCTGATTGCACCCGCCTTTAAAATTTAACCTTAACCACATGACTTCTTCAACAGACATCAGCATTATCTATGAATCCATAGTAGCATGTATTCTTGCCATATGGTTTCTGCTTACTATTTTGTGTCAGTTCAGGGATACAAAATTTTCAGCCTATATCAGACATACGATTGATATTTTCGGACTAATTCCTTTATGGACTTTTTTTGCACCTAATCCCGGAAAAAGTGATTATCATTTATTGTACAGAGATAAAATCGACGATGAAACCAACGGCGACTGGGAAGAAATGGATATCACCGAAGAGCGTTCTTTATGGTCATGGTGCTGGAATCCTGATAAAAGGGATAAAAAAATATTATCAGATGTAATCCAGAGCCTGATCTCAAATATCCCCCATTATAAAACCGAAAATGGATATGATCTGCTCATGTTTTCTATGCCATACCTGATTGTATTACATGCAGTAAGTCATTGCCGTTGTGAATCGGGCAGCGCCCAAAGACAGTTTATGCTGGCCGAAACGTCAGGATATCTGAAAGAAGCCCCTCCTTCTGTTATCTTATTATCAGTATTTCACCAAATATAAATTTGACTTATGATATCTATTATAGAAACCAATCAGCTTATTCTGATTATCCTGAGTATTGGATTATTTATTTCAACGATGGAGTATATCAAAAAGATTCAGATATTTTCTTCAACCGGACTGCTTTCCTGGAATGTAATGCAGCTGCGATGGGAGAAAAAAGATCAGGAATCTGTTTTCAGCCCATTATTCAAGCTATTTAATGAAAAAGGCCTGGCCATTATTTTCGCACTCAGATGCCTGATTATTTTTGGATTATTATTCTTCCCGCTCGAAACAACTTATGGATGGATATTAATCGGTTTGCTTGGATGCAGCCTGCTGGCAAGCTCAATGATCACCTTTTATGGCAGTGATGGTTCAGATCAGATGAACATGCTGATCATTATTACTTTGTTTCTGTGCCATTTCCCTGTAGTTACGGGTTCACGTCTGGCTACTATCGGACTCTGGTTTATAGCTTTACAAACCTGTCTTTCTTATACTGTCGCTGGTATTGCCAAATTAGTTTCTGCAGAATGGCGTGCTTCTACAGCGATCAAGGATGTATTTTCTACCAAGACTTATGGCTCAAGATGGGCAGCAGTGCTGCTGAAAAAATATCCCGGAGTAAATGTATTCTTATGCTGGAATGTGATGATTATGGAGACCTTATTTCCTTTATGTCTGATATTGCCTTCCAATTATGCATTGATATTTATTATCTGGGGATTTTTGTTTCATCTTTTGACGGCTATAATTATGGGGTTAAACTCATTCTTCTGGGCCTTTATGGCAGCATATCCAGCCCTGTTTTATGTCAATCATCAAATTCAGGCCTACCTTTATTAAATCAAAAAAGACAAATGGCATCTGCTTTAACTATAAAAAAGGATATTATACTATTTGACGGAATATGCAATTTCTGTAATAGTTATATCAATTATGTAATCAGTCATGATGAGCATAACAGATTTGTTTTTGCGTCATTGCAAAGTGATACGGCAAAAGAACTATCTGCAGCTCATCAGATTGATCTGCAAAGTCTGAACAGCATTATTGTCATACATCATAAAAAGATATTTACCCGGTCTGATGGTATTATCCATATTGCAAAACATTTAAAAAGTAAATGGTCATGGCTCTTGCTGCTGGCCGGATATATACCTCAGTCAGTCAGAGATTACTTTTACACTTTATTTGCCAACAGACGATATAGCTGGTTTGGACAGGCAGACAGCTGTATGATCCCGACCAAAGAGGTCAGAGAAAAATTTCTGACCTGAACTCAAAGCCGGATAAATTACCAGCTCATTAAATCCATTACTCTTTTAAATTCATCCTGCACAGTCGCCTGTATATGTATATCTTCCTGCGTAACAGGATGTTTAAACTGAAGTTCTGAAGCATGTAATAACATGGTCGTCATTTCCCACTGTTCTTTAAAAAATCTGTTCTGCTTATTACAACCGTGTTTGCGGTCACCGATAATCGGATAAAAGATATGGGCAAAATGTTTGCGAAGCTGATGCATTCTTCCGGTTGTCGGACTGGCTTCAACCAATGAATACCTGGATGTAGGATGTTTACCAAATGCAACCTCAAGTTCTGCTCTTTTGAGTGTAACAAAGGCAGTAAAAGCTTCCTGAATAGTCCCGTTTTCTTTAGCCAGCGGATAATCTATTTCTTCACTGTCAGGCGCATAACCTCTCACTATGGCAAGGTATTTCTTTTTCACCTCTCCATTCTGGAACTGCTGCTGCATAGCAATTTCAACGTCTTTCTCAAAAGCAAATAATAATAAACCGCCGGTTTTCCTGTCTAAACGATGTACCGGACTCACGCGTCTGTCTACCTGATCTCTTAGCATCTGCAAAGCAAATTCTTTTGCATCATTGGCTATAGATGAGCGGTGTACAAGTAATCCGTGTGGTTTATTGATCGCAATTAAATGATCGTCCTGGTATACAATTTCAAGCATTATTTTTTTTCGCGAATATAGGTTTTTATATACAGATTCATATATTGCCCCTTAATGGAATCAGACCAAAAGATCATCAGACAAAGCAAATGGATGTGGGAAAACTGTTTACCCCACATTTCTCTGGACTGCGTAGTATTCGGTTTTCATGATAATCAGCTCAAAGTGCTGTTGCTGAAAATGGAGGCCACTCAGAAATGGTTATTACCGGGTGGTTTTGTGCTCAAAAATGAACATCTGCAGGATGCTGCTCACCGGGTATTATTTGAACGCACAGGAGCTGAACGTATATATCTGCAGGAATTTGGTGTATTTGGAAGTTTAAACCGTTCTGAAGGATTCTTTGAAAGCTATCCTGATGATTTGTGGTATAAGCAGCGCTTTATCTCTGCAGGGTTTTACGCACTGGTAGATTATACTGCAGTTAATGTAACACCTGATGAATATAGCGATACCTGTCAGTGGAGCAATATTGATGATTTACCTGAACTGGCAATGGATCATCAGTTAATCTATGACAATGCTTTAGCTATATTAAGACAGCAGCTCAGTCATAAACCCATTGGTTTAAATCTTCTTCCGGAAAGATTTACAATTTCAGAACTACAAAAACTATATGAAACCATATTGGGCAGGTCACTGAACAGAGGCAATTTTTACCGCCGTATTATGCGGTTTGGTATCCTGGTTAAACAGGAAGATCCCCGTAAAGGCGGGGCACATAAAGCGCCCTACCTTTACAGCTTTGATCCTCTGAAATATCAGGAGTCCCTGCAGGGACTTGATTGGTAGTGGCTATTTCCAGCCACCACCTAATGCGCGGTAAAGATTAACCACCGCTTGTAATTTCTGTAAATGGTCACTCACACCACTTAACTGTGCAGCCAGTAAACTTTGTTCTGATGTTAATACATCGGTATAATTTGTGGCAGAGCTATAGCGCAATAAATCCTGTGTATAGTCTACTGCTTTAACCAGTGCAGCAACTTGTTTGGCTCTTGAGTCCTGTTTCTCTACTGCAGTCTGATATGCGTAAAGTGCATTTGATACCTCCTGCCCTGCAACCAGCAAACTTTGCTGAAAGTTATTCATGGCCTGTATTTGTTGTGACTGAGCCGTTTTTAAACGGGCTTTGTTTAAACCCTGGTTAAAAATTGGCTGGGTCAGTCCTCCTACTAAATTATAAAAGACAGATTTATCAAAAAAGTTTTTCAGTGTCAGATTGGAGAATCCACCACTGGCTGTTAATGTTAAACTTGGATAGAAATAAGTTCTGGCCAGATTGGTATTTTCAAAAGCACCTCTGAAGGCAAGTTCAGCCTGCTGAACATCAGGGCGGTTTTGCAATAACTGAGCTGGAACACCAGTAGCCAATGCTGCAGGAACTGACTGCGATTCCATTGTACTTCTGTCAACAGTTCCAGGATTCTCGGCCAGCAGGATATGCATGGCATTTTCTGCTTCCCTGATACTCTTTTTCAGATCTGGTATAGAAACTTCAGTTGCATAACGGCTTGCTTCACTTTGTACTACAGCTGCTCCGTTAACTACTGCACCTTCTTTTAAGGTTTTCATAGTTTCTACATTGATAATTCTGCTTTTAAGCGTTTCCTGTGTGATAGCCAGCTGCTGATCTAAAGCCAGTAAACTATAATAGTTATTGGCAATATCTGCAATCAGCTGTGTCTGAATTGCTTTTTTAGCTGCATCTGTTTCCAGGTATTTTGCTAAAGCTGCTCTTTTACTACTGCTTAGTTTTCCCCAGATATCTGCTTCCCAGGATGTACTTAAGGACAATTTATAAGTATTGGTCAGCGTATTAATATTAATCCCGGGAGGAAAATTCAATCCTGCAGAAGACTGTTTACTTCTGGTTACACTGGCATCAGCACTTAAAGTAGGCAGATAAGCCAGTTTCGCCTGTTGCAGCGTAGCCTGTGCCTGTAATATGTTCTGGATTGCATTTTTCAGATTCACATTCTGATCCAGACCTCTCTGAATTAAAACCTTCAGCTTCTCATCGGTAAACAGGGTCTGCCATGGCTGGGAAGCCATGGTTGCAGAATCTGTTACATTTTGTCCGCGATACAGTCCGTCGGTATTCACTTTCGGTGTTTCGTAGGTTTTCGTTACTGAACACGCACTGAAAAGAGCTGCAGCGGCCAGCAGGGCAAAAACCTGTTTGTTATATTTATGAGTCATTTTATTCGTTCTAAAATTTATAATTCTTCTTCCTCATCATCCTCATCATAGCTTTTCTTAGCCGGACCACTGATTTTTTCCTGTAGATTCTGGAAAATGATAAACAATACCGGGATTACAAATACACCGAGTAATGTTCCGATCAGCATTCCTCCTACTGCACCGGTACCAATGGATTTGTTACCCACCGCACCTGCACCAGTAGAAAACATCAGCGGCACTAATCCGAAGATAAAGGCAAATGAAGTCATCAGAATTGGTCTCAGACGGGCAACGGCACCTTCAATAGCCGACTGTACCACTGGCATTCCGTTTCTTCTTCTGTCTAAGGCAAATTCTACGATCAGAATACCGTTTTTGGCCAGTAATCCGATGAGCATGATCAGTGAGATCTGGAGATAAATATTACTGTTCAGCTTAAAGATGATAGAGAACAGATAAGCTCCTGCCAGTCCGAAAGGAATAGATAATAGAACTGCGAAAGGCAGAATATAACTTTCATACTGCGCACTTAACAGGAAGTACACGAAAATAAGACATAAAACAAAGATGAATATAGTTTCACTGCCCGAGGCCAGCTCTTCTCTGGTCAGACCGGAGAACTCATATCCATAACCGGCTGGCAATGTTGTAGCAGCTACTTCCTGAATGGCTTTAATTGCATCACCAGAACTGAAACCCGGATTAGGTGCGCCAGTGATAGATATAGAGCTGAAAAGGTTAAACCTTGAAATAGATTCCGGACCATATACCCTTGTCATTTTCACAAATTCTGTAATCGGCGCCATATTACCAGCGTTATTTCTGACAAATATTTTATTTAATCCTTCTGGGTTAGCACGGAATTCGGCCGCTGCCTGTACCATGACTCTGTATTGCTTTCCAAACTTATTGAAGTTGGAAGCATACAACCCGCCATAATAACCTTGCATGGTTTGCAGAACCGCGTTTACACTAACCCCTGCATCTTTACATTTTTCCAGATTTACATCCATCAGGTATTGCGGGAAACCAGGGTTAAATGGTGTTGTCGCATACTGAATTTCCGGACGTTTGGACAGTGCAGCAATAAACTGGTTATTGATCTTGAAGAACTCGTCTGTGGTATGTCCGCCTTTATCCTGAAGCTGGAATTCAAATCCTCCACTCTGACCAAATCCCTGTATCGTTGGCGGAGAAATAAAGAAGATACTCGCTTCTCTGATTCCTGCAGTTTTAGCAAAAAGCTGTCCGATTACCTCATTAACACTCAGTTTACGTTCATCCCAGGTTTTTAGCTTCAGGATAACCATACTATATGCACTACCGGCACCGGCAGTAAAGTTCTGCCCTACAATACGCAGGGTATTCTGAACACCGGGTATGGTATTGGCAATACTGTCAACCTGTTTGGTCACTTCTGCTGTACGCTCCATAGAGGATGAAGGTGGCAAACTGATATTGGCAAATACGGTTCCCTGATCTTCTGCCGGTACAAAAGCCGAAGGCGTAGTTTTCATCATATAAAACAAAGCAGCTGCTGCTATGACAATACTGCCTAAAACAATCCATTTTTTAACAGAAAGAAACTGTACTGAACGTTTATACTTGTTGGTTACGTTATCGAAAGCAACGTTAAAAGCAGTATAGAATCTTTGTATAAAACTCTGATGTTTATGATCATCTGCATGTGGCTTTAATAGCAGTGCGCAGAGTGCCGGACTTAATGTTAAAGCATTTATTGCCGACAGAATAATTGCTACGGCAAGTGTGATACCAAATTGCTTATAAAATACTCCAGTAGAGCCTGTAATAAAGGTAACCGGAATAAATACCGCTGCCATTACCAGGGTAATCGAGATAATCGCACCTGATATTTCGCCCATGGCATCTATAGTTGCCTTTTTAGCTGATTTATAACCATGATCCAGTTTGGCATGAACCGCTTCGACGACCACAATCGCATCATCCACCACAATACCAATGGCCAGTACGAGAGCGAAAAGTGTTAGCAGATTGATTGTAAAACCAAATAAATTCAGGAAGAAGAAAGTACCCACAATAGCCACGGGAACTGCAATTGCAGGCACCAGTGTTGATCTCAAATCCTGTAAAAAGATAAATACTACGATAAACACGAGAATAAATGCCTCGATCAGAGTATGAATTACTTTATCAATTGAAGCGTCAAGATTCTCATTGACGTCTACCAGTGTGGTATATTTTATTCCCTTAGGAAAGGTCTTTGCAGCGTCTTCAATAATCTTTTTCGAATTGTTGATTACATCTCTTGCATTGGAACCCGGAGTCTGACTGATAGCTACTGCTACAGATTCTTTACCATTGGTTTCAATGGTAGCGGTATAACTTAATGCGCCTAATTCTACTTTAGCTATATCTTTTAAGCGTAGTACCTGTCCTTTACCAACTGATTTAATGATAATATTTTCAAACTCAGTTGCTGTAGTTAAACGGCCTTTATATTTAATTACGTATTGAAATGCCTGGTTCCCATTTTCACCAAATTTACCTGGTGCAGCCTCAATATTCTGTTCAGCCAGTGCTGCAGAAATATCACTCGGTATCAGACTGTATTGCTGCATCATATCAGGTTTTAACCAGATACGCATGGAGTAATCTTTGGAACCGAAAACAGTTGCGTTACCAACCCCGGTAACACGCTGAATTTGCGGCACCAGATTGATCTTGGCATAATTCTGTAAAAAAGTCTGATCATATGTCTTATCATCACTGTATAAGGAGAAGATCAGCAGGTTACTGCTTTGACTTTTGGTTACTGTTACTCCTGCCTGAGTTACCTCTGCAGGCAATAAACTGGTTGCCCTGGATACCCTGTTCTGTACGTTGACAGCCGCTAAATCCGGGTCAGTTCCTACTTTAAAGTAAATTGAAATACTTGCCGCACCATCGTTTGTAGCGGTAGAAGTCATGTAGGTCATGTTCTCTACCCCATTAATCTGCTCTTCGAGCGGGATAACGATACTTTTTAAAACCACATCGGCATTTGCACCGGTATAACTGGCAGCAACATTAACCGTAGGCGGTGCTATATCTGGATACTGCGCTATTGGCAGTGACGTGAGTCCGAGTATCCCCAGAATAACAATAATCACAGAGATTACTGTTGAGAGTACCGGTCTTTGTATGAATATTTTAAACATCTTCTCTTATTTTAAATCTGCGTAAACAGTTTCCGGATTTTCGGCATTCGCTTTAATCTGCGTACCATCTTTTAAAGTTGCAACTCCCTCGAGTACAATCTGATCTCCTGCTTTCAGGCCATTTTCTACCACAAAGAAATTTCCTGCTGTATTTTCCATTACTGTAACGGCTACATTTTTGGTTTTTCCATCTGCTCCGACTACGACTACAAAACGTTTATCCTGTAATTCAAAAGTGGCACTCTGCGGAACCAGAATTACATCTTTCAAAGCATTTGGAATTCTTACTGTTGCACTGCTTCCACTGCGGATAATACCTTTAGGGTTTGGAAAACGGGCTCTGATATTGGCCGATCCTGTGGCTGTATTAATCAGGCCATTTACAGTTTCAATATTCCCTTCTTCTGTGTAAGGAGAACCATCAGAAAGTAACAGCGAAACTTTAGGCAGTTTAGCCAGTTTTTGTGCAAATGAACCACTACCGTCTTTAGTGAAATCTAATAAAAGCTTCTCATTCAATGCGAAATAAGCGTAGACATTCCCAATGCTTGAAACTGTCGTTAAAGGATCTGCAGTAGTGCTGCTCACCAGACTTCCCAAACGGAAAGGGATAGATCCAACTACACCATTAACCGGACTGATCACTGTTGTAAATCCCAAATTAGTTTTAGCATTAACCAGACTTGCTTTTGCTGTAGCAACTGCTGCCTGAGCAGATTCATAAGTATATTGAGCAGATTCCAGCTCATATTTACTTACTATATCTTTTTCTACCAGTGGCTTAACTTTATTGATAGCCAGTTTGGCCGCATTGAGTTTAGCCAGTGCGTCTGCTATACTTGCATTTGCTGTTCTGACTTCCTGCTCATACTGAGGTGCACTGATTTTAAAAAGTGGCTGACCAACTTTGACAACAGCACCTTCATCCACAAATATTTTATCAATGTATCCGTCTACTCTTGGTCTGATTTCAATATTCTGCTGTCCTTGTATACTGGCAGGGTAATCTGTGTTTAAAGTGGCAGATCTGGGCTCCAGTTTCAGAACTTTATATTCCTTCACCTGCCCAGCTGCGGCGGCGGCCTGAGCGGCCTTGTTTTTATCGTTGCCACATGAGGCGAGGGTTAATCCTGCAATGAACAGGAGCCCAATCTGTATTGATGTTTTCATATTATTATTACTTGCTGATGGGTTTTCTATTGTTTATTAATTATTTAATACGATTTATTATTCTGGGTAGATCATTTCTAAAATGAGTTGTTTTCTTTGTTTCATGAGTTTAGCATATTCATGATCATCTATTTTCATAAATCCTTTGCTTAAGGTAGAAGTGAGTAAAGGGTATGCCATTAAAGAAAACAGGTTCATCATAAAATGACGGGGGTCCATAGCCTTAATATTTCCCTTATCCATTTCAGCTTTTACTTCTTCAAGAAATGGCTTGGTATGACTGTCATGAACCTGATCAGCATGTCCCTGGTCATAACGGTTGGTTTCTGTAATCAGGAATAACTCCCGGTAAGGAAAAGCAATAGTCTGATCCATAAAAACGTGAATTAGTTTTTTCAGTTTTTCTTTAAAACTTTGTTTTCCTATAAATGCATCTCCCATAATCTGACGTAATTCGTCCAAAGCTTCTTCAGTAACCAGTTCAAACAGATGTTTTCTGGATCTGAAATAGTAATGGACAAGAGTTCTGTTCACACCGGCTGCATCAGCAATATCCTGAGTGGTTGCATGTAATTTTCCTTCTGCAAAGAATATCTTTTTGGCAGTGTCTTTAATTAGCTGTTCAGTTCCTTTGTCTTTTACTGGCATCTGTCTGTTGTTTAATATTAATGTTTGACAATTTTGTTAAGTATTAATATTAGTGATTGCCCGGATTTTAACCTGAGAATGCAGTCAAACCTGAAAAGATTCTCTCCTTTTATTGATATTAACCGGGAATGTGGGCAAATTAGGCAAAGCAGGTACGTTAAAAAAGAGAAATTGACCAGCAGGCAAAACACACCGACGAAAAGCAGTTTTGACAGGATTTAGCTAATCAGCAGTTTTCAGTAGTTTACTGACGTGACTTTCATCTGTCAGTCCGAATTCACTGGCAATTTGTTTAAGACTATAGTGTCCGCTGGCCATTCTTTTACGGATCAGAACCTTACGATAGTTACCGATATATTCACGAAGTGTCAGCCCTGCATTTCTCTTAAAATAAGGGCCGATATAATCAGCGGTAGTATGAAAATGTTTAGCCATCACCCCTGCTTTGAGTTTGTCTGGCGTGTAGATATGTTCATGGATATAGGCAAATACATTCTCCATTGCCCTGCTCCTGGCAACTGAAGAAGTGATTTCAGGAAGATTTCTTCTCAGGATTGTGGCAATTGCCATAATTTGCAGCCAGATAAGCCGCTCATTGGTTTGAATATCAGGTTTCAGCCCAATAATTACTTCATAGATCAGATCTATCAGATACTGATCAGTTGTACTTAATTGAAAACCTGATAAACGGGTTTCCCTGTTTTTAATCAGATATTCCATTTCCTGTACCCACTGATCTTTTATTTTTTCCTCGCCATGCAGATAGAAATCTGTAAACTTCAGAAAAACAAAACGGGTACTTTCTGTAATATCAAAGTAGTGTTCATCTTCGGGCCCCAGAAGAAACAGGTTGCCTTGCTGATAACTGATGATTTCTTTATTGAGATGATGGCTGCCTGTCCCTTTTTTAATATAAATCAGCTCATAATGATTGTGATTATGAACCGGATGCGGCCAGGTCTTAATTTCAAAATCCGAAATAATAACCGGCAGGAACTGGCGATAGCGTTTCATAGCGGAAAGATACAAAAACTTATCAGTGTTTTACCAGATCACAGCACTGTTTTACCTGCAAATTTGAATCATGAAAGAGATCAATATAACTTATCTGCTTGCCCGTCTGCCTATCGGCATGAGTATGCTTGGACATGGACTGGTGCGTTTACCTAAACTGGCTGCATTCAGCGAATGGATGGTCAGTTCTTTTAGTAAATCTGTATTGCCCGGGCTGCTGGTTTTGCCATTCAGCTATTTACTTCCTGTACTGGAGATGATTACAGGACTATTATTGCTATCCGGACTTTTTACACGTTTTGCTGTTCTGCTGGGCTCAGCAATTATGCTGGCACTGGTTTTTGGCTCCTGCATGATCGAACAATGGGAAAATGTCTTTATACAGGTATTATATGGTGCCTATTTTAGTCTGCTATACCGTTATCTGAATTTCAACAGCTTATCTGCTGATCAATTAATTATCAAAAAATAAAATGAGTACAAGAAAAGATTTTATCAGGCAGTCAGCAATTTTAGGCGCAAGCTCTCTGCTGCTGCCAGGAAATACATTTTCAATAGAACAATCAGCTATGCAAAATTCATTAAAAGAATCCCGGTGGGCAGATGGTTCACGTCTGGTCATTTCTATTTCCATGCAGTTTGAAGCAGGCGGAGAGCCGGAAACCGGTTTTGATAGTCCATTCCCTGCTAATATGGAAAAAGGGTTTACAGATATACCTGCTAAAACCTGGTTTCAGTATGGTTATAAACAGGGTATTCCCCGGTTATTGGATTTATGGGATAAACACAGGATTAAAGTAACCAGTCATATGATTGGTGAGGCGGTAAAACACAGCCCTGAACTAGCCAGAGAAATTGTGAAACGCGGACATGAAGCTGCTGCGCATGGCCTGAACTGGACGCCGCAGTATAATCTTTCTTATGAACAGGAGAAAAAATTCATCAGTGATGGAGTGGCTATTATTAAAGAGGTAACAGGGGAAACGCCCAAAGGCTATAATTGTAACTGGTTAAGAAGAAGCAAAAATACACTGGCTATTTTGCAGGAACTTGGTTTTACTTATCATATCGATGACCTGAGCAGAGATGAACCTTTTCTGATTCCGGTAAACGGGAAGAATCTCGGGGTGGTTCCTTATACCCTGCGTTGCAATGACATTCAATTACTGGAGGGCCGGTATTTCTCTTCACAACAATTTGGAGAACAGCTTAGACTGGAGTTTGATCAGCTGTATGCAGAAGGTGCAAAATACCGCAGACAAATGTCAATCAGTACGCATGACAGAATCAGTGGAACTCCGGCTCAGGTCAGGGTACTGGACGAATTTCTGGCTTATGCAGCTAAACAGCCTGGTGTTAAGTTTATGCGGAAAGATGAAATTGCCAGGCTCGCCCTTCAGGATAAAACTACAGTCATTGATCAGGATTACCGTTAAAAATCTGCTGTTAAACATAAAATTTAAAATAGGATCAGCTTAAGCATGGTCATAAATATTTAAAAATGATGAATAATTCATTATCAGGTTATAAACAGAAAACAGCACTGATAGTTGGTGCCAATGGCGTAATCGGAAGTAAGCTGATCTCACATTTATGTGCTGCAGGCAGCTGGGATATTATCGGGCTATCGCGTCGCGGAGGGGTAAATAAAGACAGGTTGAGTTTTATCGCAGTTGATCTGTTAAACGCTGAAGATACAGTAGCAAAACTGACTGCACTAATAGAGGTTACGCATGTTTTTTATGCTGCTTTTCAGGATCGTCCCAGCTGGGCAGAAATGGTTGCTCCTAATCTGGCTATGCTGGTTAATGTAGTCAATGCGATAGAACCTGTTGCTAAAAATCTGGAACATATCAGTCTGATGCAGGGCTATAAAGTATATGGCGCGCACCTTGGCCCATTTAAAACACCTGCAAAAGAGACTGATGGTGGTCACATGCCACCAGAGTTTAACGTGGATCAGCAGCAGTTTTTAATGCAGCGTCAGCAAGGGAAGAAATGGACATGGTCAGCTATCAGACCTTCGGTAGTTGGTGGTACAGCATTGGGTAATCCTATGAATTTAGCGCTGGTAATTGCTATGTATGCTTCAATATCGAAAGAACTGGGCATACCATTGAGGTTTCCTGGAAAGCCGGGAGCTTATGACAAGCTTATGGAAGTAACAGATGCGGGGCTTTTGGCAAAAGCTACAGTCTGGGCGGCAACAGAGCCACAAGGCTCAAACCAGGCATTTAATATCAATAATGGTGATTTATTCAGGTGGAATGAATTATGGCCTAAAATTGCTGCTTTCTTTGAGATTGAAACTGCTCCTCCTTTGCAGTTACAATTGCAAACTGTAATGGCCGCTCAAAAACATTTATGGGCTGACATGCAGCAGAAGTATCAGTTAGCTCCATTTGATTATGATTATTTATCCTCCTGGGCATTCGGTGATTTTGTGTTTTCATGGGATTATGACTTCTTCGCCGATGGCTCTAAAGCCCGCCGGGCAGGATTCCATGAATATGAAGATACTGAAGAAATGTTTATCCGCTTGTTTAAAGAGTTTCGCTTAAATAAGATTATACCATAATTGCTGATATTGCGAAGCCGCTGGTAAACAAAATTCAGCTCCGGATCATCCTTTATCCGGAGCTTTTATTAATCCTTTAACAAATAGGGTTTCAGTAATTTATTCCAGATCTCATAGCCTGTCGCATTCATATGCAGCATGTCCTCTTTGAATAACTTAGGCTGCATCTCGCCTTTCTGATCCAGCATTGGCTGATAAATGTCAATAAATCTGATATTCTCCTCTCCTTTTAGAAATTCCTTAACCAAAGCATTGGCTCTTATCCCCTTTGATAAGTATTGAACTCTTGAAGGACTGGCTTTGATCGACAGATAAATAATTGGAACTGCAGGTAATTTAACTCTTATATGGCTGTAAAGCTTTTTGAAATCTTCAAATACAACGTCTCCGCTTACTGCTTTAATCAAATCGTTTTCACCTACATAAATAACCAGCTGTTTTGGATGATAAGGAAAAACAATGTCCTCCAGATAACGATCGACATCGGTTGTTACCGCACCGCCAATTCCTCTGTTTAATACAGTATAGTCTTTAAATGTTTTGGTAAAATCAACCCATAACCTGATTGAAGAGCTCCCAATAAACAATATAGGATCTTTTGGAGGTGCATAGACCCGGTCATATTGTTTGATCGCTTGTATATCATCCCAGAATGCAGGTTTATCCTGCGAAAATGAATTGTAATTAAACAATAAAAGGAATGTGGAGCTAAATGCAATTACTTTTAAAACTTTCAACATGTTCAAAAATATCCATTATATCGGTAATCCTGTAAAAATTGGCTCTGTCGATACTTAAATTCGGTAAAATATTGGTTACTCCGGCTCATCCCTGTCTGGGTCAGGTCAGCATTTCCAGTAAATATGGTAATGCGGGATTATCATTACTTTTCTTCCATACGGCGTATAATTCTGTTTGCTGCGGTATGTTTTTCAATTCTATAAATTTAACCCCTCGATTTTCTGAAGTAGCCAATGAGGTCGGAATAATGGAAAGCCCCATTCCATTTTCTACCAGTTTAAATATGGTTGGTGCATGAATAGAACGATGAGAGAGTTTAGGCGTAAAACCCTGATCTGCACATAAGTTCACAATCTGCTGATAATAAAGCTGACTCTGGTCATTCGGAAAAAGTATAAAATATTCGTCTTTTAATTCTCCCACATGCTTAAAATTCGAAACAGACAACGGATAATCTGCGGGCAATACAAGTGTAAAAGTTTCTTTATAAACGCTTTTGATCATCATATCCTGCCCAACCTGATTGGACCGCATAAAGCCAAGATCAATATCTCCCTTTTCCAGGGCAAAAAGCTGTTCTTTATTGGTTAATTCTTCCAGGTGGAATTCAATATTCGGACAATCACTGTTAAATTGTTTAAGCAAGACTGGTAATACAGACTGCATCGCCGAAGCAACAAAGCTGATTGCCAGCTGTCCGGTATTCCCTTTTTGCAGCAATTGCACATTATTAACTGCTATCTGCATTTTTTGAATTACCTGAACAGTATCTTTATAAAAGAGTTTTCCAGCTTCATTTAAAACAACGCGTTTATTAGTCCGGTCAAATAAAGAATGGCCAAGGTATTGTTCTAACTGTTTAATTTGCTGGCTCAAAGCTGATTGAGATATAAACAGCTTTTCGGCAGCCTTCCGGTAGTGCAGTTCTTCGGCCAGTACTTTAAAATAATTTAAATGTCGCAGCTCTATTTGATTAGTGATACTTATCATAGTTTAAGTAATCAGTATTATTACTAATGGTAAAACTAATGATATTTGAGATTGTAAACCAAAAATAAACTTTATAATGATCAATAAAATTTTAAGCCTGGGCCTTGGCAAGGTGGGTACGCTAGTGGCAACATTGCTGAGCGACCAGTTCGAAGTTACCGGAATGGACAAACAAGCTCCGCATTATGATTATGAACTTCCATTTAGTATAACCACAGGAGATGTATCTGACCTGGTTTTAATGGAAAAAATGATCGGTCAGTTTGATGCAGTTGTTTCTGCCCTGCCATTTTTCTTAAACAGTCCTATTGCAAGAATCGCGCATAAACTGGGAAAACATTATTTTGATTTAACTGAAGACGTTCCTACAACAAATGAAATCATAAAACTGAGTGAAACCGCAACTTCGGTTATGGCTCCGCAATGTGGTCTGGCACCGGGACTAATTGGTATTATTGGTGCTCACCTGGGTAATGAATTTGAAAAACTAAGATCAATTGATATGCGGGTTGGTGCTTTACCCAAGTACCCGAATGGTGCAATGGGTTATGCATTTAACTGGTCTGCGGCTGGGGTAGTCAATGAGTATATCAATGATGCGGAGGCTATTCATCATGGTCAGCGGAAAATGGTACCGTCATTACAAGGCAAAGAGACTATCAATATCAATGGTGGAATATATGAAGCTTTTTATACTTCTGGCGGACTGGGTACAATGTGTGAAACTTATGCCGGTAAACTGGACAGACTTGACTATAAAACTATCCGTTATCCGGGCCATTGTGATCTGATGAACTTTCTGATCAACGAATTACACCTGAAAGAAGATAAACAACAACTGGAAGATATTCTTAAAAACGCAAAACCTCCTGTAGATGAAGATGTTGTTATTATCTATGCAAATGCTGAAGGATGGAAAAACAAGGAGTTAAAGCGTAATGAATTCTGTAAGTCATATGGCCCGATTGAGCTGAACGGTAACTCATGGAGAGCTATCTCCTGGACGACTGCAGCAAGTATTGTGGCTGTTGTGGAAATGGTTGCCAGCGGCGCATTACCTTCAAAAGGCTTTATCAAACAGGAAGAAATATCTTTTGAAGCGCTTTTAAACACCAGATGCGGAAGCCTCTTTAAATAATTACTATGAATTTTAACAATAACAGCCCTTTAGATATTTTCCTTACCGAACTTTTTAACCGGTACCGGGAAGCTGTACCGGAAGTTGATCAGATCACAGCCGCTTTACTCAAAAATGACGTTGTCAGTTCTCAGGATGATATCGTAAATGATCATATTGCTTTCAGAACAATGGGAGTGCCGAATCTCGGTATACAATCTTTTGAAAAGATCTTTCTGTTTCATGGTTATCAAAAGAGAGATCACTATTATTTTGAAGAAAAGAAGCTGGATGCTTATTGGTATGCTCCTCCTTCTCCTGAATATCCACGGATCTTTTTAAGTGAGCTTAAAGTGGATCAGCTTAGTCAGGGTACACAGGAAATTATCAAAAAATATACTGCTGGTATTACCTCAGATCCGGTAGATGCACTCGATCTGAATAATGGAGAGGCTATTGCTGCATTTTTACATCACCCTTTATGGAGGCTGCCAGATCTGAAAGATTATATCGCCCTGCTGGAAGAAAGTGAATATGCCGCCTGGGTAATTTACAATCGTTATTACCTGAACCATTATACCATCAGCGTTCATGCTTTAGGCAAAGGTTATCAGTCCCTGCCAGATTTTAATCAGTTTGTAGAAAGTCTGGGCATTAAACTGAATGATGCCGGAGGAAAAATTAAAACAAGCGCTGACGGACTGTTAAGTCAGAGCAGCACTGTAGCAGGAACACATGAGGTTGTATTTGCTGATGGCGAAAAAACACAAATTGCAGGTAGCTATGTAGAATTTGCTGAGCGTTCTGTTCTGCCTGCCTTTAGTCATCTGAAACCGGAAGAAATTCTCCCGGTACACAGAAGAGAAGGTTTTGAAACAAGCAATGCCGATAAAATTTTTGAAAGTACTTATACCGGACAGATAAAGTCCTGAAATTATTAAAGATATGGATATCAAAAAAGTATTAAAAGAGTTAGGAATCACTGAAAATAACAGTGGTACTTCTACCGGTCATCAATGGATGGATACTGGTGCAAAGATTATTGTTTCTTCTTCACCGGTAGATGGTAAAGAAATAGCGAAAGTAAGTACAACCACAGCTGAAGATTATGAAAAAGTAATCCGTACAAGTGCAGATGCCTTTTTATTCTGGCGCAATGTACCTGCTCCGAAAAGAGGTGAAATTGTCAGACAACTGGGTGAAGCACTCCGTCATCATAAAGAGAATCTGGGTGTTCTGGTTTCTTACGAAATGGGAAAAAGTTTACAGGAAGGACTTGGCGAGGTTCAGGAAATGATAGATATCTGTGACTTTGCTGTTGGATTGTCCAGACAATTATATGGCCTGACTATGCATTCTGAAAGACCGGGACACAGAATGTACGAGCAATGGCACCCACTGGGTATTGTTGGTATAATTTCGGCCTTTAACTTTCCGGTAGCTGTATGGAGCTGGAATGCTGCTTTAGCCCTGGTTTGTGGAAACGTTTGTGTCTGGAAGCCTTCTTCCAAAACACCACTTTGTGCTGTTGCCTGTCAGCATATCATTGCTACTGTTCTGAAAGCAAATGATATGCCTGAAGGAATCAGCTCATTAATTACAGGGAATCCAGTTGGTGACCTGATGAATAATGACCCGAGAATTCCAATGGTATCATTCACTGGTTCTACCAGAGTTGGGCGTTTGGTTTCTTCAGCTGTTGCCGGCCGTTTTGGAAGAACAATTCTGGAGCTTGGAGGTAATAATGCTATCATCGTATCTAAAGATGCAGATCTGGATATCGCAATTATAGGAGCTGCATTTGGCGCTGTCGGCACTGCAGGACAAAGATGTACTTCAACCAGACGATTAATCATTCATGAAGATATTTATGAGGAGTTTAAAAAGAAACTGATAAAAGCCTATGCACAGCTTCGCATTGGTGATCCTTTAGATCAGAACAATCATGTTGGACCGCTAATTGATAAGGCCGCCGTTGAAGTCTATTTAGAGGCTATTGAAAAAGGCAGGGCTGAAGGCGCTAACTTCATTGTAGAGGGTGGTGTTCTTGCTGGCGGACCTTATACCTCAGGATGTTATGTATCTCCATGCGTGGCTGAAGTTAAAAATCACTATCAGATTGTACAGGAAGAGACTTTTGCCCCTATTTTATATGTGATGAGCTATAAAACCCTGGACGAAGCTATTGCACTGCAAAACGGTGTTCCGCAAGGGCTTTCATCTGCTATCATGACCCTGAATTTAAGGGAAGCTGAATTATTCCTTTCTGCCAATGGATCTGACTGCGGCATCGCTAACGTAAATATTGGTACTTCCGGTGCTGAAATTGGTGGTGCTTTTGGTGGTGAAAAAGAAACAGGTGGTGGAAGAGAAAGCGGATCTGATGCCTGGAAAGGATACATGCGCAGACAAACCAATACAATTAATTACGCTGATAAATTACCGCTTGCACAAGGCATCAAATTTGATCTTTAGTCTAATCTGTTTATGACTATCAGCAATGACAAAATGGAATCCCTGTCCGTTTCGCTGGACGGGGATTTCTTTACTGACAACCAGACCCGCATACTCTATGCTACTGATGCTTCGGCCTACCGTGAAATGCCACTGGCTGTTGCCATCCCCAAATCTGTTTCAGATCTTAAAAAGCTAATTCTATTTGCGGCAAACCATGGGATATCGCTGATTCCGCGGACTGCCGGTACCTCGCTTGCCGGTCAGGTAGTAGGCAAAGGTATTGTTGTTGATGTTTCTAAATATTTTAACGGCATACTGGAACTTAATACGGAAGAAAGATGGGTTAAAGTACAGCCTGGTGTAGTTCGTGACGAACTTAACCAGTACCTGAAACCTTTCGGATTATACTTTGGGCCTGAAACCTCAACTGCTAACCGCGCAATGATTGGAGGAATGGTTGGTAATAATTCTTGTGGTTCCAATAGTCTGGTCTATGGAAGTACCCGTGAACATACACTGGAAATCAAAGCTCTGTTAGCTGACGGGTCCGAAGCCGAGTTTAAATCTCTTGGATTTGAAGAGTTTATCGACAAGTGTCAGGGAGATACTCTGGAAAATGATCTGTACAGAAATATAAGGTCTTTATTGGGTAATTATGAAAATCAACTCAGCATCCGGGAGCAGTTTCCTGTTAAAACTATTCAGAGACGAAATACCGGTTATGCTATTGATATTTTACTGGACTCCGCTCCTTTTACAGCGGACACACCTGACTTTAACTTCTGTAAACTTATTGCCGGTTCTGAAGGAACACTGGCATTTATGACAGAAATAAAGCTGAACCTGGAACCCCTGTTAAAAGATGAAACAGCCTTACTCTGTATACATTTTAATAGTATTGATGAGGCACTAATGGCCAATCTGATTGCCTTAAAATACAGTCCGATAGTAAGCGAGCTGATAGATCATCTTATTCTTGAATGTACAAAAGAGAATATTGAACAGTCCAAAAACAGATTTTTTGTTTCGGGTGATCCTGCTGCAATCCTGGTCGTGGAATATTCAGGAAGAGACAAACAGGAAATTACGGAAAAAGCAGCAAGAGTTGAGGCAGAAATGAGATCAAATGGCCTGGGATATCATTTTCCTTTAGTATTTGGTCCGGATATGTCCAGGATCTGGTCCTTAAGGAAAGCTGGTTTAGGTTTATTGAGTAATCTTCCCGGAGACGAAAAAGCGGTTGCTGTAATTGAAGACACAGCAGTTGATGTGAAAGATCTGCCTGCCTATATTCGTGATTTTAATGAGATCCTTAAAAAACACGGTCTGTTCTCTGTTCATTATGCACATGCAGGTTCAGGAGAAATACATCTGCGTCCTATATTAAATCTGAAAACAGCAGAAGGTAATCGTCTGTTCAGGGTAATTGCAGAAGAAATAGCCGGACTTGTTAAAAGATACAACGGTTCACTAAGTGGAGAACACGGTGATGGCAGATTGCGTGGCGAATTTATAGAACAAATGATTGGGCCGCGTAATTATAAAATGCTCCGCGAGATTAAAGCCACCTGGGACCCTAAACATATATTTAACCCCGGAAAGATAACTGATACACCTGCCATGGATACCATGCTCAGGTATGAACCCAATCAGCAGACGCCAGAGATTAAAACAGTATTCCGTTATCAGAATCAGAATATTCTGCAGCATGCTGAACAATGCAATGGTTCAGGAGACTGCCGTAAGTCACATTTGGCTGGTGGTACGATGTGTCCGTCTTTCATGGCTACCAGGAATGAGAAAGACACGACAAGAGCCAGAGCTAATATGCTGCGCGAAATGCTGACCCATTCTACTAAAATCAATAGATTTGATCACCAGGAGCTTAAAGACGTTATGGATTTATGTCTCAGTTGTAAGGGTTGTAAGTCTGAATGTCCGTCCAATGTAGATATGGCTAAACTTAAAGCTGAATTTTTACAGGGTTATTATGATGCTAACGGAGTTCCGTTAACGACAAGAATTGTAGCCGGTTTTAACCAGATAAACAGACTGGCTTCTCTGACACCAGGTTTATACAACTGGAGCATAGGTAATCAAACGATAAACAGCTTGATTAAAAGTACCTGTGGTTTTGCAGCAGAACGCTCTCTCCCATTATTGTATAAAACAACTTTGAAGAAATGGTATATGCAGCATAAGCCTGTTGCTAAATCAGTGACTGGTGGTGCAAAAAAAACTGTGTATTTTTTCTGTGATGAATTTACCAATTATTCAGATACAGAAATTGGTATTAAAGCTGTTCTTTTATTAGAGAAACTTGGCTATCAGGTTATTATCCCTAAACATCTGGAGAGCGGAAGAACATGGATTTCCAAAGGGCTGCTGCGCAAAGCCAAGAAAATTGCTCAGCATAATGTATTTCAGCTCAGCAAACTGATCACCAGTGATACTCCTCTAATAGGTGTAGAACCTTCAGCTATATTAACTTTCAGAGACGAATACGTTGATCTGGTAGATTTACCACAATTATCTATGGCACAGGAATTAGCTAAAAACTGCTTGTTAGTTGATGAATTTCTGGCCGGAGAAATTGCAGCGGGAAATATTTCCCGGGATAGTTTTAGTAAAGAAAGTAAACTGATTAAACTTCACGGCCACTGTCAGCAAAAAGCCTGGGGTGCCGTGGATGCTTCCAGACAAATTCTGGCTTTTCCGGAGAATTATAAGGTAGAAGTGATTCCTTCTGGCTGCTGTGGTATGGCCGGCTCATTCGGCTATGAAAAGAAACATTATGGGTTATCCATGCAAATTGGAGAATTAGTCTTGTTTCCTGAGGTCAGAAAAGCAGCAGAAAATGTGATTATCACCGCAACAGGTACAAGTTGCCGGCATCAGATTAAGGATGGCACGAGTAAAAAAGCCTTGCATCCTATAGAAGTACTTTATGAATCTCTAATCTGAAAAAGAAAATAGCTGTCCATTTTTTTGAGATGGCTATTTTCTTTTAGCTGATGATTATAGCTCTATGTTTACGTTCCATTCGTTTAAATACCTCATCATTGTTTTGTCATTTTAATGTAATCCAACTTGTGAATAATTGCTGATGTAGTACATTTGACCAAAATGCAGCTATAGTCAGCATAAAACAAAAACAATTTTATAGTTTTATTGCTTTCATATTATTAGAACAAATAAAAACCCTGATTTAAATTATATTTGGCTGCATCAAACCTAAAGAATGGATCCTAACACAGAAAATCCGAATATCACGCCTCGCAAATATGTCATCTCTAAAAAACTTGACAGCATGTTCTTCGGTATATATCACGCTTATCAATTTGTAGCTCGCTTTTTCAGAGAAGTCTTTGTACCACCCTACGAGTTTAAAGAAATTATACATCAATGTTATGAAGTAGGTTATAAATCCCTGCCACTCATTTCACTCACCGGCTTTATTACTGGTGTCGTATTTACGAATCAATCAAGACCATCACTGGCAAATTTCGGAGCAACTTCCTGGTTACCTTCATTGATTTCCATTGCAATTATACGTGCATTAGCTCCGCTGGTTACTGCGTTAATTGCTGCTGGAAAAGTAGGCTCCAATATGGGTGCAGAACTGGGTTCTATGAAAGTTACTGAACAGATTGACGCGATGGAAGTGTCGGCAACAAATCCATTTAAATACCTGGTAGTTAGCAGAATATTAGCCACTACCTTTATGATCCCTATACTGGTAATGTATACTGCATGTGTAGCATTAATGGGCGCCTTTTTAAGTGTTCACAGTAATGAACAAACGAGTTTTTCAATGTTCTTTTCACAGGTATTTGATACAATCAGCTTTTTAGATATATTTTCTACTACCTTTAAGTCAACCGTTTTTGGCTTTACCATTGGTGTAGTTGGATGCTATCATGGATATAATTCATCAAAAGGTACTGAGGGAGTTGGAAGAGCAGCCAATTCGGCGGTTGTTGCAGCGATGTTCCTGATCTTTGTTGAAGAAATTATTATTGTTCAAATTGTAAATGCTTTCCGTTAATTATGATCAGACAACAGAAAGCAATAGACAGAAATAATGCTGTTATTTCAATCAAAGGCTTAAAGAAAGCTTTTGGGGACCTGCAGGTATTAAGAGGTGTAGATCTGGAAGTATATCAGGGAGAAAACCTGGTTGTACTGGGACGCTCAGGTACAGGAAAATCGGTATTGATTAAAGTTATCTCAGGTCTGCTCCTTCCCGATCAGGGTGATGTAGATGTGCTGGGTTTAAAAGTAGAGCATTTAAGTACTAAAGAGCTGATGGCATTAAGACTTAAGGTGGGATTTTCTTTTCAGAACAGTGCTTTATATGATAGTATGACTGTACGTCAGAATCTTGAATTTCCATTGGTAAGAAACTCCAGAAATCTGAGACGTAAGCAGATTAATCATGAAGTTGAAAATGTACTGGATGCCGTTGGTTTGTCACAAACGATAGAACAAATGCCTTCAGAACTTTCCGGCGGACAGCGTAAACGGATCGGTATTGCACGTACTTTAATTCTGAGACCGGAGATCATGCTTTATGATGAGCCCACTGCCGGCCTTGACCCTATCACCTGTATCGAAATTAATAACCTGATCAATGAAGTTCAGGAAAAATACAAAACAACATCTATCATTATTACACACGATTTAACCTGTGCTAAAGAAACTGGCGACAGAATTGCTATGTTGCTGGATGGTCAGTTTGCTATACAGGGAACATTTGACGAAGTCTTTGCAAGCAAAGACGAACGTGTTCAATCTTTTTACAATTATAATTTTACACAATAAATGAGCGCTACAGAAAACAAAAGGTCAATAGTTGTAGGAATTTTCATCTTTATCGGACTTGTTATATTCATCGCCGGAGTACTAACTTTAGGCGGAAAGCAAAAACGATTTGTAAGTAGTATTACCTTAAAAGCTATTTTCAACAACGTTAATGGTATCCAGGCTGGTAATAATATCTTCTTTTCGGGAGTAAAAATCGGGACTGTCAGTAAAATCAACTTTTACGGTAATGCACAGGTAGAAGTTACCATGCATATTGAGCAGGCTGCACAAAAATACATCCATAAGAATTCAGTAGCTAAACAAGGGTCTGAAGGTTTTATCGGTAATAAGATGATTGAAATCCTGCCGGGTCAGGGTGATGCCCCACAGGTTGAAGATGGAGACCGTATCAATGTGGCTACAGCTTTAGGTCCTGAGGATATTATGAAGACCTTACAGGCCAACAATAAAAATATTCTTGCTATTACAGATGATTTCAAAAAAGTAACGACTGATATGCTTGCAGGAAAAGGAACCTTAGGAACTTTACTGGCAGATACAGCGATGGCCGGACGTTTACGTCAGATGACAATTAACCTGGAAAATGCTTCGGCGAGTACAGCAAGAGTAACATCGGCAGTTGCCCAATATACTTCTAAACTGAATACCAAAGGTACTTTGACCAACGAATTGCTAACTGATACCACAGTATTTGCAAGTCTGAAAACAGCAGTTAAAAGTCTGCAGAATACAGCAGCATCAGCTTCAGAAATGACAAATAACCTAAAGGTGACCAGTAATAAGCTGAACTCAGATAAAAATGCCGTTGGTGTTTTACTGAATGACGAGCAGACTGCTGCCAAATTAAAAAACACGGTAAGTAACCTGGAATCAAGCACTAAAAAGCTGGATGAGAATATGGAAGCTTTACAGCACAACTTCCTGCTAAGAGGATTCTTCAAAAAGAAAGCTAAAACTGAAGCTGCTGCAAAGGAAAAAGCAGAACAGGAACAAAAATAAAATATATAACTTATTTAATGAGACCGGCCATATAGTAATATATGGCCGGTTTTTTTATTGCTTTTTTGAAAGAACTGTAATGCTATGAAGGAGCTCAACAGCACGATACATTTCAGCTTCCTTTAACGAAGCAAATCCAAACCTTATACCATTGTGTTTTTGGTCTGTGCCCTGATAATATGCTCCTCCAACTAGGATTAAGCCTAATGACTGTGCTTTTGGAATCACATCAGCCAAAGGATAATCAGCGTTAAATTTCAGCCAGAGTGCCAGTCCTCCCTGCGGTTTTGTAAAATCTACCACATCAGCAAGCTGATCTTTGATAACCAGCGCAGTCTGATCACAGCGTTCACTATATATCTTCTTTGATTTTTTGATATGTCTGTCAAGTTCACCACTATTGATAATCACAGATAAAGCCTCTTCCATCAGCGTATCTCCTCTTAAATCAATCATGCGTTTTAAGTTCGTGGCCTGAATAATAAAATCAGCAGGTCCTATTAAATAGCCTATCCTGCATGACGGTGCTAAAAGTTTGGTAAAAGAACCAATATAGATTACATTACTGTCATGTGATGAGCTTGCAAGCGGAAGAACCGGACTATTACCGTAGTGAAAATCATAATCGTAATCATCCTCAATGACTGGTAACTGATATGATTTTATCAGTTCAAGCAGTTTAGTCCTTCGGGACTGACTCATTGTTACCGTTGTTGGATGATGGTGATGAGGAATAACATATAGCAAACTAATCTTAAAGCTTTTTAAAGCAATCTCCACGGCTTCAATATCCATTCCGTCTTCATCTACCGGTACACGGATAAGATTCGCTCCCATTTGTTTAAATACACTATCAGCAATCAAATAGTTAGGGTCAGTAACCAGAACATTGTCTCCTGGTTTAAGAATCATCGCAGCTGCAAGATAGATAGCCATCTGCGCGCCTCTGGTGATCAATAAATTATCAGTTGAGATGTTCAGACCTCTGGAATTATTCAGAAAATGAACAGTAGACTCTTTCAGCGCCGCTGTACCTCCAAAATCTTTGAGATACATTAACTTTTTAATCTTTGCACCTCTGAGTAATTTACGGTATTCTTTAAGCATCCCATCATAAGGAGCCAGATCAGCATCAGGGAAACCGTCATTAATAATGATTGATGAACGCTTTAGCGAATAAGCGCTGGTTGTCAAGCCGGGAATATTTTGCTTAAAACTGAATTTTGCAGGGCTCGAATAGGTCAGTTTTTTTCCGCTTTCCTGAAAAGATCTCGGCTTGATTACCGGCAGATTTAATGAGACTCTGATCCCAATTCTGGGTAGTGTTTCAATCCAGTCCTGCGTAATCAGTTCCTCATAAGCAGCAACTATCGTATTACGATGTTTATCAAGTAAAGCAGCCATCTCTCTGGTGCTGGGCAAAAATGTACCCGGCTTCATCACTCCATCTCTGATCATAACAATTAACTGATCAGCTATTTGTCTATATATAGCTATAGTACTGCTTTCATCAATTACTATCAGAGTTTTAAAGGGAAGCATCTGTTATATTTATCATAAGAACTTATTAAATTATAAAACTACTGATTTTAAATATACAAATTTCCGGATGCCAATATAGCTTTATACGTCATCAGTATAGCCTGATTATTGGTCCTGAAATCTGGACTATTGCATTATACAAATCTGGTACATTAAGCGGGTGATATCCTGGCGTAATTTTGAATCATAAAATCAAGAAAATGAAAAACGAATTTTCACTGCCTCAATTATTTTTGCGTTTAGCACTGGGCATCAGTTATATCCTTCCTGTTTTAGACCGGCTGGGAATTTTAGGACCAGCAGGTACACCTAACATTGCCTGGGGTAACTGGAGTAACTTTGTTGGTTACACGAATATCCTGCTGCCGTTTTTAAATAAATCTGCCGCCGGATTCATGGGCCTCATTGCTACCCTGGCAGAGGTAGTTTTTGCCATATTACTGATTACAGGTTATAAAACAAGACTAGCCGCTCAAGGCAGTTTCCTGTTAACCATCACTTTCGGACTTTGTATGGCTATTTTTACCGGTATAAAAGCCCCTTTTAATTATTCTGTATTTACAGCTGGCGGAGCAAGTCTTTTGCTGGCCTGTGTCCCTGTTTATAAATGGAGTATAGATCATTACCTTTCTAAAGAAACCTTATAGTATATTATGGAAATTTTAAGATTAAAACCAACAGACGATTTGTCCGCCTTCTGGACTATACTAAGTACATTCCGTACCAATTTAAGTAATGAAACCTATAAAGAAGTCGTATCGGAAATGATGGAGGATGGTTTTCACCTGATTTATATCTTGGACAACCTGGAGATTGCCGCTTTTGCCGGATACCGTTATGTACAAAAGCTTTTTACAGGTAAGACTATATACATTGATGACTTGTTTACGCTACCAACTTATCGTGGTAAGGGTTATGCTGCTTCATTGCTGAAATATATTCATGAGGAAGCTGAAGCAACAGGAATGAATAAAGTTGAGCTGGATAGTGGCCCAACCAGAAACGATGCACACAGGTTATATTTAAACAGCGGCTATATCATTTCCAGTATGCACTTCTCCCGCCCGGTTTCCATCTAACTCTTTTCAATCAATAATTTACCCCAGTCATTTAATGACCATAAAACAATTACAAGCTTCTCTCCCAGATCGGTCAATGCATACTCGACTCTGGGTGGAAGCTCATTAAAGACAGCTTTACTCAGAATCCCATCCTGTTCCATTTCTTTCAGCTGCTGATTTAATACTCTTCTGTCTACTTTTGCAATTCCTCTAAGGAATTCACTCGGACGTTTCTTTCCTTCATTAATCTGCCAGACAATCGGGATTTTCCATTTTCCGCTAATTGTATTCACTGCCATTTCTAATGGACAAATTTTATTTTCTTCTGCTATCTCTCTGGATTTCATACAAATGTCTTTTCCGGTCCTATGGGATAAAAATATGCGGTATTGTAGGTCTACAATATCTTTATAAATCTTTGCAAAACAGATAAAATAAACAAATCAGCAAGGACTAGCAATGAGTAAACCAGCCAAACGCAAAGGAGCCAGATCAACTAAAGATATTCCCCGGGACATTTTAGAACAGCTAAATTCCGGATTTATAGAAACTGCCAATTTAGTAGAGTGGTTAGCTGTTGATCAGAAATTTCTGCTACAGAATTTTCTAACTCAGACTGCAAGAATATTATATTTTGAACCGGTGATTCAACAGATCACCCAGCTCAAAAAACAAACTGTAAATACGATCAATGAGACTATAGGAACAACCATTTTGAAACAGGCGGCTATTCATGAGGACCAGGAGATATTTGAGCTGATGGCGCAACATCAGGCTGATTTAGTCCGGTGCTGGGCTACCTATATGATTGGTAAAAATACAGACTTATCAATTTTGCAGGTCCTTGATGCGATACAACCGTTTGCTGCCGATCAACATTTTGGTGTAAGGGAAATATGCTGGATGGCAGTCAGACAGCCTATTACACAAAACCTTATTCAGAGTATTCATATCCTGTCCGGGTGGACCACGATGGCTGATGAAAACATCAGGCGCTTCAGCACTGAAGCGACACGTCCAAGAGGAGTTTGGTGTAATCATATAGACCAGTTGAAAGACAATCCGGTATTAGGTCTTACTATTTTAGAACCATTAAAATCAGATCCGTCAAAATACGTACAGGATAGTGTTGGCAACTGGTTGAATGATGCCAGCAAAACCCGGCCGGATTTTGTGATCGCAACCACTGCAAAATGGGAAAAGGAAAGCGGCTCTAAAGAAACCGCTTATATCCTGAAAAAAGCATTAAGAACAGTTAACAAATAGATCCGGTTATCTGCCTAAGCCATCAGGTTCAAAGTCAAGAGATACTGAATTCATACAGAAGCGCTTATGCGTTGGTGCCGGCCCGTCATCAAAGATATGTCCCAGATGTGAACCACAACGTGCACACAGCACTTCTGTTCTTTGCATACCCAGAGAATTATCTTCTCTGTATACCGTACTTTTTTTTCTGACAGGCTCGAAAAAACTGGGCCATCCGCAGGTACTTGCAAACTTCGCATCAGACTTGAACAGGGCATTTCCGCAAACAGCACAGTAATAAGTTCCTTTACGTTCCGAATTCCAGAGACTGCCGGTAAAAGCCTGCTGGGTAGCCCCCGTCCTGGCAACCGCATAAAGCTCGGCCGGAAGAATCTTTTTCCATACGGTGTTACTTACCTTTAATACAGTGGTATCTGTTCTGGAATAATAAGGGTTTTTTGTGGTTTTATTTTGACTGTAGCCAGAGAAAAACAACAATAAAAGCACCATGGAGTTTAATATAGTTTTCATAAATCTTCTTTTATCTTTTAGTCGTTAAAAAACACAGAACCTTACAAGTCAGTTAAAAATATCTTTTGATATGCTTAACTGATAGCTAACTAAACCTACGTCAGATCTGATTGCCCTGGTTTTTAAAAGAATAAAAACAATCGTAACTTACTGTCAGTTAATTATTTTATTTCTAATTACGGGACAATCCAGGTCAAATTACTTAAAAAAAGAAATATCAAAATAAAGTATACTAATTTTATAGTATTTATTTACCTTTGCTGATGAACCACCTAAAAATATTACCTATGATAAAAAAAACTACACTACTTGCCGCCGGAGCCCTGCTCCCATTTGCCCTGTTTGCTCAACAACCATTTAGCATAAAAGGAGAAATTAAAAGCCTGCAGCCAGGGGATAAAATTTTCCTGAACTACATTGCAGACGGAAAGAGTGTTCTGGACTCTGCGATAGCAGCAAAAGGCACATTTACTTTCAATGGCAAAATTAAAGATCCAGCCAGAGGTGTTTTATACAAAAAATCAAATGTAAAGGGAGTTAAAAGTGATGCACTTCCCTTTTATCTGGAATCAGGCAACATTGAAGTAGCTGCAACTGACTCACTAAAAAAAGCCACAATAAACGGTTCATTGATCAATAGAGACAACAGCAAACTCAAATCCCAGTCAAAAACAGTTCAGGATCAGATTGACATACTCAATGCTGAATATGCTAAATTCACTCCCGAACAGAAAAAAGATAAAGCTTTTATAGATAGTTTTGAAAAGCGTTATGAAAATATTTCAGCAGGACTAACCCCTATTTATCTTGATTACGCACGTAATAACCCGGATTCATACATAAGTATTGTAGTGCTGTCTCAGTTAGCTACAAATGACAAAGTTCACTCTGATGCAGAACAACTGTTTCAGGCTCTTTCACCAAAAGTCAGAGAGACCAGTACCGGAAAAAGCATAGCAGGCTACTTTGAGGCAGCAAAAAAGACAAAAGTCGGATTGCAGGCTATAGACTTCACGCAGAATGATGTTAACGATAAACCAGTGAAATTATCAGACTTCAAAGGGAAGTACGTATTGGTAGACTTCTGGGCATCATGGTGTGGTCCCTGCAGACAGGAAAACCCCAATGTAGTTAGTGCTTACAACCAGTATAAAGACAAAGGATTTACTGTGCTGGGTGTTTCACTGGACCAGCCAGGAAAAAAAGCGGCATGGCTAAAAGCTATTGAAGATGATAAACTAGCCTGGACGCAGGTTTCCGATCTGAAATTCTGGGATAATGCTGTGGCAAAATTATATGGAATCAGATCTATACCATCAAACTTCCTGATTGATCCTTCCGGCAAAATTATCGCAAAAGGATTAAGAGAAGAAGCTCTGCATAACAAACTTGCAGAAATTTTTGATGCAAAATCCAAATAGCTATTTATACCGTTCGTAAATAAATATTTATTACGTACAATCAGTTCTTAAAATTATAATTCTTATCAAGAAAGACGGAGGGAAAGGCCCATCGATGTCTTAGCAACCTGTCCGCGACAAGGTGCTAATTCCTTATTATTGCGCAAGTAATAAAGATAAGTATGAATACCCTTTCGATGGAGAATTCATCCCCTGCCTGAAAAATCAGTTAATATTATTCACCCTTTCAGAAAGGAGTATTATGCAATAAATTACAATTCTTAAAATTTCAAAAAAACGATACCGTAAAACAATAAGGAGCGGTTAGAGCCCGCTCCTTATGAAAGTGATATACCACGGTTACGTGACCATAAATGCGAATTAATGTTTAACCACCAAAACAAATATAATGAAAATTATAAATACATATTCCATACCCCTGTATGGAGAGAATTTCATTGATGTGCCTTCAGCTCGTCATTGTTGGGGTTAGCATAACAAATTAACATTTCAGTTTATCAATAAAGTCATTTAGTTCAATAAACGACCTGGAAGACTACACCCCAAACTTTACTAACACTATGCAATGAGAAAGACTCTACTTAAACTTTTTATATTCCTGTTTATACTTGCTACAACAACTATTGCAGAGGCACAACAAGAAAAAACAATCACCGGAATAATAACCTCGCAGGAGGATGGCTTACCCTTACCCGGAGTAAGTATAAAATTAAAAAACACCAATCTGGGAGCTACAACAGCTGCAAATGGAAGGTTCACATTCACTATCAAAAGATCAGAACCTTCGGATATACTGATTATCAGTTTTATAGGTTTTAAAAGATATGGATACAAACTAAACGGAAAAACTACCATTGACGTTAGCCTGGTTCCTGATGATAACAACCTCAACGAAGTCGTAGTTTCGGCCGGAGGTATCCTTCGTAAACCTAAAGAGCAGGGTTATACGGCAACCAGGATTAATAGCGAAGAGCTAACCAGCGGCAAATCCCCTACAATTGCCGGGGGACTGGTCGGTAAGATTGCCGGCTTACAGGCAAATGCGATTACAAGTGGTGTAAATCCAAATTACAGGTTAGTATTAAGAGGTAACCGCTCTCTTACGGGTGATAATACAGCACTTGTCGTTGTGGACAACGTTGTTGTTCCCAGTTCCATACTTGGTAACCTGAACCCCGAAGATGTAGATGAAATTTCTGTATTAAACGGAGCTGCCGGAGCTACCCTATATGGCTCTGAAGCCTCTAATGGAGTTTTACTGATCACAACTAAAAAAGGCAAGGACGGAAAACCACTTATCCGTTTCTCCAATACCACAACTCTGGAAAAAGTCAGTTTCTTCCCTAAACTCCAAACCAGATTTGGTGCCGGGTCAACAGCTGACGCCCAGATTTTCAGTCCTACCGAGAATCAGCAATATGGTCCTGCATTTGATGGTAGTTTAAGACCACTTGGATTCCCGCTGGCCAACGGAGAGCAGCAGCAGGCTCTTTATTCCCCAAGAACAGACAGAAATGATTTCTGGCAAACCGGCCTGAGCAATCAGACTGATTTCTCGGTCTCTTCGGGAGATACCAAATCAACTACTTATGTTGCTGCTCAATACCTGAATGGCAGAGGAACAACACCTGGCGATAAATATACCAGAACATCACTGAGGTTTAACGGAACCAGAAAAATCATTCCTACATTCAATATAGATTATTCGGCCAACTATGTAGAGAATAATTATGATATTACCAGCGCTACCTCTACTGTATATGCAGATCTGATTAACGTTCCGGCAAATATCCCAATACTGGATTACAAGGACTGGCAGAATAATAAATATGCAACTCTTGATGGCTTTTACAGCCCTTTTTACCTGAGTCCTTACTGGGATGCTGCCAATAACCGTCAGAAATCCAAAAACTCCTATCTAACGGGAAAAGTAGAATTGAAATGGACTCCGCTCCCATGGTTAAACTTCACCTACAGAGCTGGTCTGTCGAATCGTTACTATACTCAAAAAACAAGTAATGCTATAGGTATATATACCGATTATTCACAATCATTAGGTAAAACAAATTTTGCAGGAACTGTATCAGATGATGCCAATCAAACTTCAAGATTCAGCAATGATTTCCTGGTCAATATCAAAAAGGACATTAAGGACTTCTCCCTCAATTTAATTCTGGGTGCATCTTCTGTCAATAAAACATCTAAAGATGTAGGTGTTGGAGCTAACGGACTTATTATTCCAGGCCTTTACAATGTAGGTAACCGTACAGGAGTGGCCGATGCTTCAGAAGGTAATTATAAGAGTAAATTATATGGCTTATGGGCCGATGCCACAATTGGTTACAAAGATTACCTTTATCTTCACCTCAGCGGAAGAAACGATTGGACATCACTGTTAAGTCAGGAAAACAGATCGTTTTTCTACCCTTCTGCAGACTTATCATTTGTTGTATCAGATGCATTCCCGCAGTTAAAGGAAACCAGGTATATCAATTATCTGAAAATCAGAGGAGCTGTATCCAAAACCGGATTGGTGAATATAGGCCCTTACAGTCTTGATCCTGTATTTAATTCTGTCACAGGCTTTACCAATGGCACATATTTTACACAAAGCGGCACCCTGGCTTCAAAAAATCTGAAACCGGAAACCACTAACGGTTATGAACTTGGAACTGATTTCAGACTGCTGGATAATCGCATTGATGCCAGTCTGAGCTATTATTACACCAGTACTAAAGGTCAGGCTATTTATGCTGGTATACCAGTATCCACAGGCTTTTCAAGTTATCTGATCAATACCGGAGAAGTAACCAATAAAGGTCTGGAAACATCCCTGCATATTACCCCGGTCAGATCACATGACTGGAAATTAGTAGTCGGCGGTAATTTCACCAGTAATAAAAATCTCCTGAAGTCTCTGCATCCTACCTTAAAAACAATCAGTATCAACAGTAGTAGTGTAATCTATGCCGTTGAAGGCCAGCAGGTCAACTCAATCATAGTAACTGACTATCTGCGGGATGATCAGGGCCGTGTTATCGTAGATGCCAATACCGGATATCCTTCAAAAGCTCCTCAGTCACAGAACCTGGGTAATACCTCACCAAAGTACCGTCTTGGTCTTGATATGCAGGTTACCTGGAAAGATTTTACATTATCAACTCTTTTCGAATACAGAGGAGGTTATAAAGTAGCTTCCATATCCCTGGGTAATAACCTTGATTTTGCCGGCGCATCAGCAAGAAGTACTTATTATAACAGAGAGCGTTTTGTATTTCCAAATTCATCCTATCTGGATCCTGCTACCGGAACCTATGTAGCGAATAACAGCGTTACGATTTCTGATGGAGGAACCGGCTTCTGGACCAGTGGTGCACCGAACAGAAGTATCTCAAGTAATTATGTGTATTCTGGAAATTACTGGAAATGGAGAGAACTTTCTTTAGCCTATAATCTACCTAAAAGCCTATTAACCAATATTAAAGCGGTCAAAGCGGTTACAATTAGCGTACAGGGCAGAAATCTGCTGTTGTGGGTTCCCAAATCCAATGAATACACAGATCCTGATTACAGTGCAAACGATAACAATGCAGTTGGTGTCTCTACACTGTCACAAACACCGCCTACCAGATATTTTGGCGCAACATTATCCGTAACCCTTTAACATCAGACCATGAAAAAATACTTTAACATATTCACTCTGCTGGTCTTATTCAGTTCCCTTACAGGCTGCAAGAAAGATCTGGATATTAACAATAATCCAAACAGTGCTACAGGCTCAACAGTGAAACCGGCACTGATTTTACCCAATGCCCTTACTGTGACAGCTGCAAATACAATAACCTACAATACCTATGCTTCTTTTATTGTCGGTTACCAATTACCAGGCAGAGGTGTAAGTGGTTTTAGCGATACTTACTCCTATAACTTCACTTCCGCGTCCAATAATTCACTATGGGATAACGTATTTGGCAATTTAAAAGACTATCAATACATAATTACCAGTTCTCAGAATGATCCCCAGCAAGCATTATTCAATGCTATAGCTCATATAGGCAGAGTATATAATTATCAGAAATTAGTAGATGCCTATGGCGATGTTCCCTATACAGATGCATTACAGGGAGCTGAGAACGTAGCTCCAAAATTTGACAGTGCCACTTCGGTTTATCAGAACCTGGTTAAAGAACTGGACGATGCGATTGCTAAAATAAAAAGTAATGCTGGTAATGCCGGAACAACAGTTACAGCCCTTAACGGTTCTTCTGATGTGCTATTTGGTGGGAATCTGACCAAGTGGATTCAGTTTGCCAACAATATCAAACTGAGAATACTGGTCCGTGCAGAGGGTTCTTCCATTAATAACTTTGTAAGCAGTGCTTATACCACCTTTTCCACAGAAGGTTTTCTGCTGGAAAATGCACTGGTTAATCCGGGTTATAACGCCGCATCCAAACAAAACCCTTTCTGGAGTTATTACCATAGTAGCGTAACCGGTTCAGCAAGCAGTGCAGCTACCTATTATATCCCATCAAAATATATATATACTTTTTACAATGGTCCCCTACTAACTGATGCTAAAAGAGGTGCGCTGATTTACAGAAACTTCCCATCTACACCAACTGGTCAGCTTGGAGATGAGAAAAACAATCCTGGTGCAATACCTACCTATTCGGCCTGGTTTACCGGAACTGGCACAGGATTAGCCGCGTCCAATACTATTGGGGTACTGAAAGGACGCGCTTTTGGAGTTCCGGTTTTCCTGGCATCTGATATTTACTTCTTACTGGCCGAAGCAGCATTGAATGGTCATATCTTATCAGGCGATGCAAAATCTAACTTTGATAAAGGTATCCTGGCTTCTTATCAGTATCTGGAAACCAATGTCAGTAACGTGATTGAAAGTGGGCAGAACCCATCGGCTGATGCCAAAGCATATCAGACAGCAAATGCTGGAAATTATCTGGCTAATTATGAGCTGGCCGGAAGTAAAGAGCAGCGTCTGGAAGCTATTATTACTCAAAAATATATCGCATCCAATACGATAAACAGCTTTGAAGCCTGGTCAGATTTCAGAAGGACAACCTACCCGAAAATACAAGCTAACGGATCAGCTACAACCACTTTTGTTTCTATCTCTTCTGCCTCTTCAAGACCTGATAAGCTGCCGGTACGTGATATTTACCCACAAACCGAATACAACCTGAATCCCAATACACCACAGATCAATAATGCATTTTCCAGTCCGATCTTCTGGGATCTCAATTAATGAATTAACCTAACAAATGATAAAATGAAAAGATATATAAGCAAATACACGACTATCGCACTGATTGCCTCCATAATAACCTCTTCCTGCACAAAGGAAGAGGGCGTATTTGCCGATGGCGGATCAAGCGGAATTGTAGAACTTCAGTTGCCTGCAAGATCAACGTCAACTATTTATTCCATTACAAGCCGCTCATTTGCTGCTCAGGATGTAGTTGATTTTCCGGTAACGCTAAACTATACCGGTGTAAACGGAACTCCGGAAGACGTAACGGTAAATGTAGAAGTTAATAATCTTGCAGTTACGCAATACAATACTGCGCTGAACACATCATACACACCACTTCCCCAGGAGCTCTACATTGTTGCAGCTAACAATGTCAGTATTCCCAAAGGAACAAAAACCGGTACTTTCCTGATCAAACTGAAAACCGCCTCATTTGATTTTACCAAATCATATGCATTGGGAGTAACGATCAGAACAGCATCATCAGGAACAGTAAGTGGTAACTATAGCACCGGGATTTATCGGGTAACAGCTAAAAATGCTTACGAAGGTGATTATAAAGTTACCGGCTGGTTTTTCCATCCTACAGCAGGGAGAGCAATAAATGTTGTTAAAAAACTGGTTACTACCGGTAAACAGAGTGTATCTGCTCCACTTGGAGATTTGGGAAGTTCAAATTATGCTATCGAATTTACAGTAGATGGCTCAAAACTTACAGGTTATAAAGCTTCTGGCGCTACACCAGGCGGATTAAACTCCGGTTTTTTCACTGCAGACCATCCTGAAGCAAGTGCAGCAGGTTGGATTAATAATCCAGCCAGTGCTGATCAGCCCGGACAGGGTCAGTGGAAGATATCTGGTTATAATAATTCATATGATGCAGCAACAGGTACTTTTAATCTGGCCTACGGTTATATAGGTTCAGGTGGCACAGGAGAATCAAGCTGGAGTCGTCAGGTTTACGAAAAATGGGTAAAACAATAATCCTGCTATCACTAATAGTATATTTTCTGGTCTCCGCATGTTCAAACGGAGGCCAGAAAATATCAGTTTATCCCAAAACAGGGATCGGTGAAAAGATCTATCTGAGTACAGTTACTATAGATGGAGCATACAAGAAAAAAGATTCAGCCATTGTGCTTGAAAATGGAAAAGAAATTACTTTTCATATCTATTCGGCAGAACAGCAGATTTATGCAATAAGTTCATCTTTCAATGACTTTACTGTGTTTTTTATTAATGATCAGGGAAATAAGACGATACATACTGATAGCTTTTCCAGAACATATAAAGTAAATGGATCTGCTGCTACAAACTCTCTGATTCATTTTCAGAAGAAACAGGATGCATTGCTGAAAAAGATTTGCCTGATAAAAGATTATACCCTGAGCCAGTTATTGAAACACAGATACAATCAGAATTACATCAATTATGCCGATACGGTACAAAATCCGGTAGCTTTTCTGATTGTCAATGACAAAGTTGATTTTGGTTCTGATCTGAATGGATTGGAAAGATTTATCAAAAAGGCTCATAAAAAGTTTAAAGGAAACCGCCAGTTTGATCAGATTTATGCTCATGCACTCAATTATCTTCAGCAAAAAAAAGAAACCCGGCTTATTACTTATCAAAAAAAACTGTATTATTAATATGTAAGACAGATCAGTCGGCTCCGGTTAAAATTTTAATAACCAGACCTGCCAGCCTGTTATTTAACAGCAATCTATAAAATTCTGCAATACCGGATATTCAAAATACGGGCATAAAAAAACCGGTTATCGAGGTGATAACCGGTTTGATATATATATATTTCAAACTATGCTTCGCTGTCGTAAACAATAGTACCCACATGTTTGTCAATTTGCCATCTGCCTGTACCTTCTTCACCGATAACGTCAAACAATTCAAGGGCACGTCTTGCTTTGTATTCTTCTTCACGTTGTTCTTTAAAGAACCAGTTTAAGAATTCAACAGTAACATAATCCTGTTCTTTATGGCAGTTAGCTGCAATATTTTTAAGAGACTGGGTTACACTGATTTCCTGATCCAAAGCTTCTTCAAAGACTTCTCTGAAAGAGTTGTATTCCAATTTGATATTAGCTACTTCAGGAGAGATAGCAGTACCGCCCATATCTAAAACATATTTATAGATTTTAAGCTGGTGTTGTCTTTCTTCGTCTGATTGTTTAAAGAAATAATCAGACGAAAAATCGTAACCGTGTTGGTTACACCATGATGCCATTGCTAAATATGCTGATGAAGATTGAGCTTCTTTTTTTATTTGTTGATTTAAGAGTTTTTCTACTTCAGTAGAAAGCAAACACTTAACGCGGATGATGTCTTTCATATGATTATAAATTAATTATTACCTATATCGTATGACAAAAGTAGTGCTATAAATCAACTTTATTGCATTTAAGAGAAATATGGAAAGATTCTAAGTCTAAAGAAAGATTAGGCCATCAGGCGATAAATTCTGTCGTGTAAAATACGGTTGAGTTCCAGCATGACAAAGGTACCTTCTATGAGTTCTTTGAAGGCAATGATTTCTAATAAGGTTAATACATAACAATGATCACAGGCGCAGATAAAAACGATCTCCAGATCAGGTGCTTTATCAGAGCTCAGTAATAAAGCCTCAATATCGATACCGTAAATGGCTTTTCTGAGTTTCATAATCGAACGGTAGTCGAAACGATTATGATGTCCTGCGAAATTAACATACCAGCAATTCTGAGAGTCCGACTGAAAAACAGACCCATTCCTGGTTTGGAATACTTCTAATAAATCAACTGAAGGTGCTACGGTTATGTTTTGCATTAACATGTATTATTATAATGCAAAGATTCACATTATTTAGACTTGATACAAATAAATTCACAAAATAATTTGTCTTTTTTTTATTATTCCTGTTTAGTATATGATAAAATTCAATTTTTGCTATCTTGTTACCGCCTAAACTCAAGCCGTATTTACTGGGATTTACCACCCGATAAACAAATTGAAAAACATTAAATTTTAAACCTTACCCCTATGTACCGTAGTATTGAAGATTTCGAAAATGACTGGAAGAACGAAGAGAGTAGTACACTTCAAATATTCCGAAACATTACGGATGAAACTAAATCCATCAAAATCCACGAAAATGTAAGAGCTCTTGACAGATTAGCCTGGCACATTACCCAAACTATTCCTGAAATGGGATCACATGCTGGCCTGATGACCGAAAGCCCGCTTAATGGACTGCCAATACCAGAGCGCTTTGAAGAAATTATTAAGATTTACCAGGAATACAACACCATTCTGCTAAAAAGAGTAAAATCTAAATGGACTGACTCTACTTTAAGTGATAAAGTGGATATGTATGGACAGGTTTGGACTAAGGGCCAGGTATTGTCTGTATTTGTTGCCCATCAGACACATCACCGTGGCCAGATGACGGTAATTATGCGTATGGTAGGTTTACCTGTTCCCGGAGTATATGGCCCGGCTAAAGAAGAATGGGTAAACATGGGTGTACCTGCAATGGAATAAACGACAGACTACCCTTGTCAAGAACTTTCTTATTTCCCTGTAAAAGGCCTGAACATGTCAATTGTCCGGGCCTTTTGCTTTAGCTTGCAGCAGCAATCCACTAATTCGTTTTTTTTATTCCGTTCCGATATAAAGAAGGCCAAAATTACCTGGAAAAACAGATATGCCTGTTGCCAGCCTGATTTCAGCTTTGGGTGTCAATTATCAAATCCTTTTAGATATTGTTAAAATCAAACATTCCTAAAGTGACCTGGTGTGTAGGCGGTCTGTTTCTTGAAAAAGTTATTAAAATGCGCTGCTTCTTCAAAACCCAGGCAGTAGCCAATTTCAGAAATATTCCAGTCTGTGTGTTTCAGTAAAGACTTGGCTTCTGTCAGTACACGCTCAGAGATCAGATCTGTTGTTGTTTTACCAGTAGTAACCTTGATAGACCTGTTTAAGTGATTTACGTGCACTGCGAGCTTTTC
This sequence comes from Pedobacter lusitanus, assembly GCF_040026395.1. Taxonomy (NCBI): domain Bacteria; kingdom Pseudomonadati; phylum Bacteroidota; class Sphingobacteriia; order Sphingobacteriales; family Sphingobacteriaceae; genus Pedobacter; species Pedobacter lusitanus. The sequence goes on from NZ_CP157278.1 coordinate 604,535, forward strand.
TGCGAAGTCTTTAGCCGAGCGAAGTGCAAATCTCTGAGAAGGTGTTTCAATAGGAAACTGACGCTCTAATAGCTCCGTAAAAACAGCAGTGATTCTGGATTGTGCATTTGGATGCTGATATAAATTCTCCGAAGGTTCTGATTTCAGTGCATAATGAGTTAATTCAGTAACATAATTGCGTAGCAGATCATATTTGAACACATAATCAGAGTTGATTTCTTCCAGCATTTTTTCAAAGATGCCAGCTACAAACTGTTCTTGTGTATCATCTAAAAAGTAGGCAGGCTTCCCTCCTATATGAAACATAGGCAGTTCATTCAGGCTCCCCCTGATTTTTTCAGTGAAGAAAGATTCAGTGAAGATGCAGAAGTATCCTGTTGTATCGTCAGAAAGCGCCTGAACAGTATAAGGAACATTCGGGTTGAAAAATATTAG